>NZ_CP114606.1:1230435-1845652 GCF_033558715.1 Acinetobacter sp. YWS30-1 | reverse complement strand
GGCCTCAATTTGGTCGATGACCCATGGTGCAGCTGCGATTCTGAACTCCAGTTTTTATCAGCGCTATCTCGGTTCACGCGATACCTTGCGCGTTGCCCTTATTGATCAAGCTTTAGCTTTACCGAAACAGGTCCATCCTGCCGAGCAGTTCGCCTAAGAGTTGCCTATGATCAGATCACATCACGCCTCCATTCGTGGATTCACTCTAATCGAAGTGATGGTGGTGATTGTGATTATGAGTATTATGGCGTCACTGGTCGTGCTCAATATTAGTGGGGTAGATCAGCGCAAGGCAATGCAGGCGCGGGAAGTCCTGTTACTGGATTTGCAAAGAATCTTGCGGGAATCCAATGATCAGTCTCGTATTCTTGCGCTTGATGTTCAGGCTGCCACTGATGTTTCACCATTTCGCTACGGGGTCGTGGAATATCGCGCCCTTAATCCAGCAGAACCCACTTTAAATCAGCAGAAATGGCAAAGCTATGCAGAGTTTAATCTGCGTAATTTGCCAGAGCAGGTCTCTTTCCGGATTCAGTCTTTAGAGCAGCGTTATAATAATGCTCAAAATCGGGATCTTACTGAAGCCAATGCACCCAAGCTGATCTGGTTAGGCAATGGTGAAGTTAAACCGGTCAGAATCCAGTTCTATCTGGAAGATCGTGTAGTGGGCAATCCGATTGAAATTGATCACTTGGGTAAAGTCCATGAAAGCTAGGGTTTTCAAGCAGAGTGCCGGGGCTGATGTAATCAAGCCATTTAAGTCAAATGCTGATCGTGCGCACTCCGGGCATAGCTCTTCGTCTTGCGCAGCGGTGAAACAGCATTTCACTCATCGCGGCTCCTCAAGCACAGCTTTCGGACTTTCTTGCGCGACAATGCCGCTCAGGTCGAGGATTACTCGACTTAATCGTGCCTCAGGATTTACCTTGCTGGAAGTGATGGTCGCGCTGGCGATCTTTGCCACAGCAGCCATGACCCTGACTAAAGTTGCTATGCAATATACCCAATCGACTTCGAATGCCATTTTGAGAACCCAAGCCCAGTTTGTTGCCTTGAATGAAGCGGCACTGATGGAAATTAATCAGCAGTGGCTTACTGGTACAGAATCTAAACAACTCACTCAACAGGGCGAAACCTGGCAAATTGATAAGCGCAGTGAACCCACTGTAAGTCCTAATGTACAACGCATTGAATTACAAGTGAGTCTGGTCAACACTGAAACCGGTCAGGCAGAAAATGGAATTAGCAGCTTGATGTTCTTTAATCACCGGATGAATGAAGCGCCATGAAGTCTAAGGGATTTACGTTGGTCGAACTACTGGTTGCTATTGCTATTTTCGCCGTACTCTCTGCTCTAGGCTGGAAAGTATTTGATTATATTGTACAAACCAAAGACCGTAATGCAGTGCATGAACAGCGCTTAAGTCAGTTGCAAGATACTTATCAGCAGATCTTGCGTGATACGGTGCAGGCGGTGCCTTTAACGGCCAATATTAATGGTGATATTCAGCCGGCACTGGTTTTGCAAAACGGACGTTTTAACTTTAGTAAGACTGGAGTCACCGATCCTCTGGAAGAGGGGATTTCTCCAGATGAACGGGTTGAATATCAGTACCGGGCAGATGAACAAAAACTCTATCGCCTGAAATACCGGAATTTAAACCAGACCGGGCGTGATCAACCTGAATCCAGTGTGTTGTTGTCCGATGTTGAGCAGTTTCAGATCGTAGTACTTAATCCAAATGAAATGACCCAATGGCCAGACTCATCTTTTGATTTAAATCAGATTGAGCAAAAACAGCGTTTACCCAAAGGCATTAAAATTAACTTAATGGTTAATGGGGTCAGTTATGAGTGGATTTTCAGTTTATTGAATACAGATTTCCTGCTTGAAACCCAAAAGTTAACCTGACAAAGAATAATAAAATGCAGATGAACAAAGCAATGATGATCAAACAGCAGAGGGGGATTGCTCTGATTACCATTCTAGTGATGGTGGCGCTTGCAACTATTTTGGCTGCGGCTATTGCTAAACGTCAGGCTGCAACTGTTGAAAGTACCGCTTATTTAATGCGACAAAACCAGTCTTTGATGTATGCCAAAAGTGCTGAAGCGTTTTTTTCTGAATTGCTGGTCGATGACGCAGAGAATGCAGCAGAAGTTGATCATTTAAATGAAACCTGGGCGCAGCCGATGCCGGCTTTTCCGGTTGAAGATGGTTATGTCTCGGGAATACTGCAAGATGAGTCGGGTAAGTTTAATTTAAATAGCCTGATTACAGCAGAAGGCACGGTGAATGAAAATGCTAAAGCCTGGTTTGAGCTGATATTAAAACGTGCTGGATTGCCAGAGCAGTTGAGTGAAGCCGTGATCGACTGGCAGGATGAAGATGAAATGCCAAGTGGACCAATGGGCGCAGAATCCAATTATTATCAGGGCTTGCCGAATGGTTCTCTACCTCCGAATGCCAAATTTCATAGCGTTGAAGAGCTGAAACTGGTACGAGGCTTTGAAGAAAACAAGTACAAACTAATTGCACCTTATCTAAGTACTGCGCCTGTAGTAGATACTACGGTCAATATTAATACCGCATCTGCATTTCTTTTGGCGAGCATGGATGAAAAGCTGGATGTGAATGCCGTGCAGCAATTGCTGGATCGCCGTCAGGCAAATCTGGAATATTTTTCCAATGTGGCTGATCTCTGGACACTAGAACCATTTGCTCAGGTGGATGCAGCCAAACACAACCTGTTTAATAACCTGCTTGGAGTGCAATCCAATCACTTTAAAGCACGTATTGAAGTGATGCTGAGTGAGCGTAAACGTCAGTTTAGTAGTGATCTGGTGCGGCAGGACAAGAAAGTTTATATTGCCTATCGAAGCATGGCGCCTTTTTAAAATATCACCATTTTAGAATGCTCTCATTTCTTGAATTTGATTCGCGTAGCCTTAATCCCTTTTCCCTATCATGATGAACTGCAAAATTAATCCTCATAGGTTTACTTTTGCTTTATAATTGAAATTAATTCACCTATTTTTTGACGACATTACGGCATATGTTAATTCGTAAGTTATTTAAGTTTGAAAATGCTCATATTGTGCGTAACTGCACCTCGGATCGCTGTAAACGTTCGATCCATGGTCACAGTTATAAAGTTGAGTTATTGCTGAAAGCGTCGAAGTTGGATCATGGCCAGATGGTATATGATTTTGGTCTGCTCAAAGGGGTGATTAAGGATTTCTTTGATTCTTTTGACCATGCAATCTGCTTCTGGCAAAAAGATGATCCTGAATATATTCAGGCATGTAAAAACTTTAGTGCACGCTGGGTATCTTTGCCGGTTTCACCGTCTGCAGAACAGTTTTCACGTATTTTCTTCTTCTTGGCTCAGCAGGTATTGGCATCCACCATTACTCAGAATGGTGAAGGGGATGTTGAAGTTTATTCTGTGATTGTTCATGAAACTGATACCGGCTATGCGCAAAGCTTCTTGGAAGATATCCAGAATGAACAGATGGGTCCACTTAGCCTGGAACAGATTGAATTCTCGGAGCAGGTGCGGGCAGAGTGGACAGATCCAGAGATGTTTGCGAAACTGAAACAGGGTCTTCCATTTCATAATCCGGCTGTGGATCTGCAAGTCCAGCCTTAAAAATTCGAATATAAACGCAGACTGACATAGATTTAGGATTGAAGCATGTCTTTAAATGAACAGCAAATTGCGAAACTGAATAAAGTTCAGTTAGATGACAGCTGGAAATATGGACTCAGTGAGTTTTTATTGAGTCCAAAAATGGATGCGTTAAAAACGTTTTTAATTGAAGAAAAAAAAGCAGACAAGGTGATTTATCCACCGAATCACCTGATTTTTAATGCTTTGAATACGACGCCATTAGACCGGGTTAAAGTGGTGATTATTGGTCAGGATCCTTATCATGGTCCGAATCAGGCGCATGGTTTAAGCTTCTCGGTGCAAAAAGGGGTTGCATTACCTCCATCTTTACGTAATATTTTTCATGAGTTACATAATGATTTAGGCGTAAAAATCCCTAAACATGGTGATTTAACTCATTGGGCGGAACAGGGTGTACTTCTGCTCAACGCTGTACTGACCGTAGAGGCAGCACAGCCAACTTCACATCAGAAACGTGGTTGGGAAGAATTCACAGATCACGTCATTGATGTATTGAATGAACAACGTGAACATATCGTTTTTATTCTTTGGGGCGCATACGCGCAGCGTAAAGGACAGCGCATTGATCAAAATAAACACCTGGTCTTAAAGGCAGCACATCCTTCGCCTTTGTCAGCAAACCGGGGTGGTTTTTTTGGTTGTAAAGTTTTTTCGAAAACGAATAATTATCTCAAACAACATGGCATTGAGCCTATAGATTGGCAGCTGGACGCATGACTTATTCTCCTGTAACTAAACCTTACCATCCGGACCTGATTGTTGAACAAGCCAACAATGGCTGGCGCATTGTACGCCTGAATCGTCCAAAATCATTACACGCTTTAGATGAATCTCTGGTTTCTGCACTGCTGGAAGTTTTTCAGGACTTTCATACAGATGACAGCGTAAAAGCGATCTGGTTAGATTCAACTACGCCTAAAGCATTTTGTGCTGGTGGCGATGTGCGTAAGCTGCGTCAGTTGGTAATTAATGATGAAGTGGCAACGGCCAATAAGTTTTTTGAACAGGAATATGCGCTAGATTTATTGCTGCATAACTATGCCAAGCCGGTATTGGTCTGGGGGGAAGGTTATGTCATGGGTGGCGGTTTAGGCCTGTTTATGGCGGCTCCATTCCGTTTGGTGACGCCGTATTCGCGTCTGGCGATGCCTGAGATTAATATCGGTTTATATCCAGATGTGGGTGCAACCCGATTTCTGGCAGACCGTGGAGCGATTGGACTATTTACTGGTTTAACGGGTTCCATCATGACTGCTGCCGGTGCTTACGGCATTGGCTGGGCAACCCATATCTGTGATGCACAGCGTGCTTCAGTTTTGGATAAAGTCATAAATATAGACTGGGAACATTATCCAGCTGGCGATTTCCGTGCGATTGATGACACCTTGAATAGTATGCATCGTCCGGTAGGCCCGGGTCCTCTGCAAAACTCACTAGATGTAATCCATAGTGTATGTCGTGGCGTAAACTTCGAGCACGATTATGAATCGATTATTGGTTTAAGTGATGCGCGCAGTGACTGGTTGCGTCAGGCCAGTGAAAACCTGCAAAAAGGTTCTCCTGCAACCGCAGCTTTAAGCTGGTTATTATGGCAATGGGGTAAACAGGTTCATTCCTGGAATGAAATTTTTGAACTGGAAACCCAGATTTCAGACTGGAAAATCCGTCATCCTGATTTTGTGGAAGGCGTACGTGCACGTCTGGTTGATAAAGATCTGTCTCCAGAATGGCAAAAAGGCAGTGAGTTAAGCCTGAAAGGCATTCTGTCTCAGAATCCACCGATAACCACTATTGAAAGCTGGAATGAGCTACTCAAACACTATGGTGTGATTTAAGTCTGAATGTCCGAAACACAATTTACCGATGAATATTGGATGCAGCTTGCTTATGAGCAGGCTGCACTTGCTGCTGAGCAGGGTGAAATTCCTGTGGGTGCCGTGATTGTCAGCCAAAATCAGGTCATTGGCCGTGGCTACAATGCGCCTATTTCTTTAAATGATCCGACTGCCCATGCTGAAATCGTAGCATTACGTGAAGCCTGTCAGAACCTGAAAAACTACCGCCTGCCTGAAGATGCTGTCCTCTATGTAACTCTGGAACCGTGCACCATGTGTGTGGGTGCACTGGTGCATTCGCGTATTTCACGGGTCGTCTTTGGTACAACTGAGCCCAAAGCAGGTTCTTTGGTGAGTGCACGCAAGCTTTTTGAGACTGGTTACTATAATCATGTATTTCCATTTGACTCGGGCTGTATGCAGCAGCAATGTGCTGAGCAGTTGAGTGCATTTTTCAAGTTACGCCGTGAACAGAAACGCCAGCTGAAATTGCAAGAAAAATTACTGAATGCTCATAAATAAATCGAATCTAATTCGTTAAACTTTGCTCACTTTAAAATCATTTATTTTCAGGAAAAAGAAAAATGAAAAATGCGATTCAGGTAAAAAAAGAATTCCCAGCAGCGATTGATAAGGTTTTTGAATTGCTGTCTAAACACGATGCTTATAACGTGGCTTTTGCACCAATGCAGGTGGAACGGATTAAGGATTCGGCAGACCCTGAGCGCCCAGATGGTGTGGGTTCTGTGCGTAGCATGGGTTTAGGTCCAGTCAAGCCGCTAAAAGAGCAAATTACCTTGCTAGAGCCGAACTCCCGTATTGAATACAAGATCGTAAAGAATCCTTTGATTAAACATCATTTGGGTATTATTGAGTTTGAAGCATTGGACGATAACAAAAGTCTGGTGACTTATACGATAGAATTGCAGGCACGTCTTCCATTTGTCAGTAAATTAATTCTTGCACAGCTTAAAACAGGGATTAAACTAGGCCTCGCAAAACTTGCAAAATCTGTATAAATAACGGGAAAGTAATGACAGTTCAAATTATTACCATTGATGGTCCAAGCGGATCTGGCAAAGGCACACTGGCTGCAAAACTGGCAGCACATTACCAGTTTCATTTACTGGATTCAGGGGCTTTGTATCGTTTATTAGGACTGTCATTGCATCACCATAATTTACTCGATGAACTGGATACTAAACTGGCTGAATGCGTACAAATTGCAACAAATTTGGATATCCAATTTGTCAGCACTGAATCAGGTGTTCAGGTATGGCTGAATGGTGAAGATGTCTCCCAAACTATCCGTACCGAACGGGTCGGTGAGTATGCTTCAAAAGTTGCTGCAATTCCTGAACTTAGAACTGCTCTGGTGGCCCGTCAACATGCTTTTGCTCAAGCTCCTGGTCTAGTGGCAGATGGCCGCGATATGGCGACCAGTATCTTCCCAGATGCACAAGCCAAGATTTATTTGACAGCTTCGGCTGAATCCCGTGCGCAAAGACGTGTAAAGCAGTTGCAGGGTATGGGGCTGGATGTTAAAATAAACGACATTTTAGCTAATATCGAAGCGCGGGATAAACGAGATATGGAACGCACTGTTGCTCCGCTCAAACCTGCTGCTGATGCGTACATCATCGACAGTTCAGATCTGAATATCGATGAAGTATTCAAGCTGATGACCACATATGTGGATCAGCAATTAGCTCAATAACCCTATTATTTCAGCAGACGCATAGCTTGATCAGTTTTATATGGACTATGTAGATGCTTAATTAAACCGGCCTTGTCTGATCCAAGACCGCTGACTTTATCGGATATATCATGACCGAATCTTTTGCAGCCCTCTTTGAAGAAAGCGAATTAAACCTCAACGTTGAAAAGGGTGCAGTCATCCAAGGCGTTGTAGTAAGCATCGACTCTGATTGGGTAACTGTTGACACTGGCCTTAAATCTGAAGGCGTTGTTGACCGTGCTGAGTTCTTAAATGAACAGCGCGAACTTGAAGTTCAAGTTGGCGACACTGTAGACGTAGTTGTTGAAGCACTTGACAACGGTATGGGTCAAACAGTTCTTTCTCGCGAAAAAGCTAAACGCGCTGAGACTTGGACTAAACTTGAAAAAATCTTTGAAGACGGCGAAATCGTTACTGGTGTTATCTCTGGTAAAGTTAAAGGCGGTTTCACTGTTGACATCGGTCCAGTTCGTGCGTTCCTTCCAGGTTCTTTAGTTGATACTCGTCCTATCCGTGATACTACTCACTTGGAAGGTAAAGAGTTAGAATTCAAAGTAATCAAACTTGACGCTAAACGTAACAACGTTGTTGTTTCACGTCGTGCTGTTATGGAAGCTGAATCTTCAGCTGACCGTGAAGCGCTTCTTGCTCAGCTTGAAGAAGGTCAAACAGTTACTGGTACTATTAAAAACCTTACTGACTACGGTGCATTCGTTGACCTTGGCGGTATCGACGGTCTTCTTCACATCACTGATATGGCTTGGAAACGTATCAAGCACCCATCAGAAGTTGTTGAAGTGGGTCAAGAAGTTACTGTTAAAGTACTTAAATTCGACCGCGAACGTAACCGCGTATCTTTAGGCCTTAAACAATTAGGCGAAGATCCATGGTTAGCGATTATGAGCCGTTACCCTAAAGGTTCTATCGTTAAAGCTCGCGTAACTAACCTGACTGACTACGGCTGTTTCGCAGAAATCGCTGAAGGCGTTGAAGGCTTAGTACACGTTTCAGAAATGGACCACACTAACAAAAACATCCACCCATCTAAAGTAGTTCAGATCGGTGACGAAGTTGATGTTATGGTTCTTGAAGTAGACGAAGAGCGTCGTCGTATTTCTCTTGGTATTAAACAAACTCGTGCTAACCCATGGGAAGAGTTTGCTAAGAACCACGACAAAGGTGAAAAAGTTTCAGGTACTATCAAGTCAATCACTGACTTCGGTATCTTCATCGGTCTACCAGGCGGTATCGATGGTCTAGTTCACTTGTCTGACATCTCTTGGAACGAACAAGGCGAAGAAGCGATCCGTCGTTACAAGAAAGGTGACACTGTTGAAGCAGTTATCCTGTCTGTAGATGCTGAAGGCAACCGTATCAGCCTTGGTATCAAACAATTGAATAGCGATCCGTTCAACGATTTCTTAGCTGCTAACGAACGCGGTGCGCTTGTTAAAGGTACTGTAACTGCAGTTGACGCTAAAGGCGCTACTGTTAAGTTAGCTGATGAAGTTGAAGCAACTCTTAAAGCATCTGAAATCAACCGCGACCGTGTTGAAGATGCGACTAAATTCCTTGAAGTTGGTCAAGAAGTTGAAGCTAAGATCATCAATGTAGATCGTAAATCTCGCTCTATCAACTTGTCTATCAAAGCGAAAGACGAAGCTGAAGAGAAAGAAGCTGTTGCGAATCTGAAAACAGCTGCTGCTGGTCAAGACAATGGTCCTAAAACTATTGGTGACTTGATCAAAGCGCAAATGAATCACTAAGAGTAGATGGTGAATTGTATTGTTAATGTAAGTTAAGTAATACTTTTTACACAAATACTGTAAACGGTAGCGTAGTATTTAATTATTGCGCTACCGTTTTGTATTTAAACAGGTTATTATCGGAAAATAGATCCCGAGTAGCTTGATAATTAAAGAGGTCGCAGATGACTACTGAAGCACTTAATAAGTCTGACTTAATAGAGCGCATCGCGCTAAAGAATCCGCATTTGGCTGAACCTTTAGTGGAAGAAGCAGTTAAAATTATGATTGATCAAATGATTGAAGCTTTATCATCTGATAACCGTATTGAGATTCGCGGGTTTGGCAGCTTTGCATTGCATCATCGTGAGCCTCGCGTGGGTCGTAATCCTAAAACAGGTAAATCTGTTGAAGTTGCAGCAAAAGCTGTTCCACACTTTAAGCCAGGTAAAGCACTTCGTGATGCAGTAAACGAATCTGCAAACAAATAAACAAGATATTTACGGGGTGTTCATGCGTTACGTTCTGGTCATTCTTTTATTGCTCGTCTTTGGCTATTCATTAGCTTTGGTATTGCAAAACGGCACTGAGGTCTCAGTAGACTTGTTATTTACTCAAGTTCCTGCAATGCGCTTAGGGTTATTGCTCCTTTTGACTCTTTCCTTAGGAATAGTGGTTGGCTTGTTACTCGGTGTGCAGGTTTTCCGTGTTTTTCAGAGCAATTGGGAAATTAAACGGCTACGTAAAGATATTGAGCATCTGCGTAAGGAACAGTTGAATACTGCCAAGATGATGGCAGCAGAAGCGGCAGCTCATACACGACATGAGAAAACAGTATTAGATATTAATTCTAATGACAGGCCGTCGGCACCGCTTTAGACAAAAATGAGAAGTCGAAGTAATCTACTGATTTTTTTACTTCGCCTGTTTTGATTAAACGCCTTTTAGCTTAGCTTCTAAGGCGTTTTTTTATTGTTAAATTATATTTAGAAAAAATATATAAAAATTATATAAATAAATGACTTAATTTGAATCAAAAAATCATTTTTGCGAAAATATTCTTGGTTGTTATAGGGCTAATCCGTATAATGGTTTAATTTTGTCAATTTGAAGGGTCTTCTCATGAGTATCATCGTTGCACTGGATGCTAAAAGTCAATTTGATGCCTTAACGATTGCAGAGCAGCTCGATCCCGCCTTATGTCGAGTAAAGGTGGGCAAAGAGTTATTTACTCATGAAGGTCCTATCATTGTAAAAGCACTTCAAGACAAAGGTTTTGACGTGTTTTTAGATCTGAAGTTCCATGATATTCCGAATACCACTGCACAAGCGGTATGTGCTGCGGCAGACTTGGGCGTGTGGATGGTCAATGTCCACGCTTCAGGTGGTCGTAAAATGATGGAGACCTGTGTTGAGCGTTTAAAAGCAGGTAACTATAAGACTCAACTCATTGCGGTAACTGTGCTGACTTCAATGGGACGTGAAGACCTGAAAGATATTGGCTTAGATATCGAGCCTAATGAACATGTAAAACGTCTGGCTCAACTGACTAAAGACAGTGGCCTGGATGGGGTGGTCTGTTCCGCACAAGAAGCGAAAATGCTGCGTGAAACCATTGGACAAGACTTTGCACTGGTCACTCCTGGGATTCGTCCTGAAGGTTCAAATGCAGACGATCAAAAACGTATTGTGACACCAAAACAGGCAATGCTGGATGGATCAACACATCTGGTGATTGGCCGACCAATTACCAAGTCGGAAAACCCTCGTCAAACTCTAAAAGATATTTTGGCAACATTGTAATTCCGGTTACCTGATGAAAAGCCTTTCATATGAAAGGCTTTTTTTATACATTGAGAAAAGCTGTATAAAAATAAAAAGGAATTTCAGATGAGAATAATAAAGACACCAGAACAAAAAATGCTAGAACAAAGGCTGGAGATGGAAAAAATAGCAGATCAGTTTGAGCAGCAGGAAAAATATAAACAACAGGCACAGTCGGGCTCATGGGACTGGATGTCAGGCCTTGATAGCATAGATATTGTAGAACTCGCTTCAGAGATGATGGAGACAGTAGGAGATTCATTGAGTAGGGTTGATTTGAATTTTTAATATTCCGTAGTTTATTTTATTTCTAATTGAATTCCCCTAAATCCCCCTTTATGAAAGGGGGACTTCTCCTCCCTTTAAAAAAGGGAGGTCGGGAGGGATTTTTAAATTACCGCCAACACACTTACCGCTACTGGCGCCAATACAGATAAAATAAAACCGCTCACCATGGCATGTGGAATAAAATCATTGCCACAGGCCTGTTTGACCATGGGTAAAGTCACATCCATCGCAGTCGCCCCTGCAGCAGAAATTGCTGATCTTGGGTAACGCCAGCCGGCACAATACATCAGTAAAATCGCAAAAATTTCCCGAAACAGGTCATTCATCAGGGCAATACTACCCAGTTCTGCATTTCTCAGTTCTGTGACGACAACACCCGACATGGAATAAAAACCATAACCTTGCGACAGCATAATCAGGTCTTTTAAATGAATATCTGGATTCCAGAAAGAATAGACAATTGCTGCCACGCATGAACCAGCAATACAACCTGCCGGAACCAGCAGGATTTTCCAGTTCAACCATGAGCGATCAAGTGGTGAATAGGCAAGATCCAGTCCAATCAGAAACATAAAGACCAGTAATAAATACCAGGTGCTGATTTGAATAGAAAGACCCATTTGAGTGAAACTATAATGCAGCAAGTAGCCAGCGGCTAAGGCGAAGAACGCATAACTGATATTGATCAGTGATTTAATCACTAGCTCAGTGGAGACTCGTCCAGAAGAAGGTTGAAAATCTGCCCATTTAAAGAGCAGATAACAACAGCCAAATGCCCCAATAGAGGTGAGAAAAGCAATTGTAATAGAGGTATTTAGAATCTGAGCAGGATGAGGTAATTCCGCTAAAAGTTCAGAAAACTCAAAAGCGATGGCAATCAGCAAAATATAACTAAAATACGGAAGAACCTTAAAGCAGATTTTTGTGAGGGGAGCAGGAAGCCGTTTCGCAAAAACAAAGCCAAGTGCTAAACAGACCAGAAGTTGGGATACTAACCAAAGCGATTGCATAATAAAAAAGTATGATAAATCAGTCTTTATTATGCCATCGCTAGCACTATGTATGTGAAGGGCTTTTAACTGGCTTTATTTAAAAAATAGTAATCTGCCGCATTAAGGGTTTTGATTTTGAGCCAGTATTTCCAGGTATAAGTGGGCCACAAGGCAAAATTTTTCCCACCTTCCTGTTGATACCAGCTGACACAGCCAGATTGCCAGACCGTATTGTCCAGCATATGTTGGACATCTTGATTGAATTTTTCCTGTACCTGATCTTTGACCACAATTGCATCACTATGTGATTGATCCACTAGGGCGATCATTTGCAGGATATAACTTACTTGCGCTTCAATCATGAAAAGGACTGAATTATGTGCCAGCACAGTATTTGGCCCTAATAACTGGAACAGGTTCGGAAAACCTTTCACACAGATTCCATAATAGCTTTCGGCACCATCTTTCCAGACATCATTTAAGTGAATGCCATTCAGGCCAGTGCAGTCAAAATTTTTCAGATAAATTCTTGGATCAGTAATAAATCCGGTACCGTAGATCAGGCAGTCAATCGGACGTTCTTTACCATCTACTGTAATAATACTGTTTTCAGTCACTTCACAAATGCCTTCAGTAACCAGTTCCACATTTTTACGGTTAAAGGTAGGGAAATATTGATTAGACACCAGAATCCGTTTACAGCCCATGATATAGCCTGGAGTTAACTTCTTGGCAGTTTCCTTGTCCTTGACCTGATAGCGAATATAAGCTTCAGCCAGTTTCTGAGCATATTTCATGACAGTTGGTTTAACGATAGGCACCACGCGTGATTCATTGGACCAGTACAGGCGAATCCGGTGTAACTTGCGGAACCATTCATATTTGGAAAATAGCTTTTTTTCCAGGTCATGATATAGGCGCTCATCCCGTGGAATAACCCAAGCCGCAGTACGTTGCAAGACATAGAGCTGTTTGCATTCGGGTGCAATTTCAGGGATATATTGAATTGCACTGCCACCAGTCCCAATCGATGCAACATTTTTTCCCTTGAGATCATAATGATGATCCCAGTGAGAAGAGTGAAAGATTTTACCCTTAAATTTTTCAATGCCCGTAATATGAGGAATTTGAGGAACATGTAAAGGACCAGAGGCAAATACTACAAACTGGGCTTCCAGAATGCTTTGATCCTGCAGATGGATCTGCCATAAGCATCGGTCTTGCTGGTAATGAACCCCAAGTACTTCGGTATTCAGCCGAGCAAAAGCCCGAAGATTATAATGACTGACTAAATCCTGAATATAGCTAAAAATTTCCGGTGCTTCGGCATAGCGTTTTGACCAGTCAGTTTTGGGAGCAAAGGAAAGGGAATACATATGTGATTGCACATCACAGGCTGCTCCCGGATACTGATTATCGCGCCAGGTTCCACCAAAATCGCTATCTTTTTCTAAAATAATAAAATTATGGATGCCTTGCTGCTGTAAACGTATTGCCATCGCTATCCCGCCAAAACCGGCACCGATAATGGCCACTTTGGTATAAGGATGGGTGTGGGTAGGGCTTGTATTGTCCAGTATCTTCGCATTCCTTGCTTATTTTAATAATGGATAATTATCTTGATTTATTAACTGGCCATTAGATATAAAATTGATCTAAACGGCAATAGCCGACTGCTTATTTTTATAGTACAACTAGAGCTATCACATTGTATTTGTATGGTTATGAAACGTTCTGTTCTCAGTCTGATGTATCTGATCCAGGGCATGCGCAAGGCTGGCATAGAGGTCGATCAAAAACTGCAAAATATCGGCTTGCGTGTTGATGCGCTTGATCCGACTTCAATTATTCACCCAAGCGTGGAATATGATGTGCTCAAGGTGGTGGGTCAGGATATCCAGCCAGAACAGGGTTTATTGATCGGCCAGCATTATGCTTTGGCAGGTTATGGGCCTTTGCTGATGTTGCTGGTGACCAGTCCAACCGTACGTGATGCGATGCATCAGGTGATTCGTTTTCAGCAATTGACGCATCTTACCGGTCAGTTGGGAGTGGAGCAAAGTGAGTACCGCAGTGCGCTTTGCTATTATCCCAAGAAAACGGAAGATCATCTGGGAATGCTGGTCGCGCAAGCTGAGATTTCAGGTACTTTCAAGTTCATTCGCGATATTTACAAGATGATGGGTTTGTCCAAGCCTGACTTGCAGATTGAACTGCCTTTCGCCGCACCGGAACAACCTGCTACCCAGAAAATCTATCATGATTATTATGGAACACAGGTACAGTTTGGTGCTGCAAGAGCTGCATTCTGGTTTGATGAGGCCATTTTGGATATCCGGATTCCTTCAGCAGATGCGGAGACCTTTGCAGTCTATGAAGCAAAGTGTCTGGCTGAACTGGAACGTCTGGCGGAAGATGCTGATGTCCCGACTGTGGTACAGCGAGTACAGGATTATCTGGAGCTGCAAACCGGTTTGATGCCGAGTATGGCTGAAACGGCTCAGGCTCTGAATATTCCAGAACGTACTTTACGCCATCAATTACAGCAGTTCGATACCAGTTATAAACAGATTCGCGAAGAGATTATTAAAGATAAAGCTTTGCGACTCATTGAATATAAACAGTATTCGATTGAAATGATTGCAGAGTTATTGGGTTATTCCGAACCGGCTGCTTTTAACCATGCCTTTAAGCGTTGGTTTGGGCAAAGTCCTCGGCAATATATAAAATAGCCTAAGTTAGTTAATGCCAAAGTGTTATAGTGTGCGTTCTAAACTCCGCTATAATTAAACAGATCCTGAATAGTACGAAACCTATGTCCGATTTTAATTCACAGCACAGCACCGCTTTTAGTCCGATCTCTCCTGCAGAACGTTATGCACAGGCTTTGTCTTCAGGACAGTTTATGCCTGATGATGCACAGGCCATGGCAGTACATGAGCTAAATCGTACCTGGCTGGAATTAATTCAGCGCTTTAAAGCGTCTAAGAAAGCCTTTCGCCGTTTCCGCCGTCAGACTTCGCCGAAGGGTGTATACATGTGGGGCGGAGTAGGTCGTGGCAAGACCTGGCTAATGGATCAGTTTTATGAGTCGATTCCATTTCGCCGCAAAACCCGTATGCACTTTCACCATTTTATGCAGCATGTGCATCGTGAGTTAAACAAGCTTTCAGGCCAGCGCAATCCGTTGGATCTGGTAGCGGATCAGATTTATAAAGATGCTGTGGTGATCTGCTTTGATGAATTTTTTGTATCTAACGTCACCGATGCCATGATCCTGAGTGATCTGTTCCAGAAGCTGTTTGAACGTGGCATTACGCTAGTAGCGACTTCGAACATTGCGCCAGATGGTTTATATAAAAACGGGATTCACCGTGACCGTTTTCTGCCAACCATTGAAATGGTCAAGAAAAACTGTGTCATTCTGAATGTCGATGCCGGTGTGGATTACCGTTTACGTGTCTTAAAACAGGCGCAATTATTCAAATATCCACTAACGCACGACAATAAAAACTGGTTGGCACATCGCTATACCGCACTGACTCAAACCCAAACCTCTTCTCAAGAGCCAATCATCATCAATAACCGCATTGTTGAAACTGTGGCACATACTGAAGATGTGTTGTGGTGTGAGTTCTCTGAACTATGCCTAAAACCGCGTAGTCCGGCTGACTTCATTGAAATTGCGAATATCTACAATACGGTATTGGTCAGCAATGTGCCGCATTTAACCGATTTCCTGAATGATGCCACACGCCGTTTCATTTATCTGGTTGATGAATTTTATGACCGTGGAGTCAAATTGCTGCTAACTTCGGAAGATAATATCGTTGATCTTTATAAAGGTGAGCGACTGGCTTTTGAAATTGAACGGACTCGTTCACGTTTGCTGGAGATGCAATCAGATGAATATCTGCATTCTGAACATCGTCAGATCGAGAAAATAGCTTCAAGCGAGCCTGAATAAATACAACAAGCGCTGGTCATGACCGGTGCTTTTTTATGCATTTCATTGCGTCAAAGATCGACAAGCTCAGCCAAACATGGCTTAATCTTGATCTAAATAAGACCTTGTATAAAAAGAACGGACAACTTTTATTCAAAAATCTGAACTTAAGTCTAATTTCTACATTTCAAAAACTTTATACACTGTCATGAGGGTATTTAGCAGGATGATATTGCATCGTGTGAGACATCATTTAATAAGGATATGAGGGTATTCTTATTGGAGAAATGCTCATTATTTTACGGTGTGATAGTACTATTCAGCTAGATTTTAATCGGTATACTAGAATCTCTTGTATAAAAAGTAGCAATATCAGGAAAGACAATGACTGCACGTATTCAAAAAGGCAAGTTAGCGATTGCTAAAGAACTTTATGATTTTATCGAAAATGAAGCATTACCAGGTTCTGGTTTGGACAGCGAAACATACTGGAAAAACTTTGAACAAGTCGTTGTTGATCTTAGCCCTAAAAACAAAGCACTTTTGGCTAAGCGTGATGATATTCAAGCTAAAATTGATGAATGGCATCGCAATAACACATTTGAATTACAAGCTTACAAAGCTTTCTTGACTGAAATTGGCTACTTATTACCAGAAGTAGAAGATTTCCAGATCAGCACTGAAAATGTAGACGAAGAGATTGCACTATTGGCTGGCCCACAGCTGGTAGTTCCAGTACGTAATGCACGTTACTGCCTGAACGCAGCGAATGCACGCTGGGGTTCTTTATACGACGCTTTATACGGCTTTGACGTGATCTCTGAAGAAGATGGTGCTGAAAAAGGTAAAGGCTATAACCCGAAACGTGGTGAAAAAGTTATCGCATTCGCGAAAAACTTCTTAAATGAAACATTCCCGCTGGCACAAGGTTCACATGCTGATGTAACCAAATATGCAGTTGAAGGTAATGCCCTGGTTGTAACGCTGAAAGACGGCTCTACCACAACTGTTGCGGATAGCTCTAAATTCGTTGGTTACAATGGCGAAGCTTCTGCACCGACTGAAATCGTACTGAAAAATAATGGCCTGCATGCAATCATCCAAATTGATGCAAACAGCCCAATTGGCCAAACAGATGCAGCAGGCGTAAAAGACGTTGTGCTTGAAGCAGCTGTAACGACGATTCAGGACTTGGAAGACTCTGTTGCAGCAGTTGATGCTGAAGAAAAAGTAGAAGGCTACCGTAACTGGTTAGGCTTGATGAAAGGTACGCTTGAAGAGTCTATCGAGAAAAATGGCAAGACCATTACCCGTAAACTCAATGCTGACCGTACTTTCAAAAATGTTGAAGGCGGTGAGACCAAGGTTCATGGTCGTTCATTGATGCTGCTTCGTAACGTTGGTCACTTGATGACAAACCCGGCGATCCTTGTAGATGGCGAAGAAATTTATGAAGGCATCATGGATGCATTGGTCACTCCATTGCTTTCTGTGGCTGATATCCGTGGTGAGAACACGATCAAGAACTCACGTACCGGTTCTATGTATATCGTTAAGCCAAAAATGCACGGTCCAGAAGAAGTTGCATTTGCGGTTGAACTGTTTGAACGTGCTGAACAGGCGCTTGGCTTACCTGCGAAAACCCTGAAAATCGGTATCATGGATGAAGAACGCCGTACTTCGGTTAACCTGAAAAACTGTATTGCTCAGGCGAAAGACCGTACCATCTTTATTAACACCGGTTTCATGGATCGTACAGGTGATGAAATCCATACCTTCATGGAAGCAGGTCCGTTCGTGCGTAAGGGCGAAATCAAAGGCCAAAAATGGTTCCCAGCTTACGAAAACCGTAACGTCATGGTAGGTCTACAAACAGGTCTACGTGGTAAAGCACAGATTGGTAAAGGCATGTGGCCAAAACCAGACATGCTGTTAGACATGTACAAAACCAAGACTGAACATCCTGAAGCAGGTGCAAGCTGTGCATGGGTTCCATCTCCAACAGGTGCAGTGATTCACGCGATTCACTACCACCAAATTAACGTGGCAAACCGTCAGCAAGAATTGCTTGCAACTGAAGCGTTGCCTTTAGATGATTTGTTAACTCCACCTCTTGCAACTGATACCAATTGGTCTGAAGAAGAGAAACTGAAAGAACTGGAAAATAACTGTCAAGGTATCTTGGGTTATGTCGTTCGTTGGGTTGATCTGGGTGTAGGTTGTTCTAAAGTTCCAGACATCAATGATGTGGGCTTGATGGAAGACCGTGCGACTTTACGTATTTCTTCTCAGCACGTTGCAAACTGGTTACGTCACGGGATCGTAACGCGTGAACAGGTTGAAGAAGTAATGCAACGCATGGCGAAAATTGTGGATGAGCAAAATGCGAATGATCCACTGTACAAGCCAATGGCTGCTGACTTTGACAACAGTATTGCATTCCAGGCTGCTTCTGATCTGATCTTCAAAGGTGGTGAACAGCCATCAGGCTATACAGAGCCGCTTCTACATGCAGCTCGTTTAAAACTTAAAGGTTATACAGGTGACTAATCCTGTAACTTGAAAAAAAGCCTCTTCGGAGGCTTTTTTATTGCTCTTAAAAAAGATCTAAGGATAAAAATGTTCTTTTGGAAGGTAAACTAACTGACTGAACACCTAAAACAGAACAATGTCACAGAAGAAAATTTTAATAATAATTATCTGTTAAACAGTAGCTTTATATCTGCCAGTTGGTATTCCTATGAGCGTTTACAGTTCCTCATGCTGGGTAGCTGTAGAGCTTTGGATAGTGATATTTAAGACTCAGTTTAATTCGCAATTTTTAATTTCTAAGAATCGTATTTTGGCTGATGTACTGGAAGATTTAAACTGCGATAAAAGAGAATCATGCATCAGTAAGTTCCACTTACTTATAAAGCTAAAGATAAAAGCGTAACAATTCGTCGCTGTCACTTCCATCCTGAAATGGCTCTGCTAAAGTAAAAGCAAATCAATAAATTGCAGGGAAGAACAGCATGGCATATCAACATTTGGATCAGCAGTTTATTGCGGGTCAGTGGCAACCCGGCCGTTCCCAGAAAATGATTCAGAATCTGAATCCCTACACCCAAGATACGATCTTTACTTTGCAGTCTGCCAGTACAGCAGATGTGGATGCGGCTTATGCTGCAGCTGATAAAGCCTTTCAGCAGGGTGCTATTAAATCAGTTGAGTTAAGACAGCAAATCCTGCAAAAACTACAACAGGTGATTCAGGCATGCCAGGATGAAATTATTGACTGGTTAATTCTTGAGTCTGGAAGTACCCGTTTTAAAGCTGGTCTGGAAGTTGGCGCTGCTTTATCTATTATTCAGGAAAGTCAAAAATTTCCAGAACAGATCAAGACTGAACAGTTGGAGAGCAAAGATCCACAACGTAAAAGTCTGGTACTGCGTAAACCCTTGGGTGTGATTGGCGTCATTAGCCCATGGAATTTTCCATTTCATTTATCCATGCGTTCGGTAGCAACAGCGATTGCCTGTGGAAATAGTGTGGTACTCAAGCCAGCAAGTGATACACCAGTGACAGGTGGAACCTTATTAGGCAAATTGTTTGAAGAAGCTGGTTTACCCGCAGGTGTGCTCAATGTGGTTTCAGGTGCAGGCAGTGAAATTGGTGACTATTTTGTCGAACATCCGATTCCAAAAATGATCTCATTCACGGGCTCTACTGAAGTCGGACAGAATGTAGGAAGTAAAGCCTTAGCCAGCCCTCGAATTAAACGTCTGGCGCTGGAACTGGGCGGAAATGCGCCACTGGTGATTCTGGATGATGCAGACCTTGATCTGGCAGTAGAACTGACAATCATGGGGCGCTTTATGCATCAGGGACAAATCTGTATGAGCACCAATCGGGTCATTGTCGATGCGTCTATTCATGATGCCTATGTGGAAAAACTTTTAGAGCGAGTGAAAACTGTTGCTGTGGGTGATCCAAATCTAGAAGAGACCATCATTGGGCCGATTATCAATCAGAGTCAGATCAAAAAACATCAGCAGATTATTCAAAGTGCAAAAGAGCAGGGTGCAGAGCTGGTATACGAAGGGGGGATAGAAGGTAATCTGGTCTATCCACATATCTTTACTGGGGTAGCACCTGAATCTCCACTGGCTCAGGAAGAAAGTTTTGGACCGATTCTGCCAGTACTGAAAGCTCGTGATGAAGCACATGCCTTAAAGCTGGCCAATGATACCCGTTTTGGCTTATCTAGTGCGGTTTGTACCTCGAATATTGAACGTGGTATTAGTTTTACAGAACAGCTGGATATCGGTATGACTCATATCAATGGTATTAGTGTGGCAGATCAGGCTAATGCTCCGTTTGGGGGAGAGAAAAACTCTGGGCTTGGGCGTTTTAATGGACGCTGGATTTTTGAGGAATTCACCCGTACTCACTGGCTGACTGTACCCAGTGAATAATATTAAATGATAGAAACTTATCCATAATCCATACAGGTTTAAGCTTGGCATCAAGCTATAATCAGAGCATCAAGTAATCTGTCTGATTAAGCATGTGTGCCAACTTTAAGCCTTTAACTTCGCAGCAAATACATGATCTGGGCTTACCGGAAATTCCCTTTGAATATCCGGAAGAAGTCTATCCGAATTATGCTACACCCTTGTTATTTCAATCTGATCAAGGTCTGGAATGGCGCTCGGTTAACTTTGGCTTTATTCCCAAATGGGCAGAGGATAAAACGATTGGGACAAAAACCTACAATGCCAGAAATGAAACTTTGCTGCAAAAACCAACCTTTGCAGAAGCGACAGTCAAATGCAAGTTTGGGGTGATTCCCGTCTCGGAATTTTATGAGTCAAAGTATTTTGATAATAAACCACAGCGCTGGGGCGTCAGACGCAAGGATGGAAAAGCGACCTTTATTGCGGCACTCTATGAAATTGCACGGGTGCAGGATGAAATTGTACGTTCGGCCAGTATGATTACGATGGATGCAATAGACCATCCCATGATGAAAGAGTTTCATGAGCCGGGAAATATTAAACGTTCAGTCATTGTGATTCCGCATGAACGTTTACATGAATGGCTGAATCTCACACAACCGGATATTCGCAGCTTTGTACAGGGATTTCCAGTAGAGGAGTTCGAATGTTCACATGTACCAAAAGAAAGAATCAAAAAAGCCAGTCCACAACTGAACTTTTTTGATTCCTAAAACCTAGAAAGCAATGGCGGATCGTTAATTATTATAAAAGGTGTTATTGATCTCGCCAGCTAAATTCAAAATTGAAAAAATACTTAACGGGCCAAGTTTTTAAAGATATGGCGTAAGCTTTCCATAGTTTTTTCAATTTGTAATGGGGTTAGCCCTTCAAATGACTGTTCCAGTACAACATTGGTCAGGTCATTAATTTTATGAGTCATTTCCATTCCTTTTTCAGTCAGCACGACACGGGTAATACGGGCATCGTCTTCACAGGAATAGGTTTCAACCATACCTTCATCTTTTAAGCGATAAACGATCTTGGTGGTTGTCGACATTTTAGATACGACCATTTCTGACAAGTCAGAAACGCTGGCATGTGGTTTGGCTTTAAGAGCAAGCAAGATACGGCGACGTGAATTATCGACACCATACTTTTTAAGTGCATGATCTACATTTAGGACATATTGGGCATGAACTTGAGTCACCCAGTAGTATGGAAAGTTTTCTAAATTAAACTCTTCTGCACAAGGTAAAAATTTTGCATATTTTTTAGTCATGAAATGTTCCTTTTATTTATTTTTCTAGGGCACTGACATTTTATGTAAAAGTTTATACATGTTTCAACCTTTATTTTTAAAATGTTAACGAGATTGCATTTGTTAGATCTTCTTAACATCAAAAAAATCAGGTGATTTACGTGTTGTAGATCAATCGGGGCAAATTGTAACTGTCTTTATCCAGATGAATGGCATTGATATGACATGCAAATCTTAAGACTCCAGATTAAATTTAGAGTCTGAATAAGAACTAGATTGGCAAACCATATGGATAAATGGCCGACCTGCGCATATCTTACTTTTGGTGAGTATGCGGAAATACAATTCAAAATCGATGCTGTTTAAATGAATGCTCTGATACATTTTTTAATCTGTAGCACGATGCAGATTCGGACTTCTCAAATCTGATCGAAAGCTAGAGCGAGTACATTTAAATTGGTCACTCATCGAATAAAACCGTTTTGGATGAGAAACTTATGCATCTTTTTGATCCCACGACTAACTATTTATAACGTGTATGAACTATTTTAATAAAAAATCCATATTTAAAATATGTCTTTAGATAAGTGGATTTAAGGGACGTAGCAGGATAGTGGATCATTCAATATTTTATGATGTATGAAGAGATATGAATATTAAGAGAAACAGTAATTTATATCTCAGGCTTCTATCAGATAGATTTAATGGGCTTAGGGTCAAAAAGAAGCTTAAATTTTCTTTAATTTGTAATGAGTTATGTAGAACATAACAGGTTCAGGCCAATGATTTGAAAATTAAAAGATTTTAGAATAAGGAAAGACAAAGCGGTGCAACAGTTTTTCATAAATTTTATTGTTCAAAAATCATAAGTTTATGCATAATAGATACATCTTAAGTCGAAAAGGTTAAATTAAATGGATCCCTCGCCGTGCGTTGATCTTCCATATTCGTTGCTTACATACTCAAACGGGATGGTGTTCTAATGGAATTTTTATTAGATCCCGGAATTTGGGTTGGTTTAATTACTCTTATTATTCTCGAAATCGTTTTAGGTATTGATAACCTAGTCTTTATTGCTATTCTGGCTGAGAAACTTCCCCCTGAACAGCGTGATAAGGCCCGTGTGATTGGTCTATCCTTGGCCTTGCTAATGCGTTTAGGTCTGTTGTTCGCGATCTCTTGGTTAGTCACCTTGACTCAACCGCTTATTCAATTATTTAACTGGACCTTCTCCGGACGGGATTTGATTCTGCTCTTTGGTGGTTTATTCCTGCTCTATAAAGCTGTTACCGAACTTCATGAAAAAATTGAAGGCAAGCCTGAAATACAGGTTACGACCAAGGTGGCATATGCAGGCTTTACAGCAGTTGTGGCTCAGATTGTCATACTGGATGCCGTATTTTCACTGGACTCGGTGATTACCGCCGTAGGTATGGTTGATAATATCTATGTCATGATGGCGGCGATGATTATCGCGATGGCCGTGATGTTATTGGCGTCTAAACCATTGACTAACTTTGTAAATCGTCATCCTACGGTCGTGATTCTGTGTTTGAGCTTCCTGTTACTGATCGGGATCAGCCTGATAGCAGAAGGTTTTGGTTTCCATATTCCGAAAGGCTACATCTATTCCGGTATTGGCGTTGCAATTGCAATTGAAGCCTTTAACCAGTTTAGTCAGCGCAATGCTGCGAAACATAAAGCCAAGATTCCGCTGCGTCATCGTACCGCTAACAGTATTCTCCAACTGATGGGCGCCAAACTAGAGACCACAAGTACTACTCAGCATGAAGCACAGGAAACCTTTGCGGATGAAGAACGCTATATGATTGGCGGAGTATTGACCCTGGCAGAGCGTTCTGTAGCATCGATCATGACCCCACGAAGTCAGATTTCCTGGGTCGATCTGGAGGATAGTCCGGAACAAATCCGTGAAAAAATCCTGTCTGTACCCCACAGCCTGTTTCCGGTTTGTCGGGGCAGTCTGGATAAGGTGATTACCATCGTTCGTGCCAAAGAGCTGTTAGATGTACTGGATGAACCGGAAGAGTTAAAAGCTTTGATCAAGCGTCATCGCCCTATCTATATCTTTGAAAGAATGAAGGTGATTGACGCGATTAATACCTTACGTACCTCAAAAGGCTCTCTGGTGCTGGTGAGCGATGAATTTGGTCATGTACAAGGTCTGATTTCACCGCTAGATGTGTTTGAGGCAATTGCCGGTGAATTCCCGGATGCCGATGAGCAGCTGGATCTGGTCAAAGTTGATGATACACACTGGATTGCATCTGGTATGCTGGATTTGTACCAATTAGAACTTGAGCTCGGTATGCTGGATCTGATTGATGAAGATGCAGGCTATATCAGTGTTGCCGGTCTGATTCTGGATAAAACCAATAGTGTGGTCGAGGTAGGCACTGAACTGAACTACCAAGGTATTCAATTCAAGGTAATGGAAATCGAAAATAACCGGATTAAGTCGGTGAGTATCCATTATCAGGGTTAATCGCCTGTCTTGATTATTTTTTGAGTCAGTTGCTTAAGGGCAACTGACTCTTTTATTGAATATTATTTATGACTTAGATATTAATGCTCACCTAAGCTTATTCTTCAGGCTAAATGGAGTATTGAATATTTCGGAAGCCAAGAATGCGTAATAGGTTTTACAGGTTTAGAAGTAATAAATCTTACTGAAGTATCAAAATCCAGACATGCTTTATTTAGAATTATTAAACAAATTTAAATAAAGTTTAAAAATAAGTGTGAATTTGACTAAGTGGTAAAATATATATTTCACGTAATTTTGAAAGATATTAGTCAAATTCGAGATACAAAAGCTCATCCAAAGCTTACACAATACTCAGCTTGAGCGCTTGAAAAATTATTTTTGCCAGATTAGGGCTGAATTTAATTATCTAAAAATAAGTTGAATAGTGTAATAGGGTGTTCTATGTGTTCATTATAAAACACCCGACTGATGCTTAATCCGCCAAAATCCGAAAATCTGCATATTGACGGATCGTTTCTATATTCAATTGATGGATCTCATCGGTAAATGCAGCATTAAACTGGCCTAAGGTCGGTGCTTTGGCAAAAGCCAATTGACCGGCGATTGCAAAATGAACATGAGCAGAGAGCGCTGCGATCGCAGGAGAACTTACTGCACTATACGCTGCAATCAGGGCCCCTAGGGCACATCCAGTTGCTGTGACGCGCGGCTGTAAATATGAACCGCCTAAAACCTGAATCACTGGATAATCTCTGGAAATGATGTAATCAGACTCACCTGAAATAGCGATACATTCACATTGCTCTAGTAAAGACTGCGCCTGTAGATAGACTTCTGAGCTATCGACAGTGCTATTGACGCCTTTGGACTCGATATTTTTCCCTGCCAAGGCACCAATTTCTGAAGCATTTCCCCGTAAAATTGTGGGTTGATAGGTCATGAGCTGATCCACAACACCTGAACGCCAATGCAGTACATTTCCATAACCAACAGGATCTAGTACCCATGACTTTTGAATGCTGTGTGCTGTTTTCGCAGCAATCTGCATTGCCTCGACCTGTTCAGTAGTCGGTGTTCCCAAATTTAAACTGAGTGCCCCGGTAATTTTGACAAAACCCTCTGCTTCAAAAGGATTATCAATCATGGCGGGCGAAGCATTCGCAGCCAGCAAGATATTGGCCACATAGTTGCTGGCCACCGCATTAGTCATCACATGCACCAAGGGTTGCTGCTCTTGAAGCAATGACCAGGCTTCACAGATCTGATCGAGAAAAGTATTTTGTAATTGTTGCACGGAAGTATTCATCATCATGATCTTTCAAATATGAATAGGGCTGCTAAATGCTTAGCGGGTAAAATAATGGTCTTGATGTTTGCAGTTACGGCATAACAGGCTGACATAATCGCTAGCATCATATTCAACAGTAAGCTCTTGTGAGCCGCAATGCATACAGCGTTTTTGTGAATAAAATTTCAGGCGTGGTTCAATCTTCTGCCATGAACGCCAGATCGGCTGGAAGAAAATATTTTCATCATAACCCAGGAAACGAAAAAACAGGATGCTGCTCATTTTGCTCAAAGGCAATTGTGGTGGACGAGGCAGAATAGAGGTTTCCCATTTTTCATTCACTGAACGTTCCCGATACTGCTGTAGGGTCTTTTTCAGTAAATTGGTATTAATGAAATTTTCATTTCGTGGTTTTAAAGCTTTCTGCTGATACAGATATTCGAGGGCCGATTGCACCAGATAATAAATCTGTCCCACAGCCAAAACATCGAGCAGGCGATAGCAGAAAGCCTGAAAACTTTGATTGCCCGCAATCTGGATACCCCAGCTACGGCAATAGAACTGAGCGAATTGAATGACTTCCTGATACAGCAGACAATACAGTGCATCTTTGACTTCATCCGCACTTTTAAAAGGTACGCCTTTGCTCAGATTTTCATAGAACCAGTAACGCAATTGCTGGGTAATACTAAACAGGCTTGGCTCAGAATAGCCATCCAGACGTACATTAATATAGTACTGCTGATTCTCTTGTTGAATATCTCTAGGAACTAGAATCTGGTCTTTCAGCAGATTTTTGACCAGACCATGCTGATACAGGTAATTCGGGCTGATGGAATAATATTTAATGGCATGCCAGTCAATATATTCCTGATGCTGGCTATGTTCCTGAACCTGTTCATCCAGAATCGAGAGCAGAAACAGTTTATTAATAAAGCTGAGCTGATTGAGCTCATATTCATGCCGATCCTGTTTTTTATGAAATTTCCGGTTTTCCTGTAAACGAACTTCTTTCAGCATACGTTTACGCTGAGCCAGACACTGATCGCAATAACAGTTATGTTTCTGGTCGGTATAGAGCTGATGCTGGCAGTGGCTGCATTCATGATAAGTAATGTCCTGATCATACTGTTCTGCCTCGATCCAGTACATGGAGGCCTTACATAACGGGCACTGCGTACTTTCATCAAGCTGTTTTTGCAGAACGTTGAATACCATGATTGCGCACAACTCCAGAATAAAGAGAAACTGCGATTATACACAGCTCATCAAAGTCACGCGTCATTTGAGAATATTTTTAATGCTGCAGATTTCAGGACAGGATAGCCTTTAAACGAACAGAGCTACCGAAGTAGCCCTGTATTCAAGAAAACTGGATCATCGTTTTTAAACGGGGCAGGGTAATGTTTCGTCTTCCTCTCCCTGATGTTTCGCTTGAATCAACGCCTGCACTTTTTTGGATGGAACCTTTTTGGCACCGAGTGCATCATAAGTATTCAGAATCGCACTGACCTCATGCGCTTGTAGCTGAACGCCTTCAGAACTCATAAACAGGGCAATGACTTTATGATCAATATTGGCCTGATCCAGAACCTGAAGTGTTTTAAGATTTTCAATCCGTACCACATGCTGTTTTAAATACATAGCTCACCTCAATTTCTTTGTTGTCGTTATTTTTGGAGTCTTTGCGCTTGGAGAAAACACACTTAGACTGTAGCAAAAACTATGCTCATTTTTTAATCAATATTTCGGAATTGCTATTAATCATAAATTATATATTTTTAAATCAAGCACATAAGAAAATGTAAAAAAATATGATATTAGCCGAAAACTTGGCACATATCTTTCTTTGAATCCTGCCATTGCTGTTGGGTGATGCAAAATGCATTCAAACTGGTGCATGTCATTTGTGCATTTAAAATGAAATTTGGAACGCAGATTAACCAGAACTTAATCTTTTAGAAGTCAGGTTTTGCAGCGCCCAGCATCTAAATTGGATAAGGTTGTTCTGAACTCAGGCAGTAATTTTTCATATTGGAATAATACTTTGCATGTGCAGGAATCATGCATAGAGGAATCATACAGTGCAGATGAAAGCTTTTTTTATTCTATCTTTAAGTTGTTTTACAGAGGGGGATTTTAGATATCGGGCAAATATAAGGCGATTATCGTATATTTTGATGTAGCTCAATTGAAAAGATCAGTAATTATTCCCATATACAATACAAATGAAACGCACAGACAGGTTCAAGATCAAGGCGTATGATCAATGCATTGACAATCTTTTGCCTTAGAAGCTGTGCAATAAAGGATCAGGACATTATATGAATATCGCGGCGAATCCGGTGATCGAAGCAGATCAAACCATTTATTTAAAAGACTATCAAAAACCTTCTTTTGTTGTAGATTCAATCGACCTGAATATTCAAGTCTATGACGATCATACGCTGGTCAGCAGCAAACTGGAGATGCAGCGTCAAACAGCAGGTGATCTGGTATTGCTTGGTCGTGACCTGGAACTGCAATCAATCCAGTTAAATGGTCAGCCACTAAATGCATCAGATTATATTCTGGATGCTGAGCAACTGGTGATTAGCAATGCTCCAGATCAGGCGACCATTGAAACAGTCGTCAAGATTCATCCAGAAACTAATACCATGCTGGAAGGTCTGTATCAGGCCAGTTCGGATCTATTCGTCACTCAGAACGAACCGGAAGGTTTCCGTAAAATCACGTTCTATCCAGACCGCCCAGATGTATTGTCTGTATTTACTACTCGTGTTGAAGCCGACAAAAAGTATCCGGTTCTACTGGCTAACGGTAACCTGATCGAAACTGGTGAAGTGGATGAAAACCGTCACTATGCACTATGGCAAGACCCGACCAAGAAACCAAGCTATTTATTTGCCTGCGTGATTGGTGATCTGGCAGTGATGAAAGATCGCTATACCACATCAGAGGGTCGTGATGTCGCACTGGAAATCTATGCCGAAGAAAAAGACATTCCAAAATGCAAAATCGCGATGGAAGCCTTAAAGCATTCCATGCGTTGGGATGAAGAACATTATGGCCTGCCATATGACCTTGATAATTACATGATCGTAGCAACCAGCGCATTTAACATGGGTGCGATGGAAAATAAAGGCTTGAATATCTTCAATACCTCATGCGTATTGGCTGATGAAGAATATACAACTGATGCTGCCATCATGCGTGTACAGTCCGTGATTGCCCATGAATATTTCCATAACTGGACGGGTAACCGGATTACTTGTCGTGACTGGTTCCAGCTGTGTCTGAAAGAAGGTTTGACTGTATTCCGTGATCAGTCTTTCTCTGAAGATTTGCAGTCTGCTGCGGTACAACGTATTGATGATGTTGCAGTCCTGAAAGCGCATCAGTTCCCGGAAGATTCTGGCCCTTTATCGCATCCACCGCGTCCGGATCATTTTGTAGAAATTAATAACTTCTATACGGCGACCGTGTATGAAAAAGGTGCGGAAATTAACCGTATGATGGCGACTTTACTCGGTAAAGAAAAATTCCGTCAGGGTACAGATGAATATTTCCGCCGTCATGATGGTCAGGCCGTAACCGTTGAAGACTGGGTAGCTGCATTGACCGCTGGTTCAGGTGTGGATCTATCAAACTTCCTGACCTGGTATAACCAGCCAGGTACGCCGAAACTGGTCGCAAAAGGTGAGTATGATGCAGATGCACAAACTTATCGTCTTAGCTTTAAGCAAAGCCTGAAAGCTCATCCGAAATATCCGAATCTGAAAGCTGTTCCGATTCCAGTGGCTTTGGCCTTGTTTGATGCGAATACCGGTGAGCAGCTGAGCCTGAACTCTGATGCCTTATTTGAAAATGGCGTCAAAGATGGGGTATATCTGTTTGATCAAGATGAAGCGACCATCGAGTTTAGCGGTATAACCAGCAAGCCGATTGTTTCTTTACTGCGTAACTTCTCTGCACCCGTTGATCTTCATTTTGATTACTCTGAACAAGAACTGGCGTTCCTGTTGCAATATGAAACCAATGGTTTTAACCAGTGGCAAGCGACCCAGACTTTATTAGAACGCATTCTGCTGGATGATCAGCCTTCTGAAATCTATATCGAGGCAATGCTGAATACCTTACCTGATCTGATTCAAAAAGATCCGCTATTGGCTTCACGCTTATTTGATGTACCGGCAGAAGGTTACCTGGGTAGCCGGATTGATACAGACTACAATCCGGCCATGATCCAAGAAAAACGTGATGCCTTGCTGCATAAATTGGCACGTGCTTTTGGAGCAACAGCTAAAGAAATCTATCTGGGTCTGGATCCTGAATTGCAGTCAGATTTCTCTCAGGCGATGGGTGTGCGTGCACTGAAAAATATCATGCTAATGCTGATTGCACGTCAAGGTGATGAAAGTGCATTTGAACTGGCAGAGCAGCAATACCAAAACACAGGCAATATGTCTGAACGTTTGGGTGCCTTGCGTGTATTGGTATGGAATGATGCGCCTCAAGCCAAAGCATTCCTGGATGATTTCTATAACCGCTTTAAAGATGAAGCACTGGCACTGGATCAATGGTTCATGCTGCAAGCAGCTCATCCAAAAGCGACTGCAGAAACAATTAAAGCACTCACTGAGCATGCGGATTATGACTTGAAAGTGCCAAACCGTATCCGTGCGGTGAGTGGCGGTTTGAATGCCAATCCGGTCAATACCTGGAGCTTTGGTGTGCAGCATTATATCGAGCTGGCGAAATATCTGGATCAGAAAAACCCGATTGTCGGTTCACGTCTACTTCAGGTGCTTTCACGCTGGTATACCCTGATTGAACCACAACGCAGTGAAGTCAAAGCACAACTTGAAGCTTTAAAACCACAGGTGAAATCGAAAAATGTCTCAGAGACATTGAACAGCATGTTAAGCGTATAAGATCGTTATGTAAAAAGCCGGATCAACTGATCCGGCTTTTTATTATTGACTTATTTTAAATGGTGAATTTAAGCGCATTTAAAATACTATAATGTGAAATCAGTCACATAAAAGGTTTACAGTAAGAGGCTAGACAGGAAAGTAAAACTATACTTTTCTATTAAACATGAAGAAATCTTCAAATTGATATACTAGAGGTCTTATTCAAGATGTTAGTGAAAATCGAAGATGGTTTTTATTTAAATACTCGGCATATTATTGCGGTTCATGTCAGCAGAAATGCTGCGACTGGTCTGTTTGAAATCTTCCTTCAATATACACCGCATTCTATTCAGCAAGCTGGAGAATACAAAAAAGTATTTAATAGCCAGCTGGATGCTGAACTCTTCCTGAACGAACTGAATCAAAAAGTTCGCTAAAAAAAGCCTGCATCGCAGGCTTTTTTGTTGTCTGTGTTACGGTCTCACAATCAATACCGGAATCTCGGACTGGGAAAGGACATTCTGTGCCACGCTACCCAGCATCAGTTTTTGCAGACCTTTACGGCCATGTGAGCCCATGATAATCAGATCGGTCGGAACTTCCTGCGCTGCCTGAAGAATTCCTTCAGAAGGTGCCATACCATGAATGATCTTGGTCGTGACTTGTGTACCATCATGCACAAAATTTGCCTTAATCTCATTTAAAAGATCCAGTGCATGTTGTTCTGCTTGCATGAAATAGTCAGTGACGGCGGGAGCAACCTTATAAAAGTCCACGCCTTTAAATGGGTCTACAGCAATAATACTGACCAATGTCACCTTACTATTAAAAGCTTTGGCCAGCTCACGGGCATGTTCAGCTGCAGCATAGGACATCGAGGATTCATCGAGTGCGACAAGAATATGTTCATAGTTTTGCATGGTGCTTCCTCATTTTTAGAATATGCAGTGAAATGATCATTTAGAAAATGGAGGTTTACTGTAGAAGGGTTCAGACAGAAACACTGCCTGAAAAAATTGCGCACCTTGAAGATGCGCAAATCAGATTATTTTTTAACGATTAACACCGGAATTTGACTGGCGCCAAGAACATCCTGTGCAAAGCTGCCCAGAATCATTTTCTGGAAGCCTTTACGGCCGTGTGAACCCATGACGATTAGATCAGCCTGGGTTTCCTCTGCAGTCTCAGCAATATGTTCGGCATTCACCAGGCCAGTCACAATGCGGGAATCTGCTTCTATACCTTCACTGCCTGCAATTGCAGTGGCTTCTTTTAGGGCATTTTTTGCATTGGCATGAGCCTGAGCAAAATACTCTTTCATAATCGTTGAACTGTAGTAGAAGTCAGCTTCAGTAAAAGGGTCTTCTGCAATCAGGCTAATCAGGGAAAGTTTACTGCCAAATGCCTTGGCAATTTTGGCTGCATGTCGAACTGCAGAAAAGGAAATATCTGAACCGTCTACTGGGACTAAAATATGTTGGTAAGCCATGATTTTTCTCCGTATGTTGTGTGTTTTTTACGCTCTGATTTATTGATAGCACAATGCACCCATGGGTGCAATTGCAAAAAGCTGAAAAATGGCAAAAAATCTTTAAATTACAGGTATTTTCACATAAATGCAGAGATTTGATGAAAGAAAAAACAGAGCAAAAAACTAGGGATTCAGGTTTTATTGATCAAAAATAACAGGATAAATGACGCTGTTTTTTTGAAGATGGTTTAAACTGCCTAGGCTTATTTTTGGGCTGATCGAGGGGGAAGGTTTTGAGGTTTTTTGCCATTCATTTATTGCTGCTCTGTTCAATTATTCTGGCAGGCTGTCAAAATACTGTACAGAACAGCCGGGTCATTGCCGGTGCTTTTAATTTGACCACAGGGATGCAGCAAAAGGTGATGGATCGCTATGCACCAGGTTCGGTCATCGTGCATCAGAATATGGTCTATGAACCGCAGCAAAAACTATCTCTGGATCTGTATCAACCACAAAATATCGAAAGTATTGGCCCCCAACCAACTATTGTGTGGATTCATGGTGGTGGCTGGATTTCCGGTTCTAAAGAGCATGCCCGAGGTTATTTTAAACTTCTAGCCGCGCAAGGTTATAACGTGGTATCGGTCCAATATCAGTTTGCACCTCAAGCCATTTATCCAAGCCAGTTACATCAGATTGATCAGGCCTTGGAGTTTATTACTCAACATGCAGCCGAATACCAGATTGATGCCGAAAATTTATATCTGGCCGGAGATTCTGCCGGGGCGAATATGGCCAGCCACTATGCTGCACTTTTAACAAATCCCGCCTTTGCCAAACAATCTAATTTTCAGCCTTATCTGCAACCATCCCAGCTTAAAGGTCTGATTCTGCACTGCGGTATTTATGACCTGGAGTCATTTGCCAGTACCGCACCTGATGAAATGAAGATCGTAGAGTGGGGAGTATATAGCCTGATTCAGGCCTATACAGGGGATCGTAAAAATGATACCGAGTTTCTAAAACGTATTTCTCCAATCCAGTATATTACGCCATCTTATCCGCCAGTATTCATTAGCGGGGGCAACAAGGATTTTCTGACCGACACCCAATCCTTGCCTTTTATCAAAGCTTTAAAAGCGCAGCAGGTTCCAGTAATAGAAGTTTTTTATCCCGAATCTAAAGCTTGGCTGATTCATGAATATCAGTTCTTTATGGGCAAGAAAGAAAGTCAGCAGACTTTTATCAAGACGCTGGATTTTTTGCATCAGCTTTCGCCCCTCAACATACAGTTATAAATAATTTATTTCTTAAGACATAACTAAGCTTTGGTTTAGGAAAGACAGATTTGGAGAATGAAAAAAATGAACCCTGCGACTTGGGCATATCTCTTATTGGGTTTGGCTATAATTGCTGAAGTCACTGGCTCTACATTTCTGGTGAAATCTGAAGGCTTTACCCGTTTGTGGCCTTCTTTAGCGGTGGTTGTTTTATTCTGTATCGCCTTTTATTTGCTGTCTCAGGTGATTAAGGTAATTCCTTTAGGCATTGCTTATGCGATTTGGGCCGGTGTAGGGATCATTCTCACAGCCATTGTCGGTTATATTGTATTTAAGCAGGCGCTGGATCTTCCTGCTTTTATTGGTATTGCCCTGATTATTTCCGGTGTAGTGGTCATTAATCTGTTTTCTCAAACGACAGGACATTAAAAGAGATAGATATAAGTCTAAGCCAGCTGAGGTTTAAGCCTAAATAGTAAATAAACCATCAAACCAAGCAGTAGGCCCCAGAAAGCTGAACCTATTCCAAAAAACTGGATATTGGATGCACTGAACAGAAAGGTCATCAGTGCGGCTTCCCGGTCATGACTGTCCTGAAAAGCCAGTGCGATGTTATGGCCAATGGTGCCAAACAGGGCAATGCCAGCCAGAACTGTAATCAGAATACCTGGAAAAGCCATCAATAAGCTGGTCAGGGTCGCAGCGAAGAAACCCATCAGGATATAAAACAGACCACAGCTCATACCCGCGATATAACGTTTAGCCGGATCAGGATGTGCCTGTGCATCCAGACTGACTGCTGCGCTAATCGCGGCAAGATTAACACTGAAACAGCCAAAGGGAGCGAGTAGTGCTTGAGTGAGGCCCGTCCAGCCTAAAATCGGATTCACCTTGGGTGGATAGCCATAACTTTTAATTACAGCCAGGCCTGGTAAATATTGCGATGCCAGATTAATCACCATCAGCGGAAGAGCTAGTCCTAAAATAGCTTGCAGGCTAAATTCTGGCGTGGTCCATACAGGCTGAGCGATACTCCAGTTCAAATGGGGAAGTGTAAAATCGATAAAGAACGGACAGAGTACAATTGCAAGCAGTACGGTAATGACAATGCTATAACGGGTACTGAGCTTTTTAGAAATGAGATAAATGGCCAGTACGGTAAGTACAAAGCCCCAGGATTGTTGCAGGCTGCCAAATACTGAAATACCAAATTTCAGCAAGACACCAGCCAGCATGGCACTGGTCAGACTTTGCGGAATAAACTGAAAAATCCGGTCAAATATTCCGAAAAATCCCAGACAGGCAATCAGGATACCGCAAATCAGAAAAGCGCCAATCGCTTCGGCCAGACTGTAATGGCCTGCGGAGGCAATAATTAACGCCAGACCGGCTGTCGACCAGGCGGTGGAAATCGGATAACGATATTTCCAGGAAAGCAGAAAGCCGGAAACCCCAATACCTATGCCGAGTGCCCATAACCAGGAACTGATTTGCGCTGCATTTGCACCCAGGCTTTGGGCTGCTTCAATGACCAGTACGGCGGATACGCTGATCCCAATCATGCAGGTAATAAAACCCGCCATGATGGCAGGAAAGGAGAGATCTTGTAAAAGTTTAGGCATCATCCATGACACTATTTTTAAATGCGTTTAAATCATACGCTTTTCATATATAAACACAATGTTTTTAACAATTTTAGAAAGAGCTGCTCTTGCCAGAAAGCTACTAATTTTTAGAAGGTTGAAGTCGCCAGTTTGATTCCGAACCCGCAGAACAGAATTCCTACTGAAGCAACTCCGCCAGCGGTCAATTTATAATTTTGGTTGAAATAGCTCGCGAGTTTGACCCCGGAAAAGATCAGGATTGAAAGGTAGGTCATGCTGATCAGTTGCAGGATTAAAGCCAAGAGTGCAAAAGTCAGTGCCGGATAAGGGTAAACAGGATCAACAAACTGCACGAAAAAAGACAGGTAGAACAGAATCGCTTTAGGATTTAAAACACTGATTGTTAATGCTGTACGGAAGGGCTGAATCGACCCGACAGTTTCAGGAGTAGTCTTTTTAATCTGAACACGTTGTGACGACTGTTTCGGAAAGAAAGTCTGATAGGCGGCAATGATCAGTTTGATACCAAGATAACTGAGATAAACAGCACCAATAATTTTCAGGGCAATAAACAGCACGGGAAACGCATGAAGTAGAGAGGCTGCGCCTAACGCCGTACATAGGATCAGAATCAAGTCACCGGTATAAACCCCTAAGGCACCCATATAACCGGTCTTGATGCCAAAACGAGAGGCAATTGACATGACATAGAGGGAATTCGGCCCCGGCAGTAACACAATTAACGTTGTCCCAATAATAAAGGTCGTTAGATCTGTGATACCAAACACGAAGAACTCGCAAAAATGAAAAAAGCCGATGTGGCATTATAGCAACATCGGCCTGGAGAAATTCTATAAATTCGCTGTGAATTTAGGTGGTGCTCAAAAAACTTTCCTTTAATAAAGCCGCCAGTTGCTCACGTGCCTTGATAAAGCCATCGATACCACCTTGCAGTAATTCACTGGCCATCTGGTCCTGTTTCAGTTGTGCATCAAAATCGGCATGACTGATTGGATTCAGTTCACCTTGAGATTGAATATCTTTGGCTGAAAGCTGAGCCTGAACTTCACGCTGATCATTTTCAAGTTGTTCCAGCAAGTTTGGTGCAACAGTCAGTAGATCACAACCGCTGAGGCCCAAAACCTGCTCAATACTACGGAAGCTTGCACCCATGATTTCAGTTTTAATCCCATGCGCTTTATAGAATTCATAAATGCGCTTCACTGAGAGTACGCCCGGATCTTTTTCAATTGGATACGACTCAACACCTTCCGCTTTTTTGTACCAGTCTAGAATGCGGCCGACAAAAGGCGAGATTAAAGTCACTTTGGCATCAGCACAGGCATGGGCCTGATGCTGGCCAAATAATAAGGTCAGGTTGGTATGGATACCTTCTTCTTCCAGTGCTTTCGCTGCCTGAATGCCTTCCCAGGTTGATGCGATCTTAATCAGGATGCGGTCAGAATTAATTCCATATTGATCATACAGCGCGAGTAATTCTTTAGCCTTGGCGATGGTCGCTTCAGTATCAAAAGACAGGGAAGCATCCACCTCAGTCGAAACACGACCTTCAATCAGTTTTAAAATTTCAACACCGAATTTGACGGTCAAAATATCAATCGTGCGTTCAATCAGGGCATTATTCACATAGCTTTCTTGCTGGGCTTGTTGAAAAGCAGCTTCAATCAATGCCTGATTTTCAGGTTGTTTCGCTGCTGCAGTAATCAGAGATGGATTTGTAGTTGCATCCAGAGGGCGAAATTTCTCAATTGCGCTTAAATCACTGCTATCTGCCACAATAGTCGTCAAGTTTTTTAATTGGTTTAGTGCAGTTAATGTCATTACGATCTAGTTCTATGGTTATTGCTTATGCATTCTTATATATCATAAATCATCCTCTTACCAAGTAGACTGTCGTTGAATTTCTGTGATTAATGGTCGGTTTTTCGCTGCTGACGCAAGTGATTAATCAAAAAATGAGCAGCTGTACCCAGTCGAGTTTCTCGACTCCAGACCAGATCGACAAAATATTCAAATTTTGGGGTGAAATCGAGCAGATGCAAGATCTGTAGCTGCTCCTGCAAATGTGGCTGTTCATTAATCATTTCTAAGGGAAGCACGCCCCAGCCCAAACCTTGCTGGATCATGCTGCAGGCTGAATGATGATTGTCAGTGCGCCAGTAATTCCGGGAAAAGAGCAGTTCCGGCTTAATGCTACGATCACGACTGGCAACAACAATCTGTCGGTTTTGTAAAATCTGTTCATAGCTGACCTGGTGAAATTGACTTAATGGATGTTGTTTGGCCGCCACAGCGACCAGTACCTCACGTTTTAATTCTATAAACTGTTCCCGGGTTTCCAGCTGTTCTCGTTCAAACATCAGCGCTAACTGCGCTGAACCTTCAAATAGCATGTGATGAGCATCTTCCTGAGGTGCGCTAAAGACATTAACTTGCAGCGCTGGAAATTCCCGTTCCAGCAAAACGATATAATCAGTCCAGCGGGTATGGAGGAGCTCAGACACCACCACAATATTCAGTTCAGATTCAAGACCTGAACTAAGTGCTAGGGCATGTTGCTTCCATTGATTCATTTCAACCAAAAGCTGCTCAGTTTTTTCATACAGTACTTTCGCTTGTGCAGTTGGTTTCGGTTCACGGCCAATGCGTTCAAATAATACCAGATTAAGATCAATTTCCAGATTGGCAATGGACATGCTCACTGCAGAAGGAACTTTACCAAGTTTACGTGCAGCAGCAGAGAAGGAGCCGGTTTCCATAACCAGTTTAAACATTAGCAGCTGTTCTTGATTAATATTCATGAATTCTATCTTTCATTTTTATTGATAGATTCTAACTCGAATAATCAAATTTAAAGAAATAAAATTCTTTTATCTCCTGACTTGATGAACTGAAATGTTAATTTCGAAAAGAAGACTGATTCATGCCACCTTATATGAAGGCATTTTATTGGTGGTAATTGCCATATTACTGAGTACGCTCATGCATATGCCGCTTGAGGTCACAGGCGCTCTCGGAATTGCGATGGCTGTGACTTCAATGTTCTGGAATATGCTGTTTAATCATTATTTTGAAAAGTTTGAAGCCAAACATCGTCTGAAAAGAACCATCAAAGTGCGGATTGCTCATGCGATTGGATTTGAGGGTGGTTTGATGCTGGCGACGATTCCGATGGTAGCTTATGCATTACAGATCGGTCTGGCGCAGGCTTTTCTTCTGGATTTGGCGATGACACTATGTATTCTGGTGTATACCTTTATCTTCCAGTGGTGCTATGACCACCTTGAGGCCAAAATGGGGCTGGAACCAGACTACCGAAAAGCTTAACTTGAGTCTTTACTAGAGTAATCCTCAAATACTTCGCTAATAATATTGCAATAAAAAAACCGCTCATAAAGAGCGGCTTTTTTATATGAGGTTTGGATTATTTTTCAATAATTGCTGTTACGCCTTGACCACCAGCTGCACAGATCGAAACCAGTACACGACCTGAACCTTTCTGGTTAATCAGTTTTGCTGCAGTTGCGATAATACGACCGCCAGTTGCTGCAAACGGGTGACCTGCAGCAAGAGAAGAACCTTTTACGTTCAGCTTGGCACGATCAATTGAACCTAGTGGAGCATCCAGACCTAAACGTTCTTTACAGAATTTTGGATCTTCCCAAGCTTTCAGCGTTGAAAGTACTTGCGATGCAAATGCTTCGTGAATTTCATAGTAGTCAAAATCTTGAAGTTTCAGACCAGCACGTTCCAGCATACGAGGAACTGCATAAGCAGGTGCCATCAACAAGCCTTCTTTCTTCTCTACGAAATCAACTGCAGTAGTTTCCTGGAAAGTCAGGTAAGCCAGTACTTCATGACCATTTGCTTTAGCCCATTCTTCAGAAGCCAATAGCACACAAGATGCACCATCAGTCAGTGGAGTAGAGTTACCCGCTGTCATGGTACGTGCATCGCCTTTACCAAAAGCAGGCTTTAGTTTCGCCAGTTTTTCAACTGAAGAATCTGGACGTAAGTTGTTGTCACGTTCAAGACCCAAGAATGGAGTCACCAGGTCATCAAAGAAACCTTCTTCATAGGCTGCTGCCATTTTCTGGTGTGAAGAAGCAGCCAACTCATCTTGCGCTTCACGGGAAATACCCCATTCCAGTGTAGTAATCGCCTGATGGTCGCCCATAGACAGACCAGTACGTGGCTCACCATTTTTTGGTGCGTCCATCAGGTCTTTCACATTGATTTTAGTCAGTGCTTTTAAACGGTCTTTCGCCGTTTTCGCAATGTTCAGCTCAAGTAATGCTTTACGTAAGCCATCACCGAAAGCGATTGGTGCATCAGAAGTCGTATCTACACCGCCTGCGATCCCCACTTCGATTTGACCTAAAGCAATCTTGTTCGCGACCAGAAATGCCGCTTGAAGGCCAGTACCACATGCTTGCTGAATGTCATAAGCAGGGGTTTCCGGTGCAAGAGCCGTATTTAGTACACATTCACGCGTCATGTTGAAGTCGCGGCTGTGTTTCAGTACAGCACCTGCAACCACTTCACCTAAGCGTTGACCTTGAAGGTTAAAACGTTCAACCAGACCATTCAGGGCTGCTGTGAACATATCAGTATTGGATGCCGTAAAGTAAGCACCGTTAGAACGTGCAAATGGAATGCGGTTACCACCGATAATAGCAACGCGGCGAACTGTATTTTGGCTCATGTTTGGTTCCTGTTGAACAGAAGTCTGTGTTATAGATGCTGAATCTTGTTGGCTTGAAGTCGTTTTTTTGGTACGTGCAGATGTACTGCGTGTACGTGTGGTTTTAGCCGGACTTTTTTCTGCGGCATTGGCTGTATCAGGATTTTTAGTGCTACGCTTGCTACGCGTTGATGGTTTTGACACAGTTTCTGTCGCAGAGTTCTCGACTGCTGGATTATCTTGAGTTGTTTTGCTCATAAGGCTTTACCAGGCAAATAGATCGTCTTCTTGGCGGTTACATTAGCATAGAAGAAGATAGGCTGTATTGACTACAATGACATTACAGACTGCGCTTAGGTCAAGTCATCTGCCTGTTATCTCAAGTATGATTGGGCGGAAACTGGTAGATCTATTGAAATATAAGTGTCTGGCATCATACTGAAGTTTAAGGATAACTTTAGATCAACCAAAAATTAATTTGTATGAGAGATAATAAACATGACTGATCAGTACCAAACTTTTGCAAAATCTCCTATTGGTAAATTTGTCATTAAAAATTTGGGTCTGCCATCCCCAACTTCTTTAGACCGTTTTGAGTCTGCTACACCAGTTGTCAAAGGTGCGGTATTGTTTGGAGCAGCACCGGCAAGTACCTTGACTGGTGCTATTGCTCAGGTTCTGGCAAATATTCATGCCAATAGTTATGCAGGTAACAATGCTGAACTGCAACAGGCTGCTGCATCGGCTGGACTGAATCTGGGCGCGTTTAATCCGGGCGATAAAGAATCAAAATTCAAAGTTGTCATTTTTGATGCTTCAGGAATCGAAAATTCAGAACAGTTAAAATCACTTTATGATTTCTTCAACCCGATTGCGCGTCAAATCCAAAGTTCTGGCCGTGTCGTGATTGTGGGGACTACGCCTGAAACTGCTAAATCAGTCAGTCAGTCAATTGCTCAACGCGCACTGGAAGGTTTTGTAAAATCTGTGGGTAAAGAGTTTAAAAAGGGTATTGCAGCGAACCTGATCTATGTAGATGCCGGTGCTGAAGCAAACCTTGAGTCTGCTTTACGTTTTGCAGTTTCTCCACGTTCTGCCTATGTTTCTGGTCAGGTGATCCGTGTTTCACCTGCTGAAAAAGTGGATGTGGACTGGACTAAACCATTAGCGGGTAAAACTGCTGTAGTGACCGGTGCGAGCCGTGGTATTGGTGAAGCGATTGCTCATGTATTGGCACGTGATGGCGCACATGTTATCTGTCTGGATGTTCCGCAGCAGCAAGCGGACCTTGACCGTGTAGCCGGCGAAATTGGCGGTTCAACTTTAGCCATCGATATTACTGCTGCAGATGCAGGTGAGAAAATCAAAGCAGCAGCAGCTGAGCAAGGCGGTCTGGACATTATTGTGCACAATGCCGGTATTACCCGTGACAAGACTTTGGCCAATATGAAACCTGAGCTATGGGATCTGGTGATTAACATCAACCTGTCTGCCATTGAACGTGTAAATGACTATTTAATCTCCAACGATGGTCTAAATGCTAATGGTCGCATTATCTGTGTATCCTCAATTTCAGGTATTGCAGGTAACCTGGGTCAAACCAACTATGCAGCGTCTAAAGCGGGTGTGATTGGTGTGGTGAAATTTACAGCACCAACCTTAAAAAATGGTATAACCATTAATGCTGTTGCACCGGGCTTTATCGAAACACAAATGACGGCTGCGATTCCATTTGCAATCCGTGAAGCAGGCCGCCGTATGAACTCAATGAGCCAAGGTGGTCTACCTGTAGATGTTGCAGAAACAATTGCCATGTTTGCTTCTACGGCTTCAACAGGTTTAAATGGCAACGTGGTTCGTGTCTGTGGTCAAAGCCTGTTAGGGGCTTAATGGAATCTTTCCCGACCTCTCTTTATAAAAGAGAGGAGAAGTCCCCCTTTTATAAAGGGGGATTAAAATTCTAAAGAGAAAATTCCAAGAATTCTCAAAACCTCTCCAGTGCTTCACTTTCATACAATGATTGAAGTATGCTCAGGAGAGGTCACTTTATAAAGATAATATTTCCAAAGGTTCAGTATGAATACGCGCCATTTTAGTCAACTTCCAAAACCTTATTTAGCCTATCCAAAAGTGATTCAAGGCTTGATTTTTAAAAAGCCGAAAGCTGAAAAAGTTCTACCGCAAGTTGAATATGTGGTGGATTCATTCAAGGTCGATCAGAAACATTTAAAAGCCTATAATGAAGTATGTGGCTTTAAAAATAATGGTTATATTCCAGCTATTTATTTGACCGTATTGTCTCAAAGTCTACAAATGCACATGATGACCTCGGAAGCATTTCCGTTCCCGATTTTAGGACTGGTACATATCCGTAATCAGGTCAAGCAATACCGTAAAGTCGGTGTAAATGAGACTTTAACCTTGTCATGCAAATTTGGTGAATTACAGCCACATGACAAAGGCGTTCAGTTTGATTTTATTACCACAGTCAAAGTGGGCAATGAAGTTGTCGTTGAGGCATTAACTACATATCTTTCACGTCAAAAGACTGATGTTAAAGCGGCTGTTAAACCGGCAGAAAGTAAAGCGCCAGACTATAAGCTAAATACTGAATGGAAAATTTCAGAAAATACCGGCCGCCGTTATGCCATGACTTCAGGTGATTTTAATCTGATTCATATTCATGCTGTTACAGCGAAGGCTTTTGGTTTTAAACAGGCGATTGCACATGGTATGTGGAGCAAAGCCAAAGCGCTGGCTAATCTGTCATTGCCGGATGCGTATGAAGCCGATGTCTGGTTTAAGCTGCCGATGTACTTACCCTCTAAAGTTGAGTTCCTGACTGCTCAAGCAGCGAATGATACAGACTTTCTGATCCGGAACAGCAAAAACCAGAAGCCGCATGTGACCGGCCATGTAAAAGCGATTTAAATCTGAATCAAAAGCCTAAACTCGATTTAGGCTTTTTCATTTTAAGGGATCAAAATTCTATGGATAGAATGATGCAGCCAATTAAAGATTATCTGTTTGCTGATCAGCATAATTATCAGGGCGATGTAGATGCGCGTTTTCGCGACCTTGCTCGTCAGTTTAGCCGCTTACAGGATGCACGTACTGATCAGGGTGGTGCGGCACTTGTTGTATATTTTCAGGGACAAAAAGTTGTCGATATCTATACCGGGAAGAAGTCTGTCACTGAAAACTGGCAGCCCGATACCATGTCACTATGCTATTCCACTGGCAAAGGTGTACTGGCGACATTAGCACACATTCTGGTAAGTAAGGGTTATCTCGACTATGACAGATCAGTTGCAGAATACTGGCCTGAATTTGCACAGAAAGGTAAACGGTCGATTACTTTGGCACATATGCTGAGCCATCAAAGTGGTTTGTTTGATATCCGTAATATCATTGATGATGCCACTGAAATGGCTGACTGGTCACACATGCTGGAGCGGATCGCGGCAGCTGAGCCACGTTTTCAGACCACGACTGATGCCGCTTATCAACCTTTGACTTTTGGCTGGCAGGTGGGGGGAGTACTGGAAAAGGCAACTGTTAAATCATTAGGCCAATTAATGCAGGAATATTTAGTTCAGCCTCTGCAATTAAATGGTGCCTATTTTAGTGTGCCGCTGGATGAACTGCCTCGAGTTGCGCGACCGATCTTTAAAGCAAAATCTGCATCTCAATCTTCTAAAGGCAAAAGAGTAGTTACACGCAAACCCGGTTTAATGGAGCGTGCTCTGGTCTGGAGTGGTCAGAGTCCACAAGATTTTCAGGATGGCATGATTCCTAAAGGCATGAAGAATTTTAGCTTCTTTAGTGATGAGGGATTACAGGCGATTATTCCTTCAGCTAATGGCGTCTTTACTGCAGACAGTCTGGCAAAAATCTATGCGATGTTGGCCAATCACGGTGCTTGGCAAGGCCAGCAGTTGATTTCACCTCCAGTATTCCAGCGACTAAGCCAGGTGCAATATACCCGTCGTGATCGGGTGATGCCTGTGCCAATGCACTGGCGTCTGGGTTATCACCGTATTTTGACATTGGGTAAAGCCTCTACAGGTTTCGGTCATATGGGCTTTAACGGTTCTGGTGCCTGGTGCGATCCGGAACGCAGTTTAAGTTTTGCCTATACCCATAACTTCCCCACAGGTTCATTAACTGGAGATTACCGTCTTTGGGGGCTGACGCAGGAAACTTTGCGCTGTGCTGATGCGGTATTGACAGGAAGAAAAGGCTGGCGCTAACTGAATATCCTTGATTTGGGAGTTTAATCAGTCATTTAAAATATGCTATTTTGTGGCAAATTCCAGCGCTGCGAAATGAAATCATGAAAAAAGTAATACTGATTCCCTTAGTGGCAACCGGTGCTTTATTCGGTTGTCAGGATCAAACCCAGTCAGCTAAAAATACTATTGTTGAAGCCAAGGCGCAGATTCCAGCATGGGCGGGAGAGTATCAGGGTACAACTCCTTGTATGGGCTGCTTGTCGCGTTGTGATGATTGCCCAGGTATGGCTGTCATGCTAACTCTGTATGAAGATCAGACTTATACTTTGCAGCGTGAAAGCCTGAGTGGTCATAATGGGGTGGAAACCTTTAGTGGTCCGATTCGTTTTCAGGATGATTTTTATCAGAAAATTGAGCTGGTGAATGTATCAACTCGTAATTTATTGTATGTTGATCTGGAAGAGCATGTGCTGGAAATCCGTGAAGACAAAAGCGGTAAACGTTACCAGATGCAGAGTGATTTTATTTTAGGGCGATTCGCTTAAGCAGATTAAACTCAATTCTTTACCTTCGATCAGAAATTTTTATTTTTAAGATTGTATTCATCTACTCAAATAGATGGAAGATCAATAGATATTTTATCTTTCAAATATACAAAAACTATTCTGATATTTCACTCAGGCATAAAAATGGAGCAAACAGCTTCGAGATAGTTGATTTAAATCAAATTGATAGGCCTATCTCTCCAGATCATAACTGATTAATTCATTCACTATTTTATAAAAAAACAGTATGCTTAGACCTGTAAAAAGGAGCATACATGTATCAAGTACTTGCGCGAAAATACCGTCCCCGCAATTTCAACGAATTGGTCGGTCAAAACCATGTTTCACGTGCCTTAACCAGCGCACTGGAGCGTGGCCGTTTGCACCATGCCTATTTGTTTACGGGAACGCGTGGTGTTGGTAAAACCACGATTGCACGTATTTTGGCGAAGTGCTTGAACTGTGAAACCGGTATTACATCAACTCCTTGTGAGGTGTGTCCGACCTGTACCGCCGTCAATGAAGGCCGTTTTATTGACCTGATCGAGATCGATGCGGCATCACGTACCAAAGTCGAAGATACTCGTGAGCTGCTGGACAATGTCCCTTATGCGCCAACTCAGGGTCGTTTCAAGGTTTATCTGATCGATGAAGTACATATGCTGTCCACGCATTCTTTCAATGCTCTATTAAAGACATTGGAAGAACCACCGGAGCATGTCAAATTCCTGTTCGCAACCACAGATCCACAAAAGTTGCCGATTACAGTTATTTCTCGCTGTCTGCAATTCACTTTGCGTCCATTGGCTGTTGATGAAATTACCGAACATCTGGGCAATATCCTGACGAAAGAAAGCATTCAGGCTGATCAGGATGCGATCTGGCAGATTGCTGAATCTGCTCAGGGCTCGCTTCGTGATGCCTTATCCTTAACCGATCAGGCGATTGCCTATGGTCAGGGAGCGATCCAGCATCAGGATGTCAAAGACATGCTGGGCTTGATCGACCGAACAATTATTTATGATCTGATTCTGGCGATTCATCAAAACCAGAAAGCACGTGTCAGCGAATTGTTATTGCAGTTCCGTCGGCAGGCGCTGGATGTATCACTGGTTTTAGATCAGTTGATTTCTACCTTGCATGAACTGGCTTTATTACAATACCTGCCAGATTTAAGCCTGAAATACAGTGCCGAGATCAATCAAAAGATCATGCAGTTATCGGCTTTGATTTCAGCACAAGATTTGCAACTGTATTATCAGATTGCCTGTAAAGGCCGGGCTGACCTACAGCTTGCGGTTACGCAGGAGCAAGGCTTTGAGATGACGGTGCTGCGTTTGCTAGCCTTCCGTCCGCTACAGCCCAATGAAATTCCAACTAATACAGCTCAGATACAACAAGCTGTACCTGCTGCTTCAGCTCCACAACAAAATCAGATAACGCAGCAGGAAAGTGCTCCGGTTGCTCAAGCTGCTGTAGAAGATTTTTCATTAGATGCTGGTTATGAAGACGATCAGGATGATAATCCAGTCACTGCACAGTCTGAACCATCTTCGAATGATTTTCTGGATGAAGACGAGCCAGAAACCAATTCTGAGCCTCAAGTTATACAAGCTGAATCAACTAGGGTAGAACAATCTGAGTCTGATCAAATTGTATTTGATCCAAACCTGGAAGATGGCCTGTTTGGTTTTGACGATGTTCCTGCAGAACCTGTTCCATCCAGCCCTGAAGCCAGCAGTGATGATTTTCTTTTAGAAGAATTCATTCCTGAAAAAGATATTGCCGCACCAGTAGCACAGGAACCAGAGTTTAGTCTAGATGCTTCAGCTACTGAATCAGAACAAGTGGTTCATAAAGCAGATGAAAGTCAGTCAGAAATTTCTAATCAGACTAAGGTTGCATCAACTCAGATCGCAAATACGAATTTTTCTACAGACCGTAATCTGATGCCGCAGGATATTCTGCAAATTCCGGTACAGGATATGCAGGGTGAATGGACGGTAGAAAAATGGGAATTCTGGTTCCGTAATAGCCAGTTATCTCCGGCAGTTCAGGAACTGGCTCAGTATGGCATCATGACCGGCCAGATTAATGCAGCATCGGTCTTCCATATTCCAGAGCGTTATCAGCCGCTTTTGTCGCAGCTACAACATCATCTGGAAGCAGCTTTGCGGGAACAATGGCCGCAGACCATTTTCCAGGTGAAGTTTGAAGATGTAGAGCAGTTAACGCCATATACCATGCAGCAAGAACGTAAAGTACGCGCTTTTAAACGTGCAGAAGAGCTGCTGCATGCTGAACCGGCTATACGTGACTTGCTGGAACAGTTTGATGGTGAATTGCACAATATTCAGCTGAAATAAAATAATTTTAGGCTGAGACAAAACGCGCTAAAGCATCCCGCATTTCAGCTGGAATCGGGGTGCTTTTTCGTGTGTGGCGATCGACAAACACATGCACAAAACTGCCTTGAGCGGCTGCCGTATCAGAATTCATTTTAAAGATTGCCAGATCATAGCTGAGAGAACTATTCCCCATTTTTTCTATGGCGACACCTACCTCAATAATTTCCGGATAAGACAGCTCCTGATTGAACTGGCATTGCGAGCTGACCACCAGTCCAATCATTGGAGAATATTTGGGATCAAATGCGGCTTCCTGAATCAAAAGGGCATTCGCGGCCGTATCAAAATAGCTATAATAAGTGACATTATTGACATGGCCATACAGATCATTGTCTGCCCAACGAGTCTGTATCGGCAGAAAAAATGAATAATGTTCGCGTTGTTTAAGAGCTGCTTTCATATTTTTAAATAACTTGTAGTGGCTAGATCTGCTGTGTCGAAAATAATCCTAAATCTAATAGATCACCTGATAGATGTTGTAAGCATCTTCCAGAGTAAGTTCACGTGGATTGTTCTGTAACAGGCGGCTCTGTTTCATGGCATCTTCCGCCATAATCATCAGCATATGTTCAGGAATTCCTAACTGTTTGAGTTTCAGGGTTAAGCCACTTTTCACCAGATGGTTATTAAAATGATCAATAAACAGGTCAGTCAGGCCATCGTGACAGCCTTTGCTTTGTGGATCTAACCAGCACATCAGTTCGGCATAGAGCGATTTGGCATCCGGCGTATTAAATTTCATCACCTCAGTTAATACCAGTGCATTACTATGTCCATGCGAAATATGGAAATGTCCACCTAATGGATAAGCCAAAGCATGCACTGCACCTACTGGTGCATTGGCAAAAGCTTGACCTGCTAGCATCGAGCCGACCAGCATGTTTTGACGTGCGTCCAGATCCTGACCATCGTCCAGCACACGTTGCAGATTGGCATTTAACAGTTTTAAGGCATGCTTGGCCAGCATATCGGAATAGGGATTTTTTTTGATTTTAGAAGTATAAGCTTCAATGGCATGGACCATGGCATCAATGCCGGTCGCAGCAGTAATTAAGGGCGGCAGATTTTGGGTAAAGGTTGCATCCAGAATGGCAGTATCTGCAAACAGGATCGGTGCCACAATTCCGGTTTTTGTAGTTTCACCTGTAGTGACAATTGAAATCGGAGTAACTTCAGATCCCGTACCTGCAGTGGTAGGAACCAAAATCAAGGGCAAACGGGGGCCAGTAGCCTGATTTACGCCATACAGATCAGACAAAGATTGATGCTGTGCCGGATGACTCAAGATTGCAATCAGCTTGGCGACATCCATAGAGCTGCCACCACCAAAGCCAATTACGATATCGACATTTTCCTGTTTGGCAAAATCTGCTGCTTCAAGCACTACATGCTCAGGTGGATCGGCCTGTACATCGGAATAAATTGCATAATCCAGTCCCGCATCTTCAATAATTTCCAGAATAGGCAGGTGTAATTGATGCTGTAGCATGCCTGGATCAGTGACCAGTAAAACACGCTGATAACGGCCCTGTTTGAGAATAGAGGATAATTCCTGAATCGTGCCGAGGCCGGCGATGATGTTGGGAACGGTTTGAAACTGAAATCGATTCATGTCTTTATCCTTTAATTTTTATCGCAAATACAAAATTATTATGGGGCGGTGATATAGGATTCATCAGGTAAATAACTTAACATAAGTATCTTGAAAATGATTAACTCTGAGGTTGTTTATGTCATCCAGAACGCCATATAAGGTGTTATGTGTTTGTTTGGGAAATATTTGTCGTTCTCCCACGGCAGAAGTGGTACTCAGACATTATTGTGATGAACAGAAACTCGATATTGTGGTCGACTCAGCAGGAACCAGTAATTACCATCCGGGGAAAGCACCTGATTTGCGTAGCCAGCAACATGCCTTAAAACGGGGTTATGATCTTTCTGGCCTGCGTGCGCGTCAACTCAAAACCCATGATTTTATTGATTATGATCTGATTCTGGCGATGGATCTGGAAAATCTGGCAGATATTCAGGCGCTCCAGCATCAGGCAGAGGCAGAATTCGGACGCCTGCGTGCCCAGGTTGCTTTAATGAGTGAACATGATCAGCACTATCCAAAACAGGCTTTGCCAGATCCATATTATGGCGGGGCAGATGGTTTTGAACGTGTCCTGAACCAATGTGAGTCCAGCAGTCGGGCCTGGGTAGAAATTTTTAAACAACATCAAACAGAAAAGGTTTAAGTCATGCAGATTCAGACTCAGGTTCAACTTAAACCTTTTAATACGCTAAATCTCGAAGCGATTGCCGCTTACTACAGCCGGATCCAATCGACTGATGATCTGATTGCTGCACTGGAGTTTGCTGAGCAGCAACAACTGAATGTGCTGATTCTTTCTGGCGGTAGCAATATGTTATTGCCAGAACAGATTGATGCTCTCGTCCTGCATATGGATATCCAGGGTATTGAAATGCTGGAAGGAAATGAGCAGCATCAATGTCTGCGGGTAGGTGGTGGTCAGGTCTGGCATGACTTCGTACTCTGGACGACAGAACAGAAACTCTATGGTTTGCAGAATCTGGCCCTGATTCCCGGACTAGTCGGCGCATCTCCAGTGCAGAATATTGGGGCATATGGTGTCGAGGTTGGCGAATTTATTCATGCGGTAGAGGTCTATGACCGTAAGCTGAAAAAATTTGATTCCATTGCTGTGTCAGACTGTCATTTTTCCTATCGTCATAGTATTTTTAAAGATGATCCAACACGTTATGTGATTACATATGTTACTTTTAAATTATTAAAACAGGCAAATCTGAAACTGAATTATGGTGATCTTAAAGCAGCGGTGGGTGATAATCTCACAGCAGAAAACTTGCAGCAGCAGGTGATCCGGATTCGTCAGAGCAAACTGCCTGATCCTAAAGAATTTCCAAACGTGGGAAGTTTCTTTAAAAATCCTATCGTAAATCAACAGGTTTTTGACCAAATTGCTGTGCATTTTCCTAATTTGCCCCATTATCCGCAGGCCAATGGTCAGGTTAAAATGGCGGCAGGCTGGCTGATTGATCAGGCAGGCTGGAAGGGGAAACAGCTTGGGCCAGTAGGCATGTTCCATAAACAGGCACTGGTTTTGGTGAACTATGGTCATGCTTCTCTGACGGATGTCCGTCAAACCTATGGCGCAGTACAGCAGGCTGTCTGGGACAAATTCAAGATTATGCTCGAACCTGAACCGGTATTATTTGATTGTAAAGGCTTAATTCGATCTTATCAGGATAAATAACGTATATGAAAAACACCCATTGGATGGTCCGTTTAGTACAAATCGTCGCAGGACTGTTTGTATTTTTCGGCTGTCTGGTGATGTTGATCTATTCGCCATTTTATTCTCAGCTCGTGGTTAAGGGACTCAACAGATTTGTGTCCTTTGAAATTAACGAAGTCGCAGCACAAAGCCAGAAAATGGCTTCCCTGAGTGAAGATGATACGCTTGAACCGGGTTCTGATCAGTGGATTGCCCGTCAGGCTTATTTGCGTGTGATGGAGCAGGATATCCAGCAAAATCATTCTGCCAATCTGATGCTGATTCAGGCACGCTACAAGATACTGCAACAGATGATTGAAGAACATCAGCGTGAACAGCAGGAAGAAAAAGCAGAACAGAACCAGCCTGCACAAGTGCCTTTATTGTCCCAGCAAGAACCTGTGGAAGCCGTTGACCCGACTCAGAAGGTCCGCGAACTGCTGGAATGGGACAGTAATGAAAACAAGGAACGCATAGAGCAATATATTGAATTCTTGACGACTCATCCTCTGGAAGATGAAGAAGCGAGTGCCGTTCAGGTCACAGCGAAAGAAGAAATCAAGGAAGATCTGGCTTTACTGCAAGAACAGCAGCAACAGAAACCGGTCAATCAGTCTAAACCTTATGCCATTGTGGTCTTAGGTGGTGGTTTAACTTTACATGAAAATGGCAAGGATATTGTGGTCAATGACTATACCCGTTTGCGTCTGGAAACCACACTCGCAGTTGAAAAACAGTATCAGTTACCGATCGTATTGAGTGGTGTGGAAGCGCCGTATATGCAGCGCTGGTTACAAAATTACAATGTCGATGCCAAATTGCTTGAAGACCGCAGCATGAATACCTGTGAAAATACCCGTTTCAGCTCGTTATTATTGCAAAAAAAAGGTGGAGCACCGACTGTGATTCTGATTACCGACCGTTATCATATGCCGCGTACCCGTCGTCTGTTTGCATTGAATGGCATTCAAACTATTCCAGTGGAAGCACCGATGCCGAAGTCCTTGACCCGTTGGCGTCCAAGTCGACAAAATTATGATCATAGTCGCCGTGCCAATTATGAAATGCTGGCCACTATCCGCGATATGTGGTTTGGCTCCAGTGACTGTCGGGAGGTGCCTTAATGTCTGATATTCCGTTTTTAAATCCGACCATCCTGAAACAGCTGGATTTACCTGTGCCAAGCAGGGAAACAACACCACAGCTTTTGCAGCCCTTAAACCTGAATAGGGATGACCAGCCTACTATTGATCTGTTGTCTTATCGCAGACTGTATGGTTTTGATTTACTGGATTGCAAGCATTGGCAGGGCTATGTACAGATGCCGCTGTTTAAACTGCATGTGCAAGTATTTACACCTAATCTAGAAAATACCCGTTTTGACAAAATTCAGGGAACGGCGTTTCTATTACATGGATATCTGGAACATAGCGGAATTTATCAGCCGATCGTACGTGAGTTGCTGGAACAGGGCTTTAGTGTCCTGACCTATGATCTGCCGGGGCATGGTCTTAGCGATGGTTCATCTGCCAGTATCCAGAATTTTGATCATTACCAGCAGGTTCTGCATGCGGTATATCGTTATGTGAAGCATGCCGAGCAATTACCTAAACCTTGGGTTGGCATTGGACAAAGTACCGGTGGTGCGATCTGGATGCATCATTTGCTCGAATTTGCAGAACGACGCGAAAATCCGTTTGTAGATCGCGTGCTGTTATTGTCACCGTTGATTCGTCCAGCTAAAACTGCCTGGTGGCATAATCCGCTCGGTCTCGGCATTATTAGCCGGATCAAGCGTGAAGTACCGCGTCATTTCCGCCGTAATAACCATAATCCTGAATTTCTGCGTTTTATCCGACTTAAAGATCCTTTGCAACCCCGCATGATGGGCATGGACTGGATTCTAGCGATGTCACGCTGGATGCTGGAAATGGAAGCACGTCCAGCTTGCCGAATCCCTGTCTGGTTAGCTCAAGGTGCTCAGGATCAGACAGTGGACTGGCGTTATAATATTGAATTTATCCGTCGCAAGTTCCGCCTGCAAACTTTGTTAATGCTGGAAGAAGGTTCACATCAATTGATTAATGAACGTGCGGATATCCGTGCAGCACTCACAGGTTTAATTCCAGCTTTCTTACATGCGCATGGCAGTAAGACCTATTATTAGACTGTCACGCTTTCAATTAAAAAAGGCGTTTAAGTAAACGCCTTTTTCTTGTCTAATTTGACTAAGTTTTGATTCTTATAGGCTCAAAAACTTTCCAGTTTGGCCATATTCCACATACGGAAATAAAAGTTTTCCTCATCTTTATTTTCACAGTGTAATAATTCACCTTCTTTAAGCCAGAAATGAATCTGGGCAAAGTTCTTGATTTCATGATTGCTGATTCGCTGTGCTAGATGATGCGGTTTAATAGCAGAAGGATGTTTTAAACCTGCTGAAGCGATTAGCTCAGACAGGGCATGCATTGTATTTTTATGGAAATAAAATACTCGCTCGGCCTTAGTCGGGACATGCAGGGCTTTTTGACGCTCTTTATCCTGAGTAGTGACTCCCACAGGGCATTGATTGGTATGACAACTTTGAGCCTGAATACATCCGACTGCAAACATGAATCCGCGCGCTGAATTAACCCAGTCAGCTCCAAGTGCCATGGTACTGGCAATATCAAAGGCACTGATAATTTTCCCGCTTGCACCAATTTTAATCTTGTCTCTCAATCCTGCACCGACCAAGGTATTGTGCACAAACAAAAGACCTTCTCTTAAAGGAGTACCCATATAGTCAATCAATTCAATTGGTGCAGCACCGGTACCGCCCTCAGATCCATCTACCACAATAAAATCAGGATAAATTTTGGTATGTAGCATGGCTTTCACCATACTCATAAATTGCCAAGGTTGACCCAGACAAAGCTTGAATCCGACTGGCTTACCTTCAGAAAGCTCACGTAGTTGTTGAATGAAATTCATCATTTCAATCGGGGTTTTAAACGCCGGATGTCCAGAAGGTGAGACACAGTCATGTTCACGGCTAATCCCGCGAATCTGTGCAATTTCTTCTGAAATCTTGGCTTTAGGTAAAATGCCACCATGCCCAGGCTTGGCGCCTTGTGAAAGCTTGATTTCAATCATCTTTACCTGAGGAAGTTTGGCTTTTTCAGCAAATTTCACCGGATCAAACTGACCCTCTAAGGTCCGGCAACCAAAATAGCCGCTACCAATTTCCCAGACAATGTCACCGCCATGTTCCAGATGATAAGGGCTGATACTACCTTCACCTGTATCATGAAAGAATTTGCCTTTTTGCGCACCAAGATTCAAAGCCCGAACCGCATTGGCACTTAAACTCCCGAAACTCATAGCCGAGATATTCAAAATGGAAGCAGAATAAGGCTGGGTACATTGTTCATTGCCGATCAGAATGCGAAAGGTTTCTGGATCAGCAGGTCGGCAAGGGGTGAGGGAATGGCTAATAAACTTATAGTTTTCTTCATAAACATTCATGATTGAGCCGAAGGGCTTATCTGAATTTTCATTTTTGGCCCGTTGATACACCAGACTGCGCTGCATACGTGAAAATGGCAGGGCATCCCGATCCGCTTCAATAAAATACTGACGAATTTCAGGACGGAATTCCTCAAAGATAAAGCGAAAATGACCCATAATCGGGTAATTTTTTAAGATTGAATGTCTGTTCTGCAAAACATCATATAGGCCTAGCAGGCTCAGTAGAATACTGACGATCCATAACGTATTCACCAAAGTTGCCGGCATAAAATAATAAATATAGCGCGGCTCATAACCGATATGAAAAATCGTAAAAATAACGGCGATGGTGATGCAGGCAAACCAGACCGAATGCCGTGAAAAGAAAGTATTAAGTAATTTGTGTCGTACTAATTGCGCAGGGTTAGCCATTATGAAATTAAATCCCTATTTCCACTACGATAGTGTTTAATAATGTGCAGAGCTTGCTGGCTTATACAAGCACAGAATTGTTTTTTAATTTTATAAGCTTGCTGAAAATGGAATGATGGTGGTTATACCTGACTTTAAGATAGATAATAAATTTTCCAAATAATCTTCTATGGAAAAATTGTGCAAAAGGCATACATTCTTTTTATTTCAAAAACAGGCTTAAGCGCTCTATAGTGATTTTTATCCCCACAGCAGAAGTGTAAATTATGACAAAAAAATCGATCCGTTTTAATAATGCAGAGCTGGCTTGCTCATGTTATCAGACTCTTTAATTTCTAATGTGACACATCCGGTCTGTTTTCTGGGGCAAGAGGAAAGCAGACCGGCTCAGTAACAGATCACCAGAGCAATAATAAAAATAAAATGATAAATTGATCAGGTCCCCAAAATGGGGACTTTTTTATTTTTTGGAAGAGACTGAATCAGTTTCATTCACTTGGTAAACAGCATCTGCCACTATTTTTGGTTCGATATTTTTGATTTTATTGCCAAAACTTCGTAACCACCAAACCAGTTGTGAGGTAAAAGGCACAGTCGCACTAATCAGAGCCATACCATTTTCAATTTTTTCAATTTTTTGATCTTTGCTGAGCTGACTTTCTTCAAAATAGTGCGCATCAGATTCAGGCATGCTCAGTTGAAGCAATACATTTTCTGTTGGCTGATTAAAGTCGACCCGGAATCCTAAAGCGCCAGATTCAATATATTCATCAATATCAAAATTTACCGGGTGTAGGGCACGAGAATTCAGTACCACCGCTGATTTAAAACGGTGCAGGGCAAAGGTTTGAATATCCGATTTATCATGACGGGTACAGACCAGATAGATAATTGAACCTTTTTGTACTAATGCCAGCGGATTTAAAATATAGGTTTTCTCTTCACCATTATGCCCACGACCCTGATAAACACATTCCAGCTGTTTGTCCTGTAACAGGCCTTCGTAAATCGCCTGTTGGGCCGTTTTATCAACGACAGGCGGAATAAGCGGTTGGGTCGCAGGCACGATTCTGACCCGGTTAATCCATTGTCGTACGTTATTTTGTGAAGACAGGCTGCGTCGAGCCAGATCAAACCAGGGATTCATTTCTTCAATCAGACTAGGTGGTAGCAAATGTTTCAGGTGTTCTTCCACCATCATAAAGGTCACCGCTTGCGAACTGGTCATATGCGGCAAGCTTTGAATCGGGGCATCTGAACGCCAGCGCCAGCCCTGGGGCGTGGTTTTACTGCTCTCAATCGGGAAACGCTGGGCAATCTGGTTCAGATCACGCTGAATGGTACGCAAACTGATCTCGATCCCTTCACGATTCAGGATTTCCTGGAGTTCACGGGTTCCCATCCATTTGCCGGTAGAAAGACGCGACAAGATTTGCCATTGGCGGTAAAGGCTATTGGAGGTTTCTTTTTCTTGTGCTGACATAATGTATTTTTACTGGCAATCAGTGGAAACAAATTAAATATGAGCTTACCACAATAAGAAATCTGGATTTTTTTCGCAAGTTATTCTGCGCAACAATTGTCCTACAATCCGTAAACATCTTGGTGAAAAATGATATTGAGTGAATAGGCACTTTGCTGGGTTAATACAGACTTCGAAACGGATGTCATGGCATGGATATTGCTCTGATTTTATTATAATAGATTACAATGACGAGGTTTGTATGCTAAAAGAAAGCCAGGATACAAATACTATTACAACAGTAGAAAATCATACTGCAGCAGATTTAAGCAAAAATTTTACAGATACTACAGCACTCAATCTTTCAATTAAACATAGTCCGCATTTTTTATACCAAGAGATTTCTTCTAAATTTTTCAATGAAATGCGTGATCATCAGGTAATAAATAGCCAGGCAGGTCAACGACTTGAAGAATGGCTGTCACAGCATACCCTGGATGAGCTGAATCAGCTAAATGAAGTAGCAAAAGAACATTTTCTCTATGACGGTATTACGTTTACCGTATATGGAGATGAGCAAGGCACTGAGCGGACTATTCCTTTTGATGTAATTCCCCGGGTGATTGCCCGTAAACAGTGGAATATGGTGGCACTCGGTTCAGCACAGCGTGTTCAAGCCTTAAACCTGTTTCTGCATGATATTTATCATCAGCAGGATATTCTTAAAGCCAATATTGTCCCTGAGCTTCAGGTGCTCACCCATGAAGCGTATCAGCCACATATGTACCAGCATCATTTGAAAGGCAGTATCTATAGCCAGATTAGCGGGATTGATATTATCCGGGATTCCAAAGGTGAATTTTATGTACTGGAAGATAACCTGAGAACGCCATCTGGGGTGTCTTATATGCTGGAATGCCGCAAGATCAGCCAGAAGTTAATGCCAAAAGTGTTTGAGCAATCCAATATTGCCGGTATTGAACAATATCCAAAACTCTTAAAAGAAATTCTGGCGGAAAATGCTTATACCGATAATCCATTCATTGTGGTTTTGACCCCGGGTCGTTTCAATAGTGCATACTATGAACACGCTTGCCTTGCAAGGGAGATGAATGTGCCTTTAGTGACATCACGTGATCTTTTTGTTGAGAACTCGAAGGTTTATGTAAAAACAATACGTGGGCGTCAACAGGTTGATGTTATTTATAGAAGAGTCGACGACGCCTATCTTGATCCACTGTGCTTTAAACCAGACAGTACTTTGGGTGTTCCGGGCTTAATGTCCGCCTATTTACAGCATAATGTTGTAATCGCAAATGCCCCGGGTACAGGTGTGGCAGATGATAAATCGATTTATCCTTATGTCGATAAAATGATTCATTTTTATTTGGGTGAAAAACCGATTTTAAATAATGTTCCAACCTACCAATGCCGTAATCCGGAAGATCTGGACTATGTGTTGGCAAATTTGGATCAGCTGGTCGTCAAGGAAGCACAAGGTTCTGGCGGTTACGGCATGCTGATTGGGCCACAAGCCTCTCAACAGCATATTGATATTTTCAGAGATAAAATTTTAGCTGCGCCGCATTTATATATTGCGCAGCCAACTTTGGATTTGTCGGTCAGTCCGACTTTAAGCAATTTTGGTATTGCTGAACGACATATTGATCTGCGTCCTTTTGTCTTGAGCTCACCTTACCGCACTGAAATTGTGCCAGGTGGTCTGACCCGGGTAGCCATGCAGGCAGGCTCACTGGTGGTCAACTCATCGCAAGGCGGCGGGATCAAAGATACTTGGGTAGTCGACAACTTACATTCATAACATTCCAAAGAAGGATAACGTCATGGTTTTGTTAAATACCAATGCGCAACATATTTTTTGGTTAGGCCGTTATTTATCTCGTACCCAGTTTTTATGTTCGCATTTTCCATTTTTAGATGATGAGGCCGCTGTGGCTTATGCACATGCTTTCTGTTTGCCTGCGTTTGATGCCAGTTCATTAAATGAGCTGGTTCTGGATAGTACCCAACCGACTTCATTTACCCAACAGTTTCAGGTGGCAAAAGACAATATTCAGGAATTACGTGGTGTATTGTCTGGCAAAGCCTATTCCGAACTACTGAAACTGATTAAAACTGCCGATCAGAATGCCGGTTATATCTGTGATGTCGTGACAGATTGTGCCGAAATTCTGGAAGCAGAATCATCAGATGTATTTCTGTTTTTCAGTCTGGGCCAATGTCTGGAACAGCTTGATCAGCAGTTACGTCTCGGTGAGGATACTACCCGTACCTTATGTAAAATTGATTATATTGTGGATACGCTCTGTAAGATTGGCTGGGGCAGTGTAAAGCAATACTGGACACAGTTACGTGCTGCACCTGATCTGAAGCAGTTTTATCAGTTTAGTGATCATATTCATCGCTTGTTCGAGGCTGATGTATGAAATTGATGGTGAATCACCAAACGCAATATACGTACACAGCCGAGGTGAGGAACAGTATTCAGTACATCAAAATGATGCCTTCCACCAATGAACACCAGAAAGTGCATTATTGGGATGTCAGTGTACCGGGTCAGAAAGTGATTCGGCATGATGCCTTTAAGAATCTCTGGATGACCAGTACACAGCGTGAATCCTATCATAGCCTGATGATCATGGCACAAGGCATCGTTGAGCTAAATCTCGCGCATGAGCAGGGCTTAAATGATTCCTTAAATCCCTATCTGTTTTTACAGCCGACTGAAGCCACAAAATGCAATGTAGAGATGAAGGGTTTTGCAGAACGTCATGTTCCATCATTAACCCGCAAACATCTAATCGGCCTGGCTCACGCCGTACTCGAACACGTTCCTTATATATCAAATAGTACTTCGGTACAGGGTTCTGCGATTGATGCATTTGAAGCACGTCAGGGCGTCTGTCAGGATCACAGTCATATTTTTATCGCCATGTGTAAACATTTAGGTTTACCATCACGTTATATATCAGGTTATCTTTATGCACAGAATGTCTCACATCTGGCGAGTCACGCTTGGGCTGAGGTATTTATTGAACAGGCATGGTACTGTTTTGATGTGAGTAACCTGTTATTTACGCCTAGTGCGCATGTCTATGTTGCGGTGGGACGCGACTATTGGGATGTTGCACCGGTACGTGGTGTAAGAGAAGAAGGCGGTGTGGAATCCATGTATTCCATCGTCCAGGTACTAGGATGTTAATTCATTAATAAGGACAAAAAATGACGTATTGTTGTGCCCTTCGTTTAGAGCAAGGTATGCTATTTATCAGTGATACACGCACCAATGCTGGTGTGGATCACATTTCGGTATTTCGAAAATTATATACCTTTGGGGTAGATGGGGAGCGCGTTATCGTACTCCAGGCTTCCGGAAACCTGGCAACAACACAGGCGGTAATCGGACATATCAGAAATCAGCTGGAACTCAGGCAGGAACCGAATATCCTGAGTTTACCGACCATGTTTGATGTCGCGGAACTGGTGGGTAATACGCTCAAAAAAGTAATTGCCAATGTGACGGATGATAGTTTAGAACAAAGTACTTACTATTGTAATTTCCTGGTCGGCGGCCAGATTAAAAATCAGGAAATGCAGCTTTATCATATCTACCCGCAAGGTAATTTTATTTGCGCGACACGGGATACGCCATATTTCCAGATTGGTGAGAGTAAATATGGTAAGCCGATTCTGGATCGTGCCTTGACCTATGATATGCCACTCGATGAGGCATTACGTTGTTCTTTGATTTCTTTTGCTTCTACCTTACGTTCAAATGTATCGGTCGGAATGCCACTGGATGTACTTGTCTATAAAAAAGACAGCTTGATGATGCCGAAAGGTAAACGTATTGCCGAAGACGATGAGTATTTTACGGATATTAGCCGGCAATGGTCAGAAACTTTAAAGAAAGGCCTGGCTGAATTACCCACCCCATCGAATGACTATTTCTTATAATATTTATAGAATTATAAATAATTTTTTCTTATAAGAATTAGTAAAAATTGACCGTTTAGTATACAGTGCTAACTTCTATACGATATTGCATAGATAAGAATAGAGGTTAGCCGCATGTACCAATTTTGTTATGCCAGTGAAAGTACCTCGTCCAAAGCCGACTTACTTCAAGATTTAACGGATATCCTTAAAGAAGCACGTGATTTTAATCATCCTAATCAAATAACAGGGGTGCTTTATTTTGCTGATGGACATTTTTTCCAGTGCCTGGAAGGGGAATGTCTGGTTTTAAAAGCTTTACTGACAGAGAGACTGTCTAAAGATCCACGCCATAAAAATATTAAACTATTTGAAACCAAAGAGATTGAGCAGCGTACTTTTGGCGACTGGTCAATGAAATACATTTCTAAACGTAGTTCCATTCAACAATTCTGCCAAAAGATGGGATTTGAAGTTTTTACGCCTAATGATTTTAACCAGGAACAAGTAGATGCTTTATTACTTGAACTGTCATTAATCGAAAATGAAGAACAAAAATCAGCTTAAATACTGATTTTATAAAAAAGCCCAATTTATATTGGGCTTTTTTATTTTTGGCTAGTTTTTCTTTAAACCAGTTTGCGTACCGGGCGGGCAGACATACGGCAAAGTAATTCATAACCAATGGTGCCATTCGCTTCAGCCACATCATCGACCAGACGGGATTTGCCCCATAGTTCAACTTCAGTACCCAGTTCAAGATTGAGACCAGTTGCATCAATAGCAATCATGTCCATTGCGACACGGCCAATCACACGGGTTTGCTGACCATTAATCGCTACATGGTTCTGTTTCGGGAAAGCACGTGGATAACCGTCACCATAACCGATAGAAACAATGGCCAAGGTCATGTCTTTGTCAGCAGTAAAAGTTGAACCATAACCGACATGTTCACCCGCTTTGATATTGTTTAGTGCGATCACTTCGGCAGTAAAAGTCATGACAGGTTTTAGATCCAGATCGTGTACAGTTTTGTCGGCAAATGGAGTCGCGCCGTAGAGCATGATGCCCGGACGGACAAAGTCAAAATGCAATTCTGGATATTTATAGATCGCAGCTGAGTTACAGCAAGAACCCATTAAAGGTGCGCAGTCATTTTTTACTTCAAGAAACTGCTGGATTTGCTGTTCATTGAGAGGATGTTCCGCATCAGCATTGGCGAAGTGCATCGCCAGCACGCAGGTAAAACCTTCTGCTTTTAGTTGATTGATCACGTCTTTAATCACATCAATTTTAAAGCCAAGACGGTTCATACCGCTGTTGAGTTTTACCCAAACTTTTAAGCCTTTGGCAATATAGGCTTCTTTATTTGCCAGTAACCAGTCCAGTTGTGGCTGATGATGCACAATGACTTCAATATTGTGATCGATCACAACCTGCATTTCATCTGCAGAGAAAATGCCTTCAATCAGCGTAATGGGTTGCTGGTAGCCGAGTTCACGAATTTCCAGGGCTTCTTCCAGACAGGCGACCCCAAAGGCATCACTATCTTTTAAGGCTGCTAAGCAGTCTTTAACTCCATGTCCATAAGCATTGGCTTTGACCATGCTGACGATTTTAGCGGTTGGGGCAAGTTGTTTGACACGGTTTAAATTATATTGTAGTGCTTCACTGTCAATATAAACTGTAGCTTGGCGCACCCTAGATACTCCTGCGGGATGACAAAAATAATATCGTGTGGAACACACAAAAGAGGGAGAGAAATAACAGGATTGTGAAAACAAAAGCGGTCATTTCAAAATTGCAAATATTGTAGACCTATCTACTATAAATGGACATGCTCATTTATATAATTTCATGCACAGCAGGCATTCTAAATAAAAAAGAGACCATTTCGGCCTCTTTTTTGGAATCAGATTAACCTTGAGTGCTTACTCTTCATCATCATACTGGGCATAGAACTCAGGAGAGAGGTTACTGAAACGGGTATATTGACCTTCAAATGCCAGACGAACTGTACCAATTGGACCGTTACGCTGTTTACCGATAATAATCTCGGCAGTACCGGCTTCTTTCGATTCCTTGTTATAAACCTCGTCACGGTAAATAAACATGATCAAATCGGCATCCTGTTCGATCGCACCAGATTCACGAAGGTCAGACATCACCGGGCGTTTGTTTGGACGGTTCTCCAGAGAACGGTTCAACTGTGATAAGGCAATCACAGGACATTGCATTTCTTTGGCCAAGGCTTTTAAGCTTCGGGAAATTTCCGAGATCTCGCCTACACGGTTATCACCCATACCCGGCACTTTCATCAACTGAAGATAATCGACCATGATACAACCAAGTTTACCACCATGCATTTTGGCAATACGACGTGCACGTGCACGAACCTCAGTCGGTGGTAGTGCAGAGGAGTCATCAATATAAAGATGCTTTTCCTGTAAATGCACAATGGTACTGGTCACTTTTGACCACTCATCACTATCCATTTTACCAGCACGTAAGTGACCTTGATGCACCCGGCCGAAAGAGGAAATCAAACGCATCGCAATCGAATCCGCTGGCATTTCCATCGAATAGACCAGCGCAGGGAGGTTGTTGTTAAACAGCACACTTTCGACCAGATTCATGGCAAAGGTGGTTTTACCCATAGAAGGACGGGCTGCGACAATAATCAAATCGCCGGCCTGCATACCGGAAGTTTTATTGTCCAGTTCTACGAAGCCCGTAGTCAAACCGGTAATTGAACCTTCTAGTTGAGATAGTTCATTTAGCTTATCGAATACATCAGCTACAACTGTGTTAATCGCTTTTGGGCCTTGAGCCTTGGCATTGTTATTATGTTGTTCGGCAATCGAGAAAATATTAGTTTCAGCCAGATCCAGAATTTCACTCACCGGACGGCCTTTAGTGTCATAGGCATTCTGTAAAATTTCAGAGCTGACCTTGATCATGCTACGTAAAGTAGAGAACTCTTTAATTTTACCTGCGTAGGTTTCCAGGTTATAGAAACTTGAAGGGGAGTCAGCCATCAGCTGCATTAAATATTCTTCACCACCGACCGCATCGAGTAAGTTCTGTTTGATGAGCCAGTCATGAACCAGTACTGCATCATAAGGCGAGTTTTCTTTAGAAAGCTGTTCAATGGCACGGAAAATATATTTATGCCGGGTCGCATAAAAATCATTTTCGGTAAGTACATCGCCGACTTGTTCAAAAGATTCAGCCACAGTCATAAGGGCAGCAAGTACAGCCTGTTCAATCGCTAAATTGTGCGGAGGAGTACGGAACTCCTTGAGTTGGGTATCAGCAACAATTTCTGGTTTAGCGGTAGGTGCCTTTTTGCTGGCATTCGCCTGTGACATATAAATCCCTGATTTTAAATACAATGGTCAAATATTGTCGGAGATGAATAAGGTTTATTCACTACGAGATGAAATGATACGCGGTCTGATCCAAAATGCGAAGTGCAATTTTTTGTGAACGCGAAGAATAAATTGAATTTTCTACTGTTGAGCAGATTATATTTTTTAGAGATAAAAAAAAGAGCATGCCAAAGCATGCCCTTTTTTCGGTGAGAAATTACTCAGCTACGATAGTAACCAGAACTTCTGCAGCAACATCATGGTGCAATTGGATTGCGATGTTGAATTCACCAGTGTTGCGAAGCGCGCCATTTGGAAGACGAACTTCAGCACGGTCAACTGTAAGACCAGCATTTGTCAACGCGTCAGCGATGTCACGAGTACCGATTGAACCGAACAGTTTACCTTCATCACCAGCTTTCGCAGTGATTACGATGTTAACTTCGTTCAATTGGTCAGCACGTGCTTGAGCAGCAGCTAATACTTCAGCTTCTTGTTTCTCAAGTTCAGCACGACGAGCTTCAAAAGCAGCAGTGTTAGCTTCAGTAGCTGCAACTGCTTTACCTTGAGGGATCAAGTAGTTACGGCCGTAACCAGCTTTAACTGAAACTTTATCACCAAGTTTACCAAGGTTTTTAATGCGTTGTAATAAGATAATATCCACAGCTCAACCTCACTTATGATTGTCAGTGTAAGGGATCAAAGACAAGTAGCGAGCTTGTTTGATAGCAAGTGCTAGCTGACGTTGGTAACGAGCTTTAGTACCTGTAATACGGCTAGGAACAATCTTGCCGTTTTCAGTGATGTACTGTTTTAAAGTGTCGATATCTTTGTAGTCGATGTACGTAACGTTCTCAGCTGTAAAGCGGCAGAACTTGCGACGACGGTAAAAACGTGCCATGTTAGGTTCTCCTTATGCTTCAGCAGAGTCTTGAGCTTGTTGTGCTTCTTCACGTTGAGCTTTACGCGCACGTTTTTCTTCAGCACTCTTAGCCAATAGTGACTCTTCAGTGATAGCGTTTTCACGACGGATGATAAGGCTACGAATGATTGCATCGTTATAACGGAACAATTCTTCTAGCTCATCAAGAGTAGTTTGACCACACTCAACATTCATCAGAATGTAGTGAGCTTTGTGGATCTTGTTGATTGGGTAAGCCAATTGACGACGGCCCCAGTCTTCAAGACGGTGGATTTGACCTTCAGCTTCTTTGATGTGAGTTAGGTAACGTTCTACCATACCCACAACTTGATCGCTTTGGTCTGGATGTACCAATAGTACGATTTCGTAGTGACGCATTGTCAGCTCCTTACGGTTTAAACAGCCCCAATTTAAGTGAAATTGAAGCAAGGAGTCACAACCTTGGTTGTGTCGCATAATATGCGAAGCGTGAAGTTTAGTGGTTTTGGGGCTGAAATACAAGCAAATCTTGCCAGATGATGAATGTTTAAGCAGGTATGGAAACAAATGAAAAATTTACAAGAGGGAAATTTCTAGAAGAAACAAAGTTACTTTAAGTAAGCTTGAAAGGAACTAGGTATTTAGCAGGAGAAATAAAAAAGATAGAGTAAAACTCTATCTTCTTAAAAAAATATGATTGGATTCTGTGGGGCAGTAGAAGTAAAACTGAAAATAATACTGATCACGGTAATCAGTTTGACCGAGAACATGAAATACTGTTTTGCCCATGCCTGATCATCTTCAGCTTTAAAGCCCTGAATACTGAGATAGATCCAGTAAAGCGTCATCAGATTCAATATCACCAGATAGATCCAGTTTGCATAACCATAAACAAATAAAGCATTCATGGTGATTCCGAACAATATCACGTAGATCAAAGACTCGATCTTGGTGCGTCGAATTGAACGGGCGACAGGCAGAATTGGAATGCCTGCATTTTTGTAATCTTCAAAACGGTAAACTGCAATTCCCCATGAATGAGGCATTTGCCAGAGTGCATACCCAAGAAAAATCAGTAGGGCACCCAGGTCAAACTGGCTTGCAACTGCGGTATAGCCGATCACAGGCGGTGCTGCGCCAGAAATACTGCCTACCAGTGTTTGGTGAATAGTTGTTCGTTTTGTCCATAAGCTGTAAAAACCAACGTATACGACAAAACCAATAACTGCGAATAGGAAAGCGTATGCATTTACCCAGAACCATAAAATGCCAAAACCGATCAGACCCAATACAAAAGCAAAGGCGAGAGCAACAGGTACAGATATGGTTTTTTTGACAAGTGCGCGATTTTGAGTGCGCTGCATTTTTTGGTCGATGTCCTGATCAATAACGTTATTGACCACGCATCCTGATGCCACTACTAGAGTAGTACCAATAAGGGTAAGAAGCAGGAGAAGGAAATCTACAGAACCTTGAGTGGCTACGAAGTAGCCACCCAAAGTGGTAACAAAGTTACCGAAGAGAATTCCTGGCTTAGTCAGGAATAAATACTTTTTCAGCATGACAACCAGTTTAGATCATCATGTTGTAGTGCAGGTAGTTCATGATCCATACAGAACCCACTAAAAGAATAGCGATGGTTAAGATGGTATACACAAATGCAATTACGTTCCAGCGTTGCTCTGAAGAAGAGTTCATGTGCAAGAAGTAAATTAATTGCACAAGAATCTGAGCGACTGCAGTAATTGCAATAGCAGTAATCAAGATACCGCGGCTAAAACCACCTGCCATGACCATACCGAATGGAATTACAGTAAGGACAACAGACAGGATGAAGCCAACAGTATATTGCTTCATGTTACCGTGTGATTCGCCAGCAGCGTTATGATCATGACTCATTATAGAACTCCCATCAAGTAAACTACGCTGAATACACAGATCCATACGATGTCAAGGAAGTGCCAGAACAAGCTTAGGCACGCAAGACGACGAGTGTTAGGTAGAGTCAAACCATATTTCTTGATTTGAATCATTAACACGATCATCCATACCAAACCTGAAGTCACGTGGATACCGTGCGTACCTACCAACGTAAAGAACGAAGACAGGAACGCAGAAGTGCTAGGGCCATGACCAGCATGAACTAAATGATTGAACTCATAAAGTTCCATACCGATGAAGGCAGCACCAAATAACCAAGTGATCGCTAACCAGGTAAGAACCTGACCAACGTTTTTCTTGTAGGCAGCTAGAACGGCAAAACCAAAAGTTACGGAAGAGATCAAAAGGGCAAACGTTTCAGTTAAAACGAAACCTAATGAATCACCAAACAGATCACGCGCGCTTGGAGTGCCTAATGGAACGTGGCTACTTAAAACAGCGAATGCAATGAAGAGTGTACCGAAAAGGATAAGGTCACTCATCAAGTAAGTCCAGAAACCAAAGACAGTGATGTCGGTATCATCGTGATGATGATGCTCATCGTGTCCGTGGTTATCGTGATGAAGTACTTCAGCCATGGTCTTAGTCCTTCTTCAAGTGTTTTTCAAGGATCGCATAACGTTCACCTTCAATACGCTCAACTTCAGCAGCAGGAACATAGTAATCCACTTTCTTGGTGAAAGAAGACACGATGAAGCTGATGATAGCTGCTACGAAAGTAACCGCTACTAACCACCAGATGTGCCAGATTAACGCGAAGCCCATAACAGTGATGAACATTGCGATAATGAAACCAGCAGCACGGTTAGTCGGCATATGGATATCTTCGTACTTCGTAGGTTTTGCATAAGCAACACCGTTTTCTTTCTCGATCCAGAAAGTATCAATACCATTGATCTTTGGAAGATGAGCAAAGTTATAGAACGGAGCAGGAGAAGATGTAGCCCATTCAAGCGTACGACCATCCCATGGATCGCCAGTCAAATCTAGACGTTGATCGCGTTGTAGGAAACCAACAACGATTTGCATGATGAAACATACAATACCAAGTGCAACAAGAACTGCACCGAACATTGCGATGTTTACATACGGATCCCAGTCTGGGTTATCAAATGTATTCAGACGACGAGTCATACCCATGAAACCAAGGATATAAAGTGGCATGAATGCAAAGTAGAAACCGAAGAACCAGAACCAGAATGCTGCTTTACCCCAAGTCTCATTCAGTCTCCAACCGAACATTTTCGGCCAGTAGAAGATGATACCCGCGAACATCGCGAATACTACACCACCAATAATTACGTTATGGAAGTGAGCGATCAGGAATAAAGAGTTGTGTACCAGGAAGTCCGCTGGTGGAACTGCCATCAATACACCTGTTAAACCACCGATACCAAAAGTCACAAGGAAGCCAAGTGTCCATAGCATTGGGGTAGTGTAAACAATACGACCCTTGTACATGGTGAACAACCAAGAGAAGATTTTTACACCAGTAGGAATCGCAATAATCATGGTCATGATACCGAAGAACGCGTTAACGTTGGCACCTGCACCCATGGTAAAGAAGTGGTGGACCCATACAACGAATGACAATACTGTAATTGCAACTGTTGCATATACCATTGATTTGTAACCGAACAACGCTTTACGAGCGAAAGTCGATACAACTTCAGAGTAAATACCAAATGCTGGCAATACCAGAATGTATACTTCTGGATGACCCCAAGTCCAAATCAAGTTCACATAAAGCATTGGGCTACCGCCTAGCTCGTTTGTGAAGAAGTGGAAGCCGAAGTAACGGTCAAGAGACAGCATTGCAATAGTAGCAGTCAATACTGGGAATGCCGCGATAATCAATACTGCTGTACATAAAGATGTCCAGGTAAAGATTGGCATTTCCATCAGTTTCATGCCAGGCGCACGCATTTTGATGATGGTAACGAAGAAGTTAACACCCGTTAATAGCGTACCCAGACCTGAAATCTGCAGTGCCCAGATGTAGTAATCCACACCGACGCCAGGAGAGTATTCAATGCCTGATAGTGGAGGATAAGCCATCCAACCAGTCGCAGCGAATTCACCTAGAGCAAGTGAAACCATCATCAAACCTGCAGCACCAGCAAACAGCCAGAAGCTTAAAGAGTTTAATAATGGGAATGCAACGTCACGTGCACCGATTTGAAGCGGTACAGAGATGTTCATTAAACCAACAACAAGACCCATTGCCACGAAGAAGATCATGATCACACCGTGTGCGGTGAAGATCTGGTCATAGTGTTCTGGGTGCAAGTAACCTTCGCCGCCACCTTTTGCAAGGAACTGCTGAAGACGCATCATGATCGCATCGGCGAAACCACGTACCAGCATGATCACTGATACAAAGATATACATGATACCAATTTTTTTATGGTCTACAGATGTGAACCATTCGTTCCACAGGTAGCCCCATTTTTTGAAGTAGGTAATACCTGCAACAACTGCGATACCACCTAAGATCATCATTGCAACAGTTACCAGTACGATTGGATCGTACGGAATTGCATCTGGACCTAACTTACCTAAGAAGCTCATGAATTATTCTCCTTGAGAAGCAGTCGCATGTTCAACATCTACATGTGCTTCAGAAGCAGCTGCTTCCTGGTGAGCAACAGAAGACGCTGAGTGATCAGCACCGTGATAGTTACTCATGTAGTTATTGATCACAGATTCAAACAAACCTTGCTCAACAGAAGAGTAGTAAGTCACTGGATGTGGCTTAGTTGGGTAAGGCTTCATTGCTTCAGCAGCAGCCTTCTCTTCAGGAGTCGTAGCTTTTGCAATAATCGCTTCGATTTGGTGTTTACCACGGTTACCGTCACGCAAGCTTGCAAATTCAGCTTGGTCTAAAACAGTTTTTTGAACTGCTTCTGGATTTACTGAAGTACCGTTACCTGCTTTAACTGCAGCTACCCATTCAGCAAACTGAGCATCAGTCACAGCATGTGCACGGAAGCGCATTTGTGAGAAGCCATAGCCTGAATAGTTAGAAGAGAAACCGCGGTAGCCTTCAGCTGGGCTAGTTTCGTCTGCCATTAAGTTCAGGTGAGTTTGCATACCCGCCATTGCATAGATCTGACCACTTAACGCAGGGATGAAGAATGAGTTCATCGTGAAGTTAGAAGTCAAACGAAGACTTACCGGAGTTTTCTCTGGGAAGCGAATTTCGTTTACAGTCGCAATGTTTTGTTCTGGGTAGATGAAGATCCATTTGAACTGTTCAGCAATGACCTGAACTGTTAATGGTGCTTTATCTGCCTCAAGTGGGCGGTATGGGTCGTACTTGTGGGAACCCCACCAAGTTAACCAAGCTAAAATACCAATAATAATGACAGGGATACCCCAAACTACAATTTCAATTGCAGTAGAGTGTGCCCATGTAGGTTTATAGTCTGCGTCTTTATTCGATGCGCGATATTTCCAACCGAACCATAATGCCATGATAATTGATGGAATTACCACCAACAGCATTAAGTAAATCGCAGTCATCATCAGGCTACTTTGGCCTTCAGCAACTGGACCCTTAGAGTTCAGAAGTACTAGATCACCACCACACCCTGTTAAAAGTGCAGCCATCGTTGATAAAGACAATACAGCTAAAATCGTTTGTCTCATTTTACAACCTCGGTGAAGAGTCCCATTCCCTAATTTAATATGGGATAGCGATTAAAGTGTCGCATGATAAAAGAGGCCGTTTTTTTACAAAACACCTTTCTAATCATAATACACCGCTACGTTGTAGGGCATTATGCCTGATATTGCCAAACTAAGCTATATATAAAGGTGCTTTAAATGACTGTAATAAAAACCGATTTTGTCGGTCGAGTTTCAAGAATATTTATAGGAATTTTATTGTAATTTCAAAGTTATGTAGGAAAATGGGATGCCAAAACATCCCATTTTATGGCATAACTAATTATTGTTTAACGACTTGAGTTTTTGCCAGTTTATCGTGCACGGTTTGACGTTTTTGCCCTAAACCGAACGCCCAGTCAATGATTGTGCTGAGTGGCATGAAGATAATATTCAGGAAAATAAAGAACACACTGCGAATAGTGAAGGCACGCATCAAGCTGGTTTTTTCACCAGTCTCAGCATCTACGATCTTAATTTTAGTCAGTTTTTTACCGATACTTTGACCCGATTTGGCAATCAGAAAGGCCTGAATAGCGAGCATGATCACCAGGTAAATTGCAGTCGCAATCCATGCCTGTTGTGAAAACATGTCAAACATCTGAGTTTGTAGTTGCTGTGCCAGAGCAGGGTCAGCGTCACTACTTAACATCACATTCATAAACTCCTGGTTCAGTTGTGCAAACTGGGTTTCCTGTTCAGGAGTAAAAAATGCGGTCAAAATAAACGTCGCAGGCAGCCATAAAAGCAGATCCACAATCTTGGCTAAAATACGGCTTGGAATACTCGCCAGTTCTTTTTTTGCTACAACATTTTGAGAACTGCGGGCACGAAGATGGTCTGTACTTGACTCATTTGCGTTCTGTGGAGCCTGATAGGTCTGTGTTGCTGGCGTTTCTGGTGCTACATAGCCTTCAGGCTGATAGATCAGTTTCCCTTGGGTGAGTTCACCTAAAGCTTTCCATTCGGTCATACCTTGATGCCAGGCCAAATCAGTCAGAAGTACTTGTTGGTTGGCAAGCATCTGATTTAATTGCTCGAGCGTATATGGGCCAGCTTGTTGATTATTTCGTGCCAAGTAAATCTGCATATAAACTGAATCTCAAAATATAAATTTAGACAAAAATTGAACTAGGAGTTTAAGTATTTTCAGGCTGAAAACAAATAAAAGAATATAAGTGTAATATATGGATAAGTTTAGGATTTTCAAGAACGTTCATCACCAAATTCCTCCATAATTGAGACAGTGTAGCAAGGATTGATGATTTTGCTATCAAGATGTGAAAATTCACTTAAATTTAATTATGCAATTTTTTCTCATGTTGTTTGTTGGTATTTGTTTGTCATTACACTAAGAAGCTTATGCTTATATAAATAATTTGATTTCAGCTAAATCAAAAACATATGATTAACCGCTTAACTATAAATGTGATTAAGACAGTATCTAGGTAATATTGAGAACATAAAAAAAGACCCTATGAAAGGGTCTTTTCTTATAGAGTGAATTAAGCCTTTTGAGCTTTCTCTTCAGACAGGAAGAACCAGGTATCCAATACTGAGTCTGGGTTAAGAGATACAGATTCAATACCTTGTTCCATCAGCCATTGTGCAAGATCTGGGTGGTCAGAAGGACCTTGGCCACAGATACCTACATATTTACCGGCTTTACGGCAAGCATGGATGGCCATAGAAAGAAGCGCTTTTACTGCTGGATCACGTTCATCAAATAGGTGAGAAACGATACCAGAGTCACGGTCAAGACCAAGCGTTAATTGAGTCAAGTCGTTTGAACCGATAGAGAAACCATCGAAGTGTTCAAGGAACTGTTCAGCTAACAAAGCGTTAGTTGGCAATTCACACATCATGATCACTTTAAGACCATTTTCACCACGTTTCAGACCGTTTTGACCTAATAGCTCAATAACACGTTTAGCTTCAGCAACAGTACGTACGAACGGGATCATGATTTGAACATTAGTCAGGCCCATTTCGTCACGAACTTTTTTCAGTGCACGGCATTCAAGTTCGAAGCAGTCACGGAAGTTGTCAGATACATAACGGCTTGCACCACGGAAGCCCAACATTGGGTTTTCTTCTTCAGGTTCGTACAGTTTACCGCCGATCAGGTTAGCGTATTCGTTTGACTTGAAGTCAGACATACGTACGATCACTGGTTTGTCAGCGAACGCAGCAGCAAGAGTAGAGATACCTTCAACCAGTTTTTCTACATAGAATTCGATTGGAGATGCATAACCTGCAGTACGGGCAAGTACAGCAGCACGAGTTTCACGTGGCAGACTATCGATGTTCAATAATGCTTTAGGATGCACGCCGATCATACGGTTGATGATGAACTCTAGACGAGCAAGACCAATACCTTCGTTCGGAATTTGCGCGAAGTCAAATGCACGATCCGGGTTACCTACGTTCATCATGATTTTGAACGGAAGTTTTGGCATAGATTCGATAGAGTTGGTTTGGATTTCGAAATCCAATGCACCTTCGTAGATGAAACCAGTATCACCTTCAGCACAAGATACAGTTACTTCCTGACCGTCAACCAGGACTTCGGTTGCATTACCACAACCTACGATAGCTGGAACACCAAGCTCACGTGCAATGATTGCAGCGTGACAAGTACGACCACCACGGTTAGTTACAATCGCAGCAGCACGTTTCATTACTGGTTCCCAATCCGGGTCAGTCATATCAGATACAAGTACATCACCGTCTTGTACTTTGTCCATTTCTTTAATTGAAGTTACGATGCGGACTTTACCAGAACCGATACGTTGACCGATTGAACGGCCTTCACAGATTACAGTACCACGTTGTTTTAACAGGTAGCGTTCCATCGTGCCGACATTTTCACGGCTCTTCACAGTTTCAGGACGCGCCTGAACGATGTAGATTTTGCCGTCATCACCGTCTTTCGCCCACTCGATGTCCATTGGAGAACCGTAGTGGTTTTCAATGATCAGTGCTTGCTTAGCCAATTCTTGCAGTTCATGATCGTTCAATGCAAATTGTTGACGATCCGCTTTTTCTACATCAACTACAACAACTGATTTACCCGCAGCGGCTTCTTCACCATAAATCATTTTCTGATGTTTAGAACCTAAGTTACGGCGCAGTACAGCGTGTTTGCCTGCATTTAGAAGCGGCTTTGAAATATAGAATTCATCCGGGTTTACTGCACCCTGAACTACCATTTCACCCAAGCCATAAGAAGCTGTAATGAATACTGCATCACGGAAGCCTGATTCAGTATCTAGAGTGAACATTACACCAGCAGCACCAGTTTCTGAGCGAACCATACGTTGTACGCCTGCAGAAAGAGCAACCACGTCATGCGCAAAGTTTTGGTGTACACGGTAAGAGATCGCGCGGTCATTGTACAAAGATGCAAACACTTCTTTGATCGCGATCAGAACGTTATCGATACCACGAATGTTCAGGAAGGTTTCTTGCTGACCTGCGAAAGAAGCATCAGGTAAGTCTTCTGCAGTCGCAGATGAACGAACGGCAACCGCGATGTCAGGGTTGCCGTTTGAAAGTTCTGCAAAAGCTGCACGAATTTCCTTTTCCAGTTCAGCAGTAAGTGGAGTTTCCACAATCCATTGACGAATCTTTGCACCAGTTTCAGCAAGTGCATTGACGTCATCAACGTTAAGTGCAGCAAGCTCTGCATTGATTTTAGCGTTTAGGCCACTTTGCTCGAGAAATTCACGATAAGCAGCAGCTGTTGTTGCGAAGCCACCTGGTACTGATACACCAGCATTAGATAAGTGGCTGATCATTTCGCCCAGAGATGAGTTTTTCCCACCTACAAGCTCAACATCGTGCTTCCCTAATTTTTCTAGACCAATTACGCGCGCTTCCAAAGTTGTTACTCCACTTTTGCAGTATTAATCACTATCTTGGCATGAGAGTATAGCAAATCTTCTAGGTTTTTGATTTTACTAAGCGACAGTCATGTAAGATCGGTTTACTATAAAGATTATATAGTACTAAGACAAATGTTTGAGGAGAATTTTAATGTCAGAAGGTAAACAAATTCAGCGGAGTGTGTTTTTTATTTCCGATGGTACTGCCATTACTGCTGAAACCCTTGGCCACTCACTGTTAGCGCAGTTTCCGCATGTGGATTTTGACATTCATATTATCCCTTATATTAGCTCTGAAGAAGCGGCCATGAATGTGGTCACAGAGATCAATGAACGTGCCCAAAAAGACGGTCAAAAACCTTTGGTTTTCGATACGTTGGTGGATCCCTATGTGCGTGACATCATTAATACTGCAAATGCAGTAAATCTTGATGTTTTTGAAGGGCTTATCAGTAAATTATCAGAAGAGCTTGGTACTGAACCTACGACTTTAGTCGGTCAGACCCATGCGGTGACCGATTCTGAGTCTTATAAGGCACGTATTGATGCCGTACATTTTGCGCTCGACAATGATGATGGTGCGCGTACGCGTCACTATGATAAGGCTGATCTGATCCTGATTGGCGTATCGCGTTCCGGTAAGACTCCAACCTCAATTTATTTGTCTCTGCAATTTGGAATTCGTGTAGCGAACTATCCGCTAACTGAAGAAGATCTGGACGATAACCGCCTGCCAGCAGTGCTAAGACCGCATAAAAACAAGCTTTTTGGCTTGATGATTGATGCAGAACGTCTGGTTGCAATTCGTACAGAACGTAAGGCCAACAGCCGTTATGCCAGCTTTAGCCAGTGTCAGATGGAACTGCGTGCAATTGAAGGCATCTATATTTCGGAAGGGATAAAGTACCTGAATGTTTCGGAAATGTCGATTGAAGAAATCTCAACGCGTGTCTTACAGATGACAGGACTAAAACGTCGAATTGGCTAAAAAGAATTCAGAGCCAGACTTCAGTTTGGCTCTGATTTATAGATAAAAATTAATAAAAATACTGCTTTCATAGAAATAAAATATGAATATTATAAGTTGTTGAAATATTCAATATTTTAATAAAAAATGCAGTGATTGTTTTTTAAACTTTTTTGCTATTCAATGAAATCAAAAATTCAATTTTGCAGAGCTAAATTTTTCCAAATACACTCCGAATTTTTAATCTTATGTGCTAAAAACAGATTAACTTGCTGATTGAAAAGTATGCACAATTAGCTCAACCTGATGTTCATCTCCATTAATACAATGAATACTATTTTCGGAAATTTTTGCAATAGGCCAGGTAATCAGCTGGCAATTTTCACGTTGCAGAGCAGCATAATAGTGATCTGATTTAAGATAAACTTTGGATGCGGCTGCAAGATTTGGCATGAGCTGGCGTCTGAGCCATAAATTTTGTACCTGATTTTCTAGATAACGTAATGATAAAATGCTTTTAATGCGGTTATTAAATAGGCGTCGATTTTTAATGATCAATGGATGATTTAATAACCGCTGTAAACCACGTTCAGTACCTGGCAATACAAATTGCGGATTAATCTGGAAAACTTTTACTGAGCGAGCTTGCTGGCTAATCTTGTTGAGCTGGCTTACGGTAAATTGATCCGTACCGATAATCGCAATATCTTTTCCGGCACAGTCAAGTTCAGCGAGCTGAGAAGAGGGTACTTTAATGCCAGTAAAATGCTGGAAATTTTCGGGACGATTCTCAAATATACCCGCGTATGCATCCTGCTTGGTGGACATTGTTTTTCCTTGAAATTATTTAATAATTGGTCTTATTTGCTTTGTTATAGATATTAACAAAAGCCCTAGAACGGTAAAGTTCAAAATTTAACTTAGACAGTCATTCTTTTTTCTATTGTATTTTTAATAAGAGATAGATGTATTAAAGAACAGGAGTTCCATCTTAGACATGAATTTATCCATTTGGAGACTTAAAATTTTCAAACAAAGTTTTAAAAAATATACCCATTCCTAAGAGTGGGTATATAGATCAGAATAAATTAGGCAAAGCAAGACAGCATTATTGCCCGTTTTTGATTTGCATCAGCAATTCAAAATTATGCAGACGTTTCTCTGTGTCATAGATGTCACAGGTGAAGATAAACTCATCTACATCATATTTTGCTAGGAGTGCTTCCAGACCGGCTTTAACAGTTTCTTTAGAACCCACTTGTGCCATGGCAAAGAAATTATCGACAGACATCTTTTCAGGTGGTGACCAGAGTCCTTCCATAGAATCAATCGGCGCTTTCAATTTCAGGCTTTGACCGCGAATCAGGGCAAGGACACGCTGGTAAGCACTTGTTGCCAGATATTCAGCTTCTTCATCTGTATCTGCGACACAAGTTGGTACGCCCATAGAAACATAAGGACGATCAAGATATTCAGACGGTTCAAAATTGTCCCGATACAGTTGAATCGCTTGACCAAGCATCCGCGGAGCAAAGTGAGATGCAAAAGAATAGGGTAGACCGAGTTTTGCTGCCAGTTGTGCGCTAAACAGGCTCGAACCTAATAACCACACAGGTACGTGTGTGCTTTGGCCTGGAGTTGCCACAATGCGTTGGCCTGGAATCGGATCTTTAAAGTATTGCAGAATTTCTAAAACATCCTGCGGGAACTGATCTTCAGTTTCCTGACGGCCACGACGCAAAGCACGCATGGTCATTTGATCGGTACCAGGAGCACGACCCAGTCCCAGTTCAATACGATCTGGGTATAAAGTTGCTAATGTGCCGAACTGTTCTGCTACCACTAAGGGTGCATGGTTTGGCAGCATAATGCCACCAGAGCCAAGTTTGATGCTATTAGTATTTGCCAGTAAATAGCCTAAGAGGACGGCGGTCGCTGAGCTGGCAATACCATCCATATTATGATGCTCGGCCAGCCACATCCGGCTATAACCTAGACGTTCTGCGGTCTGAGCTAATTCCAGCGCATGTTGCAGGGAGAATTGAATGGTCTTATCGTCACGAACTGGAACCAGTTCGAGAATAGAGAACTGGGTATCGGTAAGCGTACGCATAATATTACTCTTGAATAAACATGACTAAGAGCATACGACTTTGCATTGTATTTGTATATCGAAAAAAATCGATATATATGTAAACCAAAATAACAGACAAAAAAATAAGCATCCGAAGATGCTTATTCAAGGAGGAAGGGTAAATAGAGGAAATCTTAGCGACGGTGGTTATAACGGTAGTTGCTAGTACGATAGTTTTTTGAACTATAGCGACGGTCATAACGGTCATCATAACGACGGTCTTCGCTGACTTTTTTACCAAGGGCAGAACCACCTGCAGAACCTAATGCAGCACCAATTAAACCACCATTAGAACCCGCCATGTTTTTACCTACGGCATAACCAGCACCACCACCTAACGCACCACCAATAATCGCGCCATTACGGTCACGTTTATTCGCTGCTACTGCGGCACCAGCACCACCACCAATCGCAGAACCGATTGTCGCGCCAGTTGTGCCACCCATTTTATTGCCCACTGCGGCACCAACGACACCACCCAAAGCAGAAGCTAAAGCCGTATTCGTTGTATTTCCGGCATTGGCGGCTGTCATACCCATGGCTGAGGTTGCTACGACAGCGATCATTAGAGATTTGTAATTCATGAGTACACCTTTTATATATCTAGCTGTATTTGTTGATGAGATAAATTTAATCTAGCAACCGTCAAATAGCATGGAGGCAGTGTTGGCGAATTGTGATTTTTATCTCCTTAATTTATTCATGATCTTGTTCGAATAAGTTGATGTATTACATGAATTTGGATGCGTTGAACGCATAATAAAAAAAAGCACCCAAACAGGTGCTTTTAATGTTAAATGTAGCGTCGAATTTAAAGAGCCTGAGGCCAAGAAATTAACGGTGACGTTTTTTCCAGTGTTTAGCACGATTCGCTTTGGCACGATCAGCTGCTTTATCTTTAGAAATTTTATTACCTAATGCTGCACCACCCGCAGCACCAAGTGCTGAACCGATGTAGCCGCCATTAGAACCGCCCATGTTTTTACCTACGGTATAACCAGCACCACCACCTAAAGCACCACCAATTGCAGATGAGGTACGGTTTTTCTTGTTACTTGCAACAGCAGCACCACCTGCACCACCTAACGCGGCACCAATTGTTGCGCCTGTGTTGCCCCCCATGTTTTTGCCCAGTGCAGTACCAGCAACGCTACCTAAAGCACTTGCTGCTGCCACACGTGCAGTACTGTCTGCATGCGCACTCACTGTCATCATTGAGCCTGCAGCCATTGCAGCACTCAGTAAAATTGCATTGAGTTTCATGTTGTAACTCCGTGTCCCTGATAGGACTTTCATATGTTAGTGTGTTTCGACGCAGAAAATGTAACAAATCATGCCCAAAAGAATGTGAAGATCTACCTCCATATTTAATGTGTTTATTTGCCAATTTGTAAAATGAGAAATAAATAAGGATCGAATTGAGCAGAAAAAATCCAAAACTGAAGATTTTATTTATATTTGTTAACAAATGGCGGTGACATTGCTGCATCTAAGCACTGACTTACTGAATAATGATGTTCATTGACCCAGAGAATCGTTAAACTAGGCGCAATTTTTTGATTTCGCTGTGCTAAATCACTGTTTAGTCACAGCCTTATGTTTGAGATTTTTTAGAAAATGAAAGAATCGTTACGTTTACGATTAGACCAACTCTCTGACCGTCATGAAGAACTGACTGCGTTATTGGCAGATGTTGAAGTGATTTCGGACAATAAGCGTTTTCGCCAGTTATCACGTGAACATAATGATTTAACCGAGATTACCAGCGTTTGGACCAAGTACAAACAGGCTGAAGAAGATATTGAAACTGCGCAAGCCATGCTGTCTGATCCTGACTTTAAGGAAATGGCGCAGGAAGAGATTAAGGAAAATAAAGCCCTGATCGAACAGCTTGAAGCTGATTTGAATATCCTGATGATTCCAAAAGATCCGAATGATGCCAACTCTGCTTATTTAGAAATCCGTGCCGGAACCGGCGGTGATGAAGCGGCGATCTTCTCGGGTGATTTGTTCCGTATGTATAGCAAGTATGCGGAATCTCAAGGCTGGCGTATCGAAATCCTGTCTGAAAATGAAGGTGAGCACGGTGGCTATAAAGAAGTCATCTGCCTGGTGAATGGTGAAGGCGTTTATGGTCGCCTGAAATTTGAAAGTGGTGCGCATCGTGTACAACGTGTGCCTGCAACAGAATCTCAAGGTCGTGTACATACTTCAGCGTGTACGGTAGCAATTCTTCCAGAAGTGGATGTGGATACTTCAGTCGATATTAATCCGGCTGACTTGCGTATCGACACTTACCGCGCATCAGGTGCCGGTGGTCAGCATATTAACAAAACTGACTCTGCGGTGCGTATTACTCACATTCCAACCGGTACAGTGGTGGAATGTCAGGATGAACGTTCACAGCATAAAAACAAAGCCAAAGCGATGGCTTTGTTGGTTTCACGTCTGGAAAATGCCAAACGTGCCGCAGCAGATGCAGCGACTTCTGAAATGCGCCGTGACCTGGTGGGTTCAGGTGATCGTTCAGAACGTATTCGTACCTATAACTATCCACAAGGTCGTATGACCGATCACCGTATTAACCTGACTTTATATAAGCTGGATGCTGTGATGGAAGGTGATCTGACTGAGCTATTAGACAGTCTGCATCGTGAATATCAGGCTGATCAGTTGGCCATGCTTGCACAGCAGAATGGTGGCTAATGAACATTCAAGAAGCACTGGCTTTACGTGGTGAACCTGAAAGTTATGAACGTCAGGAAAATGCCTGGCTGTTGGAACACATTACCAAGATCGATGCTTTTGATCTGGTAATGAAAAAAGACCAGCAGTTAACACCTGAACAGGAACAGGCCTATGTCGAAGGTCTGGCGAGGATTGCTGCCGGTGAGCCATTGGCCTATATCACAGGCTCACAACCATTCTGGACACTGGATCTTAAAGTCACCAAAGATACTTTAGTGCCACGCCCGGATACCGAAGTGCTGGTCGAAACAGTCCTGAAATTAGACTTGCCGGAAGATGCGCGAATTGTTGACTTGGGGACTGGTACCGGTGCCATTGCCTTGTCACTGGCGTCTGAACGCCCGAACTGGTCTGTGACCGCTTCGGATATTTATGAACCCACACTGAAAGTTGCCAAATACAATGCGGAACAGCATGATTTGGATCAGGTGCAGTTTGTGCTTGGTTCCTGGCTAAAACCATTTGGTCGGCAGTTCTTTGATGCGATTGTATCTAATCCACCGTATATTGATGCACACGATGAGCATATGCCAGATCTGGCGACTGAGCCGGAACGTGCGCTGGTTTCAGACAAAAATGGCTTGGCTGATATTGAGATGATTATTCAGCAAGCCAAAAAACATCTGACCGTAAATGGCTGGGTTGTGCTTGAGCACGGCTATGATCAGGGCGATGCGGTTCGTCATCTGTTTACTCAAGCTGGTTATAAACAGGTCCGTACAGTGAAAGACTATGGCGGAAATGATCGAGTAACTTTAGGTCAGTGGCCGCATTAATTTTTAAAGCTTGATTTAATAAAAAAGCGACCTGGATAGGCACTGCTGTCCCATAGTTTGCTTTAAATAAAAAAACCTGAGTCCTAACAGTTAAAATATGAGTGCAAACAAACACTTTAACGACCAGGATTCAGGTTTTGTCACATCAGAATACCGTATTTCATGAGCTAATTAAACCTGTTGTGCGACAGGATTTTGAACAACTTGCTAAAGTACACCATGTTGGACAGAAATTTAGAGCGGCTTCCCGGTGGGATCAGTTTATTGCCATATTGATGTCTCAATTCTCTTGTAGGCAAAGTCTGAGAGATATTCAATCCAATTTGGAGTGCCAACAGGAAAAGCTAAGTCATCTCGGAGCAAAGTCTATTCCCCGAAGCACGCTGGCACGAATCAATGAGCAGCAGCCTGCTGCCTTGTATCAACAGCTATTTTACAAGTTGCTTAAATACTATGACCACTCAAAAGTCGCTCATAAATTTCGCTTTAAGAATCCCTTGTATTCCTTGGATGCCAGTCATATTGACCTGTCGCTTTCCTTATGTGAATGGGCCAAAGTTCACGACTCAAAAGCCAGCATGAAACTCAGTATAGGATTGAATCACAGCAATGATATTCCTGAGTTTGTTGCAGTTGAAAATGGCAAAGAAAATGACATGGTACAAGGCCGCAAATTCCAGTTTCCTGCTGGCAGCATTGTAGTTTTTGATAAAGGCTATGTCGATTACCAATGGTATGCAAATCTGACTGCTCAAAACATTGGATTTGTCACACGTTTTAGGCCTAAATCTGTGTATCAGGTGATCCAGCAACATCCAGTGCTTGAATCCAAAGGTATTCTAAAAGATGAAACCATTCAGCTGAATAGCGCACATGCCCTAAAAAGAAAAGCCCCAGTGTTAAGAAGAATTGAATATAGAGATCAGCAAAGTGGCAAGCACTTTAGCTTTCTCAGCAATAACTTTCATTTAGCCGCCTCCACCATTGCGGCGATTTATAAAGATCGTTGGAAAGTTGAGCTGTTCTTTAAGGCGATTAAGCAGAATCTCAAATTAAAAGCGTTTCTAGGCCGCAGCAGGAACGCAATTCAGACACAAATCTGGATTGCGATGATCGCCTATTTATTGGTAAGTTTCGCTCAACATTTAGGAAAAACAGGTTGGACAGTTCAACGTTTACTCAGAATAATTCAAGTGAATTTGTTTGAAAGAAGAACTTTAAAAGCTTTATTTTCACCCGATAAAATACCCATAAAACAAGAGGAAGCTCATTTGAGCTTCCTCTTGTGAAAAATTGTGGGACAGCAATGCCTGGATAGGTCGCTTTTCTAATTCTTTTATTAAATAAATTATGAATTTCTAATCACATCTCGCCAGCGCAGTAAGCGGGTTTCAAACAGCTTCATAATACTGTCCGTAATTTTGCCTAGGACTGCCAACAGGATAATGGCAATAATCACAATATCGGGACGTGAAGTCTCACGGCCATCACTAAGCAAATAGCCAATCCCTTGAGTGGTTGCAATCAATTCAGCCGCAATCATAAACATCCAGGACAAACTCAGGCTATTCCTTAAGCCAGTCAATATTCCCGGTGAGGCAGCGTGCAATACAATCTGCTGAACCTGTTGCCAGTATTTCAGGCGATAGACTTTTGCGACTTCAATCAGCTTACGATCCACCCCCTGAATCGCAGCCACAGTATTGGTATAGGTCGGGAAGAAGGCACCAATCGCAATCAAGGTGATTTTAGAAGATTCATCAATCCCTAACCAAAGCAGGAGTAGAGGAATCCAGGCTAGACTTGGAATAGATTTAATTGCAGAAAACGTTGGTTCCAGAAAATCTTCTGCATGTCTGTTTAACCCCACTAGGATTGCAAAGATCAGTCCTAATCCACTACCAATTCCAAAGCCAAGAAACACCCGCCAGCTACTGGTCCAAATGTGTTGCCATAAATCGCCCTCAGCCAGTTCAGTAAAGGACTGAAATAGGCTACTCGGTGCAGGCAACAGATAAGGTTCGATCACGCCATTACGGACCAGTATTTCAACCAGTACGATAAAAATAACAGGCAGGGTGAGGGCTTTGATCAGCGAAATGCTGCGTGGTAGCACAGCGGATTTTGGCTGTTCTTCCACGCTTAACTGTTCCGAGATGCTTTTCGGTATAGCCATTACTTAGTTACAACCTTTTTTGCATAACGGGCATCAAATAATTGAGTCACGACCTGATTAACATTGGTTCCTTTACGAACCAGTTCTTCTTCAGTCAGGATACGACCGGCTTTTTGTAATGCCCCGGTATGTTTGGTGGTTGGAATATTTTGATCCAGATTGGTACGGCTGAGTTGAAGCTTAGCGACTTCAATCGGGAGCTTGGCTTCACGTGCTAGCAATTCAGCCAATTTGTCGGGATTGGCTTTCGCCCATTTACGTGCCTGTTCATAAGCTTTAATCACCGCTTCAATCGCTTCCGGACTGGATTTGGCAAACTGGTCTTTTACGCTCAGTACGCTATAAGAGTTAAAGCTGACATTGCGATATAGCAATTTGGCACCTGACTGCGCCTGCGCAGATGCCATTAAAGGATCAAGGCCTGCCCAGGCATCGACCTGTTTACGCTCCAACGCAGTCTTACCATCCGGATGCTGTAAATGAACGAGCTCTACATCGCGTTTGCCCAAACCAATCGTATCTAAGGCTTGTAAGGTAAATAAAAAAGGATCTGTACCTTTAGTGGCAGCAATCTTTTTACCTTTCAAATCTTTCAGTGATTTGATATTCGAATCTTTATTGACGACCAGTGCTGTCCATTCAGGCTGGCTCTGGATATAAACTGTTTTAATCGGGCTACCATTGGCGCGGCTAAGCACTGCTGCTAAACCTGCAGTAGAAGCAAAATCTGTGCTACCGCTATTTAGATATTCGAGTGAACGGTTACTGCCCTGGCTAAATACCCATTTAATCTTGGTTTTTGGTAAAGCTTTTTCTAGCAGTTTCTGTTCTTTGACCACCAGACTGGTTGGTGCATAATAGGCATAGTCCAATTTTAATTCAGATGGAATTGCTGCGTTAGCCAAGCCGGTAAAGAGAGAAATAGATAGGCCGAGTAAATTCAGACTCGAAGTTCTTAATGTTTTTTTCATGAATATCTCAATCTTGAATTAAATTTTTTACATTCATATCGATAAATCGATAAGCACACAAAAAAGAAAAAAAGATAATCAAATCAAAAAATGAAATAATTAACAGCTTTAAATATAGGTATTTGTTTTTATTTGAATTTATTAAATAAAGAATAGAAAGGTTTTGCTTAGATAAAATTTTAAAAATGGTATGGCGTAAATTGATAAGCTGTTTTTTTAATCATTCGTCTTTGCAGTAGGAAGTTTTATAAATAACGAGTGCCATAAAAAAAGCGATGCATTAGCATCGCTTTTTGAGTCACTATTTTATCAATCTGGATAGCTTACATTGGGTAGTCTTGCAGACAGTCATAAACCTCGACTTGATCTAGGCTACCAGTTTCCATTGCCAGGCAAAGAGCCACGACTTTGGCAGTATCAGCAAGATATTGTTCATCTTTCAGTGCAATACCTTGTTGTAATGCAACGATGCGCTCAGCCGGAATTTCAAGCGATTTCGCAGCTTCAGTGGCATCAATCTGGTTAAAGAAGTGCACAATAGCATCTTTGAGGGCAGAATCAGACGCATTCAAGATGCCTTGATTCAATTGCTCTGCATTAAGATCGGTCGAAGAAACTAAAGCCTGGGCGAAGTTTTGAACAAGATTTTGTCCAAGAACATCAGTCATCTTTAACATGGAAAATACCTTCAACAAGGAAAGAGGGAAAGGGAGTACAGCCAAAAGTGAAGCACTAAAAATTGATTGAAAAATAAACTATATTAATAGGGAATGCAAAGCATTATGGATGACCGTTCAGTCCTCTATTTTTGGGCTGTAAGCCTTGAAAAATATAACTGTTGAGAAAATATAAATTTAAATTTATATGCTAAATTTTAATCGTTTTTAAGTCTTATTAAATATAAATTATCTAGTAATATTTTGTCTATAGGCACCTGGACTAACCCCTGTCCATTTTTTAAAGGCACGATGAAAAGCACTGACTTCCTGGAAGTTAAGCTGATCACTGATGTCCTGCAAACTTTGATCCGTACGGGTTAATAGTTCAATGGCTGTATCACGACGAATTTCATTTTTGAGCTGTTGATAAGTCACACCTTCATTTTTAAGACGCCGTTGCATGGTGGCTTCAGACATATTCATTTTCAAAGCAAGCTCATTCAGTTCAAGCCATTCAGCCGGAGGTACTTTTAAAAGCTGTTTGCGGATCTGTGCACTTAGCGCATAAGGATTTTTAAAGCGAACTAGCAGGTTATGCGGAGTCTGTTGAATAAACTGATACCAGGAGGTTTGATCCTGTTTTACTGGGAGCTGCAAATAGGCTGCATCAAACTGGATATAGTTTTCACTGGCCTGATATTCAATCTGCTCACAAAAACGGACTTTATAATCAAAATCATCGAGTGGTGCGGCACATTTCAGTTGAATCTGATTAAGTAAAACCCGCTGTCCGCTTAACCAGCATAGCAGGGTATGAATCAGCATTAGATAGGTTGCATAACTAAACATGCGCTTGGTCTGGTTCTGGTCATAGATCACGATATAGGCAAAGTTTTCTTCGACCATCAGTGTGCTGTGCAGATCATCCAGAATCAGATTAAAAAATTGCAGGATTTGCTGCAGAGCTTTTTCCAGCGTATCGGTCTGTAACAGCATTTTTGACAAGAGTTTGAAACTGCCACGGCGCATTGGATGGCTGTCCATGCCAAAAAATTCGTCATTCATGCTATCGGCAAGTGCAGTCCATAGCGCGGCATACTGCGCCACTGACACCCGTGCTTTAGCGGAATGAAGAATCTCTAATGGAATGGCAGCCTTAGTTAAAATCTCAGCAATATCATAATGCTGTGCTTTGGCATTCAGCAGTGCTTCATGAACCAGATCAATCGAAATGGTTCCCTTACTATATTCCAAGGCTGGTAAATGCATAGCCAGTCAGATATCCCTTCTTTATTGTCCAAATCCATCAGTGAAGATGCAACATTTGGAAATTGTACAGAATAAAATCTCTGTTTACTCTGCCTATTAAGTCGTAGCTTGTCATAAAAATAGGAACAGGACATTAACATGAAAATTCAGGGAAAAGTGATTGTGGTAACTGGTGGTGCATCAGGTCTGGGTGCAGCCACAGCGACTCATCTGGTGGACCAGGGTGCAAAAGTGATTTTGGTCGATATGAACCAGGAGCAGGGCAATGTTTTACAACAGCAACTGGGTGAGCAGGCTGAATTTGTACAACTGGATGTAACGGATGAGCAGGCGGTTGAAGCTTTCTTTAGTCATGTTGAAAACCAGTATGGCCAACTCAATGGCTTGGTGAACTGTGCTGGTATTGCACCTTCTGCCAAAGTGCTAGGCAAAAATGGAATCCATGAACTGGCAATGTTCCAGAAAGTGTTGAATATCAATGTAAGTGGCACATTCAATATGCTTCGTTTTGCGGCGGCTTTAATCGGGAAGTATGAGCTGCAAACCGATGAAGAAGAGCGTGGCGTGATTGTGAATACGGCTTCAGTTGCAGCCTTTGATGGTCAGATTGGTCAGACAGCTTACTCTGCGTCTAAAGGTGCGGTCGTTGCGATGACGCTGCCACTAGCACGTGAGTTGGCGCGTGAAGCGATTCGTGTCATGACCATTGCACCCGGCATTATGGAAACCCCAATGCTGAAAGGCATGCCGCAAAATGTACAGGATGCTCTGGGGCAGATGGTTCCATTTCCACCACGTCTGGCCAAACCTCAGGAGTTTGCCCAGTTAGTAGGTCATATCTTCGAAAATAGCTATCTGAACGGTGAAGTGATTCGTCTGGATGGCGCCATCCGTATGGCTCCAAAATAAGTTCGAGCCAACGAAGCAAAATACAAAAGTCAGAGTAGATAGGTTTATTCACTCTATATGGAAAATTAAAAGATAAGTAAGGGATATACGCAGTGCTTTTAAATGACGAACAGAAAATGATTCAGGAGATGATGCGAAACTATTCGCAGCAAAAACTGAAACCTACCGCTGGTCTAAGGGATAAAACGGCTCAATTTCCAGCACAAGAATTGAAAGAACTCGGTGCACTCGGTGCACTCGGTATGACCGTGTCTGAACAATGGGGTGGAGCAGGCCTGGACTATGTGTCGCTGGTACTGGCTCTTGAGGAAATCGCTGCTGGAGATGGAGCCATCTCGACCATTGTCAGTGTGCAGAATTCACTGCCTTGCGGGATTACCCAGCGTTATGGTACCGAGGAACAAAAGCAGAAATACCTGACCAAACTGGCGACCGGTGAATGGTTGGGGTGTTTCTGCCTGACGGAACCTCAAGCCGGTTCCGATGCCAGCGCACTAGAATGTAAGGCAGAACGTGATGGCGATGAATGGGTATTAAATGGCACCAAGCAGTTTATTACTACCGGTAAGCATGCCCAGATTGCACTGGTATTTGCAGTGACAGATAAATCTGCGGGCAAGAAAGGAATCTCATGTTTCTTGGTACCTACCGATAGTCCAGGATATATCGTCTCGAATCTGGAAGAAAAAATGGGGCAGCATTGTTCCGATACCGCGACCATTATTTTTGATCAATGCCGGATTCCGGCTGAGAACCTGTTAGGTCAAGAAGGTGACGGCTACAAGATTGCCTTGTCTAATCTGGAATCTGGCCGGATCGGGATCGCAGCACAATCTGTAGGTATGGCACGAGCTGCACTGGATGCTGCTGTTGAATATGCCAATGAACGTAAATCTTTTGGTGTAGAGCTGGTGCAGCATCAGGCAGTAGCATTCCGTCTCGCAGATATGGCCACCCAGATTGAGGCAGCAAGACAACTCGTCTTACATGCAGCAACGCTTAAAGATGCAGGATTACCATGCTTAAAAGAAGCGTCCATGGCTAAACTGTTTGCTTCGACTATAGCAGAGCGAGTCTGCTCGGATGCGATTCAGATTCATGGCGGTTATGGCTATGTCTCAGATTTCCCGGTTGAACGTATTTACCGTGATGTCAGAGTGAGCCAGATTTATGAAGGTGCATCAGATATTCAGCGTCTGGTCATTGCCCGGGAAGTGAGCAAAGTTTAAAAGTCATGAAATAGCCGACTGTTCAAATCCTGCAGCTCATTTGAGGGAGATGGAAATTGTGATGGTCTATAAAACATGGTCAATTATTGATAAAGCGAAAAGTGACTCAGTAGAGTGACACCTAACATGTCCTAGCAATAGGGCATGTTATATAAAACCGGCATTGCAATGGAATTCGCAGACGGTAGACAGAACAACAAATACAACGGACACAGACATAAAGTCTGTTTATAAACGGAATAGAGGTTGTCGTGATGAAGACACTAGAACAAGCGTATCGTGAATTTGATTTTGACACTATGGTTCAACAACATCTGGCAGGAACGCCAGATTCACTCAATGCCTATACAGAATGCTGTGGACGTTTTCTGGGACAAAACCGGATCGCGTTAATCTGGGAAGGTAAAAATGGCAAGACCCAATATTGGACTTTTGAACAATTGGCTGAGGCTTCAGGACAATTGGCTCATTATATGACCTCACTGGGTTTACAAGCAGGAGACTGTATTGCCGGACTGCTCCCACGAACCCCAGAATTATTAATTACCATTCTAGCCACCTGGCGTATTGGTGCGATTTATCAGCCTTTATTTACCGCTTTTGAAAGCAAGGCAATCGAGCATCGTATTAATACCGCACATACCCGACTCATTATTACCAATCAGGAACAGCGTGCGAAACTGAATGATCTAGATATTCCACATATTTTAACCGTCCATCAAACGCCTGAAAGTATCAATCAGGATGCAGATTTCTGGACTGAACTGAAGCAATATCCAACTGAGTTTGAGCCGGTTCAGGGGCGTTTTAGTGACATTTTCCTGATGATGTTTACTTCGGGTACAACGGGACTTGCAAAATCAGTGCCTGTACCACTTAAAGCTTTACTGGCATTTAAAGGCTATATGCTGCACGCCGTAGATTTACGTGACGAAGATACTTTCTGGAATCTGGCAGATCCGGGTTGGGCTTATGGTCTGTATTATGGAATTGCAGGTCCATTAAGTTTGGGGCATAGCATCATTCTGGATGAACGTGCCTTTAGCGTAGACAATGCTGTTGAAGTCATTAAAAAATATCGGGTAAATAACCTGACCGGTTCTCCAACCGCGTTCCGGATGTTCTATGGCTTTAAGGAAAAATTTGATGCTGAGATTAGCTCGTGTTTACGTGTGGTCAGTAGTGCAGGTGAGCCATTAACGCCTGAAGTCATTCAGTGGTTTAATCATGAAATGGACGTGAATATCTACGACCAGTATGGACAGACTGAACTTGGGATGGTGATTGCCAATCATCATGCGCTGGAGCATCACAAGAAAATCGGTTCTGCTGGCTTTGCCATTCCAGGACATCGTTTTGCAGTTTTAAATAAAGAGCATCAGGAAGTCGAAAAAGGTGGTATTGGTACTTTGGCCATGGACTACTCAGCCTCACCTTTGATGTGGTTTGAAGGCTATGGCGGTAATAATCGGAAAGCCTTTGTGGGACAGTACTATTTAACAGGAGATACCGTAAAACTGAATGAACATGGTGGAATAGATTTCATTGGTCGTGCGGATGATGTCATTACGACTTCGGGTTATCGAGTTGGACCTTTTGATGTAGAGAGTACCTTGCTGGAGTGTGAAGAGGTGTTGGAGTCCGCTGTGGTTGGAAAGCCAGATCCGGAACGTACCGAAATTGTGAAAGCCTTTGTAGTGCTTAAATCACAATATGCCGCTAGTGAAGAACTGATGCTGAAATTGCAAAACTATGTACGTTCCCGTTTATCTAAACATGCCTATCCGAAAGAGATTGAGTTTGTAAGTGATTTACCTAAAACATCTAGCGGTAAAATTCAGCGTAATCTGCTTAAACAACAGGAAATTGCTAAGATTCAAGGCATTAAACAGGTCAGTTAATATATTCATTTAAATATATTGAAAAGGTCGCAATTGCGGCCTTTTTTATACGATTAATTTGTTTATGTTCGAATTAATCAGAGAAAATAATTGTCATTACAATGTAATACTATTCATCTTTTAAATAAAATAAATCAAAAATTTAGCCTCTTAATAAGAGGCTAAATTGAAGGTGGAATTCTTATTTACTTATAGATCAACTTTTTTGTGCTCAGCATCTGGTTCCCCAGCTTCGCCAGTCACACCACCTTTTAATGCCTTAAATAGCTGCGTTACTTTGTTATCGGTGACATTCCAGTATTCTGCACTTTCAGCTTCAGCAATCAGTACACGCACGCTAGGATCATCTTTACCTTCAAACCAGTTTTCTGCCCATGGATTCCATAATTTTTCAATCAGAATACGGTCAGTACTGATCTGTGCATTTGCACTAATTGACACATAAATACCATCAGAAGGTTTAGCGAAAGACAGGCCGATCTGAGTACGACCAGTATTGGCAGCTTTCACCAGATCATTAGTATCACGCATGATGAAATACAAATTCTGATCCTCATTCATTTGCTCAGAATTGAGCATGGTCATCGGCTGAGAATGAATTTCCTGACTTTCGGTCACATGGCTGATCATGGTGTAACGTACATCTTTGATTAGTTCCCATAATTTTTCACGATTATTATGCTGATTTTGTTCGTTCATCTATATGCTCCATACTATTTTTGAAAGCGAGGATAATTACTATTCCTTAAGCAGCTTAATCATATTTAGGAATGGATACAGAGGGTCTCACTGAACTGATACATTTTCCTACCGAATTGCAGGCAGCCGCTACAGAAGTGCTAAACAAGCGAAAGATAGTTACAGGGTGATAAAAGAATAGAAGAACGAGGTTCCAGGAAGATGTAATACGTGAATAAATTAAGTGGCATATAGATCAAGTTAAGTGCATTCATAATATGACTATTACATATTTATTAGGACACTATCAGCTTGATACGGAGCATTTAACTGATATGCTATTTAGCGCTAGTATTGCCAAGCCATTTATTGATTTGCTGTTTATGCGCAGAGAAGTTAATTTGCTCGAGATTTATCCGCATATTGAAATTTCGGTAAATGCACTTTTTGTGGCACATGCTTCTTAAAAATCTTCGAAACAAGGAACGACGTTGTCTATATCGACTATGGATGCCATATCCCCAGAGTTTGAACTCACCGATGCTGAATTGCACTTATATAGTCGCCAGATTCTTCTGGATGGTTGGGATATTGAAGCACAGGAAAAGCTGAAATTTTCTAATATCTGTATCGTGGGGTGTGGCGGGATTGGTTGTGCCTTGGCAGAACTTCTGGCACGAGCGGGTGTAGGCAAAATTACTCTGATTGATCCTGATACCATCGAGATGAGTAATCTACAACGACAACTGGCATTTACGCCAAATGATTTAGGCTTTTATAAGGCAGAAATACTCGCGAAAAGGCTGGCTCAGATTAATCCGAATGTTCAGGTTGAATATATTAATCAGGCTTTAACAACTGAAAATGCAGAAAGTATCATTGAACATCAAGATCTGGTGCTGGATGGATGTGATCAGTTCGAGACACGTTATCTGATCAATCAAAGCTGTGTAAAACTGAATGTGCCTTTAATCAGTGCTTCTGCGATTGGTTTGCAAGGGCAACTGTTCATGATGGAAGGGGATTCAGCTTGCTATGCCTGCCTGTTTCCACCTGAACATCAGGCTGATACCAGTTTGCGTTGTGCAGACTCAGGCGTCTTGGCGACTACGCCAAATGTGATGGCGAGTTTGCAAGCTCATCATGCATTGCTTTATTTAGGCCTGGGTAAAATGCCACTTAGACAGAAACTTCTACTCTGGGATGGTCTGAGTTTCAAACAGCGCATTTTAAGTTTCGAAAAAGATACAGATTGCCCGGTCTGTCAGGCAAGATAGGCCTGCAAAATTTAATTTTTTTGCTACACTGCATGTAATTAATTTTTCCTAAGACATTATGAAAAAAAATATCTGGTTAGATGGAATACGTTCGGTTGCCCGTATGGGTGAAACCGCAGTAGTTGCGGCGAAGGCCGGCATTAAATATGCCACTGAAAAGCCAAGTAATGCCAAACTCATGCGTGAAACATTTGAGTCTTTAGGCTCAACCTATATCAAGCTTGGTCAGTTTATTGCCAGTACGCCGTCGCTGTTTCCGCGTGAATATGTGGAAGAGTTTCAGGGCTGTCTGGATCAAACACCGACCTTGCCATTCAGCTATATCCAGGAAGTGCTAGCATCAGAGTTTTCTGGCCGAAACTTGGATGAAATCTTTGCCTCAATTGAAGAAACACCACTGGCTTCTGCTTCCATTGCACAGGTACATGCGGCCAAGCTGGTTTCTGGTGAAGATGTAGTTATTAAAGTACAAAAGCCGGGTGTGGAAACAATTCTATATACCGATTTAAATGTATTGCATTGGGCGACCAAACTGCTGGAAAAAGCAGTGCCGAAAGTAAAATTTGCGTCATTGGCAGATATTGTCGAAGAAATCAAAACCCGAATGGTGCGTGAGGTTGACTTCATCGAGGAAGCACAAAATCTGGATGATTTCGTCAATTATCTGAATATCACCAACAATAAAGCAGCAACTGCTCCTAAGGTTTATCATCAATATTCAACACGTCGTGTGCTGACCATGCAACGTTTATATGGCGTGCCACTGACTGATTTTGAAGTGGTGAAAAAGGTCGCTAAAGACCCGTCACAGGTTCTCATCACTGCAATGAACACCTGGTTTGGCAGCCTGATGATGTGTAACAGTTTCCATGCTGATTTACACGCGGGTAATCTGATGCTGCTTGAAGATGGTCGTGTGGGCTTTATTGATTTTGGTATTGTCGGCCAGCTTAAACCAGAAGTCTGGACAGCGTGTATGGCCTTTATGGATGCCTTGCAGCATACCAATTATACCCTGATGGCAGAGAATATGCTGAAAATGGGTATGACTGCAGTTGAGATTGATACCAAAGTGCTTGCGGCTGATCTTGAACGTTTATTTAGTGGTGTGATGTTAGCTGATCCTCAGGATCTATTAACTTCAAGCCCTGCAGATCTCAACGATATCATGATGGATATGGTAGCAGTCGGTGAACGTCATGGCATTCGTTTCCCACGTGACTTTGCTTTATTGTTCAAGCAAATGCTGTATTTCGACCGTTTCATGAGAATTCTGGCGCCGTATACAGATATCTATGCAGATCAGCGTTTGCAGATGGTTCAGACTATGGACCCAAATTTGCTGTTAAAGCACTAATTTAATCCCTCCCGTCCTCCCTTTAAGAAAGGGAGGCTTTCATTACAAAATAAATAGAAGTGATGAAAGTCCCTCTGTATTAAAGAGGGATTTAGGGAGATTATTGGTAAATATTAAATTCCGAGTTTTAAAATGGACGCAATTATTATTGAAGGCTTAAAGGTCGATACAGTAGTCGGCTGCTTTAATTGGGAGCGTCAAATCATTCAGCCTTTAATGCTGGATCTAAACATTCGTACCAACTTAGAACAAGCGGCACAGTCAGATGAACTGGAAGATACTTTGAATTATGCCGAAATCTGCGAGATTTCAGCGCGGGTGATTCAGGAAGCTCAGCCAAAATTGATCGAACATGCAGCAAAACTGGTGCTAGACGCGCTTTTTGCTACCTTTGAAAGTGTAGAATCGATTATGATTACGATCCGTAAGCCTGCCATTATCGCGCAAGCCAATTCTGTAGGGATACGTCTTGAACGCCACCGCAACGATATTCGCCCTAGCACTGGCGAGTAATTGTCATCCACAGCAACATTTTCAGGCTGCCCAGCAACGGATCAGTGAGTTGGGGGAAGTCCGGTTTTCTCCAATTTACCTCATTCCATGTCGGGAGAGTATCGGAGCAGATTACTGGAATGCGGCCTGCCTCCTATACAGTGAAGTTTCTGTTCAAGATATGACAGATTTATTAAAGCAAATGGAAACGGATTCAGGGCGGGTGCGACCATCGCATCAGATCAGCCTGGATGTCGACCTGATTGCATGGGGAAATGATTTAAGCCAGATGGAATTTAATCCCAAAAAATTACCGCTTGCACTAGACGTAAAAATCCCGATGCATGACATCTGGTCTCATCCTGCATTTGGATATGATCGCCGTCTTCAATATCCACAAGTCAAAATTTAATCTGTATCTGAAATTAATCTAATGAATTTTTCAGTTTTATCTAAGTAGGGGATCTGTATTTGCCAAAAAACTGTTATTTACTTTTTCTTTTTATAAAAAATAACTAACAACACAATAATTGCGAATAGAATGCCAAGAATAATACCTGTTTCCATACGTCACCTTCAAAGCATTATTTTTTTGATAAATAGGTCATAGCTATTTAATAGTTATACCTGTCTCAATCGTTCTAGAATTTTAATAAATACGAGATGAAACCGGTTCGATTATAACAGCTGAATAAAAGAATAGAGTTTGATTAAAATGTGAACCGATATTCTGTTGGATAGATGGTTAAATTGATTGATCTGCACTCAAAAAAATCAATGAGTCATCTTGTTTAAGAATTCATGAGAATAAAAAAAGCCCTCAAAAAAAGGGCTTCATTTGATACTTAAATATAATAACTGGTTTTAGTCATTAACTTGGAAATACCGGTCATAGCAATCTTGACTGGAAGGGGTAAATCTACGCCGCCTGCAGCCAAAGCTGTATCACGGTGATGCAATTCATCTTCATTCATCTGTTCCAGAATGCGACGTGAGCGTTCATCTTGTGCGGGCAGTTGATTAATATGATGCTGTAAATGCATACTCACTTGGCGTTCGGTTTCTGCAACAAAACCCAGACTGTATTTGTCCCCCGCAATGCCGGCAATTGCACCCATCCCAAAGGAAAGGCCGTACCAGACCGGATTAAGTAAACTGGTATGGCTATCCAGTTCTTGTAAACGGTCTTCACACCAGGCCAGATGATCCTGTTCCTCAATTGCTGCCTGTTCCATTTCCCGACGTACATTTGGTAATTTCGCTGTTAATGCCTGTCCATGATAAAGCGCTTGGGCACAAACCTCACCACTATGATTCACACGCATTAAACCAGCCACATGACGGGCATCACTCACGGTAAGCTGGGTTTCAACCGGTTTTGCTGGATTTTCCCGTTGTGAGGAAGTTGTTCCTGGAACAAGACTGCGTAATGCCTGGTCAAAAGAATGAATAAGCTTATCGACACCTGTATATTGACGCATGAATTAATCCTCCAAAGGGGCTTTTGCGGTTTTGATCATCGGTTTCAATCTATAGAGCAGCCATAAGGTAAATAGACCACTCAACACTGCAGTAATACAGAAAAGTATTTTAAGATCAAACTCTAAAATGCTTAAAATAATAATCGAGAATATAGCAGAAGATACCATGAAAACGGCATTTAGGATGTTATTTGCTGCAACCACACGTGCACGATGTGAGCGGGGAGAATGCGCTTGCATCATGGCATACAGCGGCACGATATAAAAACCGCCACTGATGCCCAGTAAAGTTACCGCCAACATCACATGATAATAGCTCCAGCCTTGCTGGAATACATCTGCTAGGCCAAGTAACGCACCGGTACGTTCCGGTACAAAGGCAAGACTTGCGGCTAGATATAAGGCAAAGACTACAAGGCCAATGGCGCCAATCGGCACCATTTTGATATTGACCTCAGTACCGCCTAATCTACGGCATAAATAAGAACCTAAGCCGATTCCGACAGAGAAAAAAGTTAAAAGCAGACTGGCGACATTTTCAGAAGCATGCAGGTTTTGTAAAGTAAGCTGTGGAATCTGGGTCAAATAAGTCGCACCATAAAACCAGTACCAGGAGTTACCCAGCAGAATTAAAAAAACCAGCGGTAAACTTTTAGCATATTTAATGGTCTGAAAGCTGGTCCGGAAAAAGTTCCAGTCAATATTGATTTCGGGTGCTGGAATACTCTGCTTCAGAATATAACGACTGGAGAGATAGCCAACCACGGCAATACTTAACACCGTCAGGCTGATCCAGATCAGATTGCCTGTAGAAGCAGCAATGACTGCACCACCCAGAATCATACCGAATAAAATTGCTAATGAAGTGCCTGACTGGAATAGTGCATTACCTGACATCAATTCATCCGGTTTTAATACTTCAGGCAAAATGGCATATTTAATCGGGCCGAAAAAAGTGGATTGAGTGCCCATTAAAAACAGGGCAAACAGAAGAATCCATAAATGACCGAGCAGGAAGCCAATGGTGCCCAGAATCATGATCACAATTTCAAAAATCTTTAAATAGCGAATCAGCTGGGAACGTTCATATTTATCTGCAATCTGGCCTGCCGTCGCAGAGAAAATAAAATAAGGCAAAATGAACAATAGTGCAGCAAGGTTATTTAAGGTGCTAATACTGGCTGATTGTTGCTGAATCCAGCCATAGGTAATCACCAGTAATAATGCCTGTTTAAAAACATTATCATTCAGTGCACCAAAAAACTGGGTCAGGAACATGGGTAAAAAGCGGCGGCTCGCTAACAAATGTTCATTGTTGTTCATATAAGACGTGCTACATTAAGATTTATTAAGAAATGTGAGATATACGTAAACATTGAGAAAAATCATGTAAGATACTTTCGTCCATGTAAAGGCAAAACCCAATAATTTAAGTTCTTTAGCTTATCTTTTTCGGTCAAATAATCAATTAAAGAATGTATTCGTTTAGAGTTTGCTATGCCCGCAAAGAGAAAATTTAAACAAACGATGCTGAATCGTAGTATGGGGTCTCTCGTACCATATCATGGCCGAGCCAGGCTATGTATGAGTATATTTTTCATGATGTTATCGCATCAGGGCATGGCACAGACCGAGCAGACGGAAACTCCGGTAGCACTCTCTCAGGCAGAAATGATCGAAGAGTTATCCCAGGAAGCCGTTCGACAAGGGGTAGCTACGACCGAAGCTGAAGCGACAGAAAAAGTTGAAGAAGCCTTAGAACCTCAAACTTCGACCGTAGATAGTATGCAAATGCTGCAAGAGCAGCAGAATATGGGAACGTCTCTGGGTGAATTTCAGCCAATTGAGTTTGATGATTTAGAAAGCCTGCCGGTGCAAACGATTGACCAGAGCATGGCCAATGAGATTTATAAGGTCGCAGAAGAAGCGAAACGCGAAGCGCAAGCCTATCGCCAATCAGCGCAAACTGAAACCGTAGTCAATGACATGAGTCAGCAGGAACTGGTTGAAATCAATCAGGCACCTGTGAATGTTGATCAGCTTATGCAGTCCATTCAGGCCGATAGTCAGATCATCGTGCAAAGAAATGAGTCGGGTGCGACCTTATCCGAATTGCCTGCACCAACAACGCCTGAAAATGACAAACGTCCGAATATTTTCAAACGACTGTTTTATAAAATCCGTCCACCTCGCCAGATTATGACCGCCAGTTTGCCTCGGATCAGTGCAGATGTGGTCATTGTGAATGGAAATGGCACTGCGCAAAGCAATGGCGGATTGAATCGTAAAGCCCAGTCAGAAGGTTATACGAATCTCAGAAATAATGTAAAAGCTAAACTTTCCAGCTTTACCCAGGAATCCTTTGAAGATTTTTCATCTGCATTACCGCAACTCCGTAATCTGTCCAATCAGGCTGCCCAAGCTGTAGGTTATTACAATGCCCAGTTCAGATTTGAAAAATTATCTGACAGTCGGGTTAGAGTCTATGTGACTCCGAATGAGCCGGTCATTATCAATACCCATAATATTGAGTTTAGTGGCCCAGGTGGTGAACAGCCGCAGTTCCAGGTTATTAGTCTTCTACCGGAACAGGAAGAAGGTGATATCTTTAACCATGGGGATTATGAAAAAACCAAAGACCGGATTAATACCGCAGCCAGCAATAATGGTTATTTTGATGCGTACTGGCGCTTGCATGATGTGCGCATTGCCCAACCCGAAAATACAGCCGATGTGAACCTGCGCTTTGAAACAGGTGAGCGTTATAAACTGGGTAATGTAGAGTTCAGGATGAGTGATCCTGAAAAAGAATTTCCGCTAAATCGTGATGTACTGGAAAGTCTGGTTACTTGGGAAGATGGTGCTGATTACACCTTCTGGCGTGTAAATAGCCTGGCCAACAACCTGACGAACTCACGTTATTTTAACTATACGCTGGTGGATGCGATTCGTCCTGATCCTATTGATCGAGAGCTGGAACTGGCACCGGATATTCAGAGTCTGATAGAAGAACAGAAGTTTTCAGAAGATGAAATAGGTGTGGCCAAGAAAGCTGCACCGGCATCCGATCAGGAAGTTACCCAGGATGTGGTAGATGAAGATCAGTTCGCTGGTAGTCGTGATGCAGAGAATCCAAACTTAAGAACCTTGCGGGTTCAGCAGCAGACTAAAGAAGACGAAGAAGAGCGTTTAAAGGCTCAGGCTCGTGAAGAGAAAAAAATTCCGGTGATCGTGACACTGAATGCAGACCGTCTTAACAGTGCTGAAGTCGGTCTGGGTTATGGTACGGATACCGGAACACGCCTGCGTGGACAATATCGCCGCGCGATCGTAAACAAGCGTGGTCACTCATTTGATGCCAACCTTGAATTGTCACAAATCCGTCAGTCAATTGATGGTCGTTATAATATTCCATACAACCATCCACTTAATGACTATATCAGTATCGTAGGTGGTTATGAGCGTGAAGAACGTGATGGTGTGGCCCAAGGTGATGGCCTGTTAATTGAATCCGCGGTACTTGGTGCTGACCGGATTATTAAAAATCCGCGTGCTAATTGGCAACAAACCTACGGTCTACGTTACCGTCTGGATCGTCTGACGCAGGATGGTTCGGTTGATTTTAGCCAGATTCCGGAAGCATTCAGATTTAATACTGAAGATGAACAGCAGTCTTTACTGGTGGGGTATGAAGTTTCCCGTACTGATAGTGATCGCCGCGTGAACCCGACCAAGGGCTTTAAGCAAACCTATAAAGTCGAATTGGGCAGTGAAGCTCTATTGTCTGATGCCGATATGGCGATTGTGAATGCAGGCTGGCGTTTTATCTATTCACTGGGTGAAAATGCCGATCACCAGTTTGTTGGACGTGCGGATCTGGGTTATATCTTTACTGAAGATTTTGCCAAAGTACCTTATAACCTGCGCTATTTTAGTGGCGGTGATCAAAGTATCCGTGGTTTCGACTATAAAAGTCTTTCTCCGGAAATTGAAGGCTTTAAAGTGGGCGGACAGGCTTTGGGTGTGGCTTCACTGGAGTATAATTATCAGTTCAGGGAGGGCTGGCGCGCTGCAGTATTTGCGGATGCCGGAAATGCCTATAATGAGGATTTTAGTAATCCGACAGAATATGGTGCGGGGCTGGGGATTCGTTGGGCTTCACCGATTGGCCCAATTCGTTTAGATGTGGCGACCGGACTGTCGGATGACAATTATCCGATTCGTTTGCATTTCTTTATTGGCTCGCAGTTATAAAACATTTATTAATTAAAAAATAGTTATTTGGGTAGATCATGGTCGAAAACCAACCACAGCCAGAACAAGAGCAACAACCTGAAGTTGTGCCGAAAAAGCGCCGTATCTTTAGAAGTATTCTATTGTCGGTCCTTTTTTCTCTTATTTTTCTGCTGTCTGTACTGGCGATCCTGTTTTCTACCGATAAAGGTAGTAAATTCCTGCTTGATCAGGTGATGCAGCGCCAGGAAATCATCCATTACGAATATGAAGGCGGAAATCTGTGGCGCGGGATTATCCTGAAAAATGTTCTGGTTACCCTGAAACCGGTCGATGTCAAAATTGATCGTGCTGATGTCAAGCTGGGTTGGCGAGCAATTATCAAAAAAGAAATTCATCTGACTGAAGCAGATGTACTGAATTTACAGATTATTAATAAAAATCCGCCAAGTGATGAGCCATTCAAGTTCAATGCTATTCGTTTACCGTTTGTATTGCGGGTTGATCATTTACTTCTCGATCACTTGGTGATTAAAACCCAGACTAATGCAGTTGATTTTTATAATATCGAACTGAATGAAGCATTATGGTCAGGTACCGAGCTGAATTTCGAAGATTCCCGCATGGATATGGGCTATCTGTCAGTACGCGAAGCTACTGGGAAAATGCAGTTTGAAGGCAAGTATCCACTAGATGCACGTGGTATTTTAAATCTGCCTTCACTCAGAGAAAGCCTGAATATTCATGATATTCAAGTACGTGCTAGAGGTACACTGGATACCATTCAGGCCGGGGTCGCGACCAACACTCCAGATTTGCTGACAGGCTGGGCGGTTCTGCACCCGATGCGTCCTAATGTACCTATGCGTGGTGAACTCCAGTTTAAACAATATCACTGGCCAATCCTGACAGAGCAAAAACTGTTTACGAAAGATGGTGTGGCTGAGTTTAATGGGAATACCAAGCGCCTGGATTTGAATGTCCGCACCGATATTGAAGGTGAAAATATCCCGAATGGGCAATATACCGCAGTGATGTATACCGATCTGGTCAATCAGCTCAATATTACTGATTTAAATGGTCAGCTGATGAAAGGCTCGGTAAGCCTGGCGGGTACTGTAGGCTGGGCTGATCGGGTGGATTGGGATCTGACAGGTCGCATGAATGGGATTGATCCGAAACATCGGCGAATTCCACAGGTGGTGCAGGACTTTCTGCCACCGAGTCTAGATGGCAATATTGCCTCTACTGGTAACCTGGAAAATGGCCTGCATCTAACAGGACTGGTTGATTTTGACCGCTATGAAACCTGGAATATCAAGCTGGATCAGAAGCCGGTTAATGACAATAAAGCTCAACCGATGTTACTGGATGTAGCCTGGAAAAATATTGACCGTGCTGTGCCTTATATCGGCTGGTTAAAAAGTGAATCAGGCGATGTTGATCTGGTACTGGTCGAAGGCCAGCAAAATATTCATGTCGCTACCCAGGTTGCTCAGCATGAAGAAGGGCTGTTGCCGACAGGAATGTATCAGGCACAATTGAACCTGAAAAATAACATCCTGAATGTTCCAAGTTTTAAATATAGTGGAAATGGACAGGCCGGCAGTCTAACAGGTAATGCACGAATTGAACTGCCAGAAGAAAAACGTCAGCTCAGATGGTCCGCAGTATTAAATGCCCAGAACCTGAATACTCAGACTCTGGCTGCAGCTTCACCAATTGACCGCTTGAATGGTCGGGTAAAAGCCAGTGGTTATGCACGCCTGAATCAGCAAATTATTAATCTCAGCGGTGTAGATCTGACCGGACGACTGGCTGCGCAAAATGAAACCGTTCACCTGACAGGTAATAGTAATATTGCCTTGTTGTTCCATGATGAAAAAGCAGGCGGCGGATTCAAAAGTTATGCGATCAATTATGATGGTGCATTAAGTGCCAGCCAGATCAAGGCCAGTCAAGGATTGTTAAAACTACGCTTGTCGGGTACGCCTGATATGCTGAATATCAAGGAACTGCGTCATGATGGGGTCGCTGGAAAAATTAATGCCAATGGTCAGGTGAATCTGGCAAATGGTATTGGCTGGAATGTAAATGCCTCTCTGGTGCGTTTTAAACCTCAGTATTTCAATGCCAAGCTTAAAGGTGAATTGTCTGGCAATCTGCAAACCCAAGGTGTCTGGTCAGATGCAGTGAAGCGTGTCCAGATTCAACGCTTAAATCTGGCCGGTATGTTGAATAATAAACCGGTACGCGGTAAGGGTAATCTGGCTGTATTGATTGACTCCAAGCAGCGTGGTTTTGTACCGCAGCAGTTTGAAGCCAATAACCTGTTCTTATCTTATGCCAGCAACCAGCTACAGGCCACAGGTAATGCGCAGAATTTGCAACTTAAAGTGAATGCGCCGGCATTATATGAGCTTTATCCGGGATTAAGAGGCCGGGTACAAGGCTACATCAATATGCAGGCACAACCGCGTTTACAAGCAACTGCGAATCTGGCAGTGGATAATTTTACCTTCAAGAACCTATTTAGCGTAGACAAGATTCGGGTACGCGGTCAGTTGCCGACTTCACAAACCACACCGACCTTATTGACTGCGACCATGGATCAGTTGCGTAGTGGCAATAGACAGATTGTACGTGGTGAAGTTTCACTAGCTGGAACGCGCGCCGCGCATGTACTGCAAGTTCAGGCTGAAAACAAGCTGTCTAAATTTTTTGTTCAGCTGGCAGGTGGTTTTAATGCACAAAATAATTGGTTAGGCCAGATCCAGCGCGGTGATTTCGACTCACTGCGTACCCATCTGGTGCAGCGTCAAAATGCAGCTGTGATTTATAACACTGCACAGTCGGATCTGTTTGTTGGCGCTCATTGCTGGATGAGCCAGCAAAGCCAGCTCTGCTTTGATCAGCCAATTCGAGTGAATAAAACTCGAGGTAGTGCTTCATTTATTACCCGTAACCTGGATCTGGCTGACTTTAGTGCCTTCCTGCCAGAAGGCATAGCATTAACCGGTAAAGTGAATGGTTATGCCAAGGCAGCTTGGGCACAAGGTGCTAAACCGAAAATTGATGCACGTCTGGTAACCCGCAATGGGGTGATCGGCTTATCTTCTGATGATCCGGAATATTTAGGCTCGACCTTAAAATATGATGAAGTGGGGCTGGTCGCAAAAAGCGTGGCTGCCGGTCTACAGATTCGTCTGGATGTGAAAACACCAGATATTGGTACTGGCTATGCCAATGTGATTATTGATCCATATCGTGACAATAAACCAATGCGTGGCGAGATTGCCTTTAACCAGGTTCAGCTGAAGGTCTTTAAGCCATTCATTCAGGATGTGCGTAATCTGGATGGTACCTTGTCTTATGCAGGTAAAATTAGCGGAACGTTAACCGATCCATTACTTGAAGGTGAAATTCGGGTTAAGGACGGGGCGATCAGCATGATTTCATTGCCAGTCAATCTGACCAATGTGCAGCTCTATTCATCAGTCCGCCAAAATACCGCGACTATTAATGGTGCATTTAACAGTGGCCGTGGCGCTGGTAAATTAACCGGCTCTGTAGACTGGAAAGGTGATCCACGCGTACAGCTCAAACTTCAGGGCGAAAATCTGTTGATTCGTCAGGCACCGCTGATTACTGCAGTGGTTACGCCTGACCTGACCTTGGATATGTATCCGTTCAATAAAAAATTAAGCTTGAGTGGCAAGGTCGATGTTCCTCGTGCACTGATTTCCATGCCTGAAGCCTCTGAACCTGTCGTGGGCTTGTCTTCTGATGTTCGTGTTGTACGTGAAGGAGATGACCAGCTCGCCATTCTGAAAGCGGCACGTCCATGGGATATTCGCGCAGATGTTGCAGTGTCGTTAGGAAATCAGGTGATCTTCCAGGGCTTTGACAGCCGTATACCACTCTTAGGTCGTGTCAATCTGACGCAACGTGGTATGGAATCTGCGATGCGTGCCAATGGGGCGATCGGGGTATCACAACGGGTGAAAATTGAAGCCTATGGACAAAGTCTGGATCTGAACCGTGCGATTGCACGTTTTAATGGTCCATTGTCCAATCCAACCCTAGATATTGATGCCAATAAATCCATTCAAGGCAGCACGGTGGGTGTGCGTGTTACAGGTACAGCTTCAAGTCCTGCCATTCAGGTGTATAACGATGCTGGTCTGTCTGAACAGGAAGCGTTGAATGCCTTAATTACAGGTCGTATCAATGAGGGGGCTTCAGGTTTAAGTCAGGCGGAAGGCTTCAGATCTGATGTAAACAACACCATTGCAGCCGCAGGGATCAGTCTGGGCCTGGGTGGTACGCGTGCCTTGACCAACCAGATTGGTCGTAGCTTTGGCTTGAGTGGTCTGGCACTGGATGCACAGGGCACAGGGGATGATACTCAGGTGTCTGTAACCGGTTATATTACGCCAGACTTGTATATCCGTTATGGGGTTGGCGTATTTACCCCAGTGAACAAGCTGACTTTACGTTATCAAATGAATCAGCGTTTATATCTGGAAGCCAGTCAGTCTTTAGAACGTGCAATTGACTTGTTCTATAACTGGCGGTTCTAATCTAATAAAAAGCCCTCTCAGTGAGGGCTTTTTTATAGGGAAGAGATTTCAAAATAGCCTAAGCTATTTAAATCATCAGCCTATACTGATTTAAGGTATTTAATAAAATTAATCCTTGAATGTCTCGTTCAATGCATTCTGAACGGCTTCCACTCGGGATTTACAGGCTTTATACGCCTGCATAGACTCTTCAACGATTTTCATCAGATTATCAATATCTGGTTCTTGCTGAGATTCAAGTAATTCAGCATTCTTTTTCAAGATGTCATAGCCTTCTTGAAAGCTCAAAGTATCATGACTCATGGGGAGTTACCTGCGTAAGTTGTGCTGAAAATAGGCCATCGTGTAATTCAACCTGAACGGGTTGTTGGACATCAATTTGATGGATTGAACGAACCACATGTTCTTGCTGGCGCACAATGGCATAGCCTTTGGACAAAACATGTTTGGGATTTTGCAGCAGTGTTTCCCGCATCAGGGCATCTAGCTGCTGGTTAATCAGTTGGGTCTGTTGCTGGGCAAGGTTAGAGGTGTTGGACTTGAGCTGCTCTAAACGTTGCAAGGCATTCATAATCTGGTGATTGGCCAAATTTTGGATTAGCTTTAGATATTGCTCATTCTGGCTTTGATAAGCTTGAATTTGCTGTTGAGAAAGTCTCTGGATACTTTGCAGGTTATTTATAACTTCTTGCGTCAGCTCGACGACATGATTGCGAATTCCAGCAATCACTTTACTTGGTGTGTCGAAAGAACGATGAGCAATTTCATCCAGAATCGTCCTGTCTTTTTCATGACCAATACCAACCCAGACGGGAACTGAACGTTTGCAGAGCAGGGCAGCCAATGCATAGTCATTTAAATAAGCCAGATCATTGACTGCACCACCGCCACGGATGATTACGATCAGGTCAGGCGCGTTATGATAAGTTTGTGCCCACTGCTTTAAAGCTTGTGCCAAGCTTTGCATGATGCTTTGCGCTGCCGTATTTCCCTGAAAGGTCGCACTGTGATAGATAAATTCGCATACCTGAGCTTTTTGTAAAGCATCAGCATCTTTCTTGAAATCGCCCAGACCTGCAGCCTTTTCCGGAGCAATCACCAGAATCCGGTTGAGGTCAAAAGGTGTAGGCAGATTTTTATTGCGATCAATCAGACCTTCGGTTGTCAGTCTCTCTACAATCTGCTGATAACGTCGGGCTATATCACCCAAGGTATATCCAGAATCAATCTCTGTAATATTTAAGGAAAACCCATATTGCGGATCAAAGCTGGCTTTGACTTTGATTAAAACCTTAAGGTCCCGGCTTAGCTCAATACCACTTTCACGTTCAAATTGCGTCACAATTTTCTGTGCAGCAAATTTCCAGATGGTGGCCCGGCAACTGGCAATGACCTGATCATTGTCAGGATCTTTTTCTGCCAGTTCCAGATAGTAATGGCCAGCTTTGATATTTAAATTTCGAATCTCAGCTTTGACCCACACCGGTGTATCGAAAGTGATTTTAACCACTTCCTGAACCGTAGAAAGGTATTCTTTTAAAGAAAGCTGGAGATCGTCTTGCATGCCGAGATAAAGTTTAAAATTCAATCAAATATTAAAGCAATATGGCCGCTAGTACAAACATCAAGCTTCGTGCATAAAAAAGGCAAGGACAAAGAAGCTGGGCAATAATTAATTTAATAATCTAAAAACAAAATATTAGAGTAATGCTTGGTTGATGAAGGGTAATAAACACTTTGTATAATAATGTAATGACATTGTCATCTTTAAGCCATTCCAATAGTTAACTAAAACTAAATTTTGGCTATTTGAAAAAAGAAACCACTTTTGAAGGTTGATTATTGGTTAAAGTAAATCATAGGAAATAGTGAGAACTTAAATGGGATTAAACCTAATGATATTAAGAAATAATCCTGCCGCTTTTTACAGAATTACAAACACTCAAGCCTTTTCAGATCTGACGCTATAAGTGGAATATGCTACATTAAAGGCGAATTCCTTTAGAAGAATACCGCTCATGAAAAAAATAATTTTATCTGGTTTGTCCGGATTATTTGCATCCATCCTCCTTGCTGGCTGTAGTACGACCCAGTCGACTGACTCAAACTCAGCATCATTAGGAACAGCGAATCCAGCGAGTGCCTATTGTATTAATCAAGGTGGAAAGCTAGAGATCCGTAATGAAACTAATGGGCAAGAAGTGGGCTATTGTCATTTAAAAAATGGGCAAGTGGTCGAAGAGTGGGAATATTTCCGCGCAAACCAGCCTAAATGTATCGCTGATCAGGCGGCTGCACTGGTGGGTCAATCCAATTTAACTGAAGCGCAAATCAAAGAAAAAACCAAAGCTCAAATGGTACGCATGGTTGCACCTGGCCAGCCTGTCACTATGGATTATCGTGAAGAGCGTGTGACGGTCACTGTAGATCCAGCCACTAAGAAAGTAGTTCAGGCAAGTTGTGGCTAAGATATGAAATGATACTTTCGGGCAGGCAGTATCAATAAGAATAAGTAGAAATTTCATTTTAAATGACAAATCTGTGCTGATCTCTTATAGTGCCTCTCGGAAGGAGAAATTCATGAAAAAGTTATTTGCTTTATCGCTGATGGTTGCTCTGGTCGGTTGTGCAGAGAAAAAACCTTTAACCCCTGAAGAGCAGTGGCATGGCTATTGTCGTAGTGTGGGGAATGCTGCACGGACCATTATGCTGGATCGTCAGAATGCGATCGAGAAAGAAAAGGCTGTTGAGCATGCCAACAAGATCGATGATGACATTACTCGCGGTTTTATCCTGAATATTATCGATGAAGTTTATGCACTTCCGGAACAGGAAATTAAGACCGATGTAGATGCAGCCCGTGAGAAAGTCCGTGCTGAGTTTACTGAAAAATGTATCACCACACCGCATGATAAAATGCCAGATTACAAACCGTTCTAAGGAACGGTTTTTTTATATCTAAATAAAGCAAACTAAGGAATCTTCATTCAAATTAAATAGTGGTTTATAGATATAAGAATATTCTTCTAATAATAAAAATAGCCTAAGCAACATTAAATATAATTTGTGACAATTGCTAAATATAAAATATAGAAATGCTTATCTTTATATTGAATAATGAATTTAACTCCAAAGCCTTGAGGAGAACAATAATATGGACGTCGTGAAGTATTTATATCACTCAGATCTGCTGTTAGAAGATGAAAAAGGATTGGCGATTATCGGTGGCGGACGCTATGTTCTGAGTGTAGGAGACAAGGTCGTGATTAAGCAGATCTTGGTGCAGGACAAAAAACGCTGTTTGGTCGAGATTTCCTTTGCCAGCAATAACCACAGTCAGACCTATGAAGATCAATGTGAATTAAAATTTGAGGGTTGTCGGGACGCTTTTCAGCAATATTTGAACTCGACGACAGTCCACTAAGGTGGAGTATCTTTTTCTAAGTAAATCAGGCAACATCGATGTTGCCTTTTTTATGCGTCAAATTTGGTTAAAAGTTGTCATATCTGTATTTAAATTATGCAAGGCGATGATGATTTGTTTATTGAATGATCTTTATAAGCATCATTTAGTTATAAAATAATGAGCATCACAAAGAAACACTGTACTTGCATTAACTTTTAACTGGAATTTTAGTAAAATTTTAGAGTCCATATTATTTGTGAAGCTTTTATAAAGCAGGAATTCACAGGTAATTTTTTAAAAAAGAGGAATAACACCGTGCTAGAAGCTTACCGCCAACACGTTGAAGAACGTGCCGCACTCGGAGTCCCACCGAAGCCACTTGATGATGCTCAAACTGCTGCATTAGTTGAATTATTAAAAAATCCCCCAGCTGGTGAAGAAGCATACTTAGTTGACTTGCTTGAAAACCGTGTTCCAGCGGGTGTTGACCAAGCTGCATACGTAAAAGCTGCGTTCTTAGCTGCATTGGCAAAAGGCGAAGCGACTTCTCCACTAGTTTCTAAAGAACGTGCGGTTTACTTACTAGGCACTATGCTTGGTGGTTATAACGTTGCTCCTTTAGTTGAACTTCTAGAAGACGCAGAGCTTGGTGGTCTTGCTGCTGAAGCTTTGAAAAAAACGCTTCTTGTATTTGATGCGTTCCATGACGTAGCTGATAAAGCACGCGCAGGTAATGCAAATGCAAAAGCTGTTCTTCAATCATGGGCTGACGCTGAATGGTTCACTAACCGTGCAGACGTTCCAGAAGAAATCAAACTGACAGTTTTCAAAGTAACTGGCGAAACTAACACTGATGACTTGTCTCCAGCACAAGACGCTTGGAGCCGTCCAGACATTCCATTGCACGCAAATGCAATGCTGAAAAACGAACGTGATGGCATCAACCCAGAAGTTCCTGGTGAAGTTGGTCCATTAAACCAAATTAAAGACCTCATCGCGAAAGGCAACAAAGTTGCTTACGTAGGTGACGTTGTTGGTACAGGTTCTTCTCGTAAATCTGCAACTAACTCTGTACTTTGGTTCTTCGGTGACGAAATCGCTCATATTCCTAACAAGAAAGAAGGCGGTTACTGCTTAGGTTCTAAAATTGCTCCGATTTTCTTCAACACTATGGAAGACGCTGGTGCGTTACCAGTTGAAATTGACGTAGCAAACATGAACATGGGTGATGAAATCACTCTTAAAATCGACAAGGCTGCTGCTAAAGTAACTGCGTTCAAAGACGGCGCTCAAATCGCTGAAGCTGACCTTAAAACTCCAGTACTTCTAGACGAAGTTCGTGCGGGTGGTCGTATTAACCTGATCATTGGTCGTGGTTTGACAACTAAAGCACGTGAAGAGCTTGGTCTTGAGCCATCAACTCTGTTCCGTACTCCAGTCCAACCTGCTGACACTGGCAAAGGCTTCACCCTTGCTCAGAAGATGGTTGGTCGCGCTTGTGGTCTTCCTGAAGGTCAGGGTATCCGTCCAGGTACTTACTGTGAACCACGTATGACTACAGTTGGTTCTCAAGATACAACTGGTCCTATGACTCGTGACGAATTGAAAGACTTGGCTTGCCTAGGCTTCTCTGCTGACCTGGTAATGCAATCTTTCTGTCACACAGCTGCGTATCCAAAACCAGTTGACGTTCAAATGCAACACACGCTTCCTGATTTCATCATGAACCGTGGTGGTGTTTCTCTACGTCCAGGTGACGGTATTATCCACTCTTGGTTAAACCGTATGCTTCTTCCAGATACCGTTGGTACTGGTGGTGACTCACATACTCGTTTCCCAATCGGTATTTCATTCCCAGCGGGTTCTGGTCTTGTAGCATTCGCTGCAGCAACTGGTGTTATGCCACTTGATATGCCAGAGTCTGTTCTTGTGAAGTTCAAAGGTAAAATGCAGCCTGGTATCACTCTACGTGACCTAGTACATGCAATTCCTTACGTAGCGATCCAAGAAGGTGACCTGACTGTAGAGAAGAAAGGTAAGAAAAACATCTTCTCTGGCCGTATCCTTGAGATCGACCTGACAGAAATGGAAACTGACCTGACTGTTGAGCAAGCATTCGAACTTTCTGATGCTTCTGCTGAACGTTCTGCTGCTGGTTGTGCGATCACGCTTTCTGAAGAGAAAGTTGCTGAATACCTACGTTCTAACATCACTATGCTGAAGTGGATGATTTCACAAGGCTATGGCGATGCTCGTACTATGGCGCGCCGTGTTGAGAACATGGAAAAATGGTTGGCTAATCCATCACTTCTTAAAGCTGATGCTGACGCTGAATACACTAAAGTATACGAAATCGACCTTTCTACAATTACAGAACCAGTTCTTTGCTGCCCGAACGACCCAGATGATGCGAAACTTCTTTCTGACGTTCAAGGCGTAAAAATTGATGAAGTATTCATCGGTTCTTGTATGACTAACATCGGTCACTTCCGTGCAGCTGGTAAACTTCTAGACAAAGTACCTGGTGGTTCTTTATCTACTCGTCTATGGTTGGCTCCTCCAACTCGTATGGATGAACACCAATTGATGGAAGAAGGTTTCTACAATACTTATGGTAAAGCTGGCGCTCGTACAGAAATGCCAGGCTGTTCACTGTGTATGGGTAACCAAGCACGTGTAGCTCCAAACACTACTTGTGTATCGACTTCTACTCGTAACTTCCCGAACCGTCTAGGTCAAGGTGCTAACGTTTACCTAGCATCTGCTGAGCTTGCTTCTGTTGCTGCTGTATTGGGTAAATTACCTTCTCCAGAAGAATACCAACAGTACGCTGCTCAAATCGACAGCATGTCTGCTGACATCTACCAATACTTGAACTTCGACAAGATGAGCGAGTATACAGATGCTGCTAAAGACATCGATACTAAGAAAATTGCTGCTGCTCAATTAGCTTAATTTGTTGAAAAATAAATTAAATTGAGTTAGAAATAAGGGCTGATTAATCAGCCCTTATTTTTTGAGTATAAAAATGCATAAACCGAATATATTTACATATGCAACAAAAGAATTATCACAAGATGCTTTTATTTTTTGGCTATTAGATCATGCAAATCCTAAATATAATAATATTAATCAGGATTTAAAAAATTGTGCTTTAAACTTAATATCAGAATTTTTTAAATTAGAAAATAAGGAAATGCCAAAGAATATTGAAAAATTTAGTCTTTCAAAACAATATCAAAATATAGATATCTTATTAAAATTAAATAATTATTCTATTGTCATTGAAGATAAAACTGCAACAAAATCTCATGGAGATCAACTAACCAGATATAGAAATATTATTTCTTCAGAGGTAGGTGAAGAAAACGTTTTAGCAATATTTTTTAAAACGCATGACCAGTCAAATTATAAAAAAGAAATAGCAGATGGATTTAAGATTTTTTCTAGAGATAGATTAATTTCTGTATTAGACAATTATACGTCTATACCAAGTGATATTTTTAATGATTTCAAAGATTATATATATTCTATAGAAAATGAAGTTAATGCATATGTTCATAAAGAAGAATGGAATCATAAAAATTGGGTAGGATTTTTTAAGTATTTGCAAAAAGAATTAAATCGTGGTGATTGGGGATATGTCCCTAATCAAAATGGTGGGTTCATGGGGTATTGGTGGGCTTTTCAAAAAAATGAGAGCTGTTGGCAATACCTTCAAATTCAAGAAGATAAACTTGTTTTGAAAATAAATGCTTTGAAACCTGAAAATTACACAAAATTTAGAAATTATTGTTATAAATATTATATAGAAAAGGCTAAGCAAGAGAACTTAAGTTTTAAAAAACCAGCACGTTTTGGTAACGGCGAAACAATGACAATTCTTACGGCTGAATACTTGACTAAAGATAAGGACTCAAAATTAATTGATATCGAAAAAACTATTCAAAATTTAAAGTCATATACAGATTTTATTGAAAAATATGCTTTAAAAGAGAATGATTTTACATCTTTATAATTTTAATTAATAAACTATGCCCAAACAATCCCGATTCCTCTGTATTGGTGGGTTCCTCAATGGAACCCAAGTGAAAGATCAAGGCGACAGCTTTGTCTGCGTCGAAAATGGTAAACAGGTGACTTACCATAAAAAGGAAATCTTCCATCAAGATGCTTGGGATCATGATTATTATGTTTGTGAAAGTACGACAGACCAGCAAGCACACAATTGGGTTTATGATATTCCATCGTATTAATTGAATCTATTTAGGACATAAATTAAACAATTACTAGAAACAATAACTTGCATAACATTTCTAAAATTGATTTTTCATACTGTTTTCCTAAAACTGTATGAAAATAAAGCTAATAGGGAATGTTATGAATTATGAAATCGATGCCTTTGGCACCTTGGTGATTGCAGTATTTTTTCTTTTTATTGGGCGGTATCTTGTTAGTAAAATTAGCTTCTTTAGAAACTATAACTTACCTGAGCCTGTAATCGGCGGTCTAATCGCAGCGATTACAGCTTTTATTCTCTATAAATTTTTTAATATCAGTGCCACATTTGACTCAGAAATTCAAACCATTCTGATGCTGATGTTCTTTACCTCTGTTGGTTTAAGTGCAGACTTTACCAAGCTCAAAGAAGGTGGGAAATCACTGCTGATCTTTCTGGTCTGTGTCATTCTATTTGTAGTTGTACAAAATGCGGTTGGCATGAGTTTAGCCACAGCACTTGGGCTTGATCCATTGATTGGTCTGATTGTCGGTTCTGTTACCTTAACGGGTGGACATGGTACTGCCGGTGCTTGGGGTGAAGTGCTTGAAACTCAATATGGAATACAGGGGGCAATTGTCCTCGGAATGGCAAGTGCTACTTTTGGTTTGGTTATTGGTGGGCTTGTGGGTGGTCCGGTTGCCAAATTCTTGATTAAACGAAATCAGTTGGCAGAGACAGTAGCGCAAGAGACCAATGAACAACAACTCGATACTAGCATCAACACCGCACCCTTCGAATATCCAAAGAAAACCCGGTTGATTACAGCCAGTAATGCAGTGTCGACTTTGGGGATGTTTGCACTATGTATATTTGTTGCGAATGAAATGACAGAGATCAGTCAGGGAAGATGGTTTGAACTACCGACCTTTGTCTGGGCTTTAGGGACAGGGGTGATTGTACGTAACTTCCTAGAGCATGTACTGAAAGTCGATATTTTCGACCGTGCCATTGATGTATTCGGAAATGCGTCATTATCCCTGTATTTATCTATGGCTTTACTGTCACTGCAACTCTGGTTACTGGCCGATTTGGCAGGCCCGCTCATTACCATTTTGTTTGCGCAGACAGCGGTACTGATTTTATTTACCGCAATTGTGACCTTTAGGATTATGGGAAAAAATTACGATGCAGCCGTATTGGTAGCAGGGCATTGTGGTTTTGGTATGGGAGCAACCCCGACTGCGATTGCCAATATTCAGGCAGTTACCAATAGCTATGGTCCATCGCACAAAGCCTTTTTGATTGTACCGCTATGTGGTGCATTTTTTATTGATATTGTGAATGCTGTGGTGATTCAGAGTATCATTGCATTTTTCGGTTAAATTTTAATACGACTTCAAAATCATATAGACATTAAAAAGCCCCATGGTTAGGGGCTAGTCGTATGCACATCTGAGGCACATACTGTAAGAGGCTCATCTCATACTGAGCGTATTAAAGCACATTAACCTATTAATAGCCATTTAAATCATCTTTAGGCAGATAACTGTTGCTCAATGACTGACCATAAGTTTTGATGAGATTTCTTGAACATCAGCATGTGGCCAATCCCTTTATGACCATATTCCTGGGGTTTTAGCTCAATCATTTCTGTGACTGCTTTTGGATATAAGCGCAGCAAGTCTTTGACATTTGCTTGAGTGGCAATTTCATCATCTGAAGCCCAGATTGAGGTAATCGGGCAGGTGATCTGGGCATGATAGTCATGTGCTGGTGCGATCTTTTTACCAATCGCATTGATGACATAACCCGGTTTACTACAAAATTCTGCCCATTCACGCGCCACATCTTTTGGCAGGTTTTCACCCATACCAATCGCTTGAGTTGGACCATAGCCTTTGGTGATACGTGCCAATGGGAAAATGATATTGAACATCACTGGTGCTAGTAATTTGGTGCGACCCTTTAAACCTTTAACATGACCCGTCGATCCAGCAATTGCCACGACTTTTTCCACTTTGGCATAGTTTGGGACAATACCCAGAAGCTGTCCACCAGCACTATGACCGAGTAAGATGACCTTTGCTGCCTGAGTTTTAGCTAATAGCGCATCAATTGCAGCCGGAATGTCCAGTTGTCCCCATTGCACAATACTGGCTTTAGACTGCTTAACCGAACCTTTTAAAGATTCGCCGATACCTCGAAAATCAAATACCAGCACTGCATAACCCTGAGTTTGCAACCAGCAGCTAAAACTATGATAAAACTGTTTGGTAATGCCAGTCGCAGGGCAGATTAATATGGGAGATTTCTTACTTTCAGTCTCAGTGACTGGATAAAAACGTGCACTTAATTGATAGCCATCCTGGCACTTTAGAGTCAATGTTTCGAATTCAGACATGGGCTACACTATATTTTTGAATCAGAATGAATGCTTAAATTTACCTGACTTCTTCAAAGAAACTTGTTAAAACAATGACTAAAAAGTCAGTACGATGATAAAAAACGGAATGAAAATATGCAGGGAATAGAACTTGATCTGGCAGTAAAGATCGCGATTATTTTTAGTGGAATATTCTTATGGGTGGGAATGTTAACTGGGGTATGGAAATATTGGCAAATCCGTCAGTCTGTCAATTCACGGGCGCATTATTATGTGGATATTGCGCATCGCAGCAGTCTGCTTTATGCACCTGCGACATTGATTCTGGCAGTATTGGCTTATTATTCAACACTATCTTCGCAGATTAATTTGGTCTGTGTATTGATCAATATTCTTTTTTTCAGTTTCTCGATTGGTGCTTATATCTTGCATGGGTTTTTGAAAGATACGACCAATCAGTTTAAGCGACCGCATCAACTAGGTAAATTTCAGTTGCCGGGCGTGCTTATGACTTTGGCAATGTTAGGTTTGATTATTGCGGAATTAGGAGGGGCAAGTGTGCTTCTTTATGGGACGGCGATCGGATTATTCTAATTTTTAATGGTTGATTTTATTTTTTGAGCCTATTGCTCAATTCTTTTCTGCCAGATGGATGACTGGCCAGATCATCCACTGGGGTATAAATTTATTAATAAATTATCGGTATTTCTGGTCGATCACAGCCCATAAGAAAAAGGCTGCCGAGACAATCAAGGCATAACCGACGTACTCAAATTTTAAATTGCCTTGAATTAAACAATGCACAATCAAGGTCAGCATAAGCGCAACCGTGGTGCTCAAGAAAGTCACCAGATTGGTATTTGCCTTAAGAGCGTCAATGAAGACTTGCTTTTTGAAATGTACTGATAACATCTCCATCCCTCCCGTTTATTTGTATTATTGAAGAGTAAATCTTATTGATTTAGTCTGAATTGAATATACAGTTGTACTTCTTAATTTCAACCTTTGCAACTATTTAAGTGAACTTTAACAGTTAAAAAAGGCCTCCTTTAGTCGTATTACTGTACTTATCAATGATTGCATCCGAATCATCATCTTAAACATTTCAGCGAGGGCAGTCCGGCTGAAGTGTGCAAGTGATCATTCATTGCTACCATAGGGAAAAGCAAATTCTACGCCAAAGATTGGTAGAGATAATCTAGAAAATGTAAGTCTATGTAGAATGATGAGAGTTAGTTGGTTTAATCAGGAAACAATATGTTTAAAAAACAGTAAAATAGCGAGTTGTGTTGATCTTCTGCTAAAGAATGAAAACGGAAGTAAGAAAGAAGCTAATTAAAATAATTGATTAAAAGTTTATAAAGTATTTTAAAATTTAATTTGGCTGTGACCAAGAATAGAGGGTGTAAACAATAAATGCCGGTTTGGGTAAAACCTGACAGATATTGATCACGCTAAAACCGGATTTTGGGTAAAAATACGATTTTTATGACCTCTTAGAAAGATTAATTTCTGATGCGGTCAATCACAGCGGCAATGACAAGAACAATAAGAGATGGAATCAGCCATGCCATATTTTGTTCAGAAAGCGGTAAGTTCTGTAGCAATTCAGGTAATTCAAGGCCAGCAACTTTAAGGCCATCAAAAACACCGAAAATAAATGCAACCAGTGTAGTCGGTGCAACAACTTGAGCAGGCTTTTTAAAGAAATGACCGCAGAAGCTTAACAGGATCACTGCAATCGCAGGCGGATAAATCGCGCTCAATACAGGCACAGAAACGGCAATTAGTTTGGTCAAACCAAGATTTGAAATCACTAGCGAGAAGCCGACCAGTACAAAGACATAGGCTTTATAAGGCAGTTTGGTAATAGAGGAGAAGTATTCAGCACATGCACAGGTTAAGCCAATCGCAGTCACCATGCAGGCAACAAAGATCATGGTGGCAAGGAAATAAGCACCCATATCACCAAAAGCATGTTGTACATAGGCATGCAGAATAATCGCACCATTCGCAGCATTAGGGGCAACATCATGACTACCTAAGCCTAGTTTAAATAGGCTGAGATACACCAGCGTCAAACCGATACCAGAAATAATCGCTGCATTGACTGCATATTTGGTAATCAGCTTGCGATCCGTTACACCACGAGAGGTTATTGCACGCACAATCACAATACCAAAGACCAATGCGCCTAAAGTATCCATGGTCAGATAACCATTAACGATGCCTTCAGTGACCGGGCTTGTAACATAGTTACCCACTGCAGCAGGTGGTTTGCCGGCAGGAATCAATACTGCAGCACCGCCTAAAATAATTAATGCGATAATTTTTACTGGAGACAGGAAGTAACCAACCGTATCCAAAATCTTATTTGGATAAAGGGAAACCAGAGTCACTACAGCAAAATAGATCACACTATAGATCAGCAGGTTGCTAGGTGCATTGCCAAAGTATGAAGAGAAGCCGATTTCATAAGAAACGGTTGCAGTACGTGGTGTCGCAAATAAAGGCCCAACCGTCAGATAACACACGACAGTCAGTAAAAGACTGGCAGCTTTACCTAATGGAGAACTTAAGATCTGGATCGAACCTTCAACACGTGACAATGCCACGATGGTGATGACAGGTAGGCCAACTGCCGTAATCAGGAAACCCAAGGCAGCTAACCATACATGCTCACCGGCTTGTTGAGCCACAATAGGTGGAAAGATAATGTTGCCCGCACCAATGAACAGTGCAAAGGTCATAAAACCTAAGGCCACAATATCTCTTGTACGGAGACTTGTCATAGAGGAAGAATAGATAAATAAAAGAAAGCGATTTTAGTGTATATATGATGATTTTTGGAGTTTAATTTAATGCCGAAAGCCTTGATTTTACTGATCTTGACGATCGGATAATGTGAACTTTAAAAGCTTGGTAGAAATATATCTTTGATATTCAGTTGAAAAAATTATAATTTATTTTTAAATAAATAAATCATTTAGACTTCATTTCATTATATTCGGCTTATTGTTTGTATAAATAAGCAGCATTGAGATTCTCTATAGCAAGTTTTAAGAATTGTCATGCAGAGCGAACAAATGCGCATCTTGGCTGAAAAAGGACTATAATTTCCTGATTCACCTTGAGGATAGATCCATGCGAGCTCCAGCAATTACTCTGAAAACCGAACAAGATATCGAAAAATTACGTATATCTGGACGTTTGGCTGCACAGGTTTTGGAAATGATCGGGGAGCATGTCAAGCCGGGTGTTACGACTGAATATCTGGATGACATCTGTCATGATTTTATCGTCAATACGCTAAAAGTGACGCCAGCCAATATTGGTTATTATGGTTATACTAAAACCACCTGTATTTCACCGAATGAAGTGGTTTGTCATGGTATTCCATCTCCAAATACCGTATTACAAGACGGCGATATTATTAATATTGACGTTGCGATCATTAAAGACGGTTATTTTGGCGATACCAGTCGGATGTATTATGTCGGCACACCATCTCCTGAAGCCAAACGTCTGGTCGAAACTACTTATGAAGCCATGGTTGCCGGGATTCATGCCGTTAAACCGGGTGCAACCCTAGGCGATATTGGTTATGCAATTCAGTCTGTTGCACAGCGTGAAGGCTATACCATCGTGCGTGAATATTGTGGTCATGGGATTGGTAAAATTTATCACGAACAGCCAAACATTCTGCATTACGGGCAACCAGGTCAGGGCATCAAACTGGTACCTGGCATGGTTTTCACTATTGAACCTATGGTTAACATGGGTAAAGCACGTGTTAAAGAGTTGAAGGACGGCTGGACAGTCGTGACTGCGGATAAATCCTGGTCAGCTCAATGGGAGCATATGGTAGTCGTGACCGACACAGGTTTTGAGCTGTTATCGCCGTGGCCAGAAGGTACAGGCGAGTATCCGGAAATTTAAATTATTTTTCATGTTATGCATTGAAATACAGTAGCTTACATAAATTACAGCTTGCTTGCTATTAGTGACGAAAGCTTACAAAACACTACATGAAGAAGTGGTTTAACCAGCCAAATCCTCTTAATCTATTTATAGTTAGTTGATGTTTGCTTTGTTAGATTTCTGATTGCTGTATATTAGATTTGGCTTGGCGGTAGTAGTTTCCTTTCGTTCACTTCATGCTGTAGTGAATCATTTTTATTAGCTCATTTTTCCCCAAGAATGAGCTATTTTTTTTGCCTGAAATATTCCTTTTATACAAGATGCAGGTGTTCAACCAGATAATCAATAAATACCCGTACAGCTGGTAACAGACCACGACGGGAAGGATAAACCAGATGAAAAATGCCATGAGCAGTTTTCCAGTCTGAAAGTACCCGAACCAGTTCGCCACGTTCTACATATTGCTGCACGACATTATCGGGCAGTAATGTAATACCACAGCCTGAAGCTGCCAGCTGTGCCAGCATATTCAGGTCTGATCCCATTACGGTGGGGCTGATCCGGATTTTCTTCTGTTGCTGTTGCTCATTCTGCAATACCAGGAACTGTTCAGTATGTTCCTCAGCCATGCTTAAAATTTTATGTTCAGAGAGTTGTTCAGGCGTTTTCAGTTCGCCAAATTCGTTTAAATAGCCCTGACTGGCAAACAGATGCTGTTCAATTTTTTCAAACTGACGAATCACTAGATTTGGATCGTCATCCAGGCTAGAGCGCACGCGTAAAGCCAGATCAAAACCTTCATTAATAATGTCCACACGTCGATTAGTGATCATCATCTGGACTTTAATTTCAGGATATTTTTTCAGGAAATCCGGCAGGATTTTTGCCATTTCATTCTGGGCAATGGAGACGGGCAGGCTCACTTTAATGGTGCCACGCGGTTCAGTACTGAGATGATCCACCAGATCATGGGCGGCCTGTGCTGCACTGAGCATCACTTGTGCATGTCGATAGATATTCATTCCAATATCGGTGACTGCAAAATGACGAGAACTACGTTGAATCAGGCGGACGCCAAGGCGTTCTTCCAGATTATAAACGCGGCGGCTGAGCTTGGATTTGGGAATATCAGTAGCACGTTCGGCTGCACTGAAGCCGCCATGTTCCACGACCTGCGCAAAACAGTAAAAATCATCCAGATCAGTCAGCATCGTTTAATTCCATTCCTGCAACAATAGGCTGATTAAAAAATGATTGTTGCATACTGTCAACTATAGAATACGAATTTTGAATGATGACTAGATCTCGGACTCAAGTAATTTAAGTAAGGTTTTCATGCCTTCTGTGGCCGTCTGGGAAATCTTGTGAAACTGAGCAGGTAAGTGCTGTTGATCTGCTTTAGGATCAATATAGTAAGCTGTACAGTGAGCTGGAATCTCATGGATTAAGCCAGCAACTGGATATACTTGCAGACTGGTTCCAATGACCACAAAAATATCAGTATCCTGTACACAATCTTGTGCTTCTTCATAAGCAGGTACGGCTTCGCCAAACCAGACCACATGTGGACGTAATGGATAGCCCTCCTTACAGAAGTGTTTAGTTAAATCTAATTCAGACCCTTCAATCGGATAAAACTCGGTGGTGTACTGGCAATTCGGGCCTGAGGTTTTGGCTAGGCGGATATTGCCATGCAGGTGAATAACCTTGGAGCTTCCAGCACGTTCATGCAGATCATCAATATTCTGGGTAATCACATGGACATCAAAATCATCTTCAAGTTCGGCAATGAGTTGATGAGCTGCGTTTGGCTGTGCTTCCAGAATATTTTTACGTCGGGCATTATAAAAGCGTTGCACCAGTTCCGGATTTTTAGCCCAAGCTTCGGGTGTCGCCACTTCTTCTATACGATACTGTTCCCAAAGCCCATCACTATCACGGAAGGTGTTGATCCCACTTTCCGCACTCATGCCAGCACCTGAAAACACCACCAGTTTTTTCATGATTTCTTCTCCTGAATCTTTAGGCCGCTGAAGAACTGTATTGAGAATTTTCTTTTAGAAAGGTATCGAGCTCCCTGGCAAATTTGAGTGGTTCGGTCAGTAAGGGGGTATGGCCAGATTTCGTGAAAAATACCTGTTTAGCCTGAGGCAGGCTTTGGGCAATTAGGCGCTGACCTTCAACAGGATAGAGTTTGGACTGCACACCGCTAAAGAAAGTCACCGGACAAGTAAGCTTCGCCAGAGCTTCACGATAATCTTCCTGATGATATAAATAATTATTGATGTACCACGTCATATAATCCACCCGGCTAGAAGGCAGGAGCAGGCTTTGCAGACGAGGTTGATTCATGATGAACTTAAATACTTTCAAACTGGCTGGACGATCATTTTGTAGCTGGATAAAGCGCAGCCATAATGCTGCAATCTGCTGTCGTACTGAATTATCCAGATCCCGAATGAGTTCAATATGCTGATGTTCTGCAAGTAATGTTGAAAGCTGCTGCAAAATTTCAATAAATTCCTGATGGCGTGGACCAAAAAGTCCAAATGCCCAGGCATCATCGACCGGAATCTTCGGTGTTTGGTCAATATGCAAATAAGCTGCTATGTGTTTGGCAAAGTTCCCATAGCACAAGCCATGCATGGTAGTGGTTGCGCCCATAGAGTAAGCAATTACAATGAATTGATCTAAATTGAGCTGCTGGATCACCGACTGAACATCAAGCCAGTGACTGGAAATCGCATCCAGGTCTTGCGGGATTTTGCAGTGACTAGACGCCCCAAAACCGCGCCATTCAGGAATAATAAAGCGGAAGTTTTTCTGATGTGGATAGAGAAAAGCTGCCCATTGCCAGCTCAACATGCCCAGACCTGATAAGACTAGTACAGGTTGACCCTGACCGTATTCACGTACAAATAACTGTTCGCCATCTGCCATGGTGTAGAAGGGCATGCATATCTCCGTATTTATAATTTTTCTACATCGAATTGTTTAAGTCTGGGAATGACCTGTTCCAGCCAGGCAATCCAGTCCAGTTCCTGATCAATACCCAGTTGCAGAATCATTTTATGAATATACAGGGTTCGGTCATTTTCGTCAGCTTGAGCAAAGTCTTTGGCGAAAATATGCTGATAGGTTTTAAGCTTTTCTTTATGTATTTCTAGATGTCGTTCCAGTTCAGGTAAGGTGCTGTTGCCGCCAAGTTGGGCTTCTGCACGCAGACGAACCATCAATTCTTCACGAAGCTGTGCAGGAGAGCTATGCTCCAGCATCCAGTTAGCCAGTTCTTCCCGGCCGAGTCGTTCTACCTGATAGGTTTTTTTACGGCTATGAGAATCTTCCTCTTCTATGGTCGAAATCCAGCCTTTTTGCAGCATGGCATTTAGTTCACGATAGATCTGCTGATGGGTGGCATTCCAGAAGAAGCCCATGGAGCGGTCAAAACGGCGTGCCAGTTCAATGCCGGTGCTCGGTTTCTCAATCAGGCTGGTGAGTAAAACATGTGATAAAGACATAAACGTCTCAAAAAAGTGACTCGGGATTATTATGCAACATGTTGCATAAAAATCAATTCTGCACTATAAATTAGTGCAACAAGTTGCATAAGGCTGATGCTTGATGGAAATAAATCAGTCAGCCTGAATAAAAATAGCCAGCACATCTGCACGCTAGGGAGTTGAAATGTCTAAATATCCGAATTTACTTGCCCCACTGGACCTAGGTTTTACCACGCTTAAAAACCGTGTCTTGATGGGCTCTATGCATGTGGGCTTAGAAGAAGCACCAGGTGGTTATAATCGGATGGCTGCCTTTTATGCAGAACGCGCCAAGGGTGGCGTAGCATTAATTGTGACAGGTGGTATCTCACCGAATGATCATGGCGTCACTTTTCAGGGCGGTTCCAAGCTCGACACGATTGAAGAAGCTGAAAAGCATAAAATCATTACTCAAGCCGTGCATGAGGCTGGCGGGAAAATTGCCATGCAGATCCTGCATACCGGCCGTTACTCTTATCAGGCGGAAAATGTCGCGCCGTCTCCAATTCAGGCACCGATTAATCCAGTCAAACCGCATGCTTTAAGCTCTGCTGAAGTGCAGCAAACCATTGATGACTTTGCCAACTGTGCCAGACTGGCTCAATACGCCGGTTATGACGGTGTCGAAATCATGGGTTCAGAAGGTTACCTGATCAATGAGTTCATCGCAGCGCGTACCAATCATCGTGATGATGAATGGGGTGGTAGTTATGAAAACCGTATCCGTTTCCCGATTGAAATTGTACGCCGTACCCGTGAAATGGTCGGTGAGAATTTTATTATTATCTATCGTCTTTCCATGCTGGATCTGGTTGAAGGCGGTTCAACTCTAGAAGAAGTAATCCAACTGGCCAAAGCCATTGAGAAAGCGGGCGCGACGATTATTAATACCGGTATTGGCTGGCATGAAGCGCGTATTCCGACCATTGCTACCAAAGTGCCACGTGCGGCCTTTACTTGGGTTACGCGCAAGCTAAAAGGTCAGGTGAGTATTCCTCTTATTACCTCTAACCGTATTAATACGCCGGAAATGGCAGAATATGTCCTGGCTACAGGCGATGCCGATATGGTGTCAATGGCACGTCCAATGCTGGCAGACTCTGAGTTTGTCTTAAAAGCAGAACAGGGCCGTAGTGATGAAATTAATACCTGTATCGGTTGTAATCAGGCCTGTCTGGATCATATTTTCTCGATGAAAATTGCTACCTGTCTGGTGAATCCACGCGCGTGTTATGAAACTGAACTGATCTTTAAAGAAACCAATGTAGCGAAAAATATTGCAGTGATTGGTGCAGGACCAGCGGGTTTAAGCTTTGCCATCTATGCAGCAGGTCGTGGTCATCATGTAACAGTATTTGAAGCTTCAGCGCAGATTGGTGGGCAATTTAATATTGCGAAGACCATTCCAGGTAAGGAAGAGTTTTATGAAACCTTGCGTTATTTCAAACGTCAGATTGAATTGCAACCCCGTATTCAATTGAAATTAAATTGCACCGCGACCTTTGATCAGCTGATTTCAGCCGAATTTGATGACATTGTGGTTGCCACTGGGGTGACACCGCGTCAGCTCGATATTCCTGGAATTGATCATCCTAAAGTATTGTCTTATCTGGAGGTACTAAGAGAGCGTAAACCAGTCGGCCAGCGTGTAGCGATTATTGGTGCAGGGGGTATTGGCTTTGATACGGCTGAGATGCTCAGTCATGGGACCGAAAGTGGTAGCGTCAATCCGGAAAAATTCTATGATGAATGGGGAATCGATACTAACTATGAAAATGTCGGTGGACTTAAGACCGCCAATGTAGAACAGCCTGAACGTGAAATTTATTTATTGCAGCGTAAAGCAGCTTCTGTCGGTTCAAGTCTGGGTAAAACCACAGGCTGGATTCACCGTGCTGGCTTAAAGCATCGTAATGTCAAAATGATTGCTGGTGCAAGCTATGAAAAAATTGATGATCAAGGTCTGCATGTGATGGTAAATGATCAACCTGCAGTGTTAGACGTAGATAATGTCATTATCTGTGCTGGTCAGGAATCTTATACTGCCATGTTTGATGAACTGAAAGCTGCCGGTAAAAACGTGCATCTCATTGGTGGTGCGAAAGAAGCAGGTGAGCTGGATGCTAAACGTGCAATCCGTCAGGGTGCTGAATTGGCTGCGGTGATTTAATTGATAAAACTTAAAAGATGACAGTTTTTGCTTTCATGCGAAATTGTCATGAAAGAAAGTTGATTGTTCCCTCTCCTTTGTTAAAGGAGAGGGTTAGGGAGAGGATTCTATTCTAAAACACCAGAATCCCCCTAAATCCCCCTATTTGCAAAGGGGGACTTTACAACAAAAAGGAAATAATAATGACACTACAAACAACCCAAACTGCAATTATGCGTTGGCATGAAATGTTGGAAACACGTGACATGTCCATATTGAATGAACTCCTCGCGGACGATGTCGTATTCCGCTCACCCGTGGCTTTTCATCCTTATCCCGGGAAACAGGTTGTATTTTTTATCTTGACCAATGTGGTTCAGGTCTTTGAAAACTTTAGTTATCACCGCGAATTTCTTAGTGAAGATGGTAACAATGTTGTACTTGAGTTCTCCGCCAATGTCGGCGATAAGAAACTTAAGGGAATCGACATGATTCAGTTCAATGATGAAGGTCAGATCATTGATTTTGAAGTAATGATACGACCAAAATCTGGACTTGAAGCCTTAGCTATAGAAATGGGCCAGCGGATTCAGGCTTATCAGGCTAATACTTAATTTCCTACAATTGATTCAAGTCGGCATGAAGTTTGTACATCACTGATAGAAAACTAGAGGGGAATACAGATGAAAATGTGGCTTAAAAAAATGAGTCAACTTTCAAGTGAATATCTGGACCGCTTTAGCGGAGCAGATCTTCCAACACTTTATTATAATCCGAATGGTTTATTTTCTGGTGTGATTGAACGTTTACCACTTTTAAAACAGAAATATCGTCCAACACCGTGGTTATCGAATGCGCATGCGCACATTCTATATCTGGACTTGATAAAAAAACGCACGATTAAGCTGCAATATGATGTGCTTGAGCAGCTGAATATGTCCGATGGCGGCATTACTGGCATTGCCTGGTATGGTTTAGATTTACCGCCAAGTACACCTACCATTGTGCTATTGCATACCATTACCGGCTCTCCGGAATCCATGCGGGAGCTGGTGCGTGACCTACATAAATATACAGGCTGGCGTGTTGCTCTGTGTTTGCGCCGTGGTCATGCTGACCTGCCAATGCCTGTGCCAAAAATGAACTTGTTTGGTTCAACCCAAGATCTGCGTGAACAGTTGCTCTATATTCAGGACAAGTTTCCTCAATCCGATCTCTATGGTGTGGGTTCCTCTGCGGGGACAGGACTGTTGGTTCGCTACTTGGGTGAAGAGGGCGAGCAAACCCCACTCAAAGCAGCCTTTGCCTTATGCCCAGGCTATAATACCGAAACCGGTTTTGCCTATGTACATCCGTTTTATAGCAAAGTCATGGCTAAAAAACTGATCAAACGTTTTATCCATCCTTATCAGGAAACCTGGCAGATTTATCCTTCATGGAAGCAATTGCTTGAGGTGAAAGACTTGTCTGAATTTGAACAGCGCTACTATGAGCTGGCAGGCTTTTCAGATTATGAAAGTTATACCAAGGCCACCAATCCAATTTATGTATTTGAAAATGTCAAAATTCCATTGATGATTTTGAATTCGGAAGATGACCCGGTCTGTCATATCCAGAATCTGGAACCGTATAAGGATGTCATTCGAGCCATGCCAAATATTGTGGTCGTTACCACTAAAAAAGGTAGCCATTGTGGCTTTTATCAGGGCTTAATGCAGACAGAATCATGGGCCACTCGTCTGATGGCAGATTATTTACTGCAACTTTCCGATACTCCAACGGCAGCTTGAAAGAGATTTTTAAACCATAAAAAACCCAGCATAAGCTGGGTTTTTTTGATGAAGGATTATATTAGTTTTCAAGTGCTGGCATAGCAGCAGCAATTGCATCTGCAACTGCATCATCTTCAGACTTATTTGCAGAAGATGAGTTGTTTTTAGGAGCGGCTGGTGTTGCTGCAGGTTTTGCAGGCTGCTCAGTGCTTGAATTTGTTTCAGCTGCAGGCGCAGGCTCTGATTGAGCAGGTTCCGGTTTTTTAACTTCACGGCGAATTTCAGTCGTAGTATTCGCAGTTTGTTCGCGCTGGATTTCAACAGTCGGTGCTGCTGGTGCTTCTTCAACCGGTTCAACTGGTGTTGATTCTAATGGTTCAACAGGCTCAAGTTGTACAGGTTCCGGAGCAACCACTTCAGATGCTGGAGTAACTTCGGTTTGTTCTTCTTCTTTTGGAGCTTCTTTTTTTACACAACCAGTCAGTGTAAGGCCAGTCAGGATCAGGGTACAGATTAAAAGTTTCTTCATCATCATTGCATCAAACAGAATAGTGTAGGGTGTGAATGTTCCTATTATAGCAGCAAAATGCAATATATAAATCATATGAACTTACTGTAATTTTTTTCAGGAATTGCTGTTAGAATAGTCAATTGTTTATTGTTCTTTGATTTGATGCGGATTGACTTTGCTTTATTGGTACAAGGTAAAGTAAAATTGCGCAACATTGCAGGCCGATTTAGGCTCGATTGTACGAGAAACCCAATGACCCATTTTATTTTCGTGACTGGTGGTGTTGTTTCATCACTAGGTAAAGGTATTTCAGCTGCTTCTGTTGCTGCACTTTTAGAAGCCCGTGGTTTAAAAGTGACCATGGTAAAAATGGATCCATACATTAATGTCGATCCAGGGACTATGAGCCCATTCCAGCACGGTGAAGTTTTTGTTACAGAAGACGGTGCTGAAACAGACTTAGACTTGGGTTACTACGAACGTTTCTTGCGTCGTGCGAAAATGACCAAACTGAATAACTTTACATCAGGCCGTGTTTACCAGGATGTTCTGAATAAAGAACGCCGTGGTGACTACCTGGGTGGTACTGTACAAGTTATTCCACACATTACTGACAACATCAAAGAACGTGTACTTCGCGCTGGCGAAGGTTATGACGTTGCGATCGTTGAGATCGGCGGTACTGTAGGTGACATTGAATCTCTCCCATTCATGGAATCTGTACGTCAGTTAATGGTTGAACTTGGTCATAAGCGTACGATGCTGATGCACTTAACGTTACTCCCATACATTAAGTCTGCAGCAGAATTAAAAACTAAACCGACTCAACACTCAGTAAAAGAACTTCTGTCTATTGGTATTCAACCAGACATTTTGATCTGCCGTACTGAACATGATGTTGATGCAGATACGACGCGTAAAATTGCCTTGTTCACTAACGTAGAAGCGCGTGCAGTAGTCGTGTGTAAAGATGCACGTACGATCTACCAGATTCCACGTACTTTCTATGAACAGAACGTTGACGATCTCATCTGTGAACGTTTTGGCTATGACAATCTTCCAGAAGCAGACCTGTCTGACTGGGATAATGTGGTAGAAGCTTTACTGAACCCTGAATACACCGTTCGTGTGGCAATGGTTGGTAAATATGTTGAACTTCCGGATGCCTACAAGTCTGTGAATGAAGCACTTTTACATGCCGGTATTCAAAACCGTGTGAAAGTTCAGATCGACTATGTCAATGCTGAAGAACTTGAAAGCCAAGATGTCAATGAAGTATTGAAAGATGCGGATGCGATTCTGGTACCAGGCGGTTTTGGTGAACGTGGTACTGAAGGCAAAATGAAAGCAATTCGTTTTGCACGTGAAAACGGTGTTCCATTCCTGGGCATCTGCTTGGGTATGCAGCTTGCAGTGATCGAATATGCACGTAATGTGGCGGGTATCACTGATGCGACTTCAACAGAATTCAACCGTTCAACCAAATCTCCATTGATTGGTCTGATCACTGAATGGTTAGATGAGCGCGGTGAAGTTCAACAGCGTTCAGTAGATTCTGATCTTGGCGGTACCATGCGTCTAGGTGCACAGAAGTCTGAACTGGTACCGGGTACCAAGACTGCTGAAGTGTATGGTTCGGATGAAATTATCGAACGTCACCGTCACCGTTACGAGATGAACAACCGTTATATCCCAGTGCTGGAAGAAAAAGGCATGAAGATTTCTGGTTATTCTCCAGTGCAACACCTGGTAGAAACTGTTGAAATTCCTGCACATCCTTGGTTTATTGCAGTACAATTCCACCCGGAATTTACCAGCTCGCCACGTGATGGACATCCATTATTTGCCGGTTTCATTGATGCTGCGAAAAAACAGTACCAAAAAACTAAATAATGCGAGTTTAAGACACAACTAGGAAGTTTAAATGTCACAATTAAAACCACAAGAAATTGTACGTTTAGGCGATATACAAATGGCAAACCACTTGCCATTTGTACTATTCGGCGGCATGAACGTACTTGAGTCGAAAGACTTAGCTTTTGAAATTGCAGAGACTTATGTTGATATCTGCAAACGTTTAGATATTCCATATGTCTTTAAAGCAAGTTTTGACAAAGCCAACCGTTCAAGCCTGAACTCATTCCGTGGGCCTGGCCTGGAAAAAGGAATCGAGTGGTTAGCCGACATTAAAAAACATTTTAATGTGCCAATTATCACTGATGTACATGAGCCGTATCAGGCTGCTCCTGTGGCAGAAGTTGCTGACATTATCCAGCTACCTGCATTCTTAAGTCGTCAGACTGACCTGGTTGAAGCGATGGCAAAAACTGATGCCATTATCAACATCAAGAAAGCCCAGTTCCTTGCTCCGCACGAAATGCGCCACATTTTGCATAAGTGCCTGGAAGCAGGGAATGACAAGCTGATTCTTTGTGAGCGTGGTTCTGCTTTTGGTTACAACAATCTGGTTGTAGACATGCTGGGCTTCGACATCATGAAAGAAATGAACGTGCCAGTATTCTTTGATGTAACACATGCATTACAAACTCCAGGCGGTCGTGCTGACTCTGCCGGTGGTCGTCGTGCGCAGATTACTACACTGGCGCGTGCCGGTATGGCTACTGGTCTTGCAGGTTTGTTCCTGGAAGCTCATCCAAATCCGGATGTGGCAAAATGTGATGGTCCTTGTGCCTTACGTTTATCTCAACTAGAACCATTCCTGGCTCAATTAAAAGAGCTGGATACTCTAGTGAAAGGATTTGAAAAATTAGATACCCATTGATGCAGTTTTAAGCATCCTGTTATTAATCAACTGAGGAATTGTTCATGAGCCAAATCGTTGACATTCGTGCACGTGAAATTTTGGACTCTCGTGGTAACCCAACCATCGAAGCAGACGTTATCCTGGCATCTGGCGTAGTTGGCCGTGCATGTGCACCATCTGGTGCTTCAACTGGTTCTCGTGAAGCTTTAGAACTTCGTGATGGCGATAAAGCACGTTACCTAGGTAAAGGTGTTAAAACTGCGGTTAACAACGTAAACACTCTGATTCGTGATGCGTTAGTGGGTAAATCAGTATTCGAACAAAAAGACATCGACAATACGATGATCGCTTTAGACGGTACTGAAAACAAAGAAAAATTAGGTGCAAACGCAACTTTGGCGGTATCTCTTGCTGCTGCGCGTGCTGCTGCTGAAGAAAAGAAAACGCCGCTTTACCAATACATCGCAGATCTCCGTGGTCAAAAGATTTTGACTATGCCTGTTCCAATGATGAACATCCTGAACGGTGGTGCTCACGCAGACAACACTGTTGATATTCAGGAATTCATGATTGAGCCTGTAGGTTTCACTTCATTTTCTGAAGCGTTACGTGCGGGTGCTGAAATCTTCCATTCTTTAAAATCAGTTTTGAAGAAACAAGGTTTGAACACTGCAGTTGGTGATGAAGGTGGTTTTGCGCCAAACCTTCGTTCTAACGAAGAAGCTATTACTGTGATCCTGTCTGCAATCGAGCAAACTGGTTACAAAGCTGGTTCTGATATTATGCTTGCGCTTGACTGTGCATCTTCAGAATTCTACAAAGATGGTCAATATATCCTGGCTGGTGAAGGCAACAAATCGTTCACAAGCAACCAGTTTGCTGACTACCTTGCAGGTCTGGTAAATCAATACCCTATCATCTCGATTGAAGATGGTCTGGACGAATCTGACTGGGAAGGCTGGTCTTACCTGACTTCTATCCTTGGCGATAAAATCCAGTTGGTGGGTGATGACCTGTTCGTTACGAATCCTAAGATTCTTCAACGCGGTATCAACGAGAAAGTAGGTAACTCAATCCTGATCAAGTACAACCAGATCGGTACATTGACTGAAACTTTAGATGCAATCTACCTTGCGAAAGCAAATGGTTACTCTACTGTAATCTCTCACCGTTCAGGCGAAACTGAAGATTCTACTATTGCAGATCTTGCAGTAGGTACAGCAGCAGGTCAAATCAAGACTGGTTCACTTTGCCGTTCTGACCGTGTAGCGAAATATAACCAATTACTTCGTATCGAAGAATTGACTCAAGCTGCATATCGCGGTAAAGCTGAGTTCAAAGGTTTGAACTAAGCGACTTATGTCAATGTTAAATGTATTCGACTCCTTGATGAGTAAAGTACTGTTGGGCCTTGCGATCGTTTTGATCGCAGGGTTTCAATATTTATACTGGTTCGGTGAGGGTGGTTATAATGACCATCAGGCATTGACCCAGAAAATTCAGCAACAAGTAGAATTGAATGAAGAACTGAAAGAACGTAATCGCGTTCTGGCCGCAGAAGTTTATGATTTGAAGAATGGTATTGAAGCCATCGAAGAGCATGCCCGTCTCGATCTAGGTTTGATCAAGCCGCATGAAACCTTTGTGCAAATGAGCACTATTAGTACTCAATATAAACCGATTTATCTTAATCCGAATAAAGTAGACCTGAGAACCAATGAATCAGCTGATGTTCCAACAACACCATAAATTGTGGGTCATTTTACCAGCTGCAGGTTCCGGTAGCCGATTTTCCAAAACCGAACTTAAACAATACCAGATGATTCAGGAACGGACCGTTCTTGAACACACGGTTTCCCGTCTGAATCAATTGCCATTAGCAGGTTATGTCCTTGCGATTGGTGCACAGGATGATGTTGCCAAGACTCTGCCACTTTCTCATCTGGATAAAGCACATTTTTGCTTGGGCGGTGCAGAGCGCGTCAACTCTGTACTAAATGCCTTGGAATATTTATCTGAGATTGCTTCAGAAGAGGATTGGGTTTTGGTGCATGATGCAGCCCGTCCTTGTGTGAGTCAAAGCTCCCTGATTGATCTGGTCAATACAGCAATTCAAACTGATCAGGCTGCGATTCTGGCCATTCCGGTACGGGATACCTTAAAACGTGTCGTAAAGGATTATGGTATTGAAATGACAGTAGATCGTTCGACATTATGGCAGGCGCAAACACCACAAATGGCGAAACTTGGAACTTTGAAGCGTGCGATTCAGCAGGCACTCGCAGATGGTGCTACCATTACCGATGAAGCCAGTGCACTGGAACATATAGATGAACCCGTCCAAGTAGTACAGGGGCGTTCCGATAATATTAAAATTACCTATCCAGATGATCTGGAACTGGCGAAGTTGATTCTGGCTGTCCAGCGCTAAATATATTGCAATAAAAATGGAATAAATCGGTCAATGGCGATTTATTCCGGAGCACTTTAACTTATAATTTTGCCATCATGAATTTTCTACCCGTGGGCCAATGATCCCTTCACAGCAGTATCGTTTTTTGCGGCAGTCCGCACGCGATGGACGTAGTATTAATCCCCAGAATGCCTCCCGATGGACCAAGTTGCACCTTGATCCATGGCTGCTTTGTTTCCTGATTTTAAATGCGATCTTGGGTCTGATGGTGGTTTACAGTGCCACCTCTGAAGATTCGGGGATGGTGATTCGCCAGGCGATCAGTTTTGGTGTGGGTTTTGTGGTAATGTTTATCTGTGCCCAAGTACCACCCAAGGTCTATCAGGCTGCCAGTCCATATTTTTATATGTTCGGTATCTTTATGCTGCTGCTGGTCTTTGTGATTGGTGAAAAGCGTCTTGGGGCAACCCGCTGGATTACGTTGCCGGGTGTGGGGAGTATGCAGCCGAGTGAGGTGATGAAGTTTGCCATGCCACTGATGATGGCCTGGTACTTTGCCCGTAAACCTTTCCCGCCAAAATTTCTAGATATTGTCGGCGCCTTGGTGATTTTAGGCGTACCTTTTGTACTGGTGGCATTACAACCCGATCTAAATATTGGTCTGGTGATTCCCGGAATCTTTGTACTGTTCTTAAGTGGCATGTCATGGCGTTTAATTGCTGGAGCCTTTGCTGCTTTGGCCGTTGCAGTGCCGCTACTGTGGATGTTCTTGTTGCAGGAATATCAAAAGAAACGGATTCTGACTTTATTCGATCCAGAATCGGATGCCTTGGGCGCAGGCTGGAACATTATCCAGTCCAAAATTGCCATCGGTTCGGGTGGGGTTATGGGGAAAGGTTACTCACAAGGTACGCAGTCTCATCTAGGTTATTTACCTGAACATCATACCGACTTCATCATGTCGACTTATGCCGAAGAATTTGGTTTTATCGGGGTGTTTCTGCTATTCAGCCTGTTTACGGCCATTATTATTCGCTGTTTGATTATTGGCATGAATAGCTTTCATAACTTTGGCCGTTTGTATGCCGGTGCGATCGGACTGACTTTTTTCTTCTTTGTATTTTTAAACTCAGGCATGGTCAGTGGGATTTTACCTGTGACGGGTGACCCTTTGCCATTGATGAGTTATGGTGGTACAGCCGTAATTTCCATGTTGGCAGGGATGGGTATTGTGATGTCAATTCATACTCATCGGTAGAAAATTCAATGAAGTAAGTTTTCAAAGCCGGACCAGTTCTGGCTTTTTTATTGCTCGTATTTATTAAAAGTAGCTTTATGCTATAAATATTCAATAACTTAGATAAATCGTATGTAATTTTTATTGTTGAGGGGAAAATGCATAAATTAATTATAGCCATTGGAATTTTGGGCTTATCTGTTTCAGCTTGGGCCAAACCACTGAGTCAGGCTGAATTTAAGGCGCAAACCAAACAAAAATATGATGAGTTAGAGCTAAAACTTGCCGTGTTGAACTCATCGGTAGACCGACGTGAGCATCCTGCACTTATGATTGCTAAAGCCTGTGAATATGCAACCGGTTTAAAGCAGTTAAAGTATCTATCAGAACAGAATCTGCATCTTGCGACAGCGCAGGATGAATTCCGGTTTGTGAGTACACTGGATAATCAGTTTACTCAATCCCTTCAGGATTTGGGAACTACCTATGAAACAGGCTGTGTTTCACAAAAGAAATAAAGAACAAAAAGCCCTCAAATGAGGGCTTTGTTTTTGGTTGTTTAATACCTAATTAAGAAACCAGGTGTAATAACCCCATAGCATTAACGGCCAAGCCAGAAACGGACTAAATAGCCATTTCCAGAACCAGTGCTGAGGGATAAAGCCAACCCCGTGAATAAAACCGCCTGAAATGCCGATCATGATAAACATCATGGCGCGGTGGCTATATTCCCCGTTGGCATCCAGCATTGCAGCAGGATGAACCAGCAACACCGCTGCGAGTGGAAAAGCCAATAGGCAAGAAATCACCATTGCAAAAGGGTTAGATTTTTTTTCTATCTTTACTTGTTCAACTGCAGCGTCTGTCATCTCTTATTTCTCATCCAGGTCTTGATGATTTTCAATATACAGTGCACTGAGTACACCAGCGAAACAGGCCATCAAAATGCCGAGAATCCATGCGAAATACCACATAATTTTATCTCCTAAGACACAGCCTTAGTACAGGCTGTGTGAATTCTCTTGAATATGTTTTTTGGTAATCACGCCCCACATCTTGTAGTAACACCAAGTGGTGTAGCACAGAATCAGTGGAACGAAGATGCATGCAGCCACAGTCATCACAGTTAAGGTATTTTGGCTGGAGACCGCATCCCACATGGTTAAGCTTGCAACCGGATTAATGCTTGAAGGCATCAGGAATGGGAACAGGGCAAAACCGGCAGTCAAAATTGCACCGATCACTGCTAAAGATGAACCCAAGAAGCTCAAACCTGCTTTGGCTTTAGATGCAGCCAATACCACAATAATGCCACCTAAAATACCTGCAACTGGTGCCAGTATCGTGATTGGATAAGTGCTGTAGTTGTTCATCCAGCCTGGGTTGGCATTGGTCAGTACTTCTTTTGCTAGTGGATTAGCGATACCGTTAGTTTCGTAAGGAGTCACTAGGGTATAACCCTGGATACCACCGAAATATAACCATGCACCGACTGCCAGGAAAGCTACCAGATAAACAATCCCCATGATTTTGGTTGCTTTGGCAGAACGTTCACGTAAATCGCCATCTGTACGTAGCATCAACCATGCACCACCGTGTGCACACAGCATAGATAAGCTGACAACACCACATACCAGTGCAAATGGATTGAGCAGGGCAAAGAAGCTGCCAGAATAAGTCGAACGAACTGTTTCGTCTAATGTAAATGGAACACCCAGGAACATATTGCCGAATGCGACACCGAAAACCAGTGCAGGCACAGCACCACCAACTGCTAGGCCCCAATCCCAGGCATTACGCCATTTGGTATTTTCCAGTTTGGAGCGATAGTCGAATCCTACTGGACGCAGGAATAAGGCAAACAGAACAAGCAGAAGTGCCCAGTACATACCAGAAAAGGCAGTTGCATAAACCATTGGCCAAGCAGCAAACAGGGCACCACCCGCAGTAATAAACCAGACCTGGTTACCATCCCAATGCGGGGCAATCGTATTGATTGCCGCACGACGTTCTTCATCATTCTGACCCACGAATGGCATGATCGCCATGGAGCCCATATCAAAGCCATCAGTCAGGGCGAAACCAATCAGCAAGACGCCAACCAGTACCCACCAGATTATTTTGAGTAATTCATATTCGATCATGCTTGAGCCTCCTCATTTGCCTTTTTTGCAGCTTCAAGTTTCTCGAAGTGGTATTTACCAGTATGTAGAGAACTTGGGCCAAGGCGTGAGAATTTAATCATTAAGTACATTTCAATGATCAGCAGTACAGTGTAGAACGCTGCTAATGCAATGATTGATCCCCATACATCGCCTGTGCTTAAGCTTGAAGTCGACAGGTGTGTAGGCAGAACCTCACCAATGGTCCAAGGTTGACGACCTACTTCAGCAACAAACCAGCCAGTTTGTGCCGCAATCCATGGAAGCGGCAGTGCAAATAATGCAAATTTTAATAACCAAGGTTTGTTTTCTGCATTGCGTTTAGCCACCGCAAAAGTCGCAAGAACAAACAGAACCAGCATCAGGAAGCCAGAAGCGACCATGGCACGAAATGCCCAGAACAGGCTTGGTACATGTGGAATAGTATCTTTTGCTGCTGCCTTAATTTGCTCGTCAGAAGCATCTACAACATTTGCAGTATATTTTTTCAGAAGCAGACCGTAGCCCAAATCTTTTTGAGTTTCTGCAAATGCAGCTTTCAGCTCAGGAGACTGATCACCAGCACGTAGTTTTTCCAGTTGTTCATAAGCCACCATACCGTTTCGGATACGACCTTCATGTTCAACCAGCAGGTCTTTAATACCGGTAACAGGCGTATCTACAGAACGTGTAGCGATAATCCCCATAACATAAGGAATTTTCACAGCATAATCGGTAGACATGGTTTCTTTATTTGGGAAGCCAAATAAAGTAAATGCTGCAGGTGCTGGTTCAGTTTCCCATTCTGCTTCAATCGCAGCCAGTTTGGTTTTCTGTACATCACCAATTTCATAACCAGACTCATCGCCCAGCAGGATCACAGAAAGAGTTGACGCTAAGCCGAAAATGGCAGCAATCGCAAATGAACGGCGTGCAAATGGCAAGTCACGTTTTTTCAGCATATAGTAACTTGAAATCGCCAGTACGAAGATGGCACCAGTCACATAACCTGCAGAAACAGTATGTACGAATTTAACCTGTGCAACCGGGTTAAAGATCAGTGCTGCAAAGTCCACCATTTCCATACGCATGGTTTCATAGTTGAATGCTGAACCAACCGGGTTTTGCATCCAGCCATTGGCAACCAGAATCCACAGTGCAGACATGTTAGATCCCAGTGCAACTAACCAGGTCACGCCCAGATGCTGTACTTTGGATAAACGGTCCCAACCGAAGAAGAATAAACCAATGAAAGTAGATTCAAGGAAGAAGGCCATCAAACCTTCAATAGCCAATGGTGCACCGAAAATATCACCCACATAATGCGAATAATATGCCCAGTTGGTTCCGAACTGGAACTCCATGGTCAAGCCTGTGGTTACCCCTAAGGCAAAGTTAATCCCGAACAGTTTTCCCCAAAACTTAGTCATGTCCTTGTAAATTTCTTTGCCGGAAATCACATAGGTGGTTTCCATAATGGCAAGCAGAAATGCCAAGCCTAAGGTCAGTGGAACAAAAATAAAGTGATACATCGCGGTCATAGCGAACTGGAACCGCGAAAGATCGACCACGCTTTCAGAAATCATCAACGTGTCTCCTTGATTTGGGAAGGATTGCCGGCGATACGCTCGGCGACTTGAGTGTCAAAATCTTTTGGAATAGTAGGCGCATCAAACCAAATATTTTTAATTACCAGAAGTAGAATGATCTTGATAATTAAAATCGCAGTAATCTCTCTTACTGTTTTTTGGTTTAAATTTTTAGAAACTAAGCTCATGTGAACAAGCCTATTATGTGGTTTGTTATATATTATTAATCGATTGTAACTAAAAAATAAATAGACCAAATAGTTTAAATAAATATATATTTATAAGTTATTGAAAATATTAATAATATTTAATTAAAAGTTTGATAATTATTCTAAATATTTGTGATTGTTTTTTGTAACAATAGATTATTTTAATCTGATTAAAATGGTTGGAATTTATTTTTCAAGTATATTAATCCTGATTATTTTGCTGGGGTTTTTATTCAGTTTTTATTCTAATTAAAATAGTCGGGATTAATTAAAAAATAAAAAAGAACCCGCATCAGGCAGGCTCTTTTCTAATATGGAATTGGGGAGGGCTTCAGAAGTCGTAACGCATACCGACCGATAGTCCGAAGCTGTCTTCACCACGTGCGCCAGCCACTGCATTGCTACGGCCTTGTGCCCAAGGTGTCAGATTTGAGTTTTCATCATTTAATACACTGGCCAGATTGCTGTAGATGCGGACTGCTGGGTCAAGACGATGTTCAATTCCAATCGCCAGTAAAGTAGCATTGGCATCATCGGCATCTACATCACGGTGAAAGACCTGTCCACGCAATGAGGTTTTGGCTGCTAATTTATATTCACCCGCGATGCCAAAGACCTGAGCATCAGGATTGACTTCGGTATTGTCATGCTGAAGGAACTGATACAGACCACCGAGTTTCAAGTCTGGCGTGATTTTGTAGGCACCTGCAATCCGGAAACCATCACGTTTACCACGACTGGCTTCTTCTTCATAATGTTCATATGCCGCTGCAAAATCAACTTTATCTTTTTGGTAGGTAAGGGCAAGGTCATAAGCCTTATCTTTATCTTTTTCACCATTCTTAGATGCATCCGGGCTGTTGGCTTCATGTAGGGAAAGTGCACCCAGAACATTAAATCCATTGCCGAATTTTGGTGATTTATATTCAATGCTATTGGCATTACGTTCATCAAAACGCAGATTCCCTACACGGGTCACGTTACGTACATCGCCGACCATATCTCCAAAGAAGTTAACTGGACTGCGTGCCACTTTAAATGGACTATCGAAACGGCCGATCCGTGCCTGACCGAACTCACCTTTTAAACCGACAAAGGTATCACGAGTAGCAAACTCGACATCATCATTTGCAGAGCCACTGGCAAAGTTAATTTCCTGCTCAATCTGGCCAAATACGGTCATGCCATTTTCAAGTGTTTGTTCAGCTTTAAATCCAAGGCGTGATGCATTGGAGGAAATTCCAATTTCACTATAATCCTGGCCATCATCCAGATAATCTAAAGACACATGTGCACGGCCATAGACTTTAACATCAGCAGCGACTGCCATGAGCGGTGTAAAAACGCTTGCCCCAATTGCGAAAATGCAAAGTGATTTTTTCATATAAAGCTCCAATCAGACTTTTTTAGGTCTTTTGAGGTGTATGCAGTAGCTCGGTCTTGGCTACCATCCTGTATTGGTGCTCAGTATTGAGGATGAATAAGTCAGTATGGTTAAGGAAATATTGCAGATCTATGAAATCTAAAAAGGGAGCAATTTTAATTTTTAAGATTCTGTGCAGGATTTTTTTGCTTTAGTTAACGCTGATCCAGTAGATGAGTAATGCGGTTTTAATAAAGTCATTTAAGAGGAATACTGTATTTATGAATGGTGATAAAAAATGAAAAATAAGGCATAAAAAATGGAGCCGAAGCTCCATTTTTAAGGACGAAGAATGAATTAAAGAGCAGCTTTAATTTTCTCTGCCAGTTGTTTGATTTTTTCCTGATCACCCATTTGTGCAGCATGTTTGCCGAGATTGTGCAAAGAGGTAGGTACCAGATGGAAATGAACATGCGGAACAGTCTGACCCGCCGCAGCGCCAGAGAGCTGCATGAGTACAATGCCATCTACACCTAAACCTTTTTCAATCGCTTTGGCAATTTTTTGCACCACCTGAATGGTATAGGCTGCAACTTCAGGATCCAGGTCAAGCAGGGTGATTGCTGGAGTTTTAGGAATGACCAGAGTATGACCATCGGCCTGTGGCATGATGTCCATAAATGCAAGAACTTGGTCATCTTCATACACTTTAATTGCTGGAAGTTCACCACGCAGAATTCGTGCAAAAATATTTTGGTCATCGTAAGTCATAAGTGCATTCCTTGAGCAGAATTGAATTGTATTATTTACAGTTCAATTCTTTCTGACGTTCTTTGATCGCGTCAAGACGTTGCTGCTCTTTTTCTGAAAATTTTGGCTTGGTTGTGTAGCAATTGTCATTAAACTTTGCTTTTGCTTCAGGATCCTTGAAACAGAAACCTTTTGATGCATAAATGACATCATGGTCATTTTTCAATTTTTTGCATTCCTGTTCAGATGCAAGAACCGATGTTGAAGCCCCAAACAAAGTTGCAGAACCGACGAGTGCTGCAACAAATAACTTATTCATAAGAGTTTCCTCAGGTATCACTGCATGTGGCTAGTCTATAGTCACAATATTAGGTTTGTTTATTATTATTCAATGGCGAGATATTACTCAATGGTAATATTACTCCATGATTCATACATTTTTACAGCACTGGAAAAGTCACTATTTTTATCCGACAGATTGCTAGCAGCTTGCACCAGACTTTGACCTAAAGCGAGAAGTGGTACTGCCAGTTTGGCATCGCGCGCAAGATCAAGTGCAATGCCGGTATCTTTGGCTAAAAGAGGCAGGGCAAAGGTAACAGGGAAGCTACGGTTCAAAACACGCTGTGGTAAAACGGTTTCAGTCACATTGCTTTTACCGCTTGATGCATTGATACAATCCAGCGCTTCATTCAGGTCAACGCCGTGCGCTTTCAGCGTGGTAAAGCCTTCTGCTGCTGCACACAGGTTTACAGCCAGTAACATATTATTTACCGCTTTTACCGCAAAGCCGGCACCTGATGTCCCCACATGCTTGATCAATTTGCCAAACGCCTGCATCGCTGGCAGGGCTTTTTCAAAGCCTTCCGCATTACCGCCGACCATCACAGTCAATGTGCCATTTTCCGCACCAATGGTCTGGCCACTCACAGGCGCATCCAGGAAAATCACACCCTGTTCAGCCAGTGCTTCTTCTAAGCGTCGGGCAGCGTCAGGAACACCGCTGGTACAGTCTACCCAGATACTGCCAGCTTTAAGGCTGAGGCCTTGGACTAATGCTTCAACATCGGCACTGGTCGGCAGGCAGGAAAAAATAATATCTGCCTGAACTGCCTGTTCTAAAGCGACAGCTTGGGTGCCATATTCAGCAGCATGTTCTTCAGCCTTGGCAAAAGTACGGTTCCAGACATAAACTGTCTCAAAATGCTTGGGTAAATGCGCTGCCATGCGATAACCCATTGCGCCTAAACCAATAAATGCCACTGACTGAATCATGTCATACCCTCTGAATAAAATAATAAATACCTGAAAATTGCCGGCTCTTCCGGATTTAAGCATCTATCCGGGTTGAGCGTTGTGCCAGCCAGGTGGTCAGTTTCGGCCAGAATGTATTGGCTGTTTTCTGATTGGACATCAGTCCAAGATGACCACCCGGGATAAGAGTAAACGTCTTATCGGTACTACTTGTCAATTCCATCAAAGGTTTAGCTGACTGTTCCGTAACAATCTGATCGGTTTTCCCAGCCCCGACCAGTAAGGAACAATTAATATTTTTTAGGTCAATCGTTCGGCCGTTTAAAGTCATTGAGCCATTTTTTAAAGGATTTTGCAGCCATAAGTGCAGCACCATGTCCTGATTGATTCCGCCCGGATAATCAATCATCTTGTTCAGAAAATTGCCCATGGTGGCATGTTCATAGACATCTTCAACATTTTCTAGGTTCATCAAAAACTGCTTCTGGCTTTTAAACCAGCCAATCGGATCAAGCAGCTTAAATCCCAATGCATTGATGATGCCGGGCGAATGAATATATTCCTTGGGAATCAATCCTTGGTGAATGGCCTGTTGCAGGTTTTTATTTTTAGAAATGAGCTTATTGGTGGTACTAAATAACTTGCCGACTCGACCTGAAGCATAACTGTCAATCGGACTGCCCAGCACAATCAGGTTTTTAACATGTTCAGGCGAATGCAATGCTGTATAAAGCGTGACGAAAATTCCTGCCATGCTCCAGCCATGCAGGGAAATAAACTGACTGCCTGAATGCGAGCAGATCCGTTCAATCGCCTGAGGAATCGCGCCGTCAATAAAAGACAGAAAGTTCAAGTGACGGTGTTTATAACGGAAACGTTTCCATTCCACTAAATAGACATCAAAACCGCTATGCTGAAAATGCTTGACTAGTGAACGGTAAGGATACAGATCATAAATATCCATATTGATCGCAAGAGGGGCAACAAAGACTAACGGCTCACGGTACTTTTTTTCAGGTGCTGCATAATAGCGAATTTTGCAGAACTCAGTCGCAGCAATATATTCAAAGGGTGTTTTTTGCGAAAGAATCAGGGAAGACGAGTTAAATAACCGCGCATTCAGGTGTTTTAATTTTTTCTTCTGGCGTTGAATATTTTGTTTTAACTGAATCATGTAAATAATTTATCCGTATACAAAGGAGAATTGGTCGAAGTCTAAGCAATAATTGCTTATTATGCCTTGACCTGAAATAGCTTAGACGCTCAAAATGTTGGCAATTTTTTACAAAAGGCAGCCTTTGGGCTGAAGTAAAGTGATGAGCCAGCAAGACGATTTTAACTATCAATTAGAAACTTTAGCCATCCGTACCGGTCACACCCGCAGCTTTGAGGGTGAGCATGGTGAACCGATTTTTCTAACATCGTCATTTGTTTATGAAAATGCGGCTGAAGCTGCAGCAAAATTTTCAGGCCAGGAGCCGGGTAATATTTACTCTCGCTTTACCAATCCAACTGTTGCCATGTTTGAAAAGCGTCTGGCTGCTTTAGAAGGCGCAGAACGCGCTGTTGCGACCAGCTCTGGTATGGCTGCAATTATGGCTGTGGTGATGGCTTACCTGAAAGCGGGCGATCATGTGATCTGTTCACGTGCCGTATTTGGTTCAACAGTTTCTTTATTCGAGAAATACGTGGCTAAATTTGGTGTCGCAGTTGAGTTTGTCGACTTGACTGATCTGGATGCATGGAAAAATGCCATCAAGCCAGAAACCAAATTACTCTTTGTTGAATCTCCGTCAAACCCATTGGCTGAAGTGGCAGATATTCAGGCTTTGGCAGATATTGCACATGCCAATGATGCATTGCTCGCGATTGACAACAGCTTCTGTACACCAGTGTTACAACAACCACTCAAATTTGGTGCAGACTTAGTCGTATATTCTGCGACTAAATATCTGGATGGCCAAGGCCGTGCACTCGGTGGCGCTGTAGTAGGTAACCACAAACTGCTTGAAGAAATCTTCGGTTATGTACGTACTACCGGTCCTTCTATGAGCCCGTTTAATGCCTGGGTATTCCTGAAAGGTCTAGAAACTTTACGTTTACGTATGCGTGAACATTCTGCCAATGCACAAAAACTGGCAGAATTCTTAAATGCACATCCGAAAGTAGAAAAAGTTTACTATGCAGGTTTGCCTGAGCATATCGGTCATGAACTGGCTGCAAAACAACAAACCGGTTTCGGTGGTATCGTATCTTTCGAAGTGAAAGGCGGTCGTGAAGGTGCCTGGAAAGTAATTGACAATACCCAGTTCATTTCAATCACTGGTAACTTAGGTGATGTGAAATCAACGATTACTCATCCAGCAACAACCACACATGGCAAATTGTCTCCAGAAGCCAAAGCAGCAGCGGGTATCCGTGAAGGTTTAATTCGCGTTTCTGTTGGTTTGGAAGAGATTGATGATATTATTCGCGACATTACACGCGGTTTAGATCTAATCTAATTTTATAAATATATGTTCGGAGATCTTTATGAACATTAATATGTTGATGCAGCAAGCACAGCGCATGCAAAAAGAAGTCGAAAACAACATGAAAAAAGCCAAAGAAGAGCTTGCGCAAACTGAAGTGCATGCTGAGGCTGGTGGCGGTCTGGTGAAAGTCACCATGACTTGCCGCAATGTGGTGAAACGTATCGAGATCAATCCTGAACTTTTACAGGACGATCCAGATATGATCGAAGATCTGATTGCAGCAGCGATGAATGATGCAGCGCGTCAAGCAGAAGCGATCTCTGAAGAGAAAATGAAATCTGCAAACTCAGGTATGGGCTTACCACCTGGTCTGGCTGGTTTATTCTAAGGAAGTATGCGCAATGTTTAGTGATCGTTTTGATCAACTGGTTCAAGCATTACGCATTTTGCCAAGCGTTGGGCCGAAATCGGCCCAGCGTATGGCTTTGCATTTAATCATGAAAAATCGTGAAGGGGCGATCGGTCTGGCACATGCCTTAACTGAAGCAACCGATCACATTCATGAATGCTCGATCTGCCATTCATTGACGGAAGATGAAGTCTGTAATATCTGTACCTCACTTGAGCGTGATGATGAACTGCTTTGTGTCGTGGAATCACCGGCAGATGTCATGGCAATTGAGCAAAGCGGCAGTTTCCGCGGTAAATATCATGTTCTGGGTGGTCATCTGTCACCTCTAGATGGAATCGGGCCTGAAGAAATCGGTATTCCCTATTTACTGCAACGCTTAAGTCAGGGACAGATCAAGGAAGTGATTCTGGCTACCAATGCGACTGTTGAAGGACAAGCAACCGCACATTATCTGGTTGAAGCCAGTAAACATTTACCGGTGCAAATGACGCGTATCGCTCAAGGGGTGCCTCAAGGCGGAGAACTGGAGTATGTCGATAGTCATACATTGAGTCAGGCAGTGCATAACCGGATGCGAATTAAGTGAAATATTAATTATATTCTCTTAATATAAAAAATATATTATTAAAAATATAAACTAGATAAGCTATATTCGAAAAATATGGAACAAAAAGTGTGATTTGGTTGTCATATTTTTATATAAAAATTCTATATATCGGGTAATATAGCTTCATCGAGCATCTAATTTTAGACTCAGTCTTTATGTTTCAATTTATTCAACATCAGCACGACTTAAATCATGTCCTGAATCTTATGGATCAAAATCCGGTCTATGGCCTGGATACAGAATTCATTAAGGTAGACACCTTGTGGCCAAAACTTGGTGTTTTTCAAATCAATGTCAATAACAATGTCTATTTGCTGGATGGAACAACACTGGATCTGAGTGAATTTCTGAACAAGATCTTTAATGCTCAACAGAATATTTTCCATGCCTGCAGTGAAGATATTGACCTGATTTATCATTACACCCAGAAAAAAGCCCTGAGCAATGTCTTTGATACACAGGTCGGCATGTCATTCCTCGGACATGGTTTGCAGGTCAGCTATCAGAATGCCTTGAAACAGATGCTGGATGTCGATATTGAAAAAGATCAGACCCGCTCTAACTGGCTGGCACGGCCTTTAAGCTCTGAGCAGTTACTGTATGCAGCCAATGATGTGCATTATCTGGTGCAACTGTCGGATAAGGTCAAACAGGATCTGGAAAGCAAATATCTGCTCGATTTCGCTCTTGAGGATTGCCGTTTTCTGACCCATGAAATTGGTGAAGAAACACCGACTGCCTTACTTTATCAGGATGTCGGTAATTATCGTCATTCACGCCGTCAATTAATGCAGTTGCAACAACTGGCTGTATGGCGTGAGCAGATTGCCAAGGCGTTGAATCAGCCGCGTAGTTTTATTCTGAAAAACTCGACCATGATTGATCTGGTAGAGAAATTCCCGCGCAATAATTTCCAGCTCAGTCAGATGAAAGACATCCGGGCCAATATTGTCCGTGAACATGGCAAGACCATTTTGGATCTGTTGAAATTCCTGCCTGACCAAGCCGACTGGCCATTACGTCTGGCACGCCCAATCCGCCATTCATCCAGAGAGATTGGCGAGAAGGTTGAAACAATGATCCAGAATATATCCAATGAAATCTCCGTACCGAAAGAAGTGCTGATGCGCAAGAAATGGCTGAATGCCTTATATCAGCATGTAGTATGTCATAAGGATGAACAGGATCTGCCAAACTACTTGCTCGGTTGGCGCTATGAGTTATTAACTCTGCCGCTAATTAAGGTATTGCATCAGGATGAGTCTTATCTGTCGACCCAGATGAAAGTGGTTGAGTGATTTTTACTGGATTGATTAAAGATAAAGCAATTATACAAAATCACGACTGATGCATTGGAGGCGGCTAATGTTTCTGTCGTTTTTTTGATGTATCCTTGCGATTGTTTTTTCAGAAAAGTCGTTTGAAACATGCAAGTGTCTATTTACAAATCTAGCAAAAAAGATGAAATGTATCTTTATGTGGCGCGTCCTGCAGATGAGAACGAAGCCGAAACATTTGAACCACTAGAGGTATTGGCTGAACCGGTACGTGTTGCTTTTGGTCGTGCGACTTTTGTCATGCATCTTGAATTGAGTGAATCGCGTAAACTGGCACGTGCCAATGTTTTACATGTGATGGATTCAATTTCTACTCGTGGTTTCTTCCTGCAAATGCCACCAGAAGGTTTGATTAACCCGAATGCGCCAGCGCCAGAAGGTCTTCGTGGGGCTTAAGCTCAGTTCAGGAGTTGTGAAATGAATGGTTTTGTAGCTGTATTGGACTCAATTCCTGACCAGAGTATTGCGTTTGCAGTGTATCTGCTGGGCAGTCTGATTGCGTTAGCCTGCTGGTATGGCGTGACCAAGCGCATGCCAAAGGCAATGGGCGGTTTTTTATGGTTGTTAGCCTTTGCCGTGCTATTAACCCCAACCGTTTCTGAAGGCAGTAATGCTTCAGTTGCACCTGCTATTTTCGGGCTGCTGTTTGGTATTCTGACCAAGGAATATGAACTCGTTTGGATTAATGCGTCACTTATTTTATTTGTCATTGGTATCGGGTCTGTGATTGGCTATTGCTGGTCGACCTATGCATCCAGTAAAACGGGTCTTGGGTCAAACAAGAAAAGTTCACCGCTGTAAATAGAAAAATAAGGTTCAATCATGTCTGCTGATATTCAACAATTTTCAGGTACGGATCAGTACATTGCCACTGACAGTTTAAAACTAGCTGTGAAAGCTGCGCGTAGTTTGCAAAAACCCTTGCTGGTTAAAGGTGAGCCGGGTACAGGTAAAACCTTGTTGGCTGAACAGGTGGCACAAAGCCTTGAACTGAAGCTGATTACCTGGCATATCAAATCAACGACCAAGGCACAGCAGGGCCTGTATGAATATGATGCGGTATCACGCTTACGTGATAGTCAGTTAGGTGATGATCGCGTTTATGACATCAAGAACTACATCAAGCCGGGTAAACTCTGGGAAGCATTTACCAGTGAAGAACGCTGTGTATTGCTGATTGATGAGATCGATAAAGCAGACATCGAGTTCCCAAATGACTTGCTGCATGAACTCGACAAGATGTCTTTCTTCGTTTATGAAACGGGTGAAACCATTACTGCTACCCAGCGTCCGATTGTCATCATCACTTCAAATAACGAGAAAGAGCTTCCAGATGCTTTCTTGCGCCGTTGTTTCTTCCACTATATCGAGTTTCCGGATGAAGCGACCATGCGTGAAATTATCGATGTGCATTTTGAGAATATTTCAGCAACGCTGGTGAATGAAGCTCTGCAAGTCTTCTTCAAGTTACGTCAGATTCCAGGCTTGAAAAAACCACCTTCAACTTCAGAACTGATCGACTGGCTAAGCCTACTCATGGCAGATGATATGCCGGAAGACATTTTAAGAAATACCGACAAGTCCAAAGCGATTCCGCCTTTGTACGGCGCGCTGATCAAAAATGAGCAGGATGTACAACTGCTTGAACGTCTAGCCTTTATGTCGCGTCGCTAAGGGAGAAACACGCATGTTTGTGCGATTGTTTTATACCCTCAGAAAATATGGCGTACCAGTTTCCACCCGTGAGCTGATTGATCTGAATCAAGCGGTGGCGGCAGGCGTGGTTTTTGCTGATCAGGGCGAGTTCTATCAGCTTGCTAAAACTGTGATGGTCAAAGACGAGCGCTACTTCGACAAGTTCGATCGCGCCATGAAAGATTACTTTGATGGTATCGCGACTTTTGATCTGGATGAACTGCTGAATCAGGTGCATAAACTACCCAAAGACTGGTTTGATCTGGAACTTCTGGAAAAGCACTTAACCCCTGAACAGCGTGAAGAACTGAAAAAAGCCGGATCGCTGGAAGAACTGATGAAAATGCTGGAAGAACGCTTGCGCGAACAGCATAAAAAACATCAGGGCGGGAATAAGATGATTGGTACTGGTGGCACATCGCCATTTGGTGCCTATGGTGATCATCCTGAAGGTGTGCGCATTGGCGGGCCGGGGCGTAAACGTTCCGCCGTCAAAGTCTGGGAACAGCGTCAATACCGTAATCTGGATGATGATCAGATTCTTGGTAGTCGTCAGATGCAGATGGCACTGCGCCATTTGCGTAAGTTCGCTCGTCAGGGTGCGGCTGAAGAACTGGACATTGATAGTACTATTCGTGAAACCGCCAAACAGGGGATTCTGGATGTGCAATTGGTGCCGGAGCGTCGTAACCGTATTAAAGTACTAATGCTGTTTGATATCGGTGGATCAATGGATGCGCATATCGCTCAGTGTGAAAAACTGTTTAGCGCCGCTAAGACCGAATTTAAGACTCTGGAATATTTCTATTTCCATAATTGTCTATACGACTATGTCTGGAAAGATAATGTCCGTCGTTCCAGCTCGCGCATGAATACCTGGGATCTGTTCAATACCTATGGACGGGATTACCGGGTGATTGTAGTGGGTGATGCCAGCATGGCACCCTATGAGTTGAACTCCGTCGGTGGTTCGGTCGAATATATGAATGATGAGGCAGGACAGGTCTGGTTACAGCGTCTGCGTCAGCATTTTGATAAAACCGCTTGGCTCAATCCTGAAGAAGAAAAATACTGGCATTACACGCATACTATTGGCCTGATTAAGCAAATCTTTGAAGATCATATGTTTCCAATGACCTTAAAAGGTATTGAGGATATGACCAAATATCTGGCGCGTTGATTCCATTTATCTATAAGTGACTTTATCTATAGTTATTAGTGCTTTAAAACGAATTATTCTAGTATAAAGTCACTTATTATACCTTATTCCAATATTCAGGAATTATTATGGCTCATCAAATTAATGGTATTGCGTTGCCCAATGAAGAGGGTTTCTTTGGTCAATATGGCGGTCAGTTCATTCCACCGGATCTAAAACAGGCCATGGATGACATCAATGTTGCCTATCAGGAAATCCGTCAAACTGAAGAATTTCAAAATGAATTAAAAGACCTGTTTGCTAACTATGTCGGCCGTCCTAGCCCTTTGTTTCATGCTAAACGCCTTTCTGACCAGTTAGGTGGAGCACAGATCTATTTAAAACGTGAAGACCTGAATCATACCGGTGCACATAAAATCAATCACTGCCTGGGTGAAGCACTGCTGGCGAAATATATGGGTAAAACCAAAGTCATTGCAGAAACCGGTGCAGGTCAGCATGGTGTAGCATTGGCTACTGCATGTGCTTTGGTGGGTATTCCATGTGAAATTCATATGGGCCAGGTGGATATCGAAAAAGAACATCCAAACGTCGTAAAGATGAAAATCTTGGGTGCTAAGCTGATTTCTGTGACGCGTGGTACTGCGACCCTTAAAGATGCAGTCGACAGTGCTTTTGAAGAATACTTGAAAGATCCGAAAAACTATATCTATGCGATTGGTTCGGTGGTAGGACCACATCCATTCCCAATGATGGTGCGTGATTTCCAGTCCATTATTGGCGATGAAATTAAGGTTCAAACCAATGAACGCTTCGGTGCAAACCCAGATTATGTGGTGGCATGTGTGGGTGGTGGTTCAAATGCTATGGGTGCATTCACGGCATTTCTAAATGATCCAGAAGTGAAACTGGTGGGGGTAGAGCCTGCAGGTCATGGCTTAAATACTGATAAGCATTCCGCAACGCTGACTTTGGGTAAACCAAGCCAGTTGCATGGTATGGCCTGTTATGTACTCGAAGATGAGCAGGGTGAGCCTTTACCTGTACATTCGATTGCTTCTGGGCTGGATTATCCAGGCGTAGGGCCACAGCACAGCCTGCTGAAAGATCTAGGTCGTGTGGAATACACTACAGCAACAGATCAGGAGTGTCTGGATGCCTTTATGACCCTGTCACGCGTTGAGGGAATTGTGCCAGCATTAGAAAGTTCACATGCAGTGGCTTGGGCAATTCGTGAAGCGGGTAAACTGCCTAAAGAGACTAAGATTGTAGTGAATCTTTCAGGTCGTGGTGATAAAGACTCTGACTATGTCGCAGAGAAACTCGGTCTTTAATTTGATCTAATAATCAAAAAATCCCAGTCTTAAGGCTGGGATTTTTTATATCTAATCTGGTTTTGATATGACATTGTCATTTGTTTGTAATGACATTTTGAGTTTGAGTCTTAATTTACGTATTCAACTAAGAAAGAATTTTAGCCTGAAATATATTGTTGTAACTGATCAATCAGCTTACGTTGATCTTCCATTGCAGCTTTGACCAAGTCACCAATCGAAATCAGGCCAATCAGTTTGTCATTTTCAACTACAGGTAAGTGGCGTAAATGGCGGTCAGTCATTAATGCTAAGCAGTCTTCAACAGAAGTTGCAGAAGTCACGGTTATGACTTTAGGTGTCATAATTTCATTGACCGTGGTATCAAAAGAGGTTCTTTGCATCAATGCGATTTTACGGGTGTAATCACGCTCTGACAAAATGCCGACCACACTATCTTCGTGGGTAACGACCAGCGCCCCGATTCCTTTTTCTGCCATCAGGCTAATTGCTTCTAAAACTGTAGAGTCTGGACGGATGGTATAAACTGCCTGATGTACTTTATCACCGAGCACTTGTGCTACGTTGGTCATTCTATTGAGTCCTTTTTATCTAATTATTATTAGTCCTAGAGTATGTATCCAGCTGAACATCTCTAGGTGTCTATTTTATGTCTTTATAAATAACATGTTTTTAGGCAAAGTGCAGTCTTTGTTGTGAAAAAAACAGGTGGCGCATCTGTGGAATGGATAACTTTAGTTTAGTGCCATTGCCGCTACATAAAGTAGGTGTCACGGCTAGTCGGGACAGTGTAGGTAATAAGTTGTTTTCGAAATCTTCCGGGTTGATTCTACGGGGTACATAACCTGGCCAATGTTCCTTGGCATAATTTTTGGCATCCAGAGAATTAAGCCAGAATGGAAAAATATAATCTTCCTGATCACGCATCATCGCCCAACCCTGATGATAGACGCCCCACAAAACGCCGCAATACATCATAGATTTGAGGATGGTCAGCCTCAAAAGAAAGTTTTTACAAATCGGGTCGTATTGAATAATTTTTCGCATTGTCGTTAAAATAAAGTGCTATTAGAGTTCAGCTCTATTCTAGAAAGTTCAAGTGAAATTACTGTTTCAGCTTTGCAAGCAATCGTAATAAATTATGTCTTAATTGCAGTATTTCGAAAAAATGGCATAAAAAAACGTCACCGAGGTGACGTTTCTTCAGGCTTGCATGGTGGCCATGTTCTGCCAGTATTGTGCTTTGAGTGAATCTCGTTCTACACGAAAACCCTGATAATACAGTTCAGCTAAAAAGAGAGCTGCTTTACCGTGACCGGCGCGCGCTGCATCTTCTAATTGTTTTACTGCATCGACAAAGTTCATTTGCGATTGAATAGTATTCACTGCATCTGCATACAGATGTTCCAAATCATGTTGAGAGATATTCTGCATAATATAAAAACTCCTTAATTTTAATTATGATTTCGGATAGACTTTTAAGTCTAAATACAAATATAACTTAGTATTATTAAACTAATATTACAGAATAATGGAAAAGTCAACTATATCAGCTTTCCTGTTTACTTAATTTATAGTTTGTACGATCAAACTATACACACTTGGAAGTTTGGTTGGTATAGATTTTAACAATAGAACAAAAGAAAAGGAGAACAACATGATGCAAAGAACTCTTGAAGGGCTCAGTTTTGATATGCCCCCAACAGCCAGTCAGATTACAGAATTGGCGCATGTACACCGTAAAAAACTGGATGAGGCAATTTATGACAAATATACCCATCTAGGTGATTATAGTCTGGCTCAACGTAAAGAAGTTTATGATTTTACCCGCGCTCTGGACGAAACCCAGCGTGCAGAGTTTTATAGTCACTATAATGATGAATTGGTCCGAATTGCAGATGAAGATCGACTGCATCCACCTGAAGCAGAAGCCGGCTTAAGCAAGTTTGCAATTTTACTGGTTTTAGGTCTGGTGGCTATGGTCATTGCCTGGAGTGTGTACGAATTGTTGAAATCCTAACCGATTTATAGTCATATCGAGATGTGTATTTATACTGGTCATTCAATCTTTGACTTGAACTTCATGGGGCCCAGCCATACACTAGCTGCAACTTGAGGTAGTGTATGGCTATAGATAGCAAAAAATTAAGCGATTTTCTGAATAAAATTAAGCTTGAACAGATTTATAATGCGGTTGTTATTTCTATTGTGGCATTAATTTTATGTCTGGCTACATTTGCCATTTATCGTCCACTGACGACTTCCCAATTTAATTTACTTCAGCAACTTGCAGAACAGCAGAGCTTACCCCAAACCCAGGATATGGCTCAGACTTTGCTGCAACAGCAACGCATCCATCGCGGTCAATATCTTAAATTGATGCAGGCGTATCAGCAGGAATCTCTACGGGCTCGTCAGCTTCCGCCGGTTTCTGTGGATATGCCTTAAGTATTGGAATCGTATTCGGCAGTGGTGTAGAAGGATCTAACAAGTTCTGTTCCAGTCGTAGTTTTAATGCTTCTTTATCTAATTCTTGACTTACCACGACCAGTGTCAAGCGTTCTGGATGCAGATGTTTGCGCACGGCATTTTGCACATCTGCTGCGGTAATTTTGGCTAGACGTTCTGGATAGCGTGACAGATAGTCGGCTTGCTCTGCATAAAAGCCCATCGTGCCTAACTGGGCATTGATCGTGGCATTGCTGCTGTAATTATTCGGAAATGCTCTTAACATCCCGGCTTTGGTTTCTTCTAGGCGCTTAGTATCAATCGGCTGATTTACAAAGTTGATAAAAGCCTGATGGGCGACCTGAATGCTATCTAGCAATTGATCTTGTCTAGTGGAATAACGGAAGCTAAATATACCGGGTGCCTGACTAAAGCTGAATGTGCTATAAGCACCATAGGTATAGCCGCGTTTTACCCTTAATTCCTGCATTAATACTGCATTAAATCCGCTACCACCAAACATGCGATTAGCCACTTCTAGAGCAAGCCGATCTTCAGTAAAACGGTTTGGTCCTAAGTGGCCGAAGGTCACATGCGCTTGGGATGAGTTATAAGGCAAATGCACGATATCAAAACCCGATTTTTCTTCAGGTTCAGTTAATGCAATAGCTTTCTGTCCTTGAGGCAAATTGCCTGCAATTCGTTCAGAAAGTTCCAGTGCCTGTTTAGGACTCAGTTTGCCAGTAATTGCAATATTCATATTTTGTGCCACCAGAAACTGGTCGCGGAATTTTTTCAGTAAATCAGCCGTAATTTTTTTGGTACTGCCAATGGTGCCGGTAATGGGTTCGGCATAAGGATGTTGTCCATACAATGCCCGATAAAACCGGATATCCATCAGTTTACTTGGATTTTCCTGAAGCTGTTTTTGTCCTACTTGAGTATTGCTGAGTGCTAGCTGAATGCTGGAAGGCTTGAATGTGGCATTTTTGAGAACTTCCATCATCATGGCCAAGGCAGGTTCCATTTTCTTGGGATCTGACAAAGTTCTAAGGCGAACGACAAACATATCGCGATAAGCCTGTACGCTAAATTGTGCGCCTGTGGCATCAAAGACTGAAGCTACCTGTGCGGCCGTATATTTATCTGTTCCTTCGCGCATCAGTTTGGCTGCTGTGCTGGATAAGCCAAATAAACCTTTAGCAATTTCCTGATCTCGTGCTGATCCGGCATTAAAGGTCAGTTGAATATCGACCATAGGTAAATCACGGGTTTCAACAAATAAAGTGCGAACTTTGTAGTGATTATTCAGGTCATGAATAAAAGGTGCTTGAAATGCCTGCTTTTGATTAATGTTTTTTAAACTTTGCAGGAGAGGGATCGCTTGTAACTGACTGGGATTATCATTCAGATCAGGCTGGGTATTTAAATAATTTTCTGCCCAAAGGCTTGAACTGAGGCTTAGGTTGGTTAAAAGGATAAGAGAGCGAACTTTAGACATTGTAATAACCATTATTGAGCTTTCTGTTCAGGCAAAAGGTAGAGCGTACTTAAATTTTCACGGACAAAATAGGCATTAGCAACCCGCTGAATGTCCTCTGCACGGACACTGTCATAATGCTGAGGCAGTTCATCCATCAGGCGGTAACTCAATCCGTTTACTTCAAGGTTTCCAATCATTTTGGCCTGTCCGCTCAGACTGTCTTGACTATAAATCAGATTTGAAATAAAGCGTGTGCTGATCTGTGCCAGTTCATACTCAGAAATAGCTTCAGTTTTTAATAAATCAATTTCTTTCTGGATGGCCGTTTGTGCTTCTGCCAGGTTAACGCCTGGAGCCGGAAGTGCGGAAATACCAAACAGGCTATCTCCACGGTTATAAGGATCATAAGACACACTCACAGAAGTAAGCACTTTGCGGTCGCGAACCAGACGATCCTGCAGGCGGGAAGAAATTCCACTATCCAGCAGGCTGCGGATAATGGCTAAGGCATAGGCATCTTGAGGATTCTTGGCGGTAGCCAAAGATTTTACATTCCATGTCATATACAGATTAGGCACTTGAACATTGCTCTCAATTTCCATATGACGATAGCCTAAGCGCTCAAACTCGAGTACATCATTACGTGAGGGTGTGGGACGCGCCGGAATATCACCGAAATATTTCTGTACCTGAACGAGAGCTTCTTGCACATCTAAATCACCGACAATCACCAGAATGGCATTATTCGGGCTATACCAGTCTCGATACCATTTTTTAACATCACTCAGCTGAATATTATTAAGCGTTTTCATGTGACCAATCACGGGCTGACGATAGTGACTGGTGGGATAACTGATCCATCTAAAGCGTTCAAATGCCTGGGCACGCGGATTATCATCAGTACGCTGACGCCGTTCTTCCATTACCACTTTAATTTCCGGATCAAAATCTTGCTGGCGTAACAAGAGGTTGTTCATGCGGTCAGATTCGAGTTCGAGCGCCATCGGAAAATAAGCTTTGGGATAGAGCTGATAATAGTTCGTGTAATTGGTAAAGGTTGCGGCATTAATACTGCCCCCATAAATCCGGCTCAGGCGGGTAAATTCATCATTGGGAACTTTGTTCGTGCCTTTAAACATCATATGTTCCAAAGCATGAGAGACACCGAGAATATTGCCGGACTCGTCACTACTACCGACTTTATACCAGATCTGTGTCATCACCATCGGGGAGCGGTGATCTTCCCGGATAATGACTTTTAAGCCATTACCTAAATAGGTTTCGATGGTGGTGCGGGATAATTCACTCTGGGTTGCGGCATGTACGGGGTTAAAACCGAAACTCAGGAGGAGTACAGCGGCTGGAGAAATCCGTTGTTTAATGATTCTGGATAAGGAGGAGATAGCAAAAAAAGATAGGGACACAAAGTCTTCCAATGAATAGATATTTGTATTTAGGATTATTTTTCAGAAATCTTGTATTGAAAGCAACCAAACACTGTTATTTTTTGGTTGTTTATTCATGGATTGGATTGCCCGCTCAAAACACTGCAAGTTATGCTAGAATTCAATTTTTTAACGCAATGCTTTTCAAGGATTCGGCATGCAACAGCAATCTAATGGGCAAAACAAATTTTTGATTGATGCTGATATCGGAGATGATGATGTCACGTTACCGAGTTTACCTGCGGTTAATGTGCCAATTGTAGAAACACCAAGCGCAACTGCTGAGGTTTCTGCACCTGTAGCGACAGAAGCTCAGGAAGAAGAACCTGCTACAAAAGGCGGTTTCTTTAGCCGTATGAAAGAGGGTTTAACCAAAACCCGTAAAAATCTTGCCGATGGGATGGTCAATATCCTGATTGGTGGCAAAGAAATTGACGATGAATTATTAGAAGAAGTTGAAGAACAGCTTTTGGTTGCAGATATCGGTGTTGATGCGACTAAAACGATTATTGCCAATTTGACTGAACGTACTGCACGCGGTGACCTGATTTATTCTCACTCGCTGTATAAAGCGCTTCAGGAAGAACTGGTCGCTCTGCTGGCTCCGCGTGTAAAACCGCTGCATATCGATCCAAACAAAAATCCATATGTAATTCTGGTCGTGGGTGTAAATGGTGTAGGTAAAACCACGACCATTGGCAAGCTCGCAAAACGTCTGCAAGGCGAAGGTAAAAAAGTCATGCTGGCTGCGGGTGATACTTTCCGTGCTGCTGCAACTGAGCAGTTACAGATCTGGGGTGAACGCAACAATATCGCCGTCGTAGCCCAAGGTCATGGTGCTGACTCTGCTTCTGTCATTTTTGATGCTTTCGAAAGTGCACGTGCCAAAGGTGTGGATGTTTTAATTGCAGATACTGCAGGCCGTTTGCATAACAAAGGTCACCTGATGCAGGAATTGACCAAGGTTAAACGTGTCATGCAGAAGATTGATGCGACTGCGCCACATGAAGTGATGCTGGTGGTGGATGCCGGTACAGGACAGAATGCCATTAATCAAGTTGAAATGTTTGATGAAGCAGTAGGTTTAACGGGTTTAACCATTACCAAGCTGGATGGTACTGCAAAAGGTGGTGTGCTGTTTAATATTGCCAGCCGTACGCATGTACCGATTCGCTTTATCGGTGTAGGTGAGAAAATTGATGACTTACGTCCATTCTCAGCAAAATCATTCGTTGCGGCATTGTTTGAAACTGAAAAATAATTAATGCGACTTGCATCACATAAACTCCGCTAAATGCGGAGTTTTTTGTTTTTAAGGAGTTTGAATACTCTAAAAAGCAGCATGAAAAAAACAGCAAATCCTGCCTGCCTAAATAAACACATTATATTGTATGGAATTTGCCTGGTGATTGAAGTTCAGGCTATATGTAGAGGGTAGAAAATGGCATTACTCAATAAAATTGGGCAGGTATTAACAACTGACCTGACTAAGGATTTTAAATTTCCTAAAAAGAGTAAAGTAGTTGAAAATTTAGAATTCACTTTTGTTGAGAAATTAAAAAAAGTGTCGTGGGATCTATCAGCTAGGTAAGCGTGTGCATTTCAGTCAAGCTTATCTGACCGAGCTGATTCAGGAAGCTGTGCATAGTTGCCCTTCAGCTTATAATTCACAAAGTGCACGCATTATCGTGCTATTTGCCGATTCACATCATCAATTCTGGAACATTGTGAAAGATGTTCAACGCCAGCATCGGTCTATGAAGGGATTAGAATCAAGCTGGATCAATGTGCAAATGCCTATGGCACGATTTTATTCTATGAAGATCAGCGCGCCATTCAGCAATTACAGAAAAAGATTCCATTTAGTGCCGATGATTTTCCACTGTGGTCAGAGCAGACTTCTGGCATGGTACAGTTTGCTGCGTGGACTGCGCTGGCAGATCCTGGTCTAGGTACTTCTTTGCAACATTATAATGCGCAGATCAATCACCCTGTAGCTGAGCATTATAAGATTGATGAAAACTGGTTGCTACGTGCTCAGCTCTGTTTCGGTTCAATTGAAGAAGCAATAGAAGATAAAATTGAGTCTGTAAACCCAGAAAGCTTCCAGGTATTTAGCTAAGACCTGTGATTCTTGAAATTAGTATGTGCTAAGGTGACTGATACAAAGTATCAACCTTGGTATCTCTGAGAATGTTCTATAAATAAAACACATTGTTATCGAAATAAGACTGTTTTAGGCAGTGAAAATGCTTAGGATGATCTTATCGGTTTTTAATAATCAGAATAGAACGAGGTGAGATCATGGCATTTCTAGATCATATTAAAAAACGCCGTAGTATTTATGCCATTGGGAAAAATGTCAGCCTGGATCAGGCAGAAATTGAGCACATCATTAAAGAGGCGGTGAAACATAGTCCATCATCTTTTAACTCGCAATCTTCACGCGTGGTGATCTTGTTTGGTCAATCACATGATACTTTTTGGCATATTGTGCGTGAAACTTTACGCGACCTGGTGTCAGCAGATGCTTTTGAGGCTACCAATAGCAAAATAGATGGTTTCGCGGCAGGTTATGGAACTGCACTGTTTTATGAAGACCAGAATGTCATTAAAGGAATGCAAGAAAAATTTGCGCTGTATGCAGATAATTTCCCGATCTGGTCAGAGCATGCTAGCGGTATTGCGCAGTTTGCAACCTGGACAGCTTTGGCTGAACATAATATTGGCGCATCACTACAGCACTACAATCCGATCATTGATGAAGAAGTAGCGCAAACTTTTAGTATTCCATCGAACTGGAAGCTTCGTGCTCAATTGGTATTTGGTTCAATCGAAGCCCCTCCAGGTGAAAAAACCTTTATGGATGATGCAGAACGATTTAAGACCTTTGCATAATCGATTTAGAGATGAGAAAGAAGTACTGTTAAGTACTTCTTTTTTTATGTGTGATATAGCAGAAATCAGAAGATAGATAGTCTGATAAATGCTGAGTAAAGTACTGTAGAGACAAAGCATTTGTCATAGAATTGTCATTTATACACGGCATAGTGCAATGAAAATTTTATATATTAACCAAAATGAGTGAGTGACATGGATTTACGTATCACAGCAGCTGTAGTTGCATTATTGAGCAGCACATCAGCTTTTTCAGCCGTGACATTAACCGTACCTGAAGAAATCAAGATAATCGCAGTGAATGATCAGGAAGTACGTTCAGGTCTATTACGCTCAGATCAAACTTATAAACTGGATGCTGGTACGAATGCGATTAGTGTTCGCTATACTGAATTTTTCCAGCACAATGACAATTCTCATGACATTTTAAAATCTGGCGTAGTAACTGTAAAAACTCCAGAACTTAAAGATGGTGAAGCTTATAAATTGGCTTTAATTAACGCGCCTAAAAATTTTGATGAAGCGAAAAAATATAAAGATCAGCCAATTATTGGTTTATATGATGCAAAAAATCAGCTTCTGGTTCAGCAGGCGGGAGCAAAAGATGCAGCGAAACCATTACTAGGGCAAAGCGTTTTAGGAAAATCTGTGGATTTGACAACGAATAAAGTAATAACTCCAACAAATCAGCCGGCAGCGGTCTACACTCAAACTGCAAGTACACCAAATGTTGCTACTGCAAACGTTCGGGAAAATGTATCAGTTGGTCAGCTTGATCAGCAATTAATTCAGTTGTGGAAACAGGCATCTAAAGCTGAACGACAAAAATTTATGAATTGGCTTGGCGAGCAGGCAAATTAAAATTTATTGTTCAATATTAAAAGGGATCGTATGCAACGATCCCTTTTAATAAAAACTAAACCAGTCGAAATTCACATTTGCTTAAACTTTTAGGCTGAAAATGACTGGAAAAAAGCATTAAAACTGCTAAAAATAGCAATTCAGATTAAAAAATAAACGTACAATGCGCTTTTTTGAATATTTTTAAGAAAAGCTCTTGCACTGGTTCTGAAACTGTATAGAATACGCAGCACACCAACGCAATGCATGAAACGAAACGTTAAGTGATTGGGTTGGAACTTAAAACTGACGAGGTTTTAAGTGAGATCATTAAGAGATTATGAAGAACAACTTGTGTGGATTTTTACTGGTTGATTGATCGAAATTATTTTCATTGATTGAATGGTAGAAATTACTCGAAGTTTATTTGAGAAATATTTGTCAGAAAATTGATGAGCCAAGTTTAAGAACTTTACTTATAAAGTTCGAAATGATTTTAACTGAAGAGTTTGATCATGGCTCAGATTGAACGCTGGCGGCAGGCTTAACACATGCAAGTCGAGCGGGGATAGGGTGCTTGCACCTGATTCCTAGCGGCGGACGGGTGAGTAATGCTTAGGAATCTGCCTATTAGTGGGGGACAACGTTCCGAAAGGGACGCTAATACCGCATACGTCCTACGGGAGAAAGCAGGGGATCTTCGGACCTTGCGCTAATAGATGAGCCTAAGTCGGATTAGCTAGTTGGTGGGGTAAAGGCCTACCAAGGCGACGATCTGTAGCGGGTCTGAGAGGATGATCCGCCACACTGGGACTGAGACACGGCCCAGACTCCTACGGGAGGCAGCAGTGGGGAATATTGGACAATGGAGGCAACTCTGATCCAGCCATGCCGCGTGTGTGAAGAAGGCCTTTTGGTTGTAAAGCACTTTAAGCGAGGAGGAGGCTTACCTGGTTAATACCCGGGATAAGTGGACGTTACTCGCAGAATAAGCACCGGCTAACTCTGTGCCAGCAGCCGCGGTAATACAGAGGGTGCAAGCGTTAATCGGATTTACTGGGCGTAAAGCGCGCGTAGGTGGCTAATTAAGTCAAATGTGAAATCCCCGAGCTTAACTTGGGAATTGCATTCGATACTGGTTAGCTAGAGTATGGGAGAGGATGGTAGAATTCCAGGTGTAGCGGTGAAATGCGTAGAGATCTGGAGGAATACCGATGGCGAAGGCAGCCATCTGGCCTAATACTGACACTGAGGTGCGAAAGCATGGGGAGCAAACAGGATTAGATACCCTGGTAGTCCATGCCGTAAACGATGTCTACTAGCCGTTGGGGCCCTTGAGGCTTTAGTGGCGCAGCTAACGCGATAAGTAGACCGCCTGGGGAGTACGGTCGCAAGACTAAAACTCAAATGAATTGACGGGGGCCCGCACAAGCGGTGGAGCATGTGGTTTAATTCGATGCAACGCGAAGAACCTTACCTGGCCTTGACATACAGAGAACTTTCCAGAGATGGATTGGTGCCTTCGGGAACTCTGATACAGGTGCTGCATGGCTGTCGTCAGCTCGTGTCGTGAGATGTTGGGTTAAGTCCCGCAACGAGCGCAACCCTTTTCCTTATTTGCCAGCACTTCGGGTGGGAACTTTAAGGATACTGCCAGTGACAAACTGGAGGAAGGCGGGGACGACGTCAAGTCATCATGGCCCTTACGGCCAGGGCTACACACGTGCTACAATGGTCGGTACAAAGGGTTGCTACTGCGCGAGCAGATGCTAATCTCAAAAAGCCGATCGTAGTCCGGATCGCAGTCTGCAACTCGACTGCGTGAAGTCGGAATCGCTAGTAATCGCGGATCAGAATGCCGCGGTGAATACGTTCCCGGGCCTTGTACACACCGCCCGTCACACCATGGGAGTTTGTTGCACCAGAAGTAGGTAGTCTAACCTTAGGGAGGACGCTTACCACGGTGTGGCCGATGACTGGGGTGAAGTCGTAACAAGGTAGCCGTAGGGGAACCTGCGGCTGGATCACCTCCTTAACGAAAGATTGACGATTGGTAAGAATCCACAACAAGTTGTTCTTCATGACGATGTATCTGAGGGTCTGTAGCTCAGTTGGTTAGAGCACACGCTTGATAAGCGTGGGGTCACAAGTTCAAGTCTTGTCAGACCCACCATCTGCCAGAAAACAGAAAATCAGAACATTGACTTAATTGATAAGCTGGGGACTTAGCTTAGTTGGTAGAGCGCCTGCTTTGCACGCAGGAGGTCAGGAGTTCGACTCTCCTAGTCTCCACCAAATTTCAAGACCAGAAAAACAACGTTTTTCCTTGAAATTTAAGCAAGAAGCTACGCTTCGCGCAGTATGTGATCATACAGTAGCGTGAATGTTTAGTTCCTAAGCGATCAAGTGTGTAGATCCTAGAGATTAGCAAGTAGAAGCGTTAAGATACGCACCACTTGATAATCTCTGTGATTTATCACAGTAATGCAATCCGACGAGGATGCATTAAATCATTAACAGAATATATTTGAGTTGAAATAATTTGTTCATACTCATACAAGAGCGGAAACAAGAGATCGCAAGATTGATTGTTGAAGTGATTGAATGAGAACTAGCGAAATTAACTGAATCAAGCGTTTTGGTATATGAATCTAATTGAAGCTGTACAGTAGTTAAATCTACGAAACGCCAACTGTATGAGAGTGATGAGTAATCATCATAATCTGTTGCTCATCCTACTTGTAGGGATGAACGACTGTTTGGGGTTGTATAGTCAAGTAATTAAGTGCATGTGGTGGATGCCTTGGCAGTCAGAGGCGAAGAAAGACGTGATAGCCTGCGAAAAGCTCCGGGGAGGCGGCAAATATCCTGTGATCCGGAGATGTCTGAATGGGGAAACCCACCGGCTATAAGGTCGGTATCATAAACTGAATACATAGGTTTATGAGGCGAACGCGGAGAAGTGAAACATCTCAGTATCCGTAGGAAAAGAAATCAATTGAGATTCCCTCAGTAGCGGCGAGCGAAAGGGGAACAGCCCATTAAGTCATATCAGTTTTAGTGGAATGCTCTGGGAAGTGCAACCATAGTGGGTGATAGTCCTGTACACGAAAGGGCTGATATGATGATGTCGAGTAGGGCGAGGCACGTGAAACCTTGTCTGAATATAGGGGGACCATCCTCTAAGGCTAAATACTCCTGACTGACCGATAGTGAACCAGTACCGTGAGGGAAAGGCGAAAAGAACCCCTGTGAGGGGAGTGAAATAGATCCTGAAACCGCATGCATACAAGCAGTGGGAGCCACTTTGTGTGGTGACTGCGTACCTTTTGTATAATGGGTCAGCGACTTATATTCAGTAGCGAGGTTAACCGAATAGGGGAGCCGTAGAGAAATCGAGTCTTAATAGGGCGTTTAGTTGCTGGGTATAGACCCGAAACCGGGTGATCTATCCATGAGCAGGTTGAAGGTTGGGTAACACTAACTGGAGGACCGAACCCACTGTCGTTGAAAAGCCAGGGGATGACTTGTGGATAGGGGTGAAAGGCTAATCAAACTCGGTGATAGCTGGTTCTCCCCGAAAGCTATTTAGGTAGCGCCTCGGACGAATACCATTGGGGGTAGAGCACTGTTTCGGCTAGGGGGTCATCCCGACTTACCAAACCGATGCAAACTCCGAATACCAATGAGTACTATCCGGGAGACAGACTGCGGGTGCTAACGTCCGTAGTCAAGAGGAAAACAATCCAGACCGCCAGCTAAGGTCCCTAAATCATAGTTAAGTGGGAAACGATGTGGGAAGGCATAGACAGCTAGGAGGTTGGCTTAGAAGCAGCCACCCTTTAAAGAAAGCGTAATAGCTCACTAGTCGAGTCGGCCTGCGCGGAAGATGTAACGGGGCTAAAACTATGTACCGAAGCTGCGGATTTGCAATTTATTGCAAGTGGTAGGGGAGCGTTCTGTAAGCCGATGAAGGTGTGTTGAGAAGCATGCTGGAGGTATCAGAAGTGCGAATGCTGACGTGAGTAACGACAAAACGGGTGAAAAACCCGTTCGCTGAAAGACCAAGGGTTCCAGTCCAACGTTAATCGGGGCTGGGTGAGTCGACCCCTAAGGCGAGGCCGAGAGGCGTAGTCGATGGGAAATTGGTTAATATTCCAATACTTCAGTGTAATGCGATGAGAGGACGGAGAAGGTTAAGTCAGCCTGGCGTTGGTTGTCCAGGTGGAAGACTGTAGGCATGTATCTTAGGCAAATCCGGGGTACTCTATGCTGAGAGTTGATAGCAAGCCAGTTTACTGGTGAAGTGGCTGATACCATACTTCCAGGAAAAGTCTCTAAGCTTCAGTTACACTGGAATCGTACCCGAAACCGACACAGGTGGTCAGGTCGAGTAGACCAAAGCGCTTGAGAGAACTCTGCTGAAGGAACTAGGCAAAATGGTACCGTAACTTCGGGAGAAGGTACGCTGCCGGCGGTGATAGGACTTGCTCCTTGAGCTGTTGGCAGCCTCAGAAACCAGGCCGCTGCAACTGTTTATTAAAAACATAGCACTCTGCAAACACGAAAGTGGACGTATAGGGTGTGATGCCTGCCCGGTGCTGGAAGGTTAATTGATGGGGTTAGCGTAAGCGAAGCTCTTGATCGAAGCCCCAGTAAACGGCGGCCGTAACTATAACGGTCCTAAGGTAGCGAAATTCCTTGTCGGGTAAGTTCCGACCTGCACGAATGGCATAATGATGGCGGCGCTGTCTCCAGCAGAGGCTCAGTGAAATCGAATTCGCCGTGAAGATGCGGTGTACCCGCGGCTAGACGGAAAGACCCCGTGAACCTTTACTGCAGCTTGACATTGAACTTTGATCTTACTTGTGTAGGATAGGTGGGAGGCTTTGAAGTGGTGACGCTAGTTGCCATGGAGCCGTCCTTGAAATACCACCCTGGTAATATTGAGGTTCTAACTCTGCTCCCTGATCGGGAGCGAGGACCATGTCTGGTGGGTAGTTTGACTGGGGCGGTCTCCTCCTAAAGAGTAACGGAGGAGTACGAAGGTGCGCTCAGCGTGGTCGGAAATCACGCGTAGAGTATAAAGGCAAAAGCGCGCTTAACTGCGAGACCCACAAGTCGAGCAGGTACGAAAGTAGGTCTTAGTGATCCGGTGGTTCTGTATGGAAGGGCCATCGCTCAACGGATAAAAGGTACTCTGGGGATAACAGGCTGATACCGCCCAAGAGTTCATATCGACGGCGGTGTTTGGCACCTCGATGTCGGCTCATCTCATCCTGGGGCTGAAGCAGGTCCCAAGGGTATGGCTGTTCGCCATTTAAAGAGGTACGCGAGCTGGGTTTAGAACGTCGTGAGACAGTTCGGTCCCTATCTACCGTGGGCGCTGGAAATTTGAGAGGATCTGCTCCTAGTACGAGAGGACCAGAGTGGACGAACCTCTGGTGTACCGGTTGTGACGCCAGTCGCATCGCCGGGTAGCTATGTTCGGAAGGGATAACCGCTGAAAGCATCTAAGCGGGAAGCCTACCTCAAGATAAGATTTCCCCGAGACTTTATGTCTCCTAAAGAGCCGTTGAAGACTACGACGTTGATAGGTTGGATGTGGAAGTGCAGTGATGTATGAAGCTGACCAATACTAATTGCTCGTGAGGCTTGACTATACAACACCCAAGCAGTTGTATATAAAGCGTCAATTGATTTCATATTGATCTAACGATCAGACGAAACCTTGATTTAGTTAAGCTAATCGAACAAACTACTGCAACTCAGATACATCTGTTAATGCATTCTATTTGAAGAAAGCTAGGCAAACGAAGCGCAAGCAACGTAAATAAGACCATAGCGAGTAAGCATACCAGTTGTGCTGGCGACCATAGCAAGAGTGAACCACCTGATCCCTTCCCGAACTCAGAAGTGAAACCTCTTAGCGCTGATGGTAGTGTGGGGTCTCCCATGTGAGAGTAAGTCATCGCCAGCTCATTATTCCTAAAGCCCTCTGCTAATGCAGGGGGCTTTTTTTATGTGTGAGATTTAAGAAAACAAGATAAAAAGGCTTAAATTCAATTTAAGCCTTTTTAGTTATGGATTAATATTTTTTAGAATAAACTGAATTAGTCATCAGTACATTCTAATTACATCGATTTTTTAAGTTGCTTCTGGTGCGTTAAAACTTCTTTAGCATATTTTTTACCTTGTTTACGCATTTTCCGATCTTTCTCATAGGCAGTAGGGCCTACATTATAATAACCCAGCGCTTTTTCTAGGCTGCCACTCGATTCCTGATAACGTGACAGAATATAACTCCCACATCCAATATTTATTGCTTCATTAAATAAATCAGGTCCACATGTAGATTGCCAATAACGCGGAACAATTTGCATAAGACCCACAGCACCTGCAGGTGAAGCGATCTGACTGCGATAGGTAGATTCCTGTCGAATCACGGCTGCTACTAGCAAGGGATCTAGACTATGTCTTTCGGCATTCTGAATAATTAAAGGTGAAACGCGAGTAGCAGTTGTCGCAGGCACAGCATATGCAGTCTGAATTCCTTGAGACAGTTTAGCAGAGCGTTTTTCTAAGGATTTACCTCCTAGTGAGGAGCAAGCACTTATTAATATTGTAGTTAAGCCAAGCATCCCAATTTTTAAAGTAGTAGGATTTAAGACCTTTAATAATGAATAGTTTTTGCCAGAAAATTTGCCCAACAACTTTCAGCTTCCCTGTATTTTTAAAATTAAATTGATCTTAGGAAGATGTATGAAAATCGTCAAGAAATTAGATGATTTGTTTACAAAGACAACTTAGATTTTGTTGAATAATGAATTTTTTATGAAGAATTGCTTAAAGAAAAGCCAGTTAGTAGCCGAATTTGTATCTCTGGCTTTTCTTTAGAATAAAAGTATTTAGATGTATGAGATGGCTTAGTCTAAAGTTTTTAGCATCCAGATTTCACAAGCTGCACTATGACCCGTATTGCCTTCAGGATGATCGAGATGTTCAAAACCTAATTTTTCGTAAAGCTTCACAGCCTGCCAAAGGCTTGCAGTAGTTTCAAGATAGATTCGTTTAAAATTCTGCTCATGAGCAAAGTCAAAGGCCAGATTTAAAATCTGTTTTGCAAATCCATAACGACGAATAATGGGTAAGAAATACATTTTCTGTATTTCTAGAATACTCTGATCACCCTGTAATGGCGCAATACCTCCGCCACCAAAGACTTGATCCTGCTCATCGATAATGACCCAATAAGCTGCATTTGGCTGCTGATATACTTCATACAGGTTATCCAGGATTGAATCACCGACAGCAAAACCGGATTCTGCTGCAAGTCCGAATTCTACGGAAACTTCACGAATAATCTTGGCAATTTGAGCATTATCTTGAGGTTGTATAGGACGAATAGAATACATAGGTTATGACATAAAAAAGGATGGAAATTTTATAGTCCGAAAACCATAAAAAATCCATCCTTTTTATTGCTTCATTTTTAATGAAGCAGTATTTCCAATTTTTTATTATTTTAATTCACTTGAAGATTTACCTAGTTCACGTCGGGCAATAATGAGCTGCTGAATCTGTTGAGTTCCTTCAAAAATATCTAGAATCTTGGAATCACGTGCCCATTTTTCTAAAAGTTCAGTCTCGTTATAGCCTATAGATGCTGCTAATTCGACACACTTCAAAGTGATTTCATTCGCAATACGACCTGCCTTGGCTTTAGCAATAGAGGCTTCACGAGAATTAGGCTTGCGGTTATCCGCTATCCACGCAGCTTTCAACATTAATAAACGGGCTGCTTCCCATTCGGCTTCCATTCGGTAAATTTGCGCTGGAATATTCGATGCTTGTAAGTAAGGCGTATTGTACTCAGGATCTAGCTGTTCCTTAAAAATCTCCTTAATTCTCTCCAAGGAGGCTTTAGAACAGCCAATTGCCATGGCTGCAACGAGTGGACGGGTATTATCAAAAGTTTCCATGACACCCGCAAAACCTTTGGCTACATCAATTTCAGCATGTCCAAGCAAATTAGCAGCAGGTATACGACAATCGATAAAACTAATTGCAGCCGTATCCGAGGCTTTAATGCCTAGCTTATGTTCCAGACGCTCGATTTTCATACCGGGTTTGCCTTTAGGTACAACAAAGGACTTGATTGCAGCACGGCCAAGTTTTTTATCTAAAGTCGCCCAGACGACAACCGCATCTGCACGTTCGCCAGAGGTGACAAAGATTTTTTCACCATTGAGGATATAGTCATCACCATCTTTAATGGCAGTAGTACGAATGGCAGCTGAATCCGAACCACAGCCTGGTTCAGTGATTGCCATCGCTGCCCAGATGCCATGAAAGCGTTGTAACTGTTCCTCATTAGCAACAGCAGCAATGGCTGAATTTCCTAAACCTTGACGCGGCATGGATAAAAGTAGTCCGGTATCGCCATAACACATTTCGACAATACTAAGTGCTGTTGACATATTTACGCCATTTTTATTGCTTTCATCGTTATCACCGCGTTTATTGACCGCAGCTCCCGCATTCATGCCTTCGCTGCCTTGGTTCATGCCATCGACGACAGAAGCGAGCATATCTAACTCTTTCGGATAAGCATGTTCAGCTTTGTCATATTTGCGTGAAATAGGGCGGAGTACATTTAGAGCAACTTCATGTGCCTGATCAATCAGCAATTTGAATTTTTTAGGATTTTGCAAGTTCATTTATTTTTTCCTTATTCTTTGCTCAGGCATGAAGGCCAGAATGTACGATTGCTGTTGCTCTTAAGTCCCGATACCAGCGTTCTACCGGATGTTCCTTGGTGAAGCCATGTCCGCCGAGGATCTGCACGCCATCTGTGCCAATTTTCATGGATTTTTCTGCACAGAGCAGACGGGCTAAATAAGCTTCACGATGAAAGCCTTGACCAGATTCTGCAAGACTGGCAGCATTCAGGATCAGCATTTGCATGGCATCAATTTCAATCGCCATATCTGCAATCATAAAGGCTACACTTTGCCGATGAGAAATCGGTTCGCCAAAGGCTGTCCGTTCATTGGCATATTGCACACAGTATTTTTTAACCGCTTCACAGGTACCGACCGCCATGGCACACCACATTAAATTGCCTAGATCAAGAAAAGCGGTGTAATCAAAATCGTCATCTCCCAAGCGTTGTGCCGGTGTGTTATTAAATTTGAGATTCATGGTTTGAGTGGCTTTCAGGCCCATAGCCGGAGATTCTTGTGCAGTAATAGTATTATTGCGTTGCATAATAAATACTTCGGTTTTGCCATTCAGATCTGCACTGACCAGATAGATATCAGCAGTTTCTCCGAGCATCACCAAGGTTTTTTCACCATTAATCAGATAGTGATCTCCATTCGACATTGCTTGAGTTTTTAACTGATAAGGATTAAAGGCAGCTGTTGCTTCCTGTACTGCGAAGGTAGCTTTAAGATGAGGATCATCGGCGAATGCAGTTAAATACTCAGTCTGAACCTGTTCTGAACCCCAACGGGTAATCGCATTAATCACACTAAAGGTAGAAAGCAGTCCAGCGGTCAGACTGAAATCACCTTGAGCCAACTGTTGAGCCATCAGGACATTGCTGACGATATTCTGTTCTGCAGCTACGCCACCTAAAGCTTCAGGCAGCGCATAAAAATTAAGACCCAGATCAGTTGAATATTGCCAGAGTTCCTCTGGGAAGATTTCATGATGATCTGCATCATGTGCCAAAGGATAAAGGACTTCACTGGCAAACTGTTGCATCGCCTCACAGGTCATTTGCTGTTCTTCAGTCAGATTCAGATCGAACAGGGATTTGGACTGATGTGGTAAACGTTGTCTTTGAATTTTCTGACCAGATTTCAGGATTTTCTGAGTCTGGCTGAGTGTTTTAAAACCTGCTTTAGAGCTTTGATAAAGAGATTTTTCTAAAAATTTACGCAGCTTTAATTGGTCAAGTAAATCACTTCCAGCCACTTTGGTCAGGATGGACAAGCCAAATCCTTGTGCTTTGTTCACCATATTGTTCATTCTAATTATCCTACGGGGTGTTATCTTATTTGCCTGATGTTGACATGCTGTTCTAGAAAAAACCATGTCATCAATGACATGAATCATTGTCAATTTATTATTAAAATAAAGAGGGGATTTAAAAATTTAAGATATTGAAAATAAATAGAAAAATAAAATAAGAAAAATTTGGATTTTATCAAAAATTGACCCGAATGACAAAATCATCCGGGTCTTATATAAGGCTAATAATAACTTAGTCTATTAGAGATGACGTTTAATCATTGCGCGTACATTAGTTTTCGCATCAATCACCGTCATGAAGGTATAAGCACCAATAAACTTACGGCTAATAAACATAAATTCTTTAGGCGGTACACTGAAATAACGTGAAGCCATGGATTTAGAAGCCTGCTGCATTACCCGGCTATGAAGCTGGCTTTTTTTCCAGTTATAGCGGTCATGTTCATCCATCACACTTGGAGGCAGGTCTTTATTGTTCATTGGTGAGCTGAAGGCTTCTGTGGCTAACAGGAAGACTTTCGCCATATCCGGTTTGATGCTAGGCGGAATAGAATCGAAGAATTCATAACCGGTCATGGCTTTTACCATCATGTCTGAATCATGATGATAACCGGCCTGGATCAGGTTACGCGCTACATTGAGTAGATGCTGGTCAAACTGACGGATTGCACCGAAATCGAGGAGTACAATCTTGTCCTGAATATTTTCGCCATCACCTAGACGTACCAGATAATTGCCGAAATTTGGGTCAGTCTGCATCTCGCCCCATTCAAAAATCTCACGTACAGCGATTTCCAGAGAAGCTTCACCCAGTTTATTACGACGTTCCTGTGGTAGAGATAGCATCACTGGACTATTGATTGGTACACCACGTTCAAAGGTCATACACAGGACACGGTCAGTACAATAGTTATCGATGATGGTCGGTACGATATATCGTGGATCATTTTGCAGACGTTTACAGAAACGGCGAGTTGTATCTGCTTCAATTTTATAATTGACCTCACGATGCATCATCTCGCGAACTTCATCGAACCATTGATCAAATTCACGGGTTTGCGGCACCATACGGGTCAATTTGAGCATGTTCTTAAACAGGCTCATATCAGAATCAATAGCCTCAGCTACACCCGGATACTGGATTTTAAGCACCAGCTCCATACCATCTGACTTGCGTACCGCACGATGCACCTGAGCCAAAGAGGCTGTGCCCAAGGGCTCATGATCAACTGTCAGATCATCTAGCTTGGAACCTAATTGCTGTTGTAATTGGGCTTTGATCGCCGGCCAAGCCAAAGCGACTGTTTTATTATTTAAGGTATTTAAGGCTTGAGTAACTTCTTCTGGCAGAAAATGCTCGCCATACAGTGCCATCATCTGGCCAATTTTGACGATTGAACCTTTAAGCTTGCCAATTTCTGCAACCAGATAATCGGCCTGTTCTTTCATAGCTTTTTTGCGTCTTCTTTCTTTTTCTTCTTCGCTTGAGAACATAGAACCCGCACTGGATGCTGCCCAGCGCGTACCTGCCAGCAAAGATGCCTTTGCGATCGATAAGCGTCGATCCATTGAGGAAGTTTTCAATTGTTTAAGCTTATCGTTCTGATCTGACATGTAAACTCAATCCTTTTATCAGCATAAAGCGGAATAAATCATTGTAGTGGATATTACCGTGTCTGCACGTATTAAAAAAGTTTAAGCCGCTGAATTCACGGTGAAAATCTCGGCAAGAGCATATCACTTGCCGTTTTGACCAGTGTAGGGTGAATATTATGACATTTGAAATTGAATTTTTAATTCAGATCGTTGTTGTAACTGTTGTTTATTTGTTTGAATATGTTGATGAATTAGGTTCTGGACTGTTTCATGCATAAAACCCAGCGCATAACCCTTCACAATAATGATGCTTGGCAAGCTGAAAAACAGGTATTTGGCATCTTCCAGTGTCGCGCTACTAAATACGCCTTGCTGCATTAATGTAGTTTGTAAAAATACCTTTTCCTGCTGCACCTGACTGGATAACTCGTCATTCCAGTAGTTCTGGCGCATGGCCATAAGATTGTTGTGCTTATAGCTCATAAGATCTGGGCTCGTTTGGACATCATTGCCGAATTATATGCGGCCATAAAATCAAGTTTCAACCAAAGAACTGTGACATCTTTTTAAGCGAGAAAAATATAGGATTTTATCGAGGACTAAGTTAGTATCAGGCAATAATTTAAACAAGATTCATTATTCAATATTGATTGGAAACAAGCCAGTTTTGGTGAAGGGGTTATTATGCGTTTTGCATGTTTATTAATGGCAGGTTGTTTGGGGACAATGGCATTACAGGTTCAGGCGGCTACAGGTTATTCTCAGGAATATACCCAGTGCATGAACTTTAGTTATGGCAATACAGCTAAACTACAAAAATGTGTGAAAAAAGAATTAAAAGCACAGAATAAACGTCTGAAGAAAAACTATAAGACTTATCTGAAATTGAATGCGGGCTATCGTAATAATATTCGTGATCAGCATACGTTGTGGCAACGTAAACTATCACAGCAATGCAAGCTGACCATGAATACCCAATATGCCCAGATTAAACAGGGTCAATGTGCGCTAGAGATGGTAAAAGATCAGGCGAATTTGTATCAATCGCGTTCTTATCGTGCCGATGCTTAAACTGGTTTTAAGTTAATAAATCCTTCCGGAAATAGCGATAAATCTTAAAAAGCAGGATTCTAATCTGTCTGAAATCCAGAAGAGCTGTAATTGATAAACCATGGAGAATTCGGGTTTTTCATGGTTTTGGCATTATAAAACACCTCAAAACAAGGTATCATAAGGCGTTTTAAAAAATGACCTTGGAGACGCCTTAAGTGGATCGACCGACTATTAGCCCTGAACATTTGCAGGAAGCCGCTGAAAATTTAACTACCATTCGTGATTTTATTCGTTTTGGGGTTACAGCATTACGTCAATACGATGCGCACTTAGGTCAAGGTACAGAAGATTATTTTGCTGAAAGTTCAGCGCTCGTTCTACAAACCTTGTCACTGGACTGGAATGCAGATCCTGAAATTCTGGACTCTAAATTATTGCCAAGCGAAGTGGCTGAGTTCTTGAGCTTGCTAGAACGCCGCATTAATGAACGTGTTCCAACCTCTTATTTATTGAATCTAGCCTATTTCTTCGGCAAGCCATTCTATGTGGATGAGCGTGTTCTGATTCCACGTTCGCCAATCGTTGAGCTGATTGAAAACCGCTTTGCTCCTTATTGCCTGACTGAAAATGGTGAAATGGGTGCAGCAGTAAATAACCTGCCAGAAAATCCGAATCCAAAAACTCCACAACGTATTCTGGATATGTGTACCGGTTCTGGCTGTATCGCGATTGCATTGGCCTATGCTTTCCCGGATTCAGAAGTGGATGCAACTGATATTTCTAAAGAAGCTTTGGAAGTGGCGCAGATTAACTGTGAACATCACAGTAAGCAGTACCAAGTAGCATTACTTGAATCTGATCTATTTGCCAAAATTCCAGCTGAAAACCAATATGATCTAATCGTATCTAATCCTCCATATGTCGATGCAGAGGATATGGCTGATCTTCCTGATGAATTCCATCATGAGCCAGAGCTGGCATTGGCTGCTGGTCAAGACGGTCTGGATCTAGTTCGCAAGATGCTGGCTCAAGCAGCTGATTATCTGACTGAAGATGGTTTGATCGTGATTGAAGTGGGTAATTCTGAATGGGCGATGAAGCAAAACTTCAATACCGTTGATTTCCACTGGTTGCAGTTCCAACGTGGTGGTTCAGGTATCTTTGCACTGACTGCAGCCCAATGCCGTCAATATCGTGATTTATTCATTCAATCTGTTAATTCATAAGGAGTCGTTGACATGGCAGGTAATAGTATAGGGCAACTCTTCCGTGTAACGACTTGTGGTGAATCTCATGGTGTTGGCTTAATGGCCATTATTGATGGGGTTCCACCAGGGATTGAACTGTCTGAAGCGGATTTGCAAAAGGATCTGGACCGTCGTAAGCCGGGTACTTCAAAATTTGCAACACAGCGTAAAGAGCCAGATGAAGTTGAAATTATTTCCGGTGTGTTTGAGGGTCAAACTACCGGTACTTCAATTGGTCTTTTAATCCGCAATACGGACCAGAAATCGAAAGATTATGGCAATATCGCGCAAACTTTCCGCCCGGGTCATGCAGACTATACCTATACCCAGAAGTATGGTTTTCGTGACTATCGCGGTGGTGGCCGTTCGAGTGCGCGTGAAACTGCGATGCGTGTAGCAGCAGGTGCGATTGCCAAGAAATTCCTGTTTGAGAAATTTGGTATTGAAATCCGTGGTCATGTGACCCAAATCGGTACTGAAAAAGCAGAAAAACTGGACTGGAATGAAGTGCCAAATAACCCGTTCTTCTGTGGTGATGTTGATGCGGTGCCGCGCTTTGAAGCATTGGTAACTTCATTACGTGAGCAAGGCACAAGCTGTGGCGCACGCCTTGAGATCATTGCTTCTAAAGTGCCAGTGGGTTGGGGTGAACCAGTATTTGATCGTTTAGATGCTGATATTGCCCATGCCATGATGTCAATCAATGCCGTGAAAGGCGTGGAAATTGGTGATGGGTTTAGTGTCGCTGAGCAGTTCGGTCATGAAACCCGTGATGAACTCACAACAGATGGCTTCCTGGCGAACCATGCTGGCGGTATCTTGGGTGGTATTTCTAGCGGTCAGGATATTCGTGTTTCGATTGCGTTGAAACCAACGGCTTCCATCACAACTCCGGGTAAAACCATTACCATTAATCGTGAAGATACGGATGTCCTGACCAAAGGCCGTCATGATCCTTGCGTGGGTGTACGTGCAACCCCAATTGCTGAAGCGATGCTAGCAATTGTTTTGATGGATCACTTCATGCGCCATCGTGCACAAAATGCCGATGTCGTTGCGCCGTTTGAGCCAATTGAACCTAAATAATTTGCTTTATAGAAGCAAATGAAATTAAAGTCAGGCTTCGGTCTGGCTTTTTTATATTTATAAGGCTCTAGACTAGCAGATTTACACTTAATTTTACCTAATGAGGTTCCACAGCTCAGTTGCTAACTCATTAGGTTCCCTCATCCAACGCCATTCAGTTTCTTTAAGATGATAATCAAAGTACTCTTTTGATATGCCGTTAAACTTTGCTAGCCTTCTTTTACAAAAGCTCCAAAATGATTCTATTCCATTTATATGACATTCTCCTCTAGCAAACTCATTTGCTCCGTGATTTACCCTAAAATGCTTTGAATAACCCACATCAACAAGACCATTATAGCCACGCCATCCATCACTATAAATCACACTCTCAAGTGAAACTTTACCAATGATAACCTCTTGTAAAGTCTTCATTTTACAGTCAGGTACGATTTCAGTATAGACGCGCCCATTACGTTCGAATATTCCAAATACTGGCTGTTTTAGAGTCCCACGACCACGCTTTAACTTTCCATGAAACCCACGTTGCCTTTTCGCTCCAAAATAGCTTTCATCTACTTCTATTGAACCAACAAACTTAGCTCTTAAATCTGTTTGATGATCATAGATAGTTTCTCTAAAAAGCATGTACCAATAGTTAATCGTATTACGATTTAAATTGAGTAATAAGGCTGTTTAGGAAGCAGGAATATCAACACAAAAGCATTGAATAATTTTTTTAATCTTGTAGTGACTTAATTTACTGTTTTCTATCATGATTCTAGACTAACATAATCATTTTGCTAGTCTAGAGCCTTTATAAAATGAAAAATAACAATATTCGTTTAGCCCAAGCTACGGACATTCAAAGCATTGTTAAGTTGATCAATACAGCTTATCGATCTAATTTGGGCTGGACGCATGAACATGACATTTTTTTAGGTGATCGAATTAATGAGGCTCAGTTAAGTGAACTTTTAGCACGGCCTGATTTCGAACTTTATGTCTTGGAAAATAATGATCAACTGGTGGGTTGCATTGGTCTGACACACTTGCCAGATTGTTTTGAAATCGGCAGTTTTGCTATTGACCCAGTCCGGCAAAATTCAGGTTATGGCCGAATATTGTTAGATTTCGCTGAGCAATACTCTAGAGAAAAAATACCTTTCAAAAAACTTAGAATGTCTGTTCTTAATGTTCGCATTGAATTAATCGCGTATTATGAGCGTCGTGGTTATCACCAAACCGGCAAAACAGAGAGTTATCCACTGGATGCAGATGTTGGACAGCCTTTAGTAGATTTAAATCTGGTGATTTTAGAAAAGAGTCTCGAAAAGATTTATTAAGTTATTTGAATCTATTTTTGATTCTAAGTGTGTTTAATAAGAATAATGACAGGATATATGAATGGAAGTATGGTTAAGTGCTGAATTAAGTAGGGAAGTGTTAACAGAAGATCATCTTGATCTCGAAAATAAAGCACGTAACGCAGTAGAAAATGCCTTAAATGCTCAACTACAAAATAAGTCGTATGATATTCCTATAGATAAATGGAAGTGCATTGAAATTATAATGGGAAATGATAGTTTTGATGAACGTATTTTTTATTCATTTAAACGTAGAAATATGGATTTCCGTTTAAGGATTGATCCAACAACTTTTAAGGCAACAGATGATTTAGGCCGTGAGAGACTCATTTTTAGGATGCTCTTAAGAAGCCTAGATTTGTTAAAAGTTAAGTTTGAAAAATTCCGTCCGAAGCTTGATGCAAAGGTTTATGAGGAGCTTGAAAGACTAAAAAATGATGCACTAAATGTTGCAAAAGATGAAAGTTGGATTTAAAGCGTATTTTAATTAAAGCCAGCGAGAGTGTTTTTTATTTATTATTCATTGAATTTTCCACTATTTTTATCCTGAAACGAGTCGCTTGTTGTATCCTTGCTCATTGACAGGCAATTGAATTGGATGCGATTGCCGCAAAACCCATATCATGAGTTGTTCAATGTTTCAGACTATCTTCACTGTACTGTTTCCGCTTATTGGCCTGATTACTTTGGGCTATGTATTAAAACAAAGGAAATGGCTGGAAGATAGTTTCTGGCGTGGGGCAGAAAAACTTAATTATTTTGTCCTGTTTCCAGTCATGCTATTTTTAAATCTGGCCGTAGCCAAGATTGAAATGGCAGTCATTAAAGATGTGGTTCTGGTGGTCTTTAGCCTTATGGCGGCGGTCAGTATTGCTCTATATGTGCTGCGCAAGATTTATCAGATTGGCTATGCACGTTTTGGGGTCTATGTGCAGGCACTCCTGCGTTTTAATACCTATATCGGACTTGCAGCAGTGAATGCTTTATTTCATCAGCAGGGCATGACCATTTTCGCCGTAGTGATGGTGTTATGTATTCCACTGGTCAATATCTTATCTGTACTGGCATTTACCCGTAGTTCAGATATGCAGATCTTCAAAATCCTGATTGATCTGTTAAAGAACCCTTTAATTCTAGGTTCTCTTGTTGGAGGCCTATTTAATCTTTCAGGCTTATCACTCTGGGCTGGGTTTGAATTATTCTTAAAACAGATTGCCTTATGCAGTTTGCCGCTGGGCTTGATGTGTGTGGGGGCTGCCTTACAGTTCCAAGGCTTCCAGCGAGATATCTTCCCATTAGGTCTCGCAACTTTTGGGCGTTTATTAGGAATGCCGCTTGCTGCTTTCTTTGTCTGCCAATTATTTGATATTGATCCTTTAACCACACAGGTACTGGTGTTGTTCTTTGCTTTACCTACTGCTTCAGCTTCCTATGTACTGACGCGTGTCTATGGCGGAGATAGCCAGTTCATGGCCAGTATTATCAGTATGCAAACGGTAGTCGCGGCTGGATCTCTCATGTTGATTCTTTCCTGGTTAATTTAATTTTAGGATCTGAAAGTCGGTCATATATTAAAGTCTAATATTAAATCAATCCTATAAATAGCCTAAGCAATTATTAACATTATTGCTTTTCTTAAATGCCTTGCATTGCAGCATGACGTAGGAAAATGAGGCAAAAAACCAAATTAAAATCTTAAAATTCGTTTGAAATAGATAGTGTTATTTCTTCTAAATTTATTGAAAGTATCGTTACCACTTAAATCACGTGAATTAACATAAATAAAAAACTGTAGTCTCCGATAAGATGGTATATAAATTGCTCAGGATAATAAAAATATTATTGCAGGAGAGAAATGCTACTGCATTCGCCGAAGGAGCAAGGTCCCAGGAAACTCTCAGGCAAAAGGACTGCAATAATATATTAAACTCTGGAGAGAAGTGTTGAATCACTCACCGAAGGGGGAAGGTTGCTGCATACAGCTATGATGCAGTCACCGAAGCTCTCAGGTACACATGACAGATGGGAAAGACATCACATATTGAGGAGAGGTGTCTATGCGTCATGTTATTGTGGTGGGGGCAGGCATTACCGGTGTAACAACAGCTTATGAGCTCGCCTTACTCGGTTATCAGGTCACGGTGGTTGACCGTCATCTTTATCCCGCGATGGAAACATCCTTTGCTAATGGCGGGCAACTTTCTGCCTGTAATGCAGAAGTCTGGAATCAAAAAGCCACTGTGTTGAAAGGCATCAAATGGATGTCACAAAAAACCGCACCGCTATTGCTTAATCCTTCTTTTAGTCTGCATAAATATAGCTGGCTGATGGAATTTCTAGGTCATATTAAAAACTATGAAACCAATACCCGGGAAACGGTAAGACTCGCGTTACTGGCCAGAAAACGTTTGTTTGAAATTGCCGAAATTGAGCAGATTGATTTTGATCTGGAAAAGCGCGGAATTCTACATTTCTACCATAATAAAGCTGATTATGATGTCGCAATTAAGGTCAATGATCTGTTGTGTAGTGGTGGTCTGGAACGTAATGCCATCAGCAATGAAGAAATCAAGCAGATTGAACCTGCATTAACTGGAGATTATTATGCCGGGTTTTATTGCCAGAGTGATGCGACTGGAGATATTCATAAATTCAGTACTGGACTGGCAAATGCCTGTATGAAAAAAGGGGTGAACTTCGAATTTGGTCAGGATGTATTTGCGGTCGATCACCAAGCACAGCATATTACGGTTAAATGCAGACCAAGCCCTGAAAATGTGCGTGCCAATGCTGAAGATGTGCTCGAGATTCAGGCGGATGCCATTGTGGTATGTGCAGGCGTAAGCAGTTATCAGTTGGCAGATCTGTTGGGTGAGCGAGTGAATGTCTATCCGGTAAAAGGCTATTCAATTACCGTACAGCTGAATGATGAGCAAAGTCAGCAAAATGCTCCTTGGGTCAGTCTGCTAGATGAGAGCGCCAAGATAGTCTTGTCACGTTTAGGTAAAGACCGCTTACGTGTTGCAGGAACCGCGGAATTTAATGGTTATAATCGGGATATTCGTGTTGACCGAATTCAGCCTTTAATTGACTGGACACAACGCAATTTCGATCTGTGTACTGAACATGTGGTTCCATGGGCAGGTCTGCGTCCCATGATGCCGAACATGATGCCAGTGGTGCGCCGTGGTAGACAGGAACGTGTCTTTTACAACACCGGTCATGGACACTTGGGCTGGACATTATCAGCGGCAACCGCAGCGATGATCAGTCAGGAAATAGCTCAGCACTATCCAGCCTAAGTAAATAGCCCGCTTTCGGGTTATTTTAAAGATCAAAAAATAATTATTCATTAAGCTCCTTCTACCTGAGCAAAAAATTAGGGTCAAGGGAATCTTTATAAAAACCTCTCCTATAAGGAGAGGAAATTTCTAGTTTAAATTTTTAAATATTAATTAGGACATTGATAGATAAAAATAAAAGTCGGCTGTTTAATCATATAAACGATAAATACCACTAAAGCGCTCACAGCCTTTTTGTTCGGTACTGACCGCCAAAATTGCCTTGCTATAGTTAAAGTTATATTTGCAGTCATGCTCATTATCCGTAATCTGGCTTTTAGTTTCCGTCGTGGTATAAGCCAGAAAAGGAATGGTCTGGGTTTCTGCACGATTGTTCGGATTACGGTAGGCGACCCCTTCAATCTTGATGCGATCTTTCGTCAGCTGATGAATCTTAAGATGAATCGGCTGCTTGGCCATTTGTCCCTGTTCAAACTTCAGATAGTGCTGAGTCAGGCTCTGATTTAGGGAAATATAAATATTGAGGTCATCCAGACGCTGGTCAAATTGCTGTTTAAAGCAGTCCAGCGTCTTACATTGCTGTAAGCGTGTACTCCATAGCTGCTGAGTATCTTGTAATAAGCGAACAGGCGCATCTGTAATCAGAAAAGCGGTAAAATATTGATCTGTCAGTTTTTCACGCGGTTCATCAAGAGAGGCTGAGCAGATCTTTTTCATGGCTGCGTTATTGTTATGATGACTGTTACAGTCCAGCGATTCAGCATGAATGCTGCTAGCAAAAAGGCCTGTCCCGAGTAAAAGTCCCATTATTTTCATCATATTTATATCAGTTTTCAGTAGCATGATCGCTTATACTTTCACTGTGTTACGCTAGGTCTAACTATAGCGAAATAGAAACGTCGTGTACAAGATTTCAATCAGTTATTTCTAAAGGATATAAAAGTGATTGCACAAATTCGTATTGGTCAGGGACTGGATGTACATGCATTTGAAGAAGGTGATTTTGTCACTCTGGCAGGTATTCAGATTCCACATACGCATGGCTTGAAAGCACACTCTGATGGTGATGTGGTTTTACATGCACTTTGTGATGCTTTGCTAGGTGCCTTGGCGCTAGGCGATATTGGCCAGCATTTTCCAGATACCGATCCGCAGTTTAAAGGTGCAGACAGCAAGGTTTTATTAAAGCATGTCTATCAGCTAATTTTGGATCGTGGTTATCGCCTAAATAATGCTGACATCACTGTAGCTTGTGAACGTCCAAAGCTGGCTAAACATAATCTGGAAATGCGTCAGAGCATTGCCAATGTGCTGGATGTGGATGTGACTCAAATTAGTATTAAAGCCACAACCACTGAAAAATTAGGATTTACTGGCCGTCAGGAAGGTATTCTGTCTATGGCAACTGTTCTGATCAGCCACTATAAATAACATCAACCGAAGTTATTGGGATGAATCAGGGATAACTCCAGTTCCTGTGTTGCTTTACGGCCTTGCAGCTGTAGGGCAACCGCATGAATTAAACCGGTCCAGGTTTCATTCGGTTCCCATAGCTGATGCAGATATTCCTGTGCAGTCGGCATGTCCATATCCATATAGTATTGTCGATATAAATACATCAGGCAGCTGACATGATAATTCTGCGTACAATGTACCCAGACCATTTGTTCTTTGACCAGATGATCAATCAGATCCAGTACCAGTAGGCACTGACTATCTGAGGGAGTTTCCCAAGAGATGGGCAATTGGATATAGTTCAAGCCAAGATCAAGACAAATTTTATCTTCATGTAACAGATGATGATCGCTATCTGTTAATGCCACATTGATTACGGTGGATACGCCGTATTCTTTAATCAACCTTAGTTGTTCAGTTGTCGGCTGACCAGAGCTGAACAGATGGTCATGGATGAACTGAAAATTTTCAATTTGACTTAATGCAGTTTCAATTTCATTCATCAGATAAAATTTTCCTTGTTCAGAAATGAAAACGCCATCTTGTCGATGGCGTTTGTCAGTTCGTTTAACGATTAGGTAAAACGTCCTTCAATGCCTCATGCATGTCAAGCAACACTTTTTCTGTGGTCTCCCAATCGATACAGCCATCAGTCACTGATTTTCCATATTCCAGATCACAAAGATTGGCAGGAATATCCTGACGGCCACCTTTCAGGTGACTTTCTACCATAATACCAACAATTGACTTGTTTCCATCAAGAATTTGTTCAGTAATATTTTTTAAGACAAGCGGTTGTAAGTACGGGTCTTTATTTGAGTTTGCGTGGCTGGCATCAATCATGATCTTGCCACTGACTTTTGCTTTCGCAAGAGCTGCCTCAGCATCTGCAACTGAACCTGCATCGTAGTTAGGTTTGCCATTACCACCACGTAGAACCACGTGTGCATATGGGTTACCTGAAGTACGAATCACTGCAACCTGACCTTGATCGTTAAGGCCCAAGAAGCTGTGACCATGTTTAACAGATTGCATTGCATTGGTCGCAACAGTTAAGCCGCCGTCTGTACCATTTTTGAAGCCGACTGGTGAAGACAGGCCAGAAGACATTTCACGGTGAGTTTGGCTCTCGGTAGTACGTGCACCGATCGCTGACCATGAAATTAGATCTTGATAGTACTGTGGAGAGTTTGGATCCAGTGCTTCTGTCGCACATGGCAGGCCAAGTTCATTCAGCTCCAGTAACAGTTTACGACCGATACGCAGACCTTTCTCAATATTGAAAGAGTCATTCATATCAGGGTCATTGATCAGACCTTTCCAGCCTACAGTTGTACGCGGTTTTTCAAAATAAACACGCATTACGATATACAGGCTATCTTTTACTTTTTCGCTTAAAGCTTTTAAACGTTCAGCATATTCATGCGCAGCCGCTGGATCATGAATTGAACATGGACCAATCACTACAAAAATACGCTTATCCTTGCCATCCAGGATATTACGAATCGTTTCACGACCATGCAGTACGGTTTGATAAGCAGTTTCAGTCAAAGGTAACTCTGCTTTCAACTGAGCAGGTGTTACCAAAGGAATCATGCTTTGGATATTCACGTCATCAATATCTGATGCTGAAATAGGTTTTGACTGTAGTGTATTCATTGCCGTCACTGGTTTGATCATACAAAAGGTTGTTTAATAGCCTGAATATAACATGAATGATGCGTCACTTTGTTATAAAAAAGATGAATACTTCTTTGAAAAAAAAGTGATGAATCCATGATTTAGTTTAAACAGCAACTGTTTTTTCTACTGCTGTTACCAATTCAGGTTGGGCGGGTTGCACCGGTTTTGACTTGACTGGATTCACAATGAAATTCACGCCAAGACAGAACAGGGTAATCCCAAGAATTTTACGGATAATTTTCTCTGGCATACGTGAACTGATCAGTGTTCCAATCACAATCGCTGGAATAGAACCGCAAAGTAACCAGCCTAATAAAGTAAAGTCTACATTACCTGCACTCATATGGCCCAGACCTGCGACTAAAGTTAAAAGTACAGCATGTACTACATCCGAACCGATAATACGGATCATGGGTAGATTCGGGAACATCAGGATCAAGGCCATAATACCGAAAGCACCGGCACCGACAGATGACAGGGTCACAAACACGCCCAGTACAATACCCATGATCACGATCAAGACACGTTTATTGCCAGATTTAAAGTCAACTTTGTCTAGATCCTGAGTCATATCAGGCAGTTCTTGTTTGCGGTATTTATTAAAGAACTTTTCAATAGAATTGCGGAATACAATAGATGCACCAGTAAGGGTCAGCATAAAGCCCAATACCATGGTCAGCGTTGCTTTATAATGTGTCGATTGACTGAGATAATTCTCTAGTACCCAGTGGGTCACAAATGAGGCAGGGATACTGCCGATCGCCAGCCAGATCACAATGGGCCAGACAATATTCATTTTCTTAGCATGAACCAGTGAACCACAGAATTTAGAAATTGCGGCATAAAGAAGGTCTGTACCAATCGCGATATGCGGTTCAACCCGAAGCAGTGTAATCAGGATTGGGGTCATCAACGAACCGCCACCGACACCGGTAATCCCAACACAGAAACCAACCAATACACCTGCTAAAATAAATTCAATCGGACCAAACATGCATATATGCCAAAATCAAAAAACGAGCATATCTTATGACTTTTAAATATAAGTCGTTGTCTTGATTATTGATTTGCTTATTCTAAAAAGAGATAAAGACTATAAAATTTAAAGTAATTCATCCTGATTTATATTTTAATTTGAATCATCTAGCATACCTTTCTATTGCTAAGTATGAAAATTGATAAAGCTTCTGCAAAATGCCTTTTTATTTATTTGTTTAAAGATCAGCCGCTTTAAATTTATTTTAATTTTTAAGCTGGGCTAAGGCGCGCGCATTGTCCAGATTCCAGTAGTTTAATTATTTGAGGTAGCCAAGATTTGTGAGTTCAACACTTAGGCATGCTCAAATCATGCTTTATGATAGAATCTGAACGGAATTAATTTGTCTCATTTGAGGGAATACACTTGCAGAATCGGAAACTTAAAATCGGAATCGTGGTGGGAGAGGTATCGGGAGATACGCTTGGTGCGAAGCTCATCCGTAGTTTTCGAGAGCAGGGTATTGATGCAGAATTTGAAGGGATTGGTGGGCCGCAAATGCTGGCTGAAGGCTTCAAGAGCTACTATCCAATGGATATTCTCTCGGTCATGGGCATTGTTGAAGTCCTGAAAGATATTAAAAAACTGTTCGCGGTTCGTGATGGTCTGGTCGAGACCTGGACGAAAGATCCCGTCGATGTTTTCATTGGAATTGATGCGCCTGATTTTAATTTGCGACTTTCCAAGACCCTGAAGCAAAAACAGTTACCGATTAAGACCGTGCAATATGTCAGCCCTTCGGTCTGGGCATGGCGTCAGGGACGTGTGCATGGCATCAAGGCCAGCATTAATCTGGTACTGTGCCTGTTTCCATTTGAAAAAGCATTTTTCAAAAAATGGGATGTTCCGGCAGCTTTTGTCGGTCATCCATTGGCAAGTCAGTTACCCCTCAACAATAATCTGGCTGAAGCGCAGGCAGAACTGGGCTTAGATCCTGCACAAAAATATATTGCACTGCTGCCAGGTAGCCGCCGTGGTGAAATTGAACGCTTAGGACCATTGGTACTGGATGCAGCCAAAATTCTGCATCAGAAATATCCGGATTATACGTTTCTGATTCCCGCCATTAATGAGATGCGTAAACAGCAGATTGAAAACTTGCTGGCACAATATCCGGACAGTTTAAAAGCACATATCCGCCTGATGGAAAATACCAGTAGTGAGTCAAAAATTGGCCGTCAGGTGATGAATGCATCTAATATAATTGCGTTAGCTTCAGGCACTGCGACACTGGAAGCCATGTTATTGCATCGTCCGATGGTGACCTTTTATAAATTGCACTGGCTGACTTATCAGATTGCCAAATTGCTGGTCAAAATTCCTTATTTCTCGTTGCCAAATATCATTGCTGGTAAAAAAGTCATTCAAGAATTAATCCAGTCAGAAGCAACGCCTGAAAACCTGGCTGCTGAAATTGAAAAATTGATGGATATTGAAGCAGCTCAAATTCAGGTGATGCAGCATCTCACCATGCACAAGCAGCTGCTTTCCGGCAACAGTGAAGATCCTGTCAAAGCGGTACTAGCCTTAGTCCAATAAAGGCGTCTTGCTTTTTTGACAGGCAATACGGTATCGGGTCGGGGTTTGTTCAAACTGTTTTTTAAAGCTTTGACTAAACGCCGTTTCCGAAGAATAGCCCACCAGATAGGCGATCTGCTGAATGCTAAATCCGCTATTTCTGAGATATTGTGCTGCCAGGCGAAGTCGATGCTGTTGCAGATAAGCCAATGGTGGCTCACCAACAATCTGGGTAAACAGCTGGGCAAATTTGGAACGCGACATATGGCATTGTTCAGCCAGGCTTTCTACGGTCCAAGGCTGTTCTGGTTTGCCATGAATTGCTGCCAAGGCATTAGATAGTTCAGGATGCGAAAGGGCATTCAGCCAGCTCGAAGCATTTTCCAGATTCAAAATATAATCTCGCACGCATTCAATCAGTAAAATACTGACCAGATGATCCAGAATCTTGTCCCGTCCCGGACGAAGTTGCTGGGTTTCCAGCGCCAGAAATTGCAAACCAACCTGTAACCACTCTGGTGCTGTATCTCCCAGAATATGCTGAATGTGCAGAAATTTAGGTAAAGCACTCAGTAGCGGTTTCGCCATCTGGATATCCAGATTGGAACGAATCGCCAGGATAAAACTGCGTTCTGCTGAATGGGTGATATTGAGATCCACACATTGCTGTGCATGAGTCTGAAAATAAGAGTTGATCGAATGATGTTCAGAAAAATCCGCATTACCGGGACTAGAAATCCGATGGGCAGAACCAGCAGGCAATAACACCAGATCGCCTTGTTGCAGCTCAAGCAGATCGCCATCTTTGAATATTAATTGCGCTTGACCCTGTAATAATACATAAGCCAGCATGGACGGTTCATACTGATAATCAAACCCGCCTGGATGAAACACATTGAGGTAGAGATATTCGGATTTTTCCAGATGAATATCATCAAAAATTTTACTTAAAGCATCCATGCCTGACTCTATTCTTTTGTTTTAATTCATTTAATTAAATTTAAATAGCCCAGTCTTGTGATTTAAGGCCAAGATTTGGCCTAATGCGCCAAAGACGCTGACATAGTTTTTCTGGACGTTCAATACTGTTCGCTAATGCTGAAATATTCAACTATATGTGCAGAGTAACATAAAAAAGGAGGGTCGCAATGAATGCCCCTGCACAAATTAGCAAAGCTCAGTTCACGCAGGATGCGTCAGCGCTGAAAGGTTTACAACTGGATAAAAAACGTTTTGGCTGGCTGCTCAGTCCCGGTTTGCCTGTGATCGGTATGGGAATTCTGGCTGGCTATCATTTTGGTCCCAAAGCCACTAAAAAAGTCTTTGCGATGGGTGGGCCTTTATTATTGCATGTGATTATCCCAACATTAGATGCTTTAATTGGTGATGATGCCAATAATCCAAATGATGAGCAGATTCAGGCATTGGTCAAAGATCCTTATTATGACCGGATCGTGAAGATGTTTATCCCATTGCAAATGGCTGCCAATGCTTTTGCAGGCTATGTCGTATCCCGTCCAAATGTTTCTCTGGTCGATCAGGTTCTACTTGGCGTTTCTATGGGGGCGATCAATGGAATCGGTGTGAATACTGCACATGAGCTGAGCCATCGCCCTCAGAAAAAAGATCACTACTGGTCACATGCCAGCCTGATGCCGCTGGCCTATAACCATTTCCGGATTGAGCATCCTTATGGACATCATAAACGGGTAGCGACGCCAGAAGACCCGGCATCTTCGAAAATGGGTGAATCCTTCTACCGTTTCTGGCCACGTACTGTATTGGGTGGCTTGAAATCAGCAATTGAGATAGAAAAAAGACGTTTGGAACGTAAAGGCTTAAAATTCTTTAGTCAGGAAAATGAGCTGTTTCATGGCTGGGCGATGAGTGCGGGCTATCATGCCTTGATGCTGAAAATGTATGGCAAGAAAATTATTCCTTATACGCTGACCCAGGCCCTCTATGGCATCAGCCTGTTTGAAATCGTGAATTATATCGAACACTATGGATTAAAACGCGGGCAAAAAGCAGATGGTACCTATGAGCGAACCTTGCCCGAACATAGCTGGAACAATAACAACATCGTGACCAACCTTTTCCTGTACCAGTTACAACGCCATTCGGATCATCATGCCTATCCAAGCCGACCATTTCAGGCATTGCGACATTTTGATGAAGCACCAGAATTACCAAGTGGTTATGCCACCATGCTGATTCCGGCACTGATTCCACCATTGTGGTACAAGATGATGGATCAACGTGTGTATCAGCATTATCAAGGCAATCTGACTAAAGCGAATATTCTGCCTTCGAAACGTGCCAAGCTGCTTAAGAAATTTGGTCTAAAAGACGCTCCGGCTTGATAATGTAAACCAATAAAAAATGCGCCTCGAATGGCGCATTTTTTATTGAGTTTTATTTAGAACCACTCACTCCGCATCTTCAAACAGGTGTCATCGAAGTTCATCAGTAATTTGGCCTGATGTTCAATTTCAGGCAGTTCCCAATGAATGAAATATTGAGCTGCCTGAATTTTACCGGCCAGAAAGGCTTGATCTTCCTGTTGAGAAGATGTGCCAAATTTAAGTTGAGCCTGATTGGCCATTTCCAACCACAACCACGCAATAATAGTTTTGCCCATCATATCCAGATATAGGCCAGAATTGGCTAAAGCTTCACTGACTTTGCCTTGATGCAGAGCCTGACCTAAAACCTGTGTGGTTTTTTGCACAGTGACAAGATGCTGTTTATAGACATCTGCCAGTTCTGTTAACTTGCTATCCTGAATCTCAGACAAGGTTTTCTGGATGCGTTGCATGAGCAGGGTCAGGCCTTTGCCATTGTGCTGCCAGAGTTTACGGCCTAATAGATCCAGAGACTGAATCCCATAAGTGCCTTCATGAATCGGATTAAGACGGTTATCCCGATAGCATTGCTCAACCGGATATTCACGCGTATAGCCCGCACCACCCAAGACCTGAATCGCTAGATCATTGGCTTTAGGACCATAGGCAGAAGGGAAGGACTTGACCACTGGTATAATGAGATCGAGTAAAATGGCACTCTCTTCATCTTGTGCAGCCTGATGTTCATCAATTAAGCGAGCTGCAAATAAGCACAGCGCCAAAGCACCTTCAACATAAGATTTTTGTGCCAGTAGCATACGTTTGACATCCGTATGCTCAATGATATTCACAGGTTTAGCGTCAGGTGTTTTTTCATGAACCGGACGGCCTTGAGGACGGTTTTTAGCATAGTCCATAGATTCCAGATAGCCGCGATAACCAATCATGGCTGCCCCTAGACCGACACCGACGCGCGCTTCATTCATCATCTTGAACATATATTTTAAACCTTGCCCCACTTCACCAATTAAATAACCTAAGCAACGATCGTTTTCCCCAAAGCTTAGAACTGTTGAAGTTGTGCCGCGATAGCCCATTTTGTGTAGCAGGCCAGCCAGATGGACATCATTGGATTCACCTACAGTGCCATCTGTATTGGTTTTGAATTTCGGCACGATGAATAGGGAAATACCTTTTACCCCTTGCGGAGCGTCTTGGATACGAGCCAGAACCAGATGCACAATATTTTCAGTAATGTCCTGATCACCGCCAGAAATAAACATTTTCTGACCTTTAATTTTGTAGCTTCCATCTGACTGAGGAATCGCTTTAGTGGTCAGATCTCCCAAAGAGGAACCCACATTCGGCTCGGTCATCGCCATAGTTCCAGCAAAGCGGCCACTTAGCATATGCGGCAAGAACATTTGTTTTTGTTCTGGAGAGGCAAAGGCTTGAATCAGATTTGCTGCAGCGGCTGTCAGAAAAGAGTAGGCAACAGTCGAAGGATTTGCCGACATGAAATAGGCATTACAGGCCATATTCACCAAAGTCGGCAATTGCATGCCGCCGTCTGCGTAATCATGCTGGGCGCAGAGTAGACCAGCATCAGCAAATTGTTGCCATGCTATTTTCACTTCATCAATGGTCTTCACCTGTTTGCCATCAAAGCTTGGTTCTTGGTGATCAGCCTTGGCATTATGCGGCGCAAAATAATCGGTCGCGATGCCTTTTGCCGTTTCTAGGATGCTATCAAAAGTATTTTTGTCATGGTCCTGATAGCGTTCCAGTTCAGTTAAAGCTTCAAGTTTGAAGACATCATAAAGCAGAAAATTGAGGTTTTTATCATTAATCAGCTGAGTCACGGTACGGTCCTGAATATGTAATCCTTGAGATAGCATCAAGACTAGCAGTTGCATTTATCAAGGAGGATTGTCAATAATGACATGAAACGGGTGAAAAACGACAAATAGAACAATATGCAACAGGTAGTGATTTTAGGTTTTGATGGTGCTTTAGCTTCAGCAATTACGGGTGTCGTCGATTTATTTGCTATGGCGGGCGTCAGCTGGAACCGGATTCAGCAGCAGGATGTGCAACGCCTGTTTAAAGTCAGGATCGCCAGTCCAGATGGACAACCAATTCGTTGTATTAACGGCCTGGAATTACCAGCTCATTGTTCATATCAAGAAATTCAAACAGCAAATATTCTGGTAGTGCCGACCATCGCCGCACCTATACAAGAGGTACTGGATGAAAATCCAGACCTGATTCAGTTTTTAACTTCTGCTCATGCACAATCCACCTTAATCGCTGGAAACTGCACCGGGAATTTCTTTCTGGCAGAAGCTGGTATTTTAGATGGTCGTGTGGCGACAACGCATTGGGGCTTTCAGGACATGTTTCGTGCACGTTATTCTCAGGTCAAACTCAATGCCGATCTGATGATTAGCCGGGATCAGAATATTTACTGTGCAGGTGGAGGCTTGGCCTGGTTTGACCTAGGCTTGCATCTGATCGAACGTTTCTATGGTTTTGAAGTTGCCATGCAATCTGCCAAATCCTTTGTGATTGATTATCGACGCGATAGCCAATTGTCTTATTCCTTAATGAAGATTGGTCAACCACATCATGATGAACTGGTGCAAAAGGTTCAGGACTGGTTAGAGCAGCATTTTCATGAAGAATTTACTTTAAATGCGCTGGCAGAACGTTTTAATGTCACCACTCGTACTTTAATCCGGCATTTTAAGCAGGCGCTAAATATTGCACCGAATCAGTATCTGCAAGCCATTCGTATTGAAGCGGCACGCAAACGGCTTGAGGAAACCGATCAGGCCATAGATCTGATTATGCAAAATGTCGGCTATCAGGATCCAAGTTCATTTCGGCGTTTATTTTATAAAAAAACAGGGTTAACACCTTTAGAATATCGCCGTCGTTTTAGCCGACGTTTCTAAATTTTGATAAAAAGAAAGATTCGAAAATCTCTCTTGGCATACATATTAGCTAAAGACGTCTTTACGTAAATAATGCGTATAAATGGTTGATGCTGTGCTTTGCAGGAAGCCGGTGAACATAATCCAGTAAATGAAAATTTCACATTCTAACCATTTTAGTCCGAAACCTTCAAATCCGATGATGATCAAAAAGGCTGAACTAATCCCCAAAAATAAAATGTTATAGGACAATGACTTCTGCTTTAATAAAATCATTGTTCCTCTTTCGTCTTTGGCTTCTTGTGAGCATTCAAAGCGTATTTTATATATTTCACAGCAAATCACAGCCACCACAATACTTAAGATACTAGCCATCAATACCCAATATAGTGTCATGTTACTTCCTCGGCATAACTAAACAGTTCCTCAATCGTCGTTTCAAGTGCATTTGCTAACTTGAATGCCAGAATCAAGGAAGGGTTGTACTTCTCTTTTTCTAATGCGGCAATCGTTTGGCGGCTGACTGCCACTGCATCAGCAAGCTGTTGTTGTGTCCAACGTTTTTTAGCACGGAACACGATGATGTCATTCTTTAACATGTCTTTACTCCAACATCATTCAAAATATAATATATATTTAACATTATGTAAAATATATATTTCATAATGATAAAAATAAGTGTTATTTAAAAGATTGAGATATAAAAAACGGGCTAAATGCCCGTTTAAAAATTTTTGAATCAGCTGGTTTAAGCTTTGACTGAGGTCGATTTAACCTTGCGGCCATGCAGCAGGTAATACCAGATCAGACAACTAAAGGTAAGCACTGCGGAAAACAAATAAAGCTGACGATAACCCACCTGATCCAGCAGCATACCGAGGAAATAAGGTCCGAAACCAAGACCGGCATCTAGTGCAATAAAGAAAGTCGAGGTCGCCAGACCCATCCGTTGCAAGGTGGTACTTTTCACGGCAATAGTTTGACACACTGACTGAATATTACCGAAACCAAAACCTAATAACGCGGCACTCGCCAGTAACATCACAGAGTTTTGTGCCTGACTCAGCATCAGAATACCTACTGCCATAATCACGATTGCAGGATAGATAATAATGTTTTCACCTTTACGGTCCATTAATGGGCCAGTAAAAGGACGCGACAGCAGAATGGCAAAAGCATACATCAGGAAGAAGAAAGAGGCTGCTTCGACCAGATTGATGTCTTTGGCATAGAAGTGGATAAAGGACAATACGCCTGAATAACAGGTAGCCACCAGCAGGACAATGACAGCAATCGGCAAGGCATTCGGCTCTACATACTGAGCGAGCTTACTGGCAGATTGTGGAACAGAGGAAGTCAATGTACCACTCGCTTTAAGGCGCGGCGGCTGGATAAACAGACCGCAGATCAGGCAGCTGAACGCAACGATAGTGGTGAAGATAAAAATCACCTGATAATTAAAATTCGTCATCAGCCAAATCCCGACAAAAGGACCAATCGCTGTACCAAGCGTACTGCTCATACTGAAATAACCAATACCTTCACCACGTCGTGTTGCTGGAATGGTTTGCGCAATTACTGTGCCGAGTACGGTAGATGCCATACCCATCATAAAGCCGTGTATCAGACGAATACCCAATAACACTTCTAGTTTGGCCGGAATCATATAAAGTCCGGAAAATAGCAAAAAGCCAGTCAGGCCAATCACCAGGGTATTTTTCAGTCCTAGACGATTCAGCAATTTCCCAATAAATAAGCGTCCAATTAGCGTTCCGACAATAAACAGACCGGATACCAGACCGGCTTGTGCAGTCGATGCTCCCAGTTCAGCGACCGAGAAACCGACAATCACAATCACCAGCAGGTAAAACACCAGAACGAGCTGGAAATTAACCAGACTGACCAGGACGAAATTAGAGGTCCATAAGCGGGCTTGATCTTGGCTCATTGTGGTCTTTCCTGAGATGAAGGGTGTAATTGCTGAATCAGCTGTACCAAAGTGTTTTTACTGCTTTGCAGATCATCTGCATCAATCTGTTGCAGTAACTGATCTTCAAAAGCATCAATCTGTTTAGAACACAGGTTAAAGGTTTTAATCCCTTGCTCGCTGAGTTTGAATAATTTCTGACGTTTATCTTCGGTTTCGATCTGGCAGATTAAGTCGAGTTCACTTAAATGCTGGATACGTTTGGTTATGCTTGGTTTTGAAACATTTAAATAGCTTGAAATATCAACCAGTGTGCATTGCTGTTGGGATTGAATGGTATAGAGCACTTGCCATAAGGAATAATTAAGTTGGGAGGATAACAAAATAGTATTGATTTCATCACTCATGAGTCGTGCGCAACGCAGCAACAGTGAACGAAATCTGGAAGAGGGTTGAAACATATAGTTAACCTGGCTAACTAAATTGTGCCTAATTTACGCCTCTTTATTCAATTAGACAAGAGGGAAATTTTGAAAATTTTTGCATGGTTAACGTCTTTTTGACTAAGTTATTACAAGTCTTTAACCTGATTAAAAAACAATCAACAAAAGACTACATACTTTTAAGAATGATTCAGCCTAAGCTACCTAAGCACTAGAAAAATCCATCACTTAATAACTGAAGGGCAGATATGCCAAATAACACTGCATAGGTGAAGTTTATGACTCTGGGTTTAACTGCATTAGAGTTAGCACGAATACAGTTCGCCTTTACTGTATCTTTTCATATTATCTTTCCTGCAATTTCAATCGGATTAGCAAGTTTTTTGGCTATTCTGGAATGGCGCTGGTTAAAGACTAAAAATCCGATTTTTCAGGATCTGTTCAAGTTTTGGGTCAAAATTTTCGCCGTCGCATTTGGTATGGGCGTCGTATCCGGTGTGGTAATGAGCTATCAGTTCGGAACCAACTGGAGTGAGTTTTCCCGGGTCGCTGGAAGTGTGACCGGACCCTTGCTGGCTTATGAAGTTTTAACTGCGTTCTTTTTAGAAGCCGGATTCCTGGGCATCATGCTCTTTGGCTGGGATCGGGTTGGCCCACGAGCGCACTTTTTCTCCACTTTAATGGTCGCAATCGGCACCTGTATTTCCATGTTCTGGATTTTATCTTCCAATAGCTGGATGCAGACCCCTCAAGGTTTTGCGATTGAAAATGGCCTGATCGTCCCGCAAGACTGGGTAGCGATCGTATTTAACCCGTCTTTTCCTTATCGTCTGGCCCATATGGCAATGGCCGCCTTTCTGGTCTCCGCCTTACTTGTAGCCTCAACAGCGGCATGGCATCTGATCAAGGGCCGTCGAGATCCTTTAGTCAAAACTTCATTTTCCATGGCCATGTGGCTGATTCTGGCACTTGCACCTTTACAGATTTTTGTAGGGGATATGCATGGTCTGAATACGCTTGAACATCAGCCAGCCAAACTGGCCGCGATGGAAGGCCATTGGGAAACCAATCATGATGAAGGAATGCCTTTATACCTGTTTGGGATTCCAGACATGCAAGCTGAAGAAACCAAATATGCCATTGGTATTCCTAAATTGGGTAGCCTGATTCTGACGCACTCTATGGACGGAAAAGTCACGGGGCTTAAAGATTTTGCGCCTGAAGATCGGCCCAATTCACTGGTCGTGTTCTGGAGTTTCAGGATTATGGTCGGGCTGGGTATGTTGATGCTCTTGCTTGCACTATGGGGGCTATGGTCACGTACCCGAGGACGTTTTTATGAGTCACGTGGTCTGCATCGTTTTGCACTCATCATGGGCCCATCCGGATTTCTTGCCATGCTGGCAGGATGGTTTACCACAGAAGTCGGCCGTCAGCCTTGGGTAGTCTACGGCATTATGCGGACCAAAGATGCATTATCACCAGTGTCTGCTGAACAGGTCGGTCTAACTCTGATTATCTTTGTGGTGGTTTACTGCGTCGTTTTTGGTGTGGGAATTTTCTACATGTTGCGCCTTATGCATAGAGGTCCAGAATTTATTCATTCCAGACCACACCATGAATCGGATAGCGATGTGGTTCAGGCTTCTCGTCGACCATTGAGCAGTATTCGCGAACGTATTGAAGAAGTTCCTGAACATCCGGATCAGGAGGATAAAAAATGATTGATTTATCATTAATTTGGATTGCGATTATTGGCCTGGGTGTACTGGTCTATACCATTCTGGATGGTTTCGATCTGGGAATTGGTATTCTATTTCCATTCTTCCCGCATCAGGATGAACGAGATGTCATGATGAATACGGTCGCTCCAGTCTGGGATGGTAATGAAACCTGGATGGTTCTAGGGGGCGCCGGATTATTTGCTGCCTTTCCATTGGCTTATTCGACGGTACTCTCAGCGCTATATATGCCCATTATCCTGATGGTGATCGCCTTGATTTTTCGTGGTGTCGCTTTTGAGTTCCGTTTTAAGGCGAATAAAAGCAAACACTGGTGGGATAAAGCCTTTATTGGGGGATCGATCGTTACCAGTTTCTTGCAAGGGATGATCCTGGGTGCATATATTCAGGGAATTGAAACACGAAATGGTGTCTATGTGGGCGGTGGTCTGGACTGGCTTAGCCCCTTCAGTATCTTTACCGGAGTCAGTGTCGTGGTGCTATATGCAGCATTAGGCTGTGGATGGCTCATTTATAAAACCGGTGATGATTTACAGGATCGTATGTTTAAACTGATGCCGAAGCTGATTATAGCCTTACTGATTATTTTAGGCGCTGTTAGTGTTTATACGCCGTTGACCCATCCGCAAATTGCGGAGCGTTGGTTCAGCCAGCCACAATTTACCTACTTTATGCCCGTACCGATCTTGGTCATATTGTTTACCTGGCTGGCCTTACGCGCCTGTAAAAGACGCAGTGAACTAGGTCCATTTTCCTATATGCTGGTGCTGGTATTCCTGGCATATACCGGTTTTCTGATTAGTCTGTGGCCATATATTATTCCGCCATCAGTCACGATCTGGCAGGCAGCGGCACATGAAAATAGTCAGTTATTTGCCTTGATTGGAGCATTGATCCTGATTCCGATTATCGTGATTTATACCTGCATGTCCTATTGGGTATTCCGGCACAAGGTGCGTGTTGGTGATGATGGTTATCATTAAGGAGCAGTTATGACACGCAAACAGATAGTATGGTTTGTCGGCTTATGGCTTGCAGGTTTTTTGACACTAGCACTTATTGCAGGGGCATTCCGCTTTCTGGTGCATTTGGCCTATTAGGTATATTAAATGAACAAAGAAAAGGGATTTGTTAGTACAAATCCCTTTTTATAGGCTAAATTTTTGATTTTTAAAATATCAAGATGAGGCTTTGATCTGTTTACGATAAACACTTGGACGGACAGGGCGGCTGTTTTTCCATAACCCTTTTTTCTGCTTTTTGGCTTTATTCTGTAGTTCCATCATATAGCGTAAATGGTTTTTATCCCGGATATATTCCTCATAAACCCATGCCGCACCACGTTTCACAATCTCTTCATTGATATTCTTGCGATAACGATAGACCACACCGACACAGCGACCATAACGGTCAATATCCGTAATTTGTACCCGAATCATTTTATTTTTAACCATACTTTGAACCAGGCGTAGTGATTCCTTACCATAGGCCTGTGAAGATTCAGGTGCATCGACATAGGCAAAACGTAATTTGGTCTCAGAGCGACGGATATTAAAACGGTAGCAGGTGAGGGTGTCACCATCACTGACCGCACTTACCCGGCACCAATATTTCTTACCTTTCTTAAAGGGGCGAAATAGGTCCTTTAAATACACCGTAATTTTATGCAGCAAATAATAAGAAAAACACAGAAGTGCGAAGCCCAGCACAATTTGCCAGGTGGTGGAGAGATGTAACAAGGGCAAGATCCAAATCAGCAAAAACAGCCGCATAAACACAGCTAAAAGTTGAGCCATTTTAGATCAAAGCCACTCCGCATAGGGCTTAAAAAGCCATCAATCAGTGTTTAGTTTTGTACCGATAAAATAGCCTAAGCACTATCAAATTAGGCCAATCTCAATCCTAAAACCTGATAATAAAAATAGCCTAAGCAAGTTTAAATTATCTCATAAATAGCCTAAGCAAAGATTTTATAAATTTCATTTCTCAAAAATTGATGTCTTTTATTCTCCTGCAAATCTTTATGCCAATACATCCCCATATTAATTTTCGGCAGTTGTACAGGAACGTCAAAAATATTCAGACAGTTTGCTAACTGTAGATGAGTCAAAACATTTTTAGGAATTGTCAGCATGGCAGTCTTTTGCTGTTCCAGAATTTGCAGGGCTGTGGAATAGTGCTGACAACGTAAAAAAATCTGTCGGGAATAATGTTTTCGACTTAAATATATATCTTCAACTAAAACTCCCGTACGGCGTGAGGAAACGCCAATATGAGGTGAGGCCAGATAAATCTGTTCATTCATTTCTGTTCGTTGTGTACAGACCACGAATTCATCCTGTACCAGTCGTTCAAACTGAATTTTTTCACTAATACTTTGCTCCAGATCAATAACAAAATCGACCTGTTGAGAGGCGAGATCTGCAGCAATATTTTTACGGTCGAGTTTCATGCTACTCAGTTGAAGATCCAGGTTAATTTTTTGGAAATGTTGAACCAGTTTAGGAAAGATCATGGGTTCAATTTCGTCATGTACAGCAATTTTTAAGCTATGAATCGATTCCGGTCTGAATTGCTGATGCTGCATCGAAATATTCTGAATCGTAAAAAGTGCATTTTTAATTTCAGGATAGATCTGATCCGCAAACGGCGTAGGTTGCATCTTGCTACCAGTTCGCACAAATAAATCATCTTGTAAATGCTGTCTTAAACGTTGTAAAGCATGACTGGCCGCTGACTGGCTTATCGATAGAATTTGCGCAGCTTTAGAAATACTGTTTTGTTCGTAAATGGCAATAAAAAGTGGATAAAGATTAATATCAATACGATGAAAATTTCGTAGATCCATCACGGTTTTTGAATGAATACTATGCATACTACTATATGGAATTAAATCATTTTATTCATAATAAGTTTTGGGTTAAGGTGTTGTAAAGCGTATGAATTAGAATATTCAGAGGGATAAAGCAATGTTTGAGCTGTCAGCACGTGCACAGGATTATTTAAATAGAACAAAAAAGTTTATTACTGATGAAATTGAACCTGTCGAGGCTGATTTCTGGCATCAGGTGCATGAACTGAATCAAGGCGGTGACTGGACCAAATGGCAATGGCCGGCAGAACTTGAAACATTGAAAGATAAAGCCAAAGCGGCAGGTCTCTGGAATATGTTTTTGCCTTGTCCAGAATTAGGTCAGGGATTATCCGTTCAGGAATATGCGCATATCGCTGAACTTTCTGGGCGAAGTCTAATTGCACCTACCGTTTTTAACTGTAATGCGCCAGATAGCGGCAATATGGAAGTATTGTGGCGCTATGGTTCTGAAGAACAAAAACAGCAATGGTTAATGCCACTTCTGGAAGGGAAAATCCGTTCAGTGTTCTGTATGACTGAACCTGCAGTGGCTTCTAGTGATGCTACCAATATGCAGGCGACGGCGGTAGTTGAAGGTGATGAAATTGTTTTGAATGGTCGTAAATGGTGGTCTTCAGGTTTGGGTGATCCAAATGCCAAAATCATCATCTTTATGGCACATACACCGGATGAATCCAAAGACCGTCATCATCAGCATTCCATGGTTTTAGTTCCAGTCGATACTGCAGGCGTAAAAATCGAACGGATGCTTCCAGTCTTTGGTGATTATGATGCACCACATGGCCACGGCGAAGTCAGCTTCGATAATGTTCGTGTTCCAGTTTCGAATTTTATTGGGGGTGCAGGTCAAGGCTTTGAAATTGCCCAAGGTCGTTTAGGGCCAGGCCGTATTCACCATTGTATGCGTTGCATCGGTGCTGCTGAAAAATCATTAGAACTCATGATTGATCGGGGTATGAGCCGTACCGCATTTGGTAAAGAGATTTTAAAACTGGGTGGTAACCTGGAACGTGTCGCAGAAGCTCGCGTTGCCATTGATCAGGCTCGACTATTAACCTTGTATGCTGCCTATAAAATGGATACTTTAGGGAATATGGCAGCATTGACTGAAATTTCTGCAATTAAAGTCGTTGCGCCAAGTGTACTGGAAAAAGTTGTGGATATGGCGATTCAGATCCACGGTGGTGCGGGTGTTTCTCGTGATACACCGCTGACCGGATTCTTTGCCCAAGCCCGTGCCTTACGTCTGGCTGATGGTCCGGATGAAGTGCATAAAGGTATGATTGCCAAGCTGGAACTGGCAAAACGTGGTTATAGCACACGTCGTAAAAAATAAGCTGGCTTTATATACAGAACATTGAAACGTATTAGAAGATTTTAAGGAAAAATTATGGCGGTCATTGATGTAGGTGGATCAGTTCGTGAAGGTGAGGAACTGGATGTACAGGCCATCACAGATTGGTTAAATCAACAAGGAGTAAATGTAGAAGGTCCTTTAGAGCTTACTCAATATTCCGGTGGAGCTTCAAACTGGACTTATCGTTTGCAATATGCCAATGCCGATTTAATTTTACGTCGTCCGCCTCAAGGGACTAAAGCCAAATCTGCGCATGACATGGCACGTGAATATCATGTACAAAAAGCTTTGGCTGAACACTATCCAGTCGTACCTGAAATGGTGGCACTTTGTCAGGATGAATCAGTCATTGGCTGTGATTTTTATGTGATGAAACGCATTGAAGGTATTATTCCGCGTGCCAAGCTGCCGCCTGAATTACAACTGACTGAACCAGATATCCAGACTCTATGTATTAATGTGATTGATAAGCTGATCGAACTACACCAAGTTCCTTACACTGGTACAGAACTGGAAAAGTTAGGCAAAGGTGAAGGCTATTGCCGTCGTCAGGTAGAAGGCTGGGATGCACGTTACGAAAAAGCCAAAACATTAAATGTTCCATCTTTTAAATACGTGCGTAACTGGCTGAAAGATAATATTCCATCTGATTCTAAAACCTGTGTCATTCACAATGACTGGCGTTTTGATAATGTCATTTTGGATCCAGAAAATCCAACTGAAGTTATTGGGGTGCTGGACTGGGAAATGGCCACCCTGGGTGATCCGCTGATGGACTTGGGTTCTGCCTTGGCTTATTGGGTAGAAGATACGGACAATGCCATTTTTAAAGCAACACGTCGTCAGCCCACCAATTTAAAAGGTATGTTTACCCGTAAAGAAGTGGTGGATTACTATCTGGAGAGAACCGGTCTGCAACCGGAAAACTGGACATTCTATGAAGTGTTTGGAATCTTCCGTCTCTCGGTGATTGCTCAGCAGATCTATTATCGTTATTACCACAAACAAACCAACAATCCGGCCTTTAAGGATTTTTGGGTAGTCATTCATGCCTTGCATATTCGTGCCTTAAAACTGATTGGTCTACAAAAGCTTGAAGCCAATGACATTGCACAAAAATATATCCTGAAATTTAAAGAGTTAATGCCAAAATGACCACCATTTACTTGATCCGGCATGGACAGGCATCTTTCGGGGCAGCCAGTTATGATCAGCTTTCGCCAAATGGGGAACTACAGGCAAAATTGCTCGGTCGTTATTTTGATGAAATTCTGAAAGAAGCACCGTATGTAGTGGCTGGTTCTATGCAACGTCATCAACAGACGGCACAGTTATCTTTAGATGAATGTTTTCCTGAAAGCGAGATTTTGACCGATAGTGCCTGGAATGAGTTTAATCATCAGCAGGTTTTTGCCCGTTATGAACCGCGTTTTAATCAGCCTGAACTGCTTAAGCAGGATGTCTCAGAACATGCCAATCCACGGGATTATCTGAGCAAGATCTTTAGTGGAGCGATTGCTCGCTGGACCTGTGATGATTATCACCATGAATATGATGAATCCTGGCCAAATTTTAAAAGCCGCGTAGAAACCGGTTTGCAGAACTTATGTGATCAGCTTGTGCAAACTAAACCGCGCTATGCAATCGTGTATACCTCAGGTGGCGTCATCTCTGTGGCGGTAGGCAAAATCCTGGGTCTGAGTCCGGAGAAAACTTTCGCTTTAAACTGGGCAATTACCAATACCAGCATTACTACATTGCGTCTGGTCGGAAATGAACCCCAGCTACTCAGTTTGAATGAACATCATTTTATTAAAGCACAGCGTCCAGACCTGCTAACCTGGATTTAAAAATTATTGAAGATAAAACACCTTATAAAATAAAGGGATACGGTAAAAATATGGCTAAAACGATTTTAATTACTGGTGCAAGTTCAGGGATTGGTGCCGGTATGGCACGTGAATTTGCAAAAAAAGGGTATAACCTGGCGATTTGTGCACGTCGTCTGGAACGTCTGGAAACTTTGAAGCAGGAACTCGAGAGCCAATATGATATTAAAGTCATTGCCAAAACACTGGATGTGACCAATTATGATCAGGTTTTTGAGGTTTTCCGTGCCTTTAAAGAAGACTTTGGCACCATTGACCGAATTATTGTCAATGCCGGTGTAGGTGAAGGCCGCCGGATTGGTAAAGGTAATTTTGCAATCAATAAAGCCACTGTCGAAACCAACTTTATTTCTGCATTGGCACAATGTGAAGCTGCAGTGGAAATTTTCCGCGCACAAAACTCCGGTCATCTGGTAATGATTTCATCGATGAGCGCAATGCGTGGTATGCCAAAACACTTGACTGCTTATGGCGCAAGTAAGGCTGGGGTTGCACATCTGGCTGAAGGCATTCGTGCTGAGCTAATTGATACACCAATTAAAGTCACGACCATTTTCCCAGGCTATATTCGTACTGAAATCAATGAAGGCGCGAAAAAATTACCGTTTGAAGTGGATGAGAAAACGGGTTCACGTTTATTGGCAGAAGAAATTGAGAAAGCACCAGTCAAAGCTTATGTGCCGAAATGGCCTTGGTTGCCCCTCGGTTTGGCAATGAAAGTATTACCGCTAAAATTAGTCAATAAATTAGGTTAAAACCTCAATTTAAAAAGCTCCATTCGGGGCTTTTTTACTTTCTAGAATTAAAAAAATTAGATGAGATAAGTTTACTAATGGCTTTAAAGGTAAAAGATATGATGAATAAGGTTAGTTGAAATTCTCTAAATAGCTAAAACTTTGATGATGAATAAATTTTATTTCTATATAAAATTAAAATTCTATCAGAATAGAAATAATTAAATTTTTAAGAAGATAATTTTTAGACGATAAATTTTATAGAAAATATCTCCTTATTTTTCTGCTTTATTCTTGATCTTAAAAAAATTACTAAAACTGCCCAAAACTTGGACATACTCGCTACGAAAGTGGAAAGATAACTTCTCTTTTTTATAAATTCCTTTAATGTACAACTGTTCAGAAATTAAAGGTTGTCCATATGTCTACATCTTCGGATATGACTGACCAACAGCGAATCTCTAAGGTCAGAAATATCGTTACACAGGCCGGGGAAGAAATACGTACCCGTTATCCTATACTCAAACATCAGAATTTCATTGGTGCGAGTATTTTAGGTTTTGCCTGGACGGGGATGATTGCATGTGCATTGGCATATGGATATGGTTATCTTTCTGCGTGGTTCACCATTCCCCTAATTGCAATTTTTGCTTCACTGACACATGAATTAGAACATGACCTGATTCATTATATGTATTTCAAAAAAACACCTTGGGCACATCATTTAATGTTGGCTTTAGTGTGGCTGGCTCGTCCAAATACAATTAGCCCATGGGCTCGCCGACGCATGCATTTGCATCATCATAAATATTCAGGCACTGAATATGATCTTGAAGAACGTGGCATCAGTAATGGTATGCCATGGGGGATTCGCCGCATTCTAGTGATTAGTGACCAACTTATGTCGGTCTATTTACGTCCTTTTCAGATGTTTAAAATGATTCATCTTTTTATGGAAAAACAGCCTGAAAAAGAACGTAAAGTTGCAATGATTTCTCAGCTCTTAGGCTTCTTCCCATTAAGCTTGATTTATTATGGTCTGTGCTATTTATTTGTAGTCTTTCATGTAGGCAATGCCGTTGCACCACTCTTTGGTTATGAAATGCTTTGGTCGCAAAGTATCATCAAAGCCATGCTGCTCGTGAATTTCTTGGCAGTAATTTGGATCATTCCGAATTTTATCCGTTCTTTTAGCCTGCAATTCATTAGCTCCAATATGCATTATTATGGTGATATTGATCCACGCGATGTCATCAAGCAGACTCAGGTACTGAATCCATGGTGGATGGTGCCATTCCAGTTATTTTGCTGTAATTTCGGTTCAACTCATGCGATCCATCATTTTGTCGTCAAAGAACCCTTTTATATACGCCAGTTGACCTCAAAAACGGCGCATAAAGTCATGAAGGAAGTGGGGGTACGCTTTAATGATATCGGAACTTTCAAGCGCATGAACCGCTGGAATGATCATAAAGTTTGATATATCAGCTAAATTAAAAAATCCCGCTAAATGGCGGGATTTTTTAATCCACTCGTTAAGTAAGAATTTTATATACAAATATTAGAAAGCAGTGTACGGACAAAATTCTGAGTTATGTGAATATTCATTAAAAATGACTACTGAGGTATTACTCGTAATCCATAAATTGCAGTAAAATTAATCATATCTTTATATAAATTAGTCCATTATGTTGCTCAAAGTTGCCACTATCGCCTTAATTCCCGCGCTCGTAATTCAGGGTAACCGTGTCAAAAAAAATACGATCAAACTTCCAGAACCAGAGGGTGCACGTGAAGGCCAAACAGGAACAGGTAAAAAACTTTCATTACTGATTGTGGGTGATTCAGCAGCAGCAGGGGTCGGGGTAGATCATCAGAATGATGCCTTACTTGGCGCGATTCTGAATGAGCTAAAAAATGACTTTGAAATTGAATGGAAGTTACAGGCAAAAACGGGCGATACCACCTCAAAGGTCATTCGTACTTTAGACCAGATTGAAGCTAAATCCTATGGTGTGGTCGTGACTTCAGTCGGCGTGAATGATGTGACTAAGCTCATGCCTGCCGATGTCTGGATCAAGAAGCAGGAACAGTTTTATGGCAAAATCCAGCAAAAGTTTAATCCAAAACTGGTCATTGCAGCCGGTGTCCCTCCAATGAACATGTTCCCAGCTTTACCGAATCCTTTGGCCTGGTTATTTGGTCAATATGCCAAACACATGAACCAACAACTGGAAAAATTTGTGAACAAGCAGATCAACATGCAATGGATTGAATACGATATTGAAAAATATCGTGCCATGAATTTACAAATGGCCAAAGATGGTTTTCATCCAAGTAAGGAAGTTTATACACTTTGGGGACAAGAAGTCGCTAGCAAGATCCGTCAGGCATTCTAAAATAACTGAAATACCTGAATCTGGAACAGTTTATGTCGGATATTGAAACCCATCCATTACCGCCATTTTTACCGCCCAATGCCAAATTATTGATGTTGGGCAGTTTTCCGCCACCCGCAACGCGCTGGAAAATGAATTTTTATTATCCGAATTACCAAAATGATATGTGGCGGATATTTGGGTTAATTTTCTTTAAAAATAAAGATTACTTTTTGGACTTACCTAATAAAAAATTTCAGGAACATCTAATCCGTGAGTTTCTAACTGAAACGGGGATTGCGATTTTTGACAGTGCTTATCAGATCCGACGCCTGAAGGGAAATGCTTCCGATAAATTTCTGGAAATTGTAGTGCCAACGAATTTGCAAAATCTATTAGGGAAAATGCCGGACTGCAACCACATCATGACTACAGGCGACAAGGCCACAGATACTTTGATGCTCTCTATGCCTGAAGGTACGTTGAAACCCGGTATAGGTGAGCCAACACAGGCACATTTTCTTGGCCGTGACCTGTATCTATACCGGATGCCATCTTCATCCCGGGCTTATCCTTTGGCTCTGGATAAGAAAGCAGATAGTTACCGGATGATGTTCGAGCATGTCGGTCTAATTTGAGTTATGAAAAAATATAAATATTAAGTATATTTATGAAATAAGCTTACTTTTAGAAAGTATTTAAATATTTTCTACCTGCATATTGGGATATTCGACCCAGCGATAATCCTTAACTTTAATATCCCGAACATGATGAAAGCTGGACCAGATCAGTTTGCTACCTTTACTCCATTTTAATGTAGAGATACGAGATTCAACTTTCTCAATCTCTTCCGCTGTTGCAGGACGTAAAGAGCCAATCTCTGCATATAAACGTACACCGGGATAATGCTTAAATTTTCCCTTGAACATGGAACTTAACCAGAACAGTTTGCTGCTATTCACAGCCTGAATGCAGGCAAGTGGCTGATGCTGTAAATTTTCAGAGAAGGTGGTGGAGTAAGTATCAAAAAAGAAACCTGTACTAGACTGCTGATCCAGAAAGACAGTTCCGATCGGAGTAATACTAGGAAAGCCTTGGGGATTGACGGTTGCGATCGAACAATGCATTGCTGCACGCTGCGCATCTGCAACAACTTGACGGATATTTTGCCATTCAGAAGGGGAAATCATGATGTTTTCTCTTTATTATTTTAATCAAGCTTAATCTGTATGTCTAAAATAGGCATTGCCATAAAAATATTCAGGCAAGGGCAATTTAACCAATTAAATATATTAGGTAAATTCCCTGTAAACGAAAAAGAGCCGATATGGCTCTTTCAAATTTTAGAAATGGAAAAATGAATTAACCATCATATTCCACATAATCCCACAGGTTTAAGCGCGCTTTAATTTCTTTGCGGATATTCGGCAACATCGGGAGTAATGTCCCGTCAATCCATAAACTTAAAGCTTGTGCAGAAATCAGTTGCTGTTGTTCATCGACCAGTTGCGCGCCTTTAACCATCACCAGTGTTTCTTCAGAAGCTTCGGTTTCAACACCTTTGAATAGCACCTGTAATTCATAACCGGTATCCTGAATCAGCCATTCCAGTTCGACCTGGATATTCTGATTAGATTTAAGTACGACCTGACCTTCGACCAAGTCCGAATCAGACAGGCAGTCATGTTCAACCCGTATTTTGGCTAAAAACCATTCTTGTTGAGACAGATCCTGCAAGGTCTTAACAGGGGTGAGAATATCACTGAGTTTGAACTGACGACTTAAATCAAAAAATTGCATGGGAGTGGAAAGCGAAAATTCGCAAAATACTGGAAAAGTGTAATTTTAGAGCAATCAACGGAATAGGTAAAACCTTTGTAGGTATTGATCTGATTAATGTATAAGAAATAAGCTAAAAAATATAAGTATAAGAACCCGATTTAGAGATTTAGTCAATTTTATATTGTTCAGCTTATCACCAATAAAGATTTAAAATATCCAAAGCCAACTATCAATTAAGGAAAAATCACATTAAATGTAATTTGATTGCAATGTATCTGTCATTACATTAACCATTCTCCCGGGAATTTTGTTGCCAGATTCATCATATAACGCTGGAACTGTGTCGTTTCAGGGTCATGATTATGCTGAATGACTGAACCATTTTTTTGATGTTCCAGCCAAATGATCTCGCCCTGTTTATTTAACTTAAGTTGATAAGCTATTCTGGGTAAATACTGGTTTAAGGACTTGGTAATTTCATCTTGGAGCTGATCAGATTCAATCACCAGACCGACTTCAGTGTTTAAATATGCAGAACGTGGATCGAAGTTAAAGGAACCAATAAATACCATGCCATCCAGATCAAAGAATTTGGCATGTAGACTGGAACTGTTCTTATTTTTGGCCGGAATAATATTACCGGTCATAATTTCATACCAGGTCCGTTTTGGTCGTTCAATATAGGGTTTAAATTCCCAGAGTTCAATTCCATTTTTGAGGAGCTGTTTACGGTATTGCTGATAATAGGCATGAACCAAAGCAACATCATTTGCCTGGAAAGAATTGGTTAAAATTCTGATTTTGACACCCTGTTGGGCACGTTTACTTAAATAATCCGCACCTTCCTGAGTAGGAATGAAATAAGAAGAAACCAGTTCCAGATGATCTTTGGGCTCACCCATGAGTTCCAGCATATGGGTATAAATATAATCGCCATTCTGGGCGCTAAGACGAACCTTGGAAGGGGCATCGGCAACAAAATAGGCATTTCCCCATTTGATCGGGCGCTTTCTCAGTTGTTCATCAATCTGCTGCTCCGCAATACCGACTCGGCGTTTCAATTCATTTTTATCGACTTCATCTTCTTTAAATTCAGTTCTTAGTCGTTTTAAAAGTTGTGGATTACCCGAATCATTTAGAACTTGTCGGATATCATAGCTTAGATCATCGTTCCAGAATTTGATAAAGGTTTGATTCGCATCGTGTGCTGGCTTTCCGGCAAAGAAAATATCAACATCGCTAAACTGAAAATCCTTACTGGCATCAAAATATTCACTACTGATATTCCGACCACCTGTGACCGCTGCCGTACCATCCGCAATAATCAGTTTGTTATGCATACGCGGATTAATATATTTCATACGGAATCCGTAATCCAGGGCACGCAATTGACGGAATTTATAAGGATTAAATAGTCGGACTTCGAAATTAGGATGCTGGGCTAAGGCCAGCAACTTATCATCCAGTTGAGTCCCGTTCTGGTCATCAATCTGAACCCGAACCTTCACGCCACGGTCTGCGGCTTTTAATAATTGGGAGAGGATCATGTTGCCAATATAGTCATCTTTCCAGATGTAATATTGCAGGTCGAGATGGTATTTGGCTTGATTAATCAGATATAACCTTGCCGCCATACTCATAAAACCGTCATATAAAGGCAGATAAGCCGTTTTCCCTTCCTGAATCTGTGGCAGTTGTTCCTCTCTAATCCAGTGGGCCGATTGTACCGGAGTAATGGCTTCGTCTTTTGCTGTATTGGGAGCTAATTCACAGCCAGAAATAGTCAGACTAAAAACAAAAATACTTAAACATGTAATTGACGAGGGCTTAGTCATTGATGTTCCATTAGTTATAGGGGTTTTATTCCTCAACTAGTGATGTTAATGGTTGAATCTCTGAATAGAAAGAGGTTACTGTTAACCATCTGTAAATCAGTAATAAAAGGATCGTTTTACATGAAATCACGTGCAGCGGTTGCATTTGGCCCAGGTCAGCCATTAGAAATTGTGGAAGTAGATGTTGCTCCACCAAAAGCAGGTGAAGTACTGGTAAAAATTAGCCATACAGGCGTATGTCATACCGATGCATTTACCTTGTCTGGTGATGATCCGGAAGGCGTATTTCCAGCAATTTTAGGCCATGAAGGCGCGGGTGTGGTCGTTGAGGTAGGTGAAGGCGTGACGAGTCTGAAACCGGGTGATCATGTGATTCCACTTTACACGGCAGAATGTGGTGAATGTCTGTTCTGTAAATCGGGTAAGACCAACCTGTGTGTAGCGGTTCGTGCGACTCAGGGTAAAGGTGTAATGCCAGATGGAACTACCCGTTTTTCTTATAATGGCCAACCGATTTATCATTATATGGGCTGTTCAACGTTCTCTGAATATACAGTCGTTGCAGAAGTTTCTCTGGCGAAAATTAACCCTGAAGCTAACCATGAGCAAGTGTGTTTATTAGGCTGTGGCGTGACTACAGGTATTGGTGCAGTACATAACACTGCTAAAGTACAGGAAGGCGATAGCGTCGCTGTATTTGGCTTAGGCGGTATTGGTCTTGCAGTTGTACAAGGTGCTCGCCAGGCCAAAGCCGGCCGTATTATTGCCGTGGATACCAATCCGGATAAATTTGAACTGGCTAAACAGTTTGGTGCTACTGATTTTGTGAATCCAAAAGACTATGACAAGCCAATTCAGCAAGTGATTGTGGAAATGACCGGTTGGGGCGTAGACCACTCTTTTGAATGTATTGGTAATGTCGACGTAATGCGTTCAGCACTGGAATGTGCACACCGTGGCTGGGGTCAGTCTGTGATTATTGGCGTAGCAGGTGCAGGTAAAGAAATCTCAACTCGTCCATTCCAGCTAGTCACAGGCCGTAAATGGATGGGTACGGCATTTGGTGGTGTTAAAGGTCGTTCTCAATTACCGGGCATGGTTGAACAGGCCATGAAAGGTGAAATTCAGTTAGAACCATTTGTGACACATACGATGCCATTAGAACAGATCAATGAAGCTTTTGACCTGATGCATGAAGGTAAATCAATCCGTACAGTCATTCATTTTGACTAAGCTGTTTTAATCTAAAAAAGACCGGTACCAATCCGGTCTTTTTTATGCGGCTTTCACTTGATTCAAGATACATTAGTGCATGAAAGCCTCACAGAGAGTCACTGAAACAACACACGCCTGCTAATGTCATTACATGCCAGATGCTTATATTAAATAGGACGTATGAAAATACGTGATAAAACCATTTTAAAGAATAAGGATAAGCTCTATGTCGAATGATAATTTTGATCGTGATGTAATTAAGAATGCGCCTAAAGATGTCCGCGATGATTTAAATGCTGATCCAATTACTGGTGAACCTGGTGCTCATCCTGTGGGTACAGGTGTTGGTGCTGCAGGTGGCGCAGCGGCAGGTGCAGCGGTCGGTGCAGCAGGCGGTCCGGTCGGTGCAGCAGTAGGCGGTGTTGTTGGGGCAGTGGTCGGTGGTCTGGCAGGTAAAGGCGTAGGCGAAGCTGTGAACCCGACTGAAGAAGCAGCTTTCTGGCGAGATAATGCTGTTGAAACCCCTTATTATTCAGATGCCCGTACCACGTATAGCGATTTAGATTACGATCGTGACTATAATGCGGCCTATCGTGTCGGTTATGAAAACCGTGGGGCATATGATGCTAATACCCGTTTTGAAGACGTAGAAAGCGATCTGAAAGTAAAATGGGAGCAAGTAAAAGGCCAGTCACGTCTGAACTGGGAACAGGCAAAATTTGCAGTACGTGATGCATGGAATCGCGTAACCCGTTAATTGCAAATGCCAAAATCAAGATCTAATATGCTCTTGGTTTTAAGGAAATGGGCAAAGTCCGCTGACTTCCACGACTTTGTTCATTATTAATATCTGAAAATTGATCACTAAAAGGCTAGAATTCTAGGGCGATAAGTAAAAGTACAAATACTGATAAATATTTTTTTATATTTACTACTTGTCAAAACTGGATAGAGCGCGTATTTTAATTTCAGATTCACATTTTTATGAAAGACATAAACATGTTAAAGCAACCTATCATTTCAAACGCTTATTTTTATTTTTGGCAGTTTAGATAATTGCCTGAATGCGTTTGGGCAATGAAAAGGTTGCCCACCAGTTAATACCTGATCGGCAACCCTGATCAGGTTTTTTTATGCATGTGATTTAACAATTTTTTGGAGACAGCCATGACAAACTTTAACTATTCATACTTTAGCAACTTTTATTGGTCTTACTTTAGCCAGCTAATGACGCTTTCGACATCTTCGATTAGACCCATAACGCTCAAATAAAAGTTTGGACTGATTGCCAGTCCCAGGATTTAAAGTCATGAATATTGCACATACATCACAACAACATCAAACAGAAACCATTTTAGCTTTACCACAGCAGCTTAAGCAGCAATTGCCACTGTCTCCGCAATTGGCTGTACAAGTCGCTGAACAGCGTCAAATTATTCAAAATATTTTAGAGGGTAAAGATCACCGTTTAATGGTGATTACCGGACCATGTTCCATTCATGATGAAGCTTCCGCACTGGAATATGCAGAAAAATTAAAACAGCTTCAGGAACAGGTTTCTGATCAAATTTTCCTGGTTATGCGGGCCTATATTGAAAAACCACGTACTACTGTAGGCTGGAAAGGCTTCCTGTATGACCCAGAACTCGATGGCTCATCCAATATGCAATTGGGTCTGGAAAAATCTCGTGCACTGTACCTAAAACTGATTGGCATGAGCCTGCCGATTGCCTCAGAGATCTTAAGTCCAATGGCAACGGCGTATTTCGATGATCTATTGGCCTGGGGTGCGATTGGCGCGCGTACCAGTGAATCACAAATTCACCGTGAAATTTCCAGCCATATGCCGTACAGCATCGGTTTCAAAAATGGGACAGATGGTTCGATTCAAATTGCTCTTGATGCTATTCAGTCAGCTTCCAATCCACATCAGTTCATGGGCATGAGCCAATCGGGTCTGCCGTGTATCCTGAGCTCAAAAGGGAATCCAAAAGCACATTTGATCCTGCGTGGTTCAAATAGTGGTCCGAACTACCAGTTGTCTGAAATTGAAAAAATTAAAGCGAAACACTCAACCGATTTGCCGGCCCTGGTTATTGATTGCAGTCATGGTAATAGTTCAAAAAACCCAATGCTACAACCTGAAGTGCTGGAGCAAATCGTCGCTGAACGTTTGCACAGCAATGTGCGGGGTGTAATGCTCGAAAGTCATCTGGTCGATGGCAATCAGAAAATCTCTGAAGATATGGTTTACGGCCAGTCAGTGACTGATGGATGTCTGGGCTGGACAAAAACCGAGCAATTATTGTTAAATATGGCTGATTCACTGCGATGCGAAAGTTTAAAGCGTAGCGCTTAAACTCACGATCTTATCTTTCCTCAATTCGTTGAGGAAAGATATTATGATCGGATATGGTTGTTCAGAAGTATTTTTCTAAATGCTGAAAGCAACAATTCGATATTTTGAAAATTAAAACAATGAGTATTAAAACGATTTTAAAAAATTCATAAAAAATAAACAATAACAATAATTTATTAGAGGTCAGCCTGATACTGTTTTTAAACAGCGGATGAGTAATGATCCCGGGAAGCTTGCTATGTATACAACTGAATTACTCGATGAAGCACGTAAATTTATGCACCATATGCTGACCAAAGTCGTGGAATATGGTGGTTCCGATCTTTTTATCACAGCTGATTTCCCGCCTAGTATCAAACAGCAGGGGTTAATGAAACCGTTCGGCCAGCAGAAACTTACAGCCGATAAGACCCGTTTGTTTGCTTATGCCTTGATGAATGAGCGACAGATTCAGGAATTTGAATCGGTGATGGAATGCAATTTTAGTATTAGCATCCCGGGCGTGTCGCGCTTCCGGGTTAATGTCTTTCAGCAACAGCACAATGTAGGCATGGTGATTCGAATCATTACGACAGATATTCCCAGCTTTGAGCAACTAGGCTTACCAGCTTCATTGCAACAGGTCATTATGCAGAAACGTGGTCTGGTGCTGGTAGTTGGTGCAACGGGTGTCGGAAAATCAACTACGTTGGCAGCCATGATTGATTACCGTAATACGCATACTGAGGGGCATATTATTACGATCGAAGATCCGGTGGAATATGTCTATCAGCATAAAAAGTCGATGATTACCCAGCGGGAAATTGGTGTGGATTGTGTTTCCTGGCACAATGCACTGATTAATACCATGCGGCAGGCACCTGACGTCATCGTGATTGGTGAAATCCGCGATACAGACAGTATGGAGCATGCAATTGCCTTTGCTGAATCTGGCCATTTATGTCTTGCAACACTCCATTCTAATAATGCCGATCAGGCACTGGACCGGATTATTAACTTCTTTCCAGAAGAACGCCGTAATCAGTTACTGCTAGATTTATCAGCTAATATCAAAGCCGTGATTTCTCAGCGGCTAATTCGCACTGAAGATGGTAAAGGTCGTCGGGCTGCGGTAGAAATTCTGCAAAATACCCCTTTAGTTTCTGACCTGATTCGTAAAGGTGAATTCCATGAACTTAAAACGATTATGGCTCGTTCGCGGGAACTGGGCATGCAAACCTTTGATCAGGCATTATTTGATTTATATAACCAAGGCATTATTTCTTATGAAGAAGCCTTGCATAATGCAGACTCCAGCAATGAATTACGTTTGCAAATCAAGCTGAAGAGCAGTCGTATTAATCCTGTTTTACAGGCAGAAAATGCACAGATTTCACTTCTGGAACAGTCCGGATCGCGTGTACTTTCTCCTGATTAATCTTTTTTTAATAAACAGATTACTATTCAGCTCAATAGAACTGAGTCATAAATCTTCTTTAATGGTGGCTTTTAAGCAAGGCAGCTTTCAGCCACCTATCTAGATATTCAATTCTATCCTTACTTGCCTGACGAATTTAATTTAACCCTGTCTGCATTTATATCCTGAATATGATCTTTTTCATCGTAATATTCTTTTAAAATGCAATAGTTTTTAAAAGGCAATTTATATCTACTTAATTAATATTTTGTTGAACTTCATCACATAATATTCCAAAAATATTTTCTTTATAAATCAAATCTATTTGAGGCTTTAAAAAAAACGCTGCACAATAAAAATCAAATGATATTGGCATGAATCAAGCATTTAAATTCATGTAATTGTGTATTTCCAGGGGAAGAGAATGTTCACGGCAGAACTGTTGGACGAAGCAAAAAAATTCATGCATCACATGCTGACCAAAGTAGTGGAATATGGGGGCTCAGACTTATTTATTACCGCAGATTTTCCACCGAGTATTAAACATCAGGGCTTAATGAAGCCCTTTGGACAACAGACCTTAACTGCTGAAAAAACCAAACTGTTTGCTTATAGCTTGATGAATGACAAACAGCGTCAAGAGTTTGAAGCTGAACTGGAATGTAACTTCGCGATTACCGTGCCGGGCGTATCGCGCTTCCGGGTAAATGTTTTCGTACAACAGCTTCAGGTCGGGATGGTAATCCGGACCATTACCGCAGAAATTCCAAATTTCCAGAAACTGAAATTACCAGAATCATTGAAACACGTGATTATGGAAAAACGCGGTCTGGTACTGGTTGTAGGAGGAACGGGTTCAGGTAAATCGACCTCTCTGGCAGCGATGATTGACTACCGCAATGAAAATTCGGCGGGGCATATCATTACCGTGGAAGATCCGGTGGAATATGTACATAAACACAAGAAATCCATGATTACTCACCGTGAAGTTGGAGTCGATTGCCATTCCTGGCACAATGCGCTGAAAAATACCTTGCGTCAGGCCCCCGATGTAATTCTGATCGGTGAGATTCGGGATACCGAAACCATGGAACACGCAATTGCCTTTGCTGAAACCGGACATTTATGTCTGGGTACACTGCATTCCAATAATGCTAACCAGACTTTGGACCGGATTATTAACTTCTTCCCGGAAGAACGCCGTAATCAGTTATTAATGGATTTATCTTCGAATATGAAGGCGATTATTTCCCAGCGTCTGATTCGTACTCAGGATGGAAAAGGGCGTCGGGCTGCAATTGAAATCATGTTAAATACACCTTTGATTTCTGATCTGATTCTAAAAGGTGAGTTTCATGAGCTGAAGGCCATTATGGGCAAATCTCGTGAACTGGGCATGCAGACTTTCGATCAGGCCTTATTTGACCTGTATAACGAGGGTGCGATTTCTTATGAGGAAGCATTACGTAATGCTGATTCGACTAATGAATTACGTTTACAGATCAAGCTGAAAAGCAACCGCCAGGATAATCCTGCTGCTGGAGAAGCAACACAATTCACGATGATGCAAGAACCGAAAGCTGAAGAAAAAGAACAAGAAAATACTTCAGCATCTGAATAAATACTTCTTCGTGTCAGAATTAAAACAGGCAGTTTATCTGCTTTTTTTTATTATATTTAGACATTAAATTGTATTAGGCAGTCTTAACTTGAACGACCAATTTAAAGTAAACAATACTGTATAAGGTGAGTAAACTACACAGAATAAAGGCGAACTGATAACTGTAAGTCGCAATAAGCGCCCCAATCAGTAGCGAGCCGACCGCAATTCCTACATCATAGAAGGTATAAAAGGTCGAAGTCGCATACCCAATCCGGTGTTTCGGTGCACGTTGAATGGCCAGTGTCTGGATGCAAGGTTGTGCGCTGCCAAAACCGACACCAATCAATACCGCAGCCAGTAAGAATCCCCACAAAGTCTGAATCTGACTGAGTAAAAAAAGTCCTAAACTAAATACTAAGAGCGCAGGATAAATTACATATTGTGGGCCTTTACGATCATAAATTTTTCCGGTAATTGGACGCAAACTCATCATGGAAATGGCAAATACAACAAAGAATAAACTGGCATAAGCCATCAGATTTTTACTGGCAGCAAAAGGCGCAATAAAAGACATGATGCTGGCGTAAGAGAAGGAAATCAGAGCAGCCAGAACAGCAACAGGCAGCGCTTTCTTTTCCATAAAATCAGACAACGCCAGTCCTTTTTTATCAGGAATAGTTTGAATGATGTTCTCAGGCCTTTTGACCGGAATCATTAAGCAGAAAGCAAATCCGATAAAAACTAATGCAATAAGCAATGTTGTGATCTGAAAATAAGACCAGTATTCAATCAGACTTAAGCCAATCAATGGTCCTAGAACAATACCCAGATTGACTGACATAACGTAATAGCCCATGCCTTCGCCTTTACGCTGCTCTGGAATAAACTGATTCACCACAGGAACACAGACGGTAGTCAAAATACTAAACCAGATCCCATGCAAAAAACGGATGATAAATAAGGTCGTCAGCTGATCGGCAAGCAAGTAGGCTAGGGAAAATAGACTGAAAAAGGTTCCAGAAACAATCAGGGTTTTACGGATACCCAATTTTTCAATAATCAGGCCACTAAATGGACGTACCGCAATGGCTGAAATCATGAACAAGGTCATGGCCAGACCAGCTTGGGCTAAGTTTCCACCTAATTCTTTCAGGATATAAATCGGTAAAATCGTGGTTTGTGCAAAATAGAAAATAAATAAAAACAGGTTATTGGCCAGACACAGCACAAAAGGCTTGGTCCATAAAGGCAATAGATTGGATTTCATAATTTTCCTAAATTGATCTATAGGGAAATGCTGCGATGAGCATGAATATTATTTTTATAAAGCAGCCTGAGCTATCTGATGCGAGTGATAGCAGGTACAGCAAAGACTTTAAGAAAAATGTGTGAAAAATACAATAAAATTCCGATATAAATACATTGTATTTGATGGTGAGCTTTAAATACGAAGTTTTCAATGCATAAAAAAATCAGCCCGCAGGCTGATTCTTATTTTTCCATACTAAATCAAAGTAGCTTATAGGCCAGCTTCATATTCTGTATTAGACAATAGCTTTTCTACATCTGCCATATTGTCCGGTTTGATTTTATAGATCCAGCCTTTGCCATACGGGTCATCATTAATGAAGTCAGGATCATCTTCAAGCGCAGCATTGATTTCAACCACTGTACCAGAGACAGGTGCATGAATATCAGAAGCGGTTTTTACTGATTCAACCACGCCAGCCTGTTCGCCCGCAGTAATATGTGAGTCAAGATCTGGTGCTTCTACATAAACCAGATCACCTAATGCATCCTGTGCATGGTCGGAAATACCGGTCACAACAAGATCACCCTCAATGCGTACCCATTCATGTGTACTTGCGTACTTTAATTCTGAAGGATGATTCATTGATAACTCCCTAAAAATCTTAAGATCATTTTTGATATGTTTTATACATTCTTTTTGGTCAAAACAAAAGGTTTATCCGTGCTTATAAATAAGGATCTTTACGCCAGTTGCTCGGGCTACGACCACTCCAGCGCTTAAACGCCCGACTAAAATTCGCCACATCACTATAGCCAAGTTCATCAGCGATCTGCTCCAGAGTAAAGTCTGTACGGGATAATAAGGAAGTGGCATGCCGGTAGCGCACTTCATCCACCAGCGTCGAAAAAGAAGTACCTTCAGCGGCCAACTGACGCTTTAAGGTTCGATCTGACATATGCAGCCGTTCAGCTACGCTTTCAATACTCAGATAATGCTGTTCGGAATGAGTCAGAATATCCCGCACCCGCATGGCAATCCGATGCCGTTCACCTAAAGCAGATAATTCGGCTTCACATTGGTTAATCGCAATCTGGCTGGCAATTGGATCAGCATGTACCAGCTTGTTCATCAGGTAGCTTTTATCAAAACTTAAAATTAAATGCGGCTGTTCAAAACGGAACTGATGCGTAGGAAATTTCGCCATGAAGCGCTCAAAACCTTCCGGTTTTTTGAAATCAAAGTCGATTTCACCGGTTGCATCGTTAACCCCGGTAATGGCTTTGGCCATACTGATCAGGCCAATCATCAGGGCAATTGAAATTTCGGTGCGAAGCGGTTCCAGCTGAATATCAGTTTGCAGCTGTACGGTTGCCTTAGCGCCAAAGGTCGAGAAAAATAGCTGCAGGAAGGGTAAACGTAACTGAATGAATCGGTTCGCCAGCACCAGAGCTTCGGTAATATTATTCGCCGTCATGATGGCATAACCGATAAAGCCATGAATCGAAATCCGCATCTGGGTACCTAAGTGATAACCCAGTGTCGGTTCACCAGTGAGCTTCAGGGCATGCTTGACCAGTTCATTGGCCACTGATGTCGGAATACGATAATCAGGATCTGCCAACTGTTCACTGGTCAGGCCAAAAGGCTTAAAAAGCGACTCATTATTATACCCCCAGCGGGAAATGACATCGAGAAGCAAGAGACCGTATACACCTGGAATACCTTGGTCTTGGCGTGGAGCTATTGTTTTCATGCGCGATCCGTTGCACTCATTCAAATTTTTTTATTTTCACTTCATATTGGCATGAAAAAGCCATTTTCTTGATAAAAATTGTTGGACAAAGCTGCGGCAATTTCCACAATAAGATTTCAATCAACTTCAAGCAGAGTAGCCTAATTTAAAGTTGGAAATCAATGTAAACCAGAGATGTTTTAGGGATTTAATTTTAAGGCTACAGATTTCTTCTAGTTCAGAATAGAGCTGTTTTTCGAAAAATCTAGAATAAAAAAATACTCTTGGAGTAGATGATATTCCCATAAAAGGAAACCAAAGCATTACTATTCAAGTGACTCAAATAGAATGCTTCGGTTTCTGTTGTAGATGTCAGCTACTACTGGATAGAGAGCAATTATGCTTCATGCAAGTTGTCAGTTTTAGTATGTTGCTGTACCAAGAAACCGCCTGTTTGACGTTGCCATAACTGCGCATAAATCCCGTTTAAGGCAACCAGTTCATCATGCGTACCTTGCTCAGCGATTTTCCCTTGATCCATCACAATCAGACGGTCCATTTGCGCAATGGTAGAAAGACGATGCGCAATGGCAATAACCGTTTTACCTTGCATCAAATCATCCAGACTATTCTGAATAGCCGCTTCAACTTCAGAATCCAGAGCACTTGTGGCTTCATCCAGAATTAGAATCGGTGCATCTTTCAGGAATACCCGGGAAATGGCAATACGTTGGCGCTGTCCACCAGAAAGCTTCACGCCACGTTCACCTACATAGGCGTCATAGCCTCTACGGCCACGCAAATCAGTCAAATTCGGAATAAATTCTTCTGCTTTAGCCTTGCGTACAGCTTCAAACATCTCTTCATCAGTTGCATCCGGACGACCGTATTTGATATTTTCAGCTACAGTACGATGCAGTAAAGACGTATCCTGAGTGACCAGCGCAATATTTTTACGCAGGCTGTCCTGAGTGACATCGGCAATATCCTGGCCATCAATCAGAATACGGCCCTGATTCAGATGATAGAAATGCAATAGCAATTGAATCAGGGTCGATTTACCAGCTCCAGAACGCCCCACGATCCCGATTTTTTCACCTGGGCGAATGGTCAGATTAAACTGGTCAATGACCGGTTTTTCATTATAGGCAAAAGTGACATTATCGAATTTAATCTCACCGTGTTTTAGCTCCAGTTCTTTCGCATCTTCTTTGTCTTGAATATTGATCCGACGGCCCAGAGTTTTCATCCCATCTTGAATGGTACCGACATTTTCAAACAGGGCAGAGGTCTGCCACATCATAAACTCAGCAATACTATTCAGCTTTAATACCATTGCTGTAGTGGCTGCAATAATCCCGAGCTGCGCCTGACCTTGCATCCAGAGCCAGATCGCAGTTCCCAGCACACCTGCATACAGCACAACGCTCAGCATCAGAATGCTGATTTCGTATTGAGCGCCCAGCCGCATCTGTTTATATACCGTAACCATAAATTCCTGCATGGAGGATTTGGCATACTGGCTTTCACGACCTGCATGCGCAAACAGTTTTACGGTCTGAATATTGGTATAGGCATCAGTCACACGTCCGGTCATGACTGCACGTGCATCCGCTTGTAAGGACGAAATCTTGCTTAATCTTGGAATGAAATAGCAGGCAGCACAGATAAACAGTAATAGCCAGACCATAAGCGGCAGGATGAGTAAGGGGGAAATGGCACCCAAAACAATATTAATCGTGACGAAATAAATCAGCACATAGGCCAGCATATCTCCTAAAATGACCCAGAATTCCCGGATCGCCAGCGCCGTTTGCATGACTTTGGCCGATAAGCGTCCGGCGAAGTCATTATGGAAGAAGTCTAGGCTTTGTTTGAGCAATAAGTTATGGAAACGCCAACGCAGACGCATTGGGAAATTACTGTATAAAATCTGATGCTTGATCAGGGACTGGGCACTGGCAAACAGGATATTGGCAAGCAAGATAATACTCAATAAGGTCAGATTGCTGGCATGTTGATCTAAAAAAGTCTCTGGCTGACTTTGACTCAACCAGTTCACCAGATCGCCAATTTTCGAATACAGTAAGGCCTCAAAACTGGCTGCACCTGCGGTACACAATACTAGAATCAGCAAATAACGGCGTACCCCATAGGCTGCCTGCCAGACAAAGGGGAAAAACCTGGTGGGTAAAGGTTGATTCAGGTTTTTGGTGGGATAGGGATCTACCAGCCGTTCAAGCCATCGAAACATTCACGTACTCTTATCATGTATTTTCTTTGCGAAGATTATAAAGGATTCTGCTTTTTGAAGCCTGAATTTGAGTGAAATTGCCACAAATGTTTAACTAAATCAAACTTTAGGTTGCATAGCAGAAACTCATGCCAGATTTATGCCAGCTAAAGTAAAGACTAAAAATAAGAGCCTGAATTCGCTTTAAATACTGAATAAAAAAGCCCGAAATAAGAGATTATTTCAGGCTTAAGTTGAGAGGTTAGTTTAAGTAATAATCGGAGATGAAGAACTCGCGTTAAAAGATTCCTTAAAATCACTCCCAGAAGGCGCCTGATACACCTTCAATCCAAATTCTGGAATAATCGCCAGAATATGGTCCATGATATCTGACTGGATATTTTCATACTCTGCCCAAACCGTCGTATTGGTGAAAGCATAAATTTCCAGTGGCAAACCTTCGCTGGTCGGTTGTAACTGACGCACCATCAATGAGAAATCTTTGGCAATGCCAGGATGCTGTTGTAGATAAAATTCCAGATAAGCACGGAATGTCCCTAAATTGGTCAGACGGCGCTGGTTGTATTGTGAATGATGCTGGAGCTGCTGGTTAAACTTCTCTAGTTCTTCTGATTTGGTATTCAGATATTGATCCAGCAGGATGAAATTTTTCAGTTTGTTCTGTTCTTCAGCCGTCATAAAATGCACGCTGGTTTGATCAATATGAATTGAACGTTTGATCCGGCGTGCACCCGCCTCCTGCATGCCGCGCCAGTTTTTGAAGGTATCAGTCACCAGTTTATTGGTCGGAATCGTGGTCACAGTTTTGTCAAAGTTCTGCACAGTCACGGTATGTAATGACATATCAATGACATCACCATCGGCATTCAGGGTCGGCATTTCAATCCAGTCACCAATACGTACCATGTCATAAGATGAAATCTGAACCGAAGCGACCAGTGACAGAATCGTATTTTGAAAGACCAGCATCAGGACAGCGGCCATCGCACCAAAGCCAGCGAGCAAGGTGAATACATCTTTTTTCAGGAAAGTGCCTAAAATCATCAAGCCACAAACAATGAAGATGATCAGCTTAACCAGCTGTAAATAACCTTTAATCGGCTTGTTGCGTGACTTGGGATTGCGCTGATAAATCAGGTTAAAGATATTCAGTAATTCACCGAGCGCCAGAGCAATGGTCAGGAAAATAAATGCCTGAGCACCCATTTGTACAAAAGTTTGTACCTTGTCGGATAAATGTGGAACTGTGGTAATCCCGTTCATGATCACGACTGCTGGAACAATATTGGAAATCCGGCGTATCACGCTATGTTCAGCAAAAATCTGATTATTGGCAAAGGGCATTTTGGAAATCAGTTGACGGATGCCACGTACGACAATCTGTTTGGCAAACACATTGGCAAGGATGGCCAGTAAAATCACAATACTCAGTGAAGATAACATTTCCAGCCAAGGGTACTGATCGGCCCAATCTCGAATATTCTGAATAAAATTAAACTGTTCCAACTGATCTTTCTCTTTAACTCAAAAAATTTGTTAGAGTTTATAGGTTTAAACGCAATTTTTTAATCTTGGATAACCTTTTAAAACATATCTTTCTTAGAGGATGCGAACTTAATCACTATTCAGGCATTTATTTTTTCCTTCAGGTTAATTCAGATTAAATAGATCAATGGAAATTGATTGGTTAATGGCTAGGAAACGTGAAAAATTGATAGAACAGCCTAGCTTGTATTTTTTCTAACTTTAAAAAATTAAAAATGTCAAAGTGAATTAAAGAATTTAATATAGCGTTTAATTATGTTAATTCGACATAACTTAATGTTTATTTTACATTTTATATACTTACGATAGTGCTAGGATTAAAATCATATAATCTTAATCATTAAAAATGAAAAATCTTCAAATAGTTATAGCACCAGCTCTACATTCCTATGAACTGGAACATATTGAGCAATCAATAAGTCATGAGATCAATAACACTATATTGGAGATAGTGGTTAATGATGAATCTTTTGAAAAAATTGATTGTTACTTGTATTCAAAAAAAGATCCGAAAAAAATTCTTAAAAGCTCTATACATTATGTAATAGCACTCTTAGAAAGAGCAAAGTATAGAGTAGAAAAAGCTCAACAAAATAACGTGAGTCCTTTGCATATCTGCTTATACGTGATTAAGAAAATTGAGGGATTTATTGCATATTTACAGACTAAATTTTAGTTATTAGCGCTTTCATTTAAGGCTCTTTATATGAAATCTGAAGTTTCCAAATAAGATTTAAATTGAGTGAAATTTGCTATCTATTAAAACAAGAGTATGTAAAAGGCAAGCTGACATAGACTTAATGAAACAGATTAAAAAAACCGGCAAATATGCCGGTTTTTTATTTATGCTTTCCTTTTAAGGAAAATGTGTTTACCACATTAAATCATCAGGAATCACATAAGCTGCATATGGGTCTTCTTCATCAGTGGTTTCTTCATTTTTCTCTGAATTATTCACAATGATAAAGCCTTCCATTTTCGAATTGATGCGATCCGCCAGAGCTTTAGGCAGGAAGGCATAACTCTCATTTTCACGTGCAATCACCAGACTGCCAGCGACCAGTGCATTATAAATCTGCTGGTTGATATAAACTTTCTTGATCTTGCTGTCATCAATAAACTGATAACTAATTTCGCCATCCGTATCGCGGATTTTATGCTGATTAATCATCTGCATGATGGCAGCTTTGAGTTCTTTTTCCTGCAACTGGGCTTTTTTCGCTTGTTCAATGGCTTGGTCTTTAGCCAGCTTTTCCTGTTTGTCCTGTTCAATCTTGGCCTTGATTTCGGCTTCTTTACTGTCGCCTGTGCGCTTTTCATGTACAGCCTGTTTAGACAGTTTTTTGGCTTTTTTATTATCGACCAGGCCTGCCTTTAACAATTGTGCCTGTAATGCATTTTTAACCATGAGAGTTTCCAGAAATTAGTCGTGTTGATGTCGATAACGTAAATAGATCACCCAATAGGTCAGGCTAAGCAGCAGGCTTAACACTGTAGGGACCAGGAATGCATTTAATTTTAAATAAGGATAAATCCAGCTGGCAAGTATGCCACCCACCAAAAAGCCGGCCAGAATCAGCATATGCAGGATCACTTTACGAGATTCTACTACCAGACCACGCAGGCGATAGCCCATAGCCAGACCTAAATCGGTCAGTACACCAGACAAATGGGTGGTCCGGATAATCGCACCTTTATAGTGGCTGACCATGGCATTTTGTACACCCATCGCGACACAGGCCCATAACAAGGCATAACGCGGGAAATAGGGCAATAACAGCCAGCAAATGAATATAAAAAAAGCCACCAGGCTTAAAGGATAACCATACAGGCGTCCCAAGCGAAAGTGACTATTTCCTAAAATCAGCCCGCTATACATCGAGCCAATCACATAACAGAGCGTAACCAGAATCAGATACAAAATCTGGCGTGGTTGCCAGTCCAGCAGCGCCATCGCCAGCATACTGACGTTACCGGTCATATGTGAAACGGACTGATGCAACACGGTCACCAGTCCTAATACATTAATCATTCCGGCATTTACCGCAAGGAAGAATGCACCCAATTGAACCCACGATGGTAAACGCTGTAATGGCATGGCAATATCATTAGAAAAACATCTTGATTCTTCAATATAAAATCAATCTGTAGCGCGGTCTACTGCTGTTGTAAATAAAACATCGGTAGATGAGTTGAGTGCAGTCTCGGTAGAGTCCTGCAATACACTGATCACCATACCAATTGCCACCACTTGCATTGCGATATCTGAAGAAATCCCGAACAGGCCACAAGCCACGGGAATTAGCAATAGTGAACCACCAGCCACACCTGAAGCACCACACGCAGACACAGTCGCTACGATAGAAAGAATTAGCATAGTAGTGAAGTCAACATTAACACCTAAAGTATTTACTGCAGCTAAAGACAACACGGTAATCGTCACTGATGCGCCGGCCATGTTAATTGCTGCACCTAAAGGAATCGCTACGCTTGAAGTAGTCTCTTTCACACCTAAGCGTTTTGCCAAGTCCAGGTTTACTGGAATATTGGCAGCAGAACTGCGGGTAAAGAACGCAGTAATGCCACTTTCACGTAAGCAGGTAAAGACCAGTGGATACGGATTACGACGGGTAATGAAACCGACCATTAACGGGTTAATCACCAAGGCTACAAATACCATGGTACCCAGCAGAACAGCTAATAAATGCGCATAGCTGGTCAAGGTATCTAGGCCCGCTTCAGCAAAAGTCACGGCAACCAGACCAAAAATACCCACTGGCGCAAAGCTGATCACCAGACGAATTACATAATTGATGGCATTGGCAGCGTCATTTAAACAGGTTTTAGTTGTGTGTGATGCATGACGGAAGGCAATTCCTAACGCAATTGACCATGCCAGAATTCCAATAAAATTCGCTTCAGCAATGGCAACCACCGGGTTCGCTACAAAGCTCAGCACCAGATTTTTGAGAATTTCACCTAGGCTGCCTGGCGGCTGTAAATCACCTTGCGCTGCAATATCCAGGAACAATGTGCTTGGAAATAAAATACTGGCGATCACAGCGCTTAATGCTGCCAGGAACATGCCGACAGCATACATCAGCATAATAGGTCTTATCGTTGAATTGGTCTGGCCAACCTGGAAATTTGCAATTGATGCAAGAACCAGAATGAAAACCAGAACTGGCGCGACGGATTTTAGTGCCTTAATAAACAGATCACCCAACAGGCTTAAGGAAGGTGCAGCTTCAGGAAATAACAGAGCCACACCAACGCCTAGAATAATGGCGATGATGATTCGGGAGACTAAACTCAGACGCGATAGGGCAGAAAACATAAGGTTGCCTTGTGAAAATTACGAGGGCTAAATGCGAAAAAAATTTGCGTTATTTTATACTTAAATTAAGGATCGCTTAAAATATATTTTTAGATAATATTTAAGTGACTGAAAATTAATAAATAATTAAGATGATTTTTTATCTTGATCGTATTATTTCCATACAAAATTCTTAGAAATAGCCAGATTTACTGATTGGTTTTTAATCTTTATTTTTTAAATGAATATAGAATTTAAATCAATCATTTCCAGTTATGTTTCAGTTCAATTCTTTGCATGACAGCATGTCTATCATGCAAGGAATTAAAAAATCTTAAATCATATAATGTTGAGGCTTCTCGAAGATTTCCGGAGCCAGATCCTGAATTGCCTGAAAATGGGTTAGATAAATCCGTCCACTCAAATGTGTCATGAGTTTGGAGGCTTGCAAGCGGTCGAATACCGGGCCTTTCACTTCTGCAAAGTGCAGGCGAATATTTAGTTTGGATAATTCAGCATTGAGCTCTTCCAGCGTTTCCAAAGCACTCAAGTCAATCGCACTAATACTAGAGCAGTTCAAAATCACATGCTCTAACTTGTCATTTAAACTTAACTGATTAATCAGATAACCTTTAAGAGTATGCGCATTTAAAAAACTTAGGTTTTCATCAATACGCAGAGATAGAACCCGATCAGAAGTCATCACCTGATGACGCTGGATATTCCGGAAATGCTGGGTGCCTTCCACCAGACCCACGACTGCAATATGAGGGCGGCTGATGCGCCATAGCATAAGAATAAAGGTCGAAATAATCCCGACGATTAGACCGGTAGTAATATCCAGTAATACCACACCAAAAAAAGTAATCCACATGGCAATGCCATCAGCTTTGGAATAACGCCAGGCATCGACGAAAGGCTGGAAATTGACCAGTTTCCAGATAGACACAATAATGGTTGCAGCCAGAATGGTCAGCGGCAGATCCTCAAAGAAGCTGGTAAAAAACAGACTAACCACGACAATCAATAAAGAAGACAATACGCCAGCCAAAGGTGTTTTGGCGCCAGCGTCAGCATTCACCACAGTACGTGACAGACTACCGGTTACAGGAAAGGCGGAACTGATTCCGGCACTGATATTGGCTACACCGAGCGCAATCAGTTCTTGGTTGCTATTTAAATTGCTACGCTGCTGTAGCGCTGTTGCCTGAGCAATAGAGAGAGATTCCACAAAACTGATCATGGCAATCATGCTGGCACCCGGTAATAAGGTCATCACCAGCTCCCAGTTCCAGTGTGGGAAAGACAAGGGCGGAAAGCCAGAAGGAATTTCACCGACCGTTTTAATGCCCTGAACTTTTAAGTCTAAAAACAGAACGGCTGCAATACCGAGAAAAACCAGAATCAGTGGAACTGCTCGAACCAGAAAATCAGTCGAACCGATCCGGCTTTGTACTGCTTGAGATTTTAATAGTTTCGGCAGATAAACCAGTAAACAGATAGAAAGCAGGCCAAAGATCAGACTCGGGAGATGCAAAAGTGGTAAATATTCAATCAGGCTTTTCACCAGCTCGGGAATATTATTGGCTTTTAAAGGTAAATCCACCAGAAACTTGAACTGACCAAAAGCAATCAATAGAGCCGAAGCAATAATAAAACTTTGAATGACCGGATGGCTGATCAGCTGAATTAAAAAGCCGAAACGGAATACACCTAAAAGCAGGGAAATAATGCCGACCATCAATGCCAATAAAGTTGCCGCTTCAATATAGACCGGAGAACCCACTTCAAATAATGGATTCAGTGTGGCAAAGGTCATCATGGAAATGATGGCTACTGGTCCAATCGATAAGGTCGTACTGCCGCCCAATAAGGCATAAATGATCATTGGTAGAATACTGGCATAGAGTCCCATAATCGGTGGCAAACCTGCCAGCATGGCATAGGCCATCCCTTGGGGTACCAGCATCGCGACGACAATCAGGGCAGCCAGTACATCTGATTTTAATTTCACTGGGCTGTACTGACTTAACCATGACCAGGCAGGGAGTCTATTGAGCAGTCTAGACTTAAAATTTGGCATATACAGGTCTAAATCACAAATATAGATATATTATGCACAAATTCTGCTAAGAAGTCTTAGGATATAAATAGGTGATCATTCACATTTTAAAAAATGAATGAGGGGACAAAGGATCAAGGCAAAAGACTTAAAACTCTCAGTAAAGAAAATTTAAATCAGGCAGATCGCTTTAAAATAAAACAGGACGAATGAGGTAAATTGCAGCTTTAAGCGACTGCTTGATTTACACAGTAGATTTGATAAAGCTTTTTTAACATTTCTACCAGGTTCTGGTCTTTGATCGAATAATAGATCTGTTTACCGTCTCGACGGGTATTTACCGCATCGCTTTTACGCAAAATCATGAGCTGCTGAGACAGGGTTGGCTGTCTGATGTCGGTAATCTCTTCAATTTGAGAGACATTCAGTTCATTTTGGGAGAGATGACATAAAATGAGCAGTCGGTCCGTATTGGCCATTAACTTTAAAATACCGACAACCTGTTGAGCTGAATCCCGCATCGCGGCAATTTCAAGATCGGTTTTCATTTACTATGTCCATTTATACAATTACAGCCCGCGAATTATACGACTCGAACAGCGTGAATTGATGGATAGAAAGCGTGAATTACTATGGTTTTTAATGAATTGTGTTATCAAGAATAGTTATAATTTACTAATTAAAATATAAGATAATTTTATCGTGTTCCGGTTTTTTAGGAAGAAGATGTTTCATTTCAAACTGCTATCGTGATTCCATCTTGTTTCAGGCATCTACAAAGCCGGAAAATGCTTGTATCATGTAAATACATCTTGGCGAATAACATCAAGGATATTCTAATGACTACAGATTCAGCTTTTCCAACACCTGCCAATTTAGGTATCGCGGTTTATAGCAATAATGCAGAGGCAATTGGTAATACCCCTCTGGTTCGTATCAATCGTGCCATTTCAGGCGGAGCGACTGTACTTGCGAAAATTGAAAGCCGTAACCCGGCATTTTCGGTGAAATGCCGTATTGGCGCAGCCTTGATTGCTGATGCAGAAAAGTCAGGTAAATTGAAGCCGGGCATGCACATTGTTGAGCCAACCAGTGGTAATACCGGTATTGCGCTGGCATTTGTAGCAGCGGCTAAAGGCTATGATATTACCTTAACCATGCCATCCAGCATGAGTATTGAACGCCGTAAAGTGGTGAAAGCATTAGGTGCTAATTTAGTACTGACAGATCCAGCCAAAGGCATGAAAGGCGCGGTGGAAGAAGCACAACGTCTGGTGAATGAAAATCCTGAACTGTATTACCTGCCACAACAGTTTGAAAATCCAGCTAACCCAAAAATCCATGAAGAGACGACCGGTCCTGAAATCTGGGAAGCGACTGCAGGTAATGTCGATATTCTGGTAGCGGGTGTAGGTACAGGCGGTACGATTACCGGTATTTCACGCTTTTTTGAAAAAGTGAAAAACAAGCCGATTTATTCAGTTGCTGTAGAGCCTGCTGAATCTGCCATTATTGGTCAGGCAAAACGTGGTGAGACACTCACTCCAGGACCACATAAAATTCAGGGTATTGGCGCGAACTTTATTCCAAAGAACCTGGATCTGGATCTGGTAGATGAAGTGATTGCCATTACTAGTAGCGATGCAGTGGAATGGGCACGTAAAACTGCGACTCAAGAAGGCATCTTGGTGGGTATTTCAAGTGGTGCTGCAATGGCTGCAGCTGCGCAACTGGCTGCACGTCCTGAAAATGCAGGCAAAAATATCGTGGTGATTCTGCCAGATGGTGGTGAGCGCTATTTATCTTCAATTCTTTTTGAAGATATTTCTGCTGAGTAAATATTTAACAAATTAGTTTCACTAAATCTCGAAAAAGCCTGAAGTCATCTTTGGGCTTTTTTATTGGACTTTATGCCTTCATATAATGAAAGATCAAGAATTTAAACCAGAAGCTTGACCTTCCCATTATGGTAATGTTTAAGCTATAGCATAGGCAGTGAATGGGTGAATGGAGAGTGCAGAATGAATAAACCAGCAACCACACAGTTGTACGAACAGCAGGTACAGATTTCAGGAATGACCTGTGCCTCTTGTGTCGCACGTGTGGAAAAAGCCTTAAAGAAAATTGAAGGTGTGGTGGAAGCGAACGTCAATCTCTCCACTGAACAGGCTTTTTTAAAAAGTGAACAACCTATTCCTGCAACGCAACTCGTCAATGCTATCAATAAAATCGGTTTTGAAGCCGTGATCCAGCAGTTTGATTTAAATATTGAAGGCATGACCTGTGCCTCTTGTGTAGCTCGTGTTGAAAAAGCCTTGAAAAAAGTCGATCAGGTACTGGATGCGCAGGTTAATCTGGCAACCGAAAAAGCTCACGTCACTGCAATTCGTCCTCTCGCTGTTTCCCAACTGGTTAAGGCGGTACAAAAGGCCGGCTTTGATATTCAAACCGACCGAATTGAACTGGCTATTGAAGGAATGACCTGTGCCTCCTGTGTGGCACGTGTAGAAAAGGCTTTATTAAAAGTCGATCAGGTAAGTGAAGCACACGTCAATCTCGCCACTGAAACAGCTTCGGTCAAGGCGCCGCGTAGTCAGCTTCCAGCTTTAATTGCTGCTGTCAAAAAAGCTGGCTATAACGCCCATGAAAAATTAGATACACAGGCTACCGATGCCCAGACGGCATTTCAGGAAAAGAAAACCGCTGAAACTGAACAGCTAAAACGTGACTTATGGTTAGCACTAATTCTGGCTGTTCCGGTGTTTATTCTGGAAATGGGTTCACATCTGATTCCGGCTTTTCATCACTGGATTGCACATACGCTAGGTACCCAAAACAGCTGGTATATCCAGTTTGTACTGACGACTCTGGTTTTGCTGATTCCAGGACGGCGGTTTTATCAGCATGGGATTCCGGCATTGTTGCGACTGGCACCCGATATGAATTCTCTGGTTGCCGTGGGAACAATAGCCGCTTATGGATTTTCCTGTATTTCCACTTTCTTTCCGCAATTATTGCCGCAAAGCACTGTACATGTGTATTTCGAAGCGGCGGCTGTGATTGTTGCCTTGATCTTACTGGGACGTTATCTGGAAGCTCGAGCCAAAGGTAAAACCTCTGAAGCGATTCAATATCTGGTTGGCTTGCAGCCAAAAACTGCTCGAGTACAGCAAAATGGAACCTGGGTTGATCTGAAAATTGCTGATGTACAGCAGGGCATGCTGATCGAGATTCGTCCGGGTGAGAAAGTCGCAGTTGATGGTGAAGTCGTTTCTGGTCAAAGTTATATCGATGAAGCGATGATCAGCGGTGAACCTTTAGCCGTGGCTAAACAGGCTGGAGATCGGGTGATTGGCGGAACGGTAAATCAGAATGGCACCTTGCAGATCAAGGCGACAGCAGTCGGACAAGATTCAGTTCTAGCTCAGATTATTCATATGGTGGAACAGGCACAAGGCGCAAAACTTCCCATTCAGGCGGCAGTCGATAAAGTGACCTTATGGTTTGTACCGGCTGTGATGCTGCTCGCGACTTTGACTTTTATTGTCTGGTTCCTGTTGGGTCCTGAACCGAATCTGACTTATGCACTGGTCAATGCTGTTGCAGTACTGATTATTGCCTGTCCTTGTGCAATGGGCCTGGCTACGCCAACATCTATTATGGTCGGCACCGGCCGGGCAGCAGAGCTGGGTATCTTGTTCCGTAAAGGCGAAGCATTGCAACTCTTGCAGCAAACCAGAGTTGTGGCGGTGGATAAAACCGGAACCTTAACTGAAGGGAAACCAGCCCTAACCGATTTTGCAGTGACATCTGGTTTTGAGCAGCAAATAGTATTGCAAATGGTCGCAGCAGTGGAAGCCAAATCCGAACATCCCATTGCTCATGCGATTGTGGAAGCTGCGAAAGCACAACAGTTGCAACTACCTGAAGTCAGTGATTTTGATTCAATCACTGGTGCAGGCGTGAAAGCTCAAGTTTCAGGTCAGCAAATTCATATTGGCGCTGAACGCCTGATGCAGCAATTGGGTTTAAGTGTCGATATTTTTAAAGAGAAGGCACAACAGTTGGGCGAACAGGGACGCACGCCTTTATATGTCGCGATAGATCAGCAGTTGGCTGCCATTATTGCTGTGGCTGATCCGATTAAAGCCACAACCTATAGTGCGATTCAGGCCTTACATGATCAAGGCTTAAAGATTGCCATGATCACCGGTGATAACCAGCATACTGCACAGGCCATTGCCAGACAGTTGAAGATTGATCATGTCATTGCTGAAGTTCTGCCTAATGAAAAAGTCGATGCGGTACGCCAACTCCAACAGCAACATGGCATCGTCACTTTTGTCGGTGACGGGATTAATGATGCACCTGCTTTGGCTCAGGCCGATGTTGGAATGGCAATAGGAACTGGTACGGATGTCGCAATCGAAGCAGCAGACGTGGTGCTGATGTCTGGAAATTTACAGCATGTGGCAACCGGTATTGGCCTGAGTCAGGCGACCATGCGCAATATCAAACAGAACCTGTTCTGGGCCTTTGTCTATAATATTGCCTTGATTCCGATTGCTGCCGGTCTGTTGTATCCATTCTTCGGTATTTTGTTATCACCGATGTTTGCAGCAGGCGCGATGGCATTATCCTCAGTTTTTGTGGTCAGCAATGCGCTTCGTTTAAAGACTTATCAGCCGATCCAGTTGAAGGAGGCAGTGTAATGAATATTGGACAGGCCGCGAAACGCTCCGGGATCTCGGCCAAAATGATCCGTTATTATGAAGATATCGGTTTATTACCCAATCCTAAACGTAGCGATTCGGGTTATCGTATCTATAGTGACGATGACATCAAGACTTTAAGTTTTATTCAGCATGCGCGTGAACTGGGTTTTTCTTCTGAACAGATGAAAGAATTGCTCGGCCTGTGGCTGAACGATGCCAGACACAGCAGTGATGTCAAACAGTTGGCGCAAAAGCATATCGAGTTACTGCAACAGAAAATTGCGGACATGCAAAATATGATGAAAATTTTGCAGCAATCGGTTGCACAGTGTGCTGGAGATGAGCAATCTGACTGTCAGATTCTGAAACAGATTGAGCAGGGTGTGTCACATGGGAAAACTGCACATACGGCTATCAAAGCAGATCAATAGCCTTGAATTAAAATTCGCTTAACCCAAATTTAAACTGATCAAAGGGAGATCAAGATGAAATTCCGTATTGAAAATATGACTTGTGGTGGTTGTGCACGTAGTGTGACGGCAACCATTCAGGAGCTGGATGAAAATGCTAAAGTAGATGTTGATGTGGTCAGCAAAATGGTGGAAGTTGAATCGAGTGCAAGCGAATCTGAGATTATCGCGGCATTAACTGAAGATGGCTTCCCGCCTGAAACTATGGCTTGATATTTGCCATTTAAAAAATAATTCTAAAATGCCTAATCATGATTAGGCATTTTTTATGAAACTGCCGATATTTTATCTGGCGTCATCAATGCCTGATTAATATATAGCTTAATCAGGCGTTCACGTGAACCAATCGCTTTTTGATAACTGGTCGAATTTAATAATAATGAAGCGCCATAAGTGACTGTCCAGATATAAGATAAATAATCCCGGATTGACATGGCACTGTCTAAAGATACCAGATAATCATGGGTCATATCTTTAATGCAGATAATCCGTTCTTCACGAATACGATAGAGTTCCTGAAATAACTCTTTCAGGTTTTTTTCATTATTGGTTAAACGCTCTTCAATAACATGCAGCAAAATAGTCCGGTTTGAATTGAGCATGTGATAAAGCATATATTGCGAAACATAATTTTTAATATCGTTATTATATTTATCGGAAATTGCCAGAATTCTTTTTTCATTCAGAATGATGAGTTCTAAATATAACTGGTTCTTGCTTTTAAAATGCTTGTAGATGGTTCCTTTGGCGATGTCTAGTTCTTCAGCAAGTTCACTCAAGGTGATGTCCTGATTATTATCAAGCAGTAGACTTTCCGCCATGCTCAGGATCTTCTCTTTACGAAGAAGGAAGTTCTGCTGTCTTACAGTCGTCATCTTCTTGACTCATCATTTTCGAAAAGGAACCTACTAAGAATATGCTATTTTCACAGGTATAGCTATAAAACTAAGGTCGTGATATTTATCTAAATTTGTATATTTATTCAACATTTCTTGTAGAAAAAAGTCATATACAGCTGCGCTAAAAATATTGTCAAGAAAATTGAACCCTTGAGATCAACTTTGCTAAATAAAATTCCATTTTCAATATATTTGATTTATGGTTTTAGGGCATAAAGCTGAATCATATTTTCGTTTTAAACCCAGACCAGACAAGGTTTAGCGAAGTGAAGCCAGAGTCATTTTAACAGCTTAAATTTTTCATTCATTAATGGATTTAAGTTTTAAGGATTCAGTAAATACCAAAGGTATAAAGTTTGTGATTTTAAATTTTATATCGCTAATTTATGTCAATGAATTCATCACCAGATTAATTCGACATGATGATTTTTGAATGACATGCATGGATTCGAGCAAAAAGCCTCAAAATATTTTCTCGAATCCATAATGAAAAAATACTCAGTAACAGGATTGAGTATCACCAGTGAAGGAATGTGAAAATGCCTATTTATAATGCGCCGCTAAAAGACATGGAATTTATTTTAAATGATGTGTTTCAGGCCGAACAATTTTGGCAAGACAATGAAAATCTTGCACATTTAGATATGGCAACTGCAAATGCAATTCTGGAAGAGATGGCCAAGTTTTCCAAGAATGTGATTCTTGATCTGAACCGCCCTGCAGATGAAGAAGGTGGTGCTCAGTTTAGTAATGGTGAAGTCAAAACACCTGCAGGCTTTAAAGAAGCGTTCAGACAGTTTGCCGAAGGTGGCTGGGTAGGCTTGGGTGCTCCTGAAGAATGGGGCGGTCAGGGCATGCCAAAAATGCTGACTGTACTTGCAGACGAAATGATCTGGAGTACCAATCCCTCTTTCATGCTTTACTCGCTGTTAACCGTGGGAGCTGGCATGGCGATCAATGACCGTGCTTCGCAGGAACAGAAAGAAACCTATCTGCCAAAATTCTATACGGGTGAATGGTCAGGCACGATGTGTTTAACTGAGCCGCATTCAGGGACAGATCTGGGCATTATCAAAACCAAGGCTGAACCAAATCAAGACGGTTCATACAACATTACCGGGACCAAAATCTTCATTACCAGCGGTGAGCATGATCTGAGTGAAAATATCATTCACCTGGTACTGGCCAAAACCCCAAACGCGCCAGCAGGTTCACGCGGTATTTCTCTGTTTATTGTCCCTAAATTCCTGGTTAATGCCGATGGTTCACTCGGTGAGCGCAATGCGGTCGCTGCCGGTTCGATCGAACATAAGATGGGTATTAAAGGCTCGGCAACCTGTGTCATGAACTTTGATGGTGCCAAAGGCTATATGGTGGGTAATGAAAATGAAGGTCTGGCGGGCATGTTCGTGATGATGAACTACGAACGTTTGTCGATGGGGATTCAAGGCATTGGCGCGGCAGAATTTGCTTATCAGAATGCCGCACAATATGCGACCGACCGTTTACAGGGCCGTGCATCAACCGGTGCTAAATCACCAGAAAAACCAGCCGATTCAATTCTGGTCCATGGCGATGTACGCCGTATGTTGCTGAATGTGCGTGCCAATAATGAAGCTTCTCGTGCTTTCGCAGTCTATGTCGGCCAGCAGCTGGATATTACCAAATACTCCACCGACCCTGAGGCGGTACGTAAAGCAACTGATCGTGTGGCTTTATTAACGCCTATTGCCAAAGCTTACCTCACCGATAAAGCACTGGATGCTGCACTTGAAGCACAAATGTGCTTCGGTGGTCATGGCTATATCCGTGAATGGGGCATGGAACAATGTATCCGTGACCTGCGCATTTCACAGATCTATGAGGGGACCAATGGGGTGCAGGCAATTGACCTGATTGGCCGTAAAACTACGAAATGTAAAGGTGCATATATTGCAGAGTATATTGCAGAAATCCGTGAATTTGCCCAAAGTCTAGATGATGCCTTAACGATTAAAAAGGCAACCTTAGATACCTGTCAGCAACTGGAAGATATTACCAATTTTATTGTTGAGCAGTCTCAGCAGAATCCTGATTTCGCCAACTCCATTGCTGTTGATTATCTGCACGCCGTAGGTTTGTTGAGCTTCGTCTATATGTATGCGCGTATCAGTAAAGCGGCGGCTACCAAAGAAGAAAGCTATTTCCAGAATAAACTGGTACTGGCTAATTACTATATTGCTAAAGTACTCCCGGATTTGAGTGCGAGAATTCAACGTATTCAGGCAGGTGCGGAGCTGGTGATGCAATTGCCAGAAGAATATTTCACTGCACAGGCCTAAACCCGCAAATATTGCGAAGGACGAACACTGTAGAGCTATTACTTTGCAGTGTTGATAACAATGATGTTAAAGGATGAGATTAGAATGATTGTAATTGTAGAAGCTGTACGTACCGCAATGGGCGGTTTTCAAGGCTCACTTTCAAGCTGTACGGCACCAGATTTGGGTGCTGTAGCGATCAAGGAAGCGGTAGCGCGTGCAGGTCTGGCAGCCAATGATATTGATGAAGTGATTATGGGCTGCGTTCTTCCTGCCGGTTTAAAACAGGGTCCGGCACGTCAGGCCATGCGTCAGGCGGGTCTACCGGATTCCACCGGGGCGACCACGATTAATAAAATTTGTGGTTCAGGCATGAAGGCGGTGATGCAAGCAGCAGACGCAATCAAGGCCGGTTCAGCAGAGATTGTGGTTGCAGGTGGTATGGAATCGATGTCAAACGCACCCTATTTAATGGACAAGGCACGGGCCGGATTCCGTATGGGGCATGGAAAAGTCATTGACCATATGTTCCAGGAAGGTCTGGAAGATGCGGAAACAGGTCTGTCGATGGGAATCCTTGCTCAGGAAATGGCAGATAAAAAGGGCTATACCCGTGAGCAGCAGGATGCCTATGCGATTGGCTCATTAAATAAAGCCGTGACAGCGGTGCAGCAAGGTTTCTTTAAAGATGAAATCGTACCGGTCACTGTCAGTAGCCGTAAAGGCGATGTCGTGGTAGAACAGGATGAACAGCCTTTAAATGCCAAGGCTGACAAAATTCCAACCTTACGTCCAGCTTTCAAAAAGGATGGAACAATTACTGCGGCAAATGCCAGCTCCATTTCTGATGGTGCTTCGGCACTGGTGATTACCTCGAGTGAAATTGCCGCGCAGCGCAACTTAAAGCCGCTGGCTAATATTGTGGCCTATGCCAGCCATTCGCAGCATCCATCAGAATTCACCATTGCACCAGTGGGCGCGATTGAAAAAGTCTTGCAAAAAACGGGTTGGGATGCTCAGGACGTAGACCTTTGGGAAATTAATGAAGCTTTTGCCATGGTAACCATGTTAGCAATAGATGCTTTTAAACTTGATCCAGCAAAAGTGAACGTTAATGGTGGGGCATGTGCGCTTGGTCATCCCCTAGGTTCTTCCGGTTCCCGAATTATTGTGAGCTTGATTCATGCCTTAAAGCGTACTGGTGGCAAGAAAGGCATTGCAGCACTGTGTATTGGCGGTGGGGAAGCAACAGCGATTGCTGTAGAACTGATTTAAGTCTTTTCATAATTGCATGATCATATGCTTAAAGTAGCAAACTTAAATATTTTTTGAATTAGACCACAATGCTTCTGGTACGCCAGGAGCAGGCGTCTCTTTATTTTTAATTTTTGAGAATTTTTATGAACGGTTTAGAGCGTATTCGTTTGCTCGCATTACAAGATAAAGTAGTACCTGTAGAAAAAGCGCTGGAAGTGATTCAAGATGGTGACGTGATTGGTTTAAGCGGTTTTGGTGGTGCAGGTGAAGCGAAAACTATACCTTTAGCTCTGGCAGAATATGCAAAGCAGTATCCGATCCATATCACACTGGCGACAGGTGCAAGTTTAGGAAATCGGATTGATGGAAAACTCAATGAGGCCAATGTTATTACCCGCCGTTATCCTTATCAGGCTGATCCTTCTTTACGTCAGGCCATCAATAATGGTGAAGTGATGTATATCGATCAGCATCTTTCTGAACTGGCAGACAATATCCGTCATAAAAACCTGCCGGCGATTAATGTAGCTATAATTGCCGCAACGGCCATTACTGAAGATGGCCAGATTATTCCGACCGGTTCTTGTGGAAACTCGGCGAATTTCATCGAAATGGCAGATCGGGTCATTGTTGAAATTGATACAACAGTTAATCCGGTGCTAGAAGGCGTACATGATATTTATTTGCCTAAAACCCGTCCAAACCGTGGTCCGATTCCTTTGACGCAAGCCAGTGACAAGATAGGTACAATCGGAATCCATGTTGCACCTGAAAAAATTGCTGCGATTGTCATTAATGAGATTCCGGATACTTCTTTCGCAATGGATGAGCCGGATGAAGAAACACTGGCGATTGCCAGCCACTTAATTCAATTCTTTGAAAATGAAGTCGCCGCAGGACGATTACCTGAAAATCTGGGGCCGCTGCAGTCCGGAGTAGGTTCCGTGGCAAATGCCGTATTTGCAGGTTTTGAACATTCTAATTTCAACCATCTGGAAATGTATTCTGAAGTCCTGCAAGACTGTACTTTCCAGCTTATCGATTCAGGAAAAATGACCTTTGCTTCTGGTTGTTCCATGACCCTGAGCGATGAATGTGCGGCACGGGTGATGAAGAATTTTGATCAGTACAAAGATAAAATTGTCTTACGCCCGCAAGAACTTTCCAACAACCCTGAGCTGATTCGCCGTCTGGGTATAATTGCAATCAATACCGCACTGGAGTTTGATATTTACGGGAATGTGAATTCAACCCATGTCGCTGGCACCAAGATGATGAATGGTATTGGCGGCTCAGGTGATTTTACCCGTCATGCACATATTGCGATTTTTGTGACTAAATCCTATGCCAAAGGTGGTGCGATTTCGTCTGTGGTTCCACTGGTGAGCCATACAGATCATACTGACCATGACGTGGATATTCTGGTAACAGAGCAAGGTTTGGCCGATCTGCGCGGATTGGCACCACGTGAACGTGCCCGCAAGATTATCGATATTTGTGCTCATCCCGATTATCGTAAAAGTCTGAATGATTACTTTGAGCGCGCCTGTGCGCATGGTGGGCAAACACCGCATTTGTTAAATGAAGCTTTGTCCTGGCATGCCCAGTTTGAAGAAACCGGTTCAATGAAAATTGCTTAGTTCTCTTTCTTAAAATAAGCCCAAAATAAAGCCTGTGAATCACGGGCTTTATTTATTGTACTAGATAAATATTTTAGTTCTGAATCAGACGTGGGTTATTAAAGACTTTATCCAAGATATGCCGATGAATGAAACGCAGTTTATCTTTCACAGCTTCAGTCAGCTTAAAGGGGTAAGCATCTTCCAGACCCATACTGCGGTTTAAGGCATTCAAATTAAAAGTCAGGGTGACCCAGTTTTCCAGGATATGTTCAAAATCCTGTCCACCAATCGGGCATTCTTTAAAGTCCATACTGGCTAGATTTCGGCCATTACCTTCCACGCGTAGACCGGCATAAAATGCAGTTTCCAGTGTTTCCATGATATGCAGATAATGTGACCAGGTTTCAGCCCAATCTTCCCACGGGTGTGCAGTGGCATAGGGACTAATATATTTTTCATGCCAGTTGATAGGCGCACCTTGATTATAGTGCCTCTCTAGTGCTTCACTATAATTTTGCCGCTCATCTCCAAAATAATGGCGAAGTTCATCGAGTAATTCCGGATGTAGATGCTGGATGACATTAAAATAAAAATGCCCACTTTCATGACGAAAATGCCCTAATAATGTCCTGTAATTTTCACCCATATTGACCCGGGTGGTTTCCCGATAAACCACATCGGCCTCGAAGGCATTTAAGGTAATCACCCCATTGGCATGGCCGGTAAGTACTGGCTTGTCTTTTTCAGGAAGAAGAAAATCAAAACGCAAACCCAATGGATCATCATCCGAATGTTTTGGACGAGGCATAATGTTCATACGTTGGGTCAGATACAGAAAACGGCGTTTGGCTTCCTCAAGCCGATACCAGTAAATCATGTTTTCGGCATTTTCCAGATTTGGAATTACATGAGTCAGCTGGCAGGATTCGCAAAAATCTTCCTCGTCATCTACAGGGATCATCCAGTTACATACCTGATGATGGGTATAGTTATAACAAGGTTTATAACGGGAATATTGATACTTCTCGGCAACGGGAACCCACTCCTGAGCATTCAGCTTTTTAAATGTCGTCATTTCTTTTTCGGATGCGATATAGCCGATAGGAGAAAGGCAGTGATCACATACGAATTTGGCGAAAAAGATCTGCTGTTCGCAAACTGGACATTCAAAATACTTCATCGATACTCCCTGCAAAATGAATGAATTACAATGAATTACTGAAACTCTATAATTTATATTCAGATTGCATTGCGGAATTTTATCCTGTTTAAAAATTCATCATAAAAATTTCTTAAAAAACACTATGTTGATTAATTGTAAAATGCGTGTGATCAATTATTCATTAAATTATAGTTTAGTGACTGTTTATAGACGAAAAGCTGACAGAAATAAAAAAACCGATGAACTGACTTATGTATTTTTTTCTTAAATAAAAACGAGAGTATCAATTTAAAAAAACTGAATAATGCAAACTATAAAAAAATTAGAGATCAAAAATTATTGAAAAAAATTGATTGAATAGCGTTTTTCATAAGACCTAATTGGTATATATTTTCCTCAATGTTAAAACATACATCGTGCAGAAAAATAAATTATTTTTCATTTTATAGTTCTGCTTTTGGGGTATTAAAATATGATGAAGATAAGAAAAGCCACTGTTCAGGACACACTAGCAATTGCGAACGTCATTGCCCCATTTGTTGATGTCTTGATTTCTAGTGAAGAGGGACGCAAGCGTTTTCAACCTGAAATTCTTCAGACCATTTTTGATCGAGCTGATATTCATTATTTTGTTGGAGAAATTAATCAAAAAATTGTGGGCGTGGTGGCCTATATGGAACCTGCACACTTCATGCACTTTTTTCTTGATCCAGCTTATCAGGGGCATGGACATGGACGACAAATGTGGAATTTTTTAGAAGAAAAAATTCGTAATCAAGGGCATCAAAAGATTACAGTCAAATCCAGTTTATATGGCTTCAATATTTATAAAAAATTTGGTTTTGTAGAAACAGGTGAACTTACTCACGAACATGGCATTCGCTTTATTCCAATGGAAAAAGTTTATTCTGATGAAACATCTTCAGTCTCTTAAAATAGAAGAGCCGTTTATTATAAGTTAATCAAAGATCAGGAGTTATTTTCTTATTTATTAGCATAGTTGGAATCTGAGAAATCAATTTTATCCCTGTCAAATTGATAAATTTTAATTATTTCTAAATTAGAAAATTAAACTTTTAGCTATTAGCCATTATCTCTTTTTTAATTAGTCATAGATTGTACTAAGGCATAGAATTAATTCACTTTTACGGTACTAATGATCAGGGTATGGCAATCAGCTGGATTTTCTTTACTTTAATGGCTGCATTTATGCAGGCTTGGCGAAATGCCTTTCAAAAACAGCTCAGTACTACTGTCGATATTTGGGGCGTGACACTGGCACGTTTCCTGTTTGGCTTGCCGCTGGCCGGGCTTTACATTGCAGCTTTATACCATTTCAAACCGGTAGAAAGTGTGGTGCATTTTAGCCCGAAGTACTGGATCTATATCCTGATTGCGGGTATCAGCCAGATTCTGGCAACCGCCTTGATGGTGCAGCTATTTAAACAGAAAAATTATGCGATTGGCGTTGGACTGGCAAAAAGTGAAGCGATTCTGGCAGCCATTATCGGAGTAATTTTCCTGTCAGATCATCTGTCTGTACTGGCATGGATTGGGGTGCTGATCGGTGGTTATGCGGTATTCCTGCTGAGTAAGGGCAATCAGCTCACCGGCCTATCTACCAAGACTTTAGCCATCGGAATCGGCAGTGGTTTGAGCTTTGCCATTACTTCACTCTTGGTCCGTGAAGCCAGTCTGGAACTGCCGATGTTACCAACCGTGCATCGTGCTTCATGGGTATTGATTTCGGTGATTGGTTTCCAGTGTCTCAGTATGCTGATTTACCTGAGCCTGTTTAGTCGAAAAACCTTAGTTGCCATGTGGCAACGTTTAGGTCTAACCTTTAAAGTCAGCTTCTGCAGCTTTATAGCATCCCTCGGCTGGTTTACCGCCATGAGTATGATGAGCGTGCCAATCGTGAAAACCTTGGGACAAATCGAAATCCTGTTCAGTCTGCTGATTTCAGCTTATTTCTTTAAAGAAAAACTGGCGCGTGCCGAGCACTGGGGCTTAGGACTGGTGGTGATTGCAGCGATGCTGGTGATCTGGGCTTAACAAATACTCGAATAAAAGAAAGCCACGAATTATCGTGGCTTTTTTATAAGAATGAATTAAGCAGCAAGAAAAGTTTGTACTGCCTGATTAAAGGCTTCCGGTTGTTCAATATTGGAAATATGCGAAGCATTGATTTCAAACAACTGGCTATTCGCAATACGTTGCTGCATAAACTGTCCATCTGCAACAGTCGTCACCGGATCCTGCTGACCCGCTATAATCAGCACAGGGATTTGAATACTGCTAAGTTGTTCGCGGACATCCGCCTTAGCCAGAGCTTCACAGCAGTTTGCATAGCCTTCTGGGCTGCCAGCTCCGAGGTCGTTTGAAAGTTCTGCAACGACTGCCGGGTTGCTCTGGATAAAGGGATTGGTAAACCAGCGTGATGCTGCAGTTGCAGCAATCGGAGCAAGACCTTGCTCACGGACAAGCGCAGCACGGTCTTGCCAGGCTTGTTCCTGACCGATTTTGGCTGCTGTATTGCACACCACCACCTGATTAAAGCGTTCTGGACGGTTAATTGCCAACCATTGACCTGTTAAACCGCCCATTGAAATACCGCAGAATGCCGCTTTTTCAATGTTTAAATGATCAAGTAGGTTAACAACATCTTGACCTAGTTGATCGATGCTATACGGACCTTGTGGTGCAGAGGAGGCCCCATGACCACGGGTGTCATAACACACAACAAAATAGTCCTGCTGGAAAAATTCAATTTGTGGCTGCCACATGCTGAATTTGGTGCCCAATGAGTTAGAAAAAACTAAGGCAGATTTGCTGGCATCACCAAAAGTCTGGTAATTGATCTGGGCATCGTTGGATGTAAATGTTGGCATTAAAATCCCTCCCGGCCTCCCTTTCTTGCATTTGATTCAAAGCCGTACTTTGAATCTACATTCAGGGAGGGGTTTATATTTTTAATTGTGCATTACACACGTTCAATAATCAGCGTGATACCTTGCCCCACACCGATACACATGGAGCAGAGAGCATATTTACCACCGGTCTGTTCCAGCTGGTTCAATGCCGTGGTCACCAGACGCGCACCGGAAGCACCGAGTGGGTGGCCAATGGCAATCGCACCACCATTGGGGTTTACATGCGCAGCATCATCCGGAAGACCTAGGTCACGGGTTACCGCCAATGCCTGTGCAGCAAAGGCTTCATTCAGCTCAATGACATCCATCTGGTCCAGTGTCAAACCGGTCTGGGCCAGCAGTTTTTTAATGGCAGGCGCCGGACCAAAGCCCATAATGCGTGGCTCTACACCGACAACCGTTGAACCAATAATTTTGGCACGCGCTTTAAGACCATATTCTGCAACTGCTTCATCGGATGCAATCAGGAGTGCCGCTGCACCATCGTTAATGCCAGAAGCATTACCGGCAGTCACGGTTCCATCTGCTTTGACGACTGGTTTTAGCTTAGTTAATCCTTCCAGTGTCGTAGAAGCACGAGGATGTTCATCAGTATCTACTACAACTGGTTCGCCTTTACGCTGAGGAATGACCACGGGCACGATTTCATTTTTAAAGAAACCTTTGGCTTGTGCCGCTGCAGTACGTTGCTGGCTGGTCAGGGCAAACTTGTCCTGATCTTCACGGTTGATATTGAACTGTGTTGCCACATTTTCCGCAGTTTCCGGCATGGTTTCCACACCATACAGTTCTTTTAGTTTTGGATTGATAAAACGCCAACCCATGGTGGTGTCTTCAATCTTTTGTGTTCGACTATAAGCGGTCTCCGCTTTGCCCATTACAAATGGGGCGCGTGACATGGATTCCACACCACCAGCCACAATCAGATTTGCTTCACCAGCTTTAATAGCACGTGCCGCAATCGCTACCGCATCGAGTGATGAGCCGCAGAGACGATTAATCGTGGTTGCTGGCACCTGATAAGGTACACCAGCAAGTAGTGCTGACATACGACCCACGTTGCGGTTATCTTCACCGGCCTGGTTGGCACAGCCGTAGATAATGTCATCCACTTTTTCCCAGTTGATACTTGGGTTACGTTCCATCAGGGCCTTAATCGGAATCGCACCCAGGTCATCGGTACGAACAGGGGCCAAGCCACCGGCATAGCGACCGAATGGGGTACGGATGGCATCAATGATGTATGCGTTTTTCATTGTTTCTATTTCCAGTTCTCTAATCCCTCCCGACCTCCCTTTGATAAAGGGAGGAGAGCTTCCGTCATATATTTTCGAAAGTCCCCCTTTGAAAAAAGGGGGATTTAGGGGGATTTAATTTTCCTTTATTACTTAACCTTGTGTTGCATCAATCAGTTTGGCACCCGTCATCGACTGCAATTCTTCAAATGACAGACCTTCAACTTTCTCAATCACTTTCATCCCTTCAGGTGTCACATCAATCACACAAAGATCGGTATAAATACGGTCGACACATTTCAGGCCAGTCGCAGGATAAGTCAGTTCAGCCACAATCTTAGGTTCGCCTTTTTTAGTGACGTGATCAGTAGTGATAAAGACTTTCTTGGCGCCGACGGCCAGATCCATCGCGCCACCGACTGCAGGAATTGCATCGGGTGCACCGGTATGCCAGTTGGCCAGATCACCATTTTCAGCGACTTGGAAAGCACCCAAAACTGCGATATCTAAGTGTCCGCCGCGCATCATCGCAAAAGAATCCCCATGATGGAAAAAAGCACCGCCAGTCAGCATGGTCACAAATTCTTTACCGGCATTGATCAGTTCAGGGTCTTCTTCACCTTTGGCAGGTGGCGGGCCAAAAGCTAGCAAGCCATTTTCAGAATGCAGGAAAACATCCTTGTCTGCAGGCAGATAGCTGGCAATCTTGGTCGGCAGGCCAATACCAAGGTTGACATAGGTGCCATCAGGAATGTCCTGGGCAACACGTTCAGCAATCTGGTCGCGGGTCAGTTTGATATAGCTCATGATTTTGCTCCTGAATTACTGTGCCGTTTGTACTTGGACAACGTGTTGGACAAAGATGCCCGGGGTAATAATGTGTTCCGGATCCAGCTCACCGAGTTCAACCACTTCAGCGACTTGGGCAATGGTAATGTCTGCGGCCATCGCCATGATTGGACCAAAGTTACGTGCGGATTTACGGTAAACCAGATTGCCCCAACGGTCGCCCTGATGGGCCTTAATTAAAGCAAAGTCAGCTTTAATCGGATTTTCCAGGACAAAATCTTTGCCTTCATAGTTCAAGGTTGGTTTGCCTTCAGCCAGCAAGGTACCAAAACCGGTTGGGGTATAGATTGGACCTAAGCCCATACCTGCTGCCTGAATACGGCAAGCCAGATTACCTTGCGGCACCAGTTCCAGTTCGATCTTGCCTGCACGATAGAGTTCGTCAAATACCCAGGAATCAGACTGACGCGGGAAAGAGCAGATAATTTTACGCACAGCGCCCGCTTTAAGCAGTTTCGCCAGACCATAGTCGCCATTACCAGCATTATTATTGACAATAATAAGATCCTTGATTCCCAATTCGATCAGACCATCAATCAGTTCAGCAGGCTGACCCGCTGTCCCAAATCCGCCGATCATAATGGTAGAACCATCCTTGATCTGGGAGAGTGCTTCTTTCAATGATAATGAACTTTTATCTATCATAATCTGGTCCTTACATACCCTAAACTAATGGATGTCTTTAAATTCGTTTTGAATCTGATGTTGCAACCGGAACAGCATTACGGTCTTTCTGTGACAGCAGAAAATGTGCTACCAGGCCAATACAAATCCCCCAAAAGACTGAACTCAGCCCCAAGAAATGCATGCCGGAAGCAGTTGCTAAAAAGGTGATCAGTGCGGCATCACGTTGCGACTCTTTGCCCATCGCCATAGAGATGTTAGTGGCAATTGCTCCGAGTAAGGCCAGTCCTGCCAAAGCTGCAATTAATTCCTTCGGCATCAGGCTAAACAGCATGACAATGCTGCCGGCAAATAAGCCGCCTAAAATGTAAAAAAGCCCATTCGCCACACCAGCGATATAACGCTTTTCTTTCAGCTCGTGTGCGTCTTTGCCTAAACACAAAGCAGCTGTGATCGAGGCCAGTACGATGGTAATACCCCCCACACAGGCGACTGCAAGCGAGGCAATACTGGTTGCACTAATAATCGGCTTGGCTGGCATGTCATAACCACTGAGTTTGATAATGGCCATTCCTGGTAAGAACTGGCCCGACAGACTGACCAGAATAAGCGGGAGGGCCAGATTCAGGGTGGAACTCCAAGTCCATTCCGGTGCAATAAATTGCGGAATTGCCAGACTGAAATCTGCCGTGACCGGATTAATCTTGCCCAGCAGCATGCTTAAAATCACACCGGCAACCAGCACCCAGACCATGGCATAACGTGGACTGAAACGCTTGGCCAGCAAAAACACCGCCAGCATGCCAAAGACGATATAGGGCATGGTATCGGTCGCGGTGAACAGTCCTAAACCAAACTGCAGTAAAATTCCGGCCATCATTCCGGCAGCGACTTCCTGGGGAATCCAGGACAGCAATTTGTCGAAATAACCGGTAATCCCAATGAGAAAAATCACCACAGCAGAGGTGATATAGGCCGCAACCGCTTCATTGAGCGAAATATCGGGAAACAGCGTGACCAATAGTGCCGTTCCGGGCGCAGACCAGGCGGTGACAACAGGTATTTTGTATTTAATCGATAAAAAGATACCTGCGAGCGCCGCACCAATAGAAATTCCCCAAATCCATGAAATCATCATGTCTGGGGAAACCTGGGCTTGCTGCGCTGCCTGGAAAAAAATGATCAGTGGTCCTGAATAGGAAATCAGCACTGCTAGAAATCCTGCAACAGTCGCTGAAATTGACCAGTCATTTTTTAATGTCTGAAACAGGGTGTTCATTGGTAATGTGCCTCCTTGCGTCGAACCATGAGCCTGTCAAAAATCGTGATGATCAGGACTAGCCTTGATCTCCACCACCGACCGGTACTACGGTACCTGTCATATAAGATGATTCATCGGAAGCCAGGAATAGAATGGCATTTACTTGCTCCTGAATTGTGCCGTAGCGACCCATAAACGTACGGTCAATGGTTTGTTCCACCACTTGCTGCATCCATACTTTTTCAGATTCTGTTAATGGATTGGCATTACGTGGAACCTTACGTGGCGGTGCTTCCGTACCACCTGTTGCAACGGCATTCACACGAATTCCGTCTTTGGCATGTTCAAAGGCAAGGGCAGCGGTCAAGCCGTTGACTCCACCTTTAGAAGCCGAATAGGGCACCCGGTTAATGCCACGGGTCGCAATCGAGGACACATTCACGATGGTGCCATGCTGCTGCTTGATCATTTGCGGTAGCACTGCACGGCAGCACCACATGGTTGGGAACAATGAACGGTTCACTTCCTTGATGATTTCTTCTTCAGAAAATTCTTCAAAAGGTTTCATCCAGATCGCGCCACCGACATTATTGATCAGCACATCGACACGACCATAGGTATCTAAGGCTTTTTCAACGACAGATTGAGCACCGGCATAAGTTTCCAGATCGGCTTTTACAGTAATGGCATCGCCACCTGTGGCTTCAATCTCTGCCAATACTTCTTCTACATAGGGAGAAAGATCGGCCATGATGACTTGAGCGCCTTCGCTCGCCACCTGAATCGCGACACCGCGACCGATGCCTTGCGCAGCACCAGTCACGATCACGACTTTATTTTCAAATCTTGGGTTACAGTTCATGAGGTTCTCCGGCTTCTAAACTTAGTTGGCAGAGAATTTTTCAAACAGGAAGCTGGCAGGTTTAACACCTTCCGCATCCAGCCAGCCGCGAACCGCTTCAACCATTGGCACTGGACCACACAGATAGATGTCGACATCGCCACCATTTAACCATTCATTTTCAATATGACCAGTCACATAACCTTTACGCTCATGCGCAGATTCCGGATTTGCAACCACTGTGCGATATTCGAACCATGGGAATTTGTCTTGCAGTTCATTCAGCTTTTCAATTGCGACCAGGTCAAAGTCATTGGTCACACCAAATACCAGACGTACTGGATATTCAGAACCTTTTTCTTCCAGTACCTGTAACATCGACATGAATGGCGCGATGCCTGTACCACCTGCCAGCATCAATACCGGACGGGTCACATTACGCAGATAGAAGCTGCCGAATGGACCTGTAAAGGTCATCTTGTCGCCGGCTTTGACATTTTTACTGAGGAAACTCGACATTTTGCCGTTCGGCACATTGCGCACCACGAAGCCGGTTAAACGGTTGCCCGGCTTGGAACTGAATGAGTAAGAACGGGTTTCAGTGGTGCCAGGAATGCCGACATTGACATATTGTCCGGCCAGAAAATGGATATCTGGTTGACCATCATCGAGTTGAATATCAAAGGTAATGGTGGAATCAGACAGGTTTTCTACACGGGCCAACGTACCTTGAAATGCATGAATCTCGGTTTTACAGACATCAGAGGAGGCCTGAATTTGGAACACGGCATCCGAAGTCGGTTTACATTGGCAAGCCAGGATAAAACCTTCTGCGGCTTCTTCTGGTGTCAGTGCATCTTCAATGTACATTTCTTCAGGCATGTCATACGCACCTGATTCACAAAAAGCGCGGCACGTTCCACATGCACCGTCACGGCAATCTAGAGGGATATTGATCTTTTGACGGTAAGCTGCATCGGACAGGGTTTCGCCTTGGGCAACACTAATAAAACGTGTAACGCCATCTTCAAATTGGAGTGCAACATTGTGGTTTGACATGGCTGAATATCCTATATAAATCTTTGAAACTTAGCCTTTCAGCCATATTTCCCTGGCTGAAAGGTTTGACCTTGCTGTAATAAAACAGTCTTAGAGGTGATAGATGTCGATGACCTGATTGATGTAATCGTTTTTCAGTACCACGTATTTGCTTAAAATCTGTGGTTTATCGCCTGAAAAATCGATTTCATAACGTGACATACCAAAGTAGCTGTAACTGGTTTTGTAGCGGAAACTCAGGGTATTCCAGTTAAAGCGCACAGTGACCTTGTCGCCATCACGTTCCACAATTTCAATATTGCAGATGTTGTGACTAGTACGGGTATCCGGCATGGTGGCAGATGAACGTTCTGTCTTGATCCGGAACACACGGTCTTCAAGACCCTGACGGTCTGGGTAGTAAATCAGTGAGATTTCAGACTGTGGATCTTCAGTCAGACGGTCATCATCATCCCAAGCAGGCATCCAGAAAGAAGCAGTAGGGGCGTAGCACTGTAACCAGTCATCCCATTGCTCATCATCTAAAAAGCGGGCTTCCTGATACAGGAACTGTGCAATATTTTCTAAAGTGATGTCGCTCATGCGGTTTCTCCTTCAGTGCTTGCAGCAATTTCTTTTTCAGTCGCAATGCCTTTTTTGATCAGCTCTAACCAGTACTGGTGCTGAGCCAGGTACAGGCCTTCATCTTCTGTTTTAATACCAGACAGTTTTGGTTTCAGGCCAATTTCATTGGCTGCATCATCCGGCCCTTGAATCCAGTGCTTAGAACCACGGCACATATCATTCCATTCCAGCGCGATCCCAGCATAACCGGCCTGACAGGCACGGAATTCTTCCAGATCGTCTGGGGTAGCCATACCAGAAGCATTAAAGAAGTCTTCATACTGACGGATACGGCGGGTGCGTGCTTCAGGCTCTTCACCGACAGGACCGATACAGTAAATCGTCACTTCAGTCTTATCGACAGAGATTGGACGCAGAACACGGATTTGTGAGCCGAACTGATCCATGAAGTAAACGTTTGGATAGATACACAGGTTACGTGAACGTTCGATCATCCATTTCGCCATGGCTTCGCCATAACGCTCGGTATATTCATCTTTCTTAGCAAAGTTTGGACGGTCTTCCGGGTTGGCCCATTGTGTCCAAAGCAGCATGTGACCATGTTCAAAGCCGTAAGAACCACCGCCTTGTTTGCCCCATGAACCTGCGCTCATGGCACGAATATTATCGCCAGCTTCTTTTTCCTTACGTTGCTGAGTCGTTGCAGCATAGTTCCAGTGCACGGCAGAGACGTGATAACCATCGGCACCGTTTTCTGCAGTCAGCTTCCAGTTACCTTCATAGGTATAAGTCGACGAACCGCGTAAAACTTCCAGACCTTGCTCAGACTGACCCACGATCATGTCGATGATCTTGGTGGCTTCACCCAGGTATTCTTCCAGAGAAGGAACATCCGGATTCAGGCTGCCAAACAAGAAGCCTTTGTAATTTTAAAAACGGGCTACTTTTTTCAGGTCATGAGAACCGTCCTGGTTAAAGCAATCTGAATAGCCTGCATCAGCCGGATCTTTCACTTTTAACAGCTTGCCCGAGTTATTGAATGTCCAGCCATGGAATGGGCAGGTATAGGTTGCTTTATTGCCACGCTTATAACGGCAGAGCTGTGCACCGCGGTGAGAGCAGGCATTGATCATGGCATTCAGTTCGCCATTGCGGTTACGTGCAATGATGATTGGCTGACGGCCAATATGGGTTGTGTAGTAATCGTTGTTATTGGGAATCTGGCTCTCATGGGCCAGATAAACCCAGTTTCCTTCAAAGATGTATTTCATTTCCAGATCAAACAGGGCTTGATCAGTAAATACGGAACGGTGCAGTTTAAATTCACCAGATTCAAAATCATCGACCAGTAATTCATCAATACGGTCTAAATGGCTGGTGTTAATTACAGGAATACGAGGCATGTCCAGTCTCCGACTTTCCAAGGAGGGGAAGTCATCGGGATGTTGCTCAGACTGACATCCCGATTCCATTTTGAATTAAGCGCTTGCGCGACGACGTTCTACTTCAGTGCTTGGCGCTGCAGCCTGGTCTTTCACCAGTTCAATATTGAACTGGATATGTTTGAATGGACCATTTAAACCACGGCGTGCGATTTCAGCTTCATCGGTCACATCAACAGCGGTTGCGACCAGACCATCACGTGTGGCGAAGGCAAAGTCATCCCACAGGTATTGATCGCCTTCGATATTGAACTGTGTGGTTAACTTTCGGTAACCCGGTGCAGATACGAAGTAATGCACATGAGATGGGCGGTTACCGTGACGACCTAATTTGTCCAGTACGAACTGGGTAGTACCTTCAGGTGGACAGCCATAACCGACCGGCATGGTAGTCAGGGCAACATATTTACCGTCTTGATCGGTAAAGATAGAACGGCGCAGGTTAAAGTCAGATTGCGACTTGTCAAAGAAAGAGTAGTTGCCCAGGCTGTTGGCATGCCAGACTTCAACCTTTGCACCTTCAATGATGTTGCCGTCAGTATCGGTCACTGTGCCTTCAATAATCAGGGTTGGAATTTTGCCCTCTTCAGAACCGTCATCCATACGCGCAAAACCAACTGACTCAGGAGCACCTGCAACATACAGCGGGCCTTCGATGGTACGTGGTGTACCGCCAGTAATGCCTGCTTTGGCATCTGCTTCATCCGCGCGTAAGTCTAAGTAATGTTCCAGACCCAGACCTGCAGCCAGTAAGCCTAATTCATTGGCTTGACCTGCATCAGTAAAGTATTCCAGACCTTTCCAGAGTTCAGTCTGAGAAATATCAAGATCTTCAATAGCCTGGAAAAGATCACCTAATAAACGTACAACAACTTGTTGTACACGCTCATCAACTGGTCCTGTCGCTGTATCGACATTCATTTTTTTAACCAGTGCATCAATTTCTTGGCGGTTCATACTATTGCTCCTAAAGTATGTCTTTCATATTTTAGTGGCGCATGTTTTAGCATTCGTTTGGCTGGCTAAATCTTGCTGGCCACAAGTCCTTTTGGATTACCCTCAGGTGTAAGGGGGGAAGAAAACTCTTTCATTTCCATTCCCGAATTTATTCATTACTTGTCATCATCCCGAATCGATGATGGATGGCGGTTCAATGCCATAACTTTGATGTTCATATACGGGTAGAGCGGCAAGCCTTGTAGCAGGTTGTGCAACTCTTCATTGCTTTCAACATCAAAAATACTGATGTTTGAATACTGTCCGGTGATGCGCCAGATATGACGCCACTTACCTTGACGTTGCAGATCCTGTGAATAGGCTTTTTCAACTGCCTTAATTTCATTGGTCTGTTCAACCGGCATATCTTTTGGAATATTGACGTCCATTCGTACTTGGAAAAGCATGGGGTTCTCCTGGAATTATTGACGACGCAAGTTGTCAATTTTGTTTTCATCCAACTCAATACCCAGACCTGGTCCTTTCGGAATCTCAAGTTCAAAGTTTTGATACTGGAGTGGGGTTCTTAAAATTTCATCAGTTAACAGCAGTGGACCAAACAGTTCGGTGCCATAAGCGAGACTTTCAAAAGTCGAGAAGGCATGGGCAGAGGCGATCGTGCCCACCGGACCTTCAAGCATGGTGCCGCCATACAGATCGATACCTGCCAGCTGTGCCACTTTTGCAACTTCACAACCTTCAATCAGGCCACCAGATTGCGCCACTTTGACTGCAAAAACTGATGAGCCATGCTGACGTGCGATCTGATAGGCAGACTGCGGACCCATCAAGGATTCATCCGCCATGATGGCGATATCAAAACGCTGGGTCAGACGTCGCATTGCATCCAGATTGTCAATGGCACATGGCTGTTCAATCAGGTCAATGCCGCCGTCCTGGAGTAACTGAATGCCTTTAATCGCGTCCAGCTCTGACCAGGCACGGTTCACATCCACACGGATCGAAATGTCTTTGCCCAATGCCTGTTTAATGGCAAGCACGTGTTCAACATCCTGTTCCACTGGACGTGAACCAATTTTCAGTTTGAAAATATTGTGGCGTTTGGCCGCAATCATTGTCTGGGCTTCAGCAATGTCTTTCTCGGTATTGCCAGATGCCAGTACCCAGAGCACTGGTACGCTGTCACGTAAACGTCCACCTAGAATTTCACTCAGTGGCAGATTCAGACGTTGTGCCTGAATATCCAGCAGTGCGGTTTGAATGGCACATTTGGCAAAGCGGTTACCATTAATATTTTTTTTGATGGCTTGTAATGTCTGTGCAACATTCAAACCTGATAATGTTTTCAGAAGCGGTGCAAAGTAAGTCTCAATATTCACTTTGACACTTTCTGGGCTTTCTTCACCGTAGCCTAAACCGCCAATAGTGGTGGCTTCGCCCCAACCCACATAGCCGTCTTCGGTGGTGATTTTGACCAGGACCAGTGTCTGGGTTTGCATGGTTGCGACAGCCATCTTGTGAGGACGGATCGTCGGTATTTGAACCAGCAAGGTTTCAACTGACTTATACATAATTACGCTTCACATTCTTGCTTTAATGTTTTGACTTGATATACCTTAAAAGAATAATTTTGATTGGTCTAAGATCGATTTAGCATTTTTTTATACTTTAAAGGTATGCATGAATATGGAACTCAGGCATTTGCGTTACTTCGTCGCAGTCGTCGAAGAACAAAGTTTTACCAAGGCGGCAGAAAAACTGTTTATTGCTCAACCACCTTTAAGCAGACAGATACAAAATCTGGAACAGGAACTGGATATTCAGCTCTTTGAAAGAGGTAGCCGACCGCTTAAGACCACAGAAGCAGGTCAATTCTTCTATCAACATGCGGTTAAACTTTTGTCTAATGCGGAAGAAATCAAATCGATGACCAAGCGGATTGGTATCGCGGATCGCACCATTAGCATTGGTTTTGTTGGCTCGTTATTGTTCGGTTTGCTATCGCGTATTGTGTTTCTATTTAAGCAGCAACATCCCCAGCTCAAAATTGAGATGGTTGAAATGAATACTTCAGAGCAGATTCAGGCACTTAAAGAAGGGCGGATTGATGTCGGTTTCGGACGTTTAAGGATTTCAGATCCGGCAGTGAAACGGGTGTTACTGCGTGAAGAAAGGCTGATGGTCGCAGCACATTCCAGCCATTTTCTTTCCCATCGAGATGGCGTGAACCTGACTGAACTGGTGGATCAGCCACTCTTTTTATACCCGAATAATGGTAAGGCTAATTTTTCCACCCAGGTGCGCGGTATATTTTCCGAGTATGGGCTGGAACCGAAAAATATCCGTGCAGTCAGTGAATTGCAACTGGCGCTTGGTTTTGTGGCTGCCGGAGAGGGCGTCTGTATTGTGCCAGAAAGTGCCCAGAATATTCGGCTAGCACATTTAAACTTTATCCCTTTATTAGATGAATTTGCGGTCAGTCCGGTTTTTATGGCTATTCGTAATATGGATGAAAGTGAATATATTCGTTATCTGTTTGATGCGGTCTATCAGGTCTATGATCTTGAAGCGATTAAATATGATCGTGCTGTATTTTAATTCAGATCAATACCTGTCTGGATCTTATAGGGAATAAAGCGAATCCATATTTTAATATTGAATGAAGGTTTCATTTTTTGGATGAATATCATTAAGGCATAGTAAATAAAGCCTTTTCTTTAAGGCAGACTTTATAGGTATAGAAGCATGCCTATTCAGTTTTGGACATTTATGCACATCTTCTGCATTGTGAATCTCATAAATTGAACTTCACAATTAGGAGGTGGAGATGTCTACAAATAAAGTGAATATAAATACGCTGATTGATGAAGCAAAGTTCACGCCATTTCATTGGGGCGTCCTGATCTGGTGTTTGCTGATCATTATTTTTGACGGTTATGACCTGGTAATTTACGGCGTGGCTTTACCGCTACTGATGCAGGAATGGGCACTCAGTGCAGTACAGGCCGGCATGTTAGCCAGCACCGCCTTGTTCGGTATGATGTTTGGAGCGATGAGTTTCGGCACTTTGTCCGATAAACTGGGACGTAAAAAAACCATCATGATCTGTGTCGCGATCTTTAGTGGTTTTACGTTTATCGGTGCCTTTGCAACATCACCTGTCGAATTCGGGATTTTACGTTTTCTTGCCGGACTCGGAATTGGTGGCGTGATGCCAAACGTCGTTGCCCTGATGACGGAATACGCACCAAAAAGGATTCGCAGTACACTGGTCGCTTTGATGTTTAGTGGCTATGCCATCGGCGGCATGACATCTGCCTTACTTGGCGCATGGCTGGTGCCACAGTTTGGCTGGAAAATCATGTTCTTACTTGCGGGTACTCCTTTACTGTTCCTGCCGATACTCTGGAAATATTTACCAGAATCGTTGATGTATCTGACCAATAAGCAGCAGACTGCTCAAGCGCAAAGCATTATCCAGAAAATCTCGCCAACACAGATAATTGGATCTGACACCCAGTTTGTCCTGAATGAAGTGCAAAAAGGCGATGAAGCACCTTTAAAAGCACTATTCCAGCAAGGCCGCACATTTAGTACCTTTATGTTCTGGTTGGCATTTTTCATGTGTTTATTAATGGTTTATGCACTAGGCAGTTGGTTACCAAAACTGATGATCCAGGCTGGATATTCACTGGGTGCCAGCATGATCTTCCTGTTTGCCCTGAATATTGGCGGCATGATCGGGGCTGTTGGTGGGGGGTATCTGGCAGACCGTTTCCATATTAAAAAAGTGCTGACGATCATGTTCCTTTGCGGAGCAGCTTCTTTAATCCTGCTCGGTTATAACAGTCCGCAATTCGTGCTTTATAGCTTGATTGCTGTGGCCGGTGCAGCAACCATTGGTTCTCAAATCCTGCTCTACACCTTCGTGGCGCAATATTATCCATCAACGGTGCGTTCCACTGGCATGGGTTGGGCTTCCGGAATTGGACGTATCGGTGCGATCGTTGGACCGGTATTGACAGGTGCTTTACTCACCATGAATTTACCGCATCAAATGAACTTCTTTGCAATTGCGATTCCCGGTTTGATTGCTGCGCTGGCAATTTTCCTGGTGAACTTAAAGATGTCTGTAGAAGGTCAAGCCCTTGCTACACCTGAGATTCGCACTGATTCTCTCGCTGAAAAAGCAAGTTAATGGATTAAATATCAATTAATAAAGAAAACACTTCTAATGATAGAGATCGCCATCGTAAGCGGTGGTGATCTGTTGCTAGAATCGAGACGCATAATAAAAAAGTGAGTTTAGGATGAACACGAAACAATTATTTAATAATCAAACAATCACATTAAAACGCACGGTTCTGATGAGCATGATGGCAATGAGTTTAGGGGGCCTTAGCTTGTCTACCCAGGCACAAACTCCAGCTCAGTCCAATCAGCAGGAAATTGAGCAGTTGCGTCAGGAGGTTCAAGCTCTACGTGCCTTGATTGAGCAGCAGCAAACTCAGACAGCTGCTGTGACTGCACCTGTAGCGGCAACGCCGGCACCTGCAAATACAGCAGTAGCGCCTGCGAGCAAACCTGTGATGAAAATTGCCAGTGGGGCCGAGTTTAATTTATACGGTAATATCCGTGCTGATGCCTCTTATCAGGCTGAGGGCGGTGCAGCGACACGTATGTATAACCAGATTAATGCGGTACCTCTTGAAGGCACAGGTGAACGCAGTGATGAATTTAAGTCCACGCTTTCAGCCACCCGTTTAGGGATGGATTTTAAAGCGCCCGTGGGTGCTGGGGATAAAGCCTTAAGTGGTAAAGTTGAGGTCGATTTCCTGGGGGGGGCTAGTTTTGATAACCTGCGTATCCGCCATGCCTATATCAGCTATGCTGACTGGTTAATTGGTCAAACTTGGTCAAACTTTGCGACCCCAGACTATATACCTGAGACGGTAGATGCACTGGTTTATGCCGGTGGTTCAATTAAACGGACGCCTCAGATTCGTCATACCAGTACTTTGAGTCCAGCGACCAATCTGGTGCTTGCAGTAGAAGATCCGAAAGATGCGACCATTACGGGAATCAAACAGCGTTTACCTGCTTTAACTGCACGCTTAAACCACAAATTTGCGGATAATCTTTCTGTTAGCGCGCGTGCGATGGGGAATGAAAAACGCGTGAATGAAGATGAAAAAACTGCATGGGGGGTGGGCTTAGGTGCCAAATACGAGTTTGTTCCAGGCACCAGCCTTAAGGCAGATTATTATCATGTCAAAGGTGATAGCAGTTTTGTCTCTTATGCCAATCCTGGGGTTATAGCAGCAGGTGGAAATCTTTACCAAAGTGAATTTGATTCGATTACTGTCGGCTTGACCCAGCAGTTTAATGACAAATTGCGTGGCACGTTAGGTTATGGCTATATGAATTTTGATGATGATCAAGACTATATCAACGCCTTATCAGCCACAGATAAAACTAAAGCCAATAAAGATTTATGGCAGGCATGGGCCAATGTGTTTTATAACCCAACCAAACCACTTAGTTTGGGTCTGGAATATGTCTATGGTGAACGTGAAGCCTATGGACCTGTATTAAATACGGAAGGTAATGCGATTAGCAGTCGTAAGGGCGAAGACAACCGAATTAATGCGGTTGCCATTTATAGTTTCTAAGCTTTGGTGATCTAGTAGTACTACCATAAAAGCGTGGATGAATTAATCCACGCTTTTGCTATTTTGCAAGATCGTTTTTGCCAGCAGATTCACCGCGTGTTCAATCTCAGGTGTCCACTCATAAGAACAGTTCAGCCGGATATAATTTTGGCTGGTGTGTTCCGGTTTAAACAGTAAAGCTGGGGCAATCGCAATATTCTGCTGAATCAGCTGTTCATATAAAACCTGACCATCCAGCTGTTCCGGCAATTTGATCCAGAGAAAATAGCCACTGGAATAATAATAAATTTCACAGACTGAATCTAAACGCGCTTTGAGTTCCTGATAAAACTTTTGTTTATACTTTTCCAGCTGCTGTCTTAGATGACGCAAATGCTTTTCATAATGATGATGGGACAGAAAATCGACCAGTGCATTTTGTAATAACGGACTAACAGTCAAAGTACTCATGAGCTGTAAATGCTGGATTGCATCGGAAAATGGGCCAGCGAAAACCCAGCCAACCCGCGCACCCATGCCCAATGTTTTGGAAAATGAAGAGCAGTGCAATACCCGTTGATGCTGATCAAAATATTTCACGGAAACCGGCTTATGAGCGCCATAATTGAGTTCCTGATAGACATCATCTTCAATCAGATATACCTGATATTCATTTAACAGTTCTGCAATTCTTTGCTTGATCTCTGAATTTACCGTAAAGCCAATCGGATTATGTGCATTCAGCATCAGCCAGCAGACTTTGATCGGGTACTGTTTAAGTGCTTGCTCAAATGATTCCAGGTCAAAACCAAACTGCGGATGTTCAGGGATTGTAATAACCTGCAAGCCTAAACGTTCAGCCGCCTGCCAGGCACCATAAAAAATGGTTTGCTGGAGCAGGATAAAATCACCCGGTTGAGTCAAAGCCTGTAAAGACAGATTGAGAGCTTCCAATGCACCAGAAGTAATGACAATGTCATCCGAAATGCAGTTTATGCCTTGTAACTGATAGCGGTTGGCAATTAGTTGGCGTAATTCCTGATTACCTGGTGGCATATGATTTTGATGGCTATAACTGCTTTTTCTTTTGCTATGCTGCGCCAGAATCTGCATAAATCGGCTGTTATATAACAGTTCAGCATTTGGAAAAGCTGAACCAAAAGGCGCAATATTTGGAGTTTGCAGTGACTTTAAATAATTAAATACCACAGAGTTAATTTTAACTTTGGAGTTTAAGCCAATCTGTACCGCGGGCTCTTTGCTGCTATAGGTTTGTGGTCGCTCCGCAATATAGTAGCCAGATTTATCTTTGGCATAGACCAATCCTTGCGATTCGAGCACCTGATAGGCATTAAGCACCGTCATCAGGCTATAGCCGGACAATTCAGTCTGTTCCCGCAATGAAGGTAATTTGTCATGCGCCTTCCATGCGCCATTTTCAATCATCTGGCGAATATTCTGGGCCAGCTTTTCAGACTTGAACATAAGAAAATAAAATCTAAACTGTACTAATATAATCGGAATTATATTATGAATAAGTTATTAAAATATAACAAATCAAAAAAATAAGTGGCTAACTGTTATATTTTTTTAAATGAATATTGTATCTATACAGCTGATTTAGGTCTGCTGATAATAAAACTCATAACGCCAGACCAACCTATGGGTGATCATATGAATTCAGAAGACAACAAAGCACCAAAATATGCGGATAGCAGTATTTCTGATGCAGCATTCAAGAAGATGATTCTCTGGTTTGCACTTTATGCCGGTTTATTCTGCCTCGGCGTTATCTTTGTAGTAAATGCAGACAAAATTATGATGAGCGGCTTTTAAAATTCTCTTCTCCCTGAACACTATCATCGCCCCAATCTAAATTGGGGCTTTTTTTATGCCACACATTACCAGTTTTATTTTCTACTTTTTCTGCATCCACTCTATGACTTTGTCACAATTTGACACTCACAAAGTCAGATTTCCTTGCTAGATTCAGACTGTTTGATGATAAAAATGAATACAGGCTTTTCGCCAGCGCATCATACAGAAATAACAACGATATAGCAGATGGACAAACAACAAGGATAAAGGAGTGAAGCATGCTCGGAAATATGATGTTCCAGCCCTTACTGATCAGCAGCATGATTGAACATGCCGGTCGTTATCATGCCGATACCGAGATCATTTCTAAAAATACCGATACCAGCATTAAAAAGACCAATTGGGGAGAAATCCGGGAAAACTCGAAACGTTTTGCCAATGTATTACAGCAATTCGGTCTGACACTCGGCGATCGGGTTGCGACCATTGCCTGGAATAATCATCGACATCTAGAATCATGGTATGCCATTTCGGGAAGTGGACTGGTTTGCCACACCATCAACCCGCGCTTATTTCCGGAACAGCTGGTATTTATTATCAATGACGCTGCCGATCGGGTACTGCTGTTTGATAAAACCTTTGCACCTTTAATTAAAGCCGTCAAACCGTTATTAAAAACTGTAGAACAGTATATTTGTCTGGATGCTGAAGATTCGTCGATTCGTGAAGCCATTCCGGAAGTTCAGTTTTATGACGATTTGCTTGCCCAGCAATCTGCAGAATTTGACTGGCCTGAACTGGATGAAAATACAGCGAGTTCATTGTGTTATACCTCTGGTACGACTGGAAATCCGAAAGGGGTTTTATATAGCCATCGCTCAACGGTATTACATAGTTATGCCATCATCATGCCGGATTCCCTGAATGTGGCAGCGCGTGACATCATGCTGCCAGTGGTACCAATGTTCCATGTCAATGCCTGGGGCACCCCATATGCCGCTGCCATGGTCGGTTGTACCCTAGTGCTGCCGGGGCCGGGCCTGGATGGAGCCAGTCTGGTCAATCTGATTGATACGTATAAAGTCTCTGTGGCTTTAGGCGTTCCAACGATCTGGCAAGGGCTGATTGCGGCTGCCCAGCAAAGTGGTTCAAAATTGGAAAGCCTGAAACGGAATGTGGTCGGTGGTTCTGCCTGTCCACCGGCTATGCTGAAAACCTTTAAAGAGCAGTTTAATTGCGAAACTATTCATGCTTGGGGAATGACTGAAACCAGTCCACTCGGGAGTGCCAATCAGCTGAAAACCAAACACCTTGATCTGGCGGATGAAGAAAAAATGCAGATTCGCTTGTCTCAAGGTCGTCCACCGTTTGGCGTTGATTTACGCTTAACCGATGAAGAAAAAGGAACTCAGGAAATTGCCCGCAACGGTGAAACCATAGGTAATCTGCAGATTAAAGGGCACTGGATCATTGATCATTACTTTGGCAAGGAAGAATCTGCGCTCACAGCAGATGGCTGGTTTGATACCGGAGATATTGCTACCTTAAATGAAGATGGCTTTATGAAGCTGTGTGACCGTTCCAAAGATCTGATCAAGTCAGGCGGTGAATGGATCTCTTCAGTCGATCTTGAAAATATGGCGATGGGACATCCTGAAATTGCCATGGCTGCCGTGATTGCGGCACAGCATCCTAAATGGGATGAGCGTCCCGTTCTGATTGCGATTAAAAAGCCAGAGAGTCATGTGAGTGAAGCTGAAATTCTGGATTACTATGCGGACAAAGTCGCTAAATGGCAGATCCCGGATCGCGTGATCTTTGTAGATTCTATTCCGTTAAGTGGAACCGGCAAGATGCTGAAAAAAGACCTGCGTGAACTTTATGGTTCTATCTTGCTGGAACAGGCCGTAGGTTAAGCTATTTTTTTAAAAGGTAAATTTTTGCCTTTTTAACTCACCCAATATTTAAAACAGAAACTGATCTCTTATATAGAGGTCAGTTTTTTATATGTTTTTGCTAAAAATATACAGACCAAAAAAGCAATTTATTCGGTTCATACAGTTTTAACAGCACTTTCTGGTTAGGATTGTCTTACAAAAAGTCTAACTATGGTTTCTAAGCACATAATTTGACCTACATTGACATGGTGCGAGCTTCAGAATTCTTTATTCTGGACTACATAATAAATAGACAGTTGTACATTAATACTGTCTGCGGAATAGAGGGGATAAAAATGACAAGTATGACAACCTACAAGCCGCATTGGATTCGTGAAGATTTCATTGATTTTGTTGGTGAAAAAATCCATCCAACCTGGGCACTCAAAAAAGTCAAAGCATCGGTCGTGAATATTCAGGCGGTTAGCCCAGACTTTTTCAAAATCCAGTTACGTCCAAATTATAACTTTAACCGCGGGTCATTTCAGGCCGGTCAAAATATCGCGGTGACTCTGCGTCTGGATGGAGTACGTCATCAACGTCATTATTCTATCGTGACCATTTTAAAAAATGGTGATGTGATTATTGCAGTCAAGCAGCAAGGTAAAGTGTCGCGTGCCCTAACTTTATTGCAACTAGGTGCAGTGGTCGAGCTGTCTCAGCCACAGGGCGAATTTACCTTATTAAACTCTCCTAAACCGATTCTGTTTCTGGCATCAGGCAGTGGCATTACTGCAATTTATTCCTTATTGCAAAAAGCAGTCGTGCAGTTTCAGCATCCGATTGATCTGATCTACTTTACCCGTGATGATGCGTTTCATGCCGAGATCAAAACACTGGCGTTGATGCATCCTCATCTGAAATATCATCATTTTAATACAGTCGAGCATAAGCAGCATTTGAGTCAGCAATTGCTAAACAAGCTGGTACCAGACTTTGAACAGCGTGAAATCTATGCCTGTGGTTCAGCGGGAATGATGAAAACTGCACTCAAAATTGCCGATAAACTGGCGGTGAAATCCAGTTTCCATTCTGAATATTTCCAGATTGCGATGGATGAAAAAGTGAAAGCACAGCCTGTACAGTTTTTAAGATCGCAGCAGGAATTCCAGGCAGAATCTAATCTGCTGGAAAGTGCAGAGCAGGCGGGTCTTCGTCCAGCGCATGGTTGCCGTATGGGCATTTGTAATACTTGCTCATGTACCAAAGTCAGCGGTTCAGTTAAAAACATGCTGACGGGTGAGATCGACCACGGCAGCAATACTCCAATCAAACTTTGTATTTCACAGGCCGTCAGTCCTGTGGTGATTAATTTATAAGCTATTTCAACCATTACTAAACGAATAAGAAGGTGCTCCCATGAATATGCAAATTGATTTTAAAAAACACAGTAAATCTCAATTTCTAAGCCCGGAACAGGTTGAAGAGTTCGGTGCCAAGGTTGATGCTATCCGCCGTGAAGTAATGGAAGATTTGGGCGAAAAAGACGCAGAATATATTTATAAAATCCGTAATTTTGTACGTTATAGCGAGATTGCTTCCCGCGGCATGTTGATGTTTGCAGGCTGGTTGCCGCCAGTCTGGTTAGCGGGCACAGGCTTATTGGGTATCTCGAAAATCGTGGAAAATATGGAACTTGGCCATAACGTGATGCACGGCCAGTTCGACTGGATGAATGATCCGGGTCTGAATGGTTCGACTTATGATTGGGATACTATTTCCACTGGGGATGACTGGAAATACACGCATAATTATATTCACCACACGTATACCAATATTGTCGGTATGGATCACGATGTCGGTTATGGTCTGATCCGTGTCAGTGAATCTCAGCCGTGGGAACTACGTTTTATCTGGAATATTCCTTTAACCATTCAGTTGATGGTGTTCTTTGAATGGTATGTGGGTGTACAGCGTTTGCATCTGGAAGATGTAATTGCCTATAAAACCAAAACCTGGAAACAGGTCTGGGAAGAAGCAGCGCCTTTACGCAAAAAAATGCGCCGTCAGGTCCTGAAAGATTATGTATTTTTCCCACTGATTGCCGGTCCAAATGCCATTCCAGTATTTACCGGGAATGCGGTTGCCAATGTGATTCGTAGCCTATGGGCGTCTGCGGTGATCTTTAATGGACATTTCACTGAAGATGCAGAAACCTTTGAAATGGACAATACCGACAATGAAACCCGTGCGGAATGGTATCTGCGTCAGATCCGTGGTTCGAGCAACTTCAGTGGCGCGAACTGGTTGCATATTCTGAGTGGTAATTTAAGCCATCAGATTGAGCATCATCTGTTCCCAGATATGCCAGCAAACCGTTATGCCGAAGTAGCACCAAAAATCAAAGCCTTATGTGCTGAGTACGGGATTCACTATAACGAAGCCAGCTTTATGAAACAGTTCTCGACTGTATGGGTCAGACTGGCGAAATGCTCACTGCCAAATGAATGGAATCAGCAAATTGCAGAAAAAACTCATGCAGTTAAATCGGTGTTTCGTTACTTTAAATCTAAGCTTGTAAATTAATTTTTAGGGTTTCTCTATTATCCAGTTTGGTACTCCTCAATAGATTTGGATGGTCTATTGAGGATTTTTTTATCTGTTAAAAAGTGGTCAGTTCACACGAATTTATGAATGAAATATGAAGATGATTTTCAAAAAATGACGAAGGCGGGACAGATTTACTACCGCTGAAACGCTTCGCCTACAAGCTAAGCGTTTACCTCAAGGAGGTTCTTTTTATAATGGCCGCGTTCTATCATTCAAGGTCTCAGTTTTGAAATATCTTAAATATTTTTCAGGCATCTCACTTTTATTGCTGTTAACCGCGTGTAATACCCCGGAAACTCCAGCACCAGATTATCAGGGGAACTGGAAAAATACACTGGAAAATCCAAAATTGGAAAATATCCTGGTAATTTCCAAAAATGGTGAAAACTATTTCATTACCAATACTATTAAAGACAAAGAAAGCGGCAAAACCGACAAGAAAAATCCGATGCCCGCTTCAGTCGCTGATAATGGTCTGCTTCAGATTAATTCAGGTACAGGTGTCGTTGATTTCGCGATTGACGAAAAAACTGGCAATCTGGTCGGCTCAGGCTCCGTCTATAAAAAAGCCAAATAATGCTCTAATCTAATCAATTCAGAGATAACACGAAAAATGCCATGATCAGAAAGGATTCATGGCATTTTTTTAATTCACCAATTTTATGAGACCAGCAAAATCTTCTACAAAATAATCTGCCTTGGCTTTGATCAAATCCATTTCATGTGCAGAATACTGGTCGTAAATTGCCACGACATCAATCCCCGCATTGTTGGCAGCTTCCACCCCAATTAAAGAGTCTTCAATAATCAGGCAATCTTTGGCCACAATTTCAAAATGCTGGAGCGCATTTAAATACACTTCTGGATGCGGTTTGATATTCTCAACATTTTCGCGAGTCAAGATAATCGCAAAATCATCATCAAAACTGATTTTCTGATTAATCTTCTGATTATTGTCCTGATAACGCTGCACATTGAACAAGCTGGTGGTAGTCGTGAGTGCCAATTGTATCCCTTGCTGTTTTAAGGCTTGAATCAGCAGCTCAGCTTGCGGTTTGAGTTCTATCACATGATCCAGAAAATGCCGTGAAATATGATAACGACGGTTTTTAACCTCTTCCTTGCTGGGTTCAAAACCATAGAGCTCTTTTAAATAGCCACAATATTCCAGATAAGGATCGGGCATATGTCTAAAGGCTTTCAGTTGCAGGTCACGCAGTTGCTGAATCTGATCCAGACCGACTTCGATCCCCGATAATTCCAGAATCAGGGCAGCATCGACCTGGTTCCAGATCCCCACTGAATCAATTAAGGTTCCATCTAGGTCAAAACACACCAGCTTTTTATCTTTAAACATGTCACCCCCATTTTTCTTTCGCCGCCATTATCCCGTTTTTAGAAAGAGATAAAAAGTCCAGTTTGGGTGCACATCCAGACTGTATTTATCATTAAATTCCTAAAATGAACTTATTTTGAGCATTCTAAGTATTACTCATAATAAAAATCGTAATACTAAATTGGCACAGCATTTGAATTTATCTACACCTCCTAATTTGAATATTTATTTTTTATAAGAAACAACTTGCTGGTTACTTTTTGTTACCTAACTGTTACATAAGAAAACCTAAAACTATTTAATTTAGTCTTTATTGATCAATTTATAGTCAGAACTATTTCATATCTTTACATCGGTTTATTTAATCTCTTATTTTCCTTAAGGTATTGTCCACTTCTTAACTCATTGAATTATAAAAGGGGAGCAATGCTAGAATTTAAAAATCAAATCGTACACGGCGCAATTTTCGATATGGATGGAACCATGTTTGATACAGAACGTTTGCGCTTTCAAACCTTGCAACAGGCTTCACGTGAGCTGATCGGTGTCGAATTTTCTGAAAACTATTTAATGCAGTGTTTGGGCTTAAGTGCCCGTAGTGCCGAGCAGCTGGCCAAAGAGCGTTATGGACAAGATGTTCCTTATGCCGAGATCCGCCAGCGTGCTGATGTGCTGGAACTAGAACATGTACGCAATTATGGTGTTCCAATTAAAAAAGGTTTATTACAGGTGTTGGAACGCCTACGCAAGGCAGGCCTAAAAATGGCTGTGGCGACTTCGAGTCGACGTGCCATTGCAGAAGAATATATGATCAATGCCAATGTCTATAAATTTTTTGATGTACTGGTGTGTGGCGATGAGATTAAACAGGGGAAACCTCATCCAGAAATTTTTATCAGTGCAGCCGAAAAAATCAATTTAAGTCCGGCTCAATGCCTGATGTTTGAAGATTCTGAAAATGGCCTGCGATCTGCCTATGATGCAGGTGGCATGACGGTACTTTTCAAAGACATTAAAACGCCGAATGAGTCGATGCTGGCACAAGCCCAGTATTATTATGAAACGATGGAAGATTTTCTGATAGATCTGAACCAGTTTGTTCCGGTTCTGGAAATGCCTGAACTTGAGACTGCATTTCCGCAAACGCTGAATCAGTTAACAGTTGGGATTCACGGCTTCGGTGCAATTGGCGGTGGTTATCTGGCTCAGGTGTTATCACACTGGGATGGCTATACGCGTCCACGCAAAATTATTGCCTCAACGCGTAATCCACTCTATCAATCTGCCGTAAATGCGTTTGGCACCTATTGCATTCGTTATGGTCAGAACTCTTTTGACCAGCGTATTGAAAATATGAGTGTGATTGATGCGCATGATCTGGAGCAAATGCAGAACATGTATATTGAATCCAGTCTGGTGGCAGTCTGTGTCCCTGAGGAAGCTCTGGTTTCTGAAGCAGAAGTAATTGCACAGGGTTTATATGCGCGATACTTGGCCTACGAGCAGCAGGAACAGCCGCTGACGCTGTTAATTATCCTGAATAAAATCGGGGCCAAACAGCTGGTGATGCAGCAGATTCTGAGCCGTCTGAAACAGATTACGGATGAACAGACAGCGCAGCACATTATGGATCAGCATTATTTCTGTGACACAGTGGTGAACCGTATGGTCTCCAAACTGTCCGACCAGAAACTGTACCGTCAGCTGCGCATCAAATACAACATGTTCAAGCAGTATCAGCTGGATGAAGATCTGTCCGTAGTGGATCTGGATGATTCTACAGCCCTGAATGCAGAGCAGGAACATCAGGCGGGCTTATATATTGAAGACCTGCGCCGTAATTTTCAGCCAAGTCATATTCTGCAGTCGATGGACCTGATTCTGTTTAATGCCGAAACGGATATGCCAATCTATGTGGAAAATAACAGTCCATTATTGGCTAAAATGCGCCAAATGATTCTGGTAGATGATATTGCCAATATCCAGCTGATTAAAAACCGCTTATGGAATGGTGTGCATGCGATGATGGCCTGGTATGCCAGCCTGCGCGGTCATCAGACCATTGGCGTGGCCATGTCAGATCATGCGGTCAGAAAATTCATGCAGCAGGCCTTAGCGCAGGTGAAGCATGGTCTCTGTTACCAGATTCCTAAGCATGCTTCAGATCTGGAACGTCTGGCACAAAGTTTTACTGAATCCTGTGCCTATGCTTATCAGGACCCATGTGCACGTGTAGGGCGTGAACCCTTAAGAAAGCTGAAACACAATGAACGGGTTATGGGTTCATTATCGACCTTGCTTAAATATAGTTTACCGTTTGATGTGGTTTTAAAAGGCGCAGTGTTAGGTTATATCTATGCTCTGGAACAGGGTGAATGCGAGCAGCAGGAACTGTTGATGCATTTACAAATCCAGTTAAGACATATGGCATTAGAGCCGCAGCTATATGAGACCTTGTATGATGAAATGTCACAATTCATCAATCAGATGATTGCTGGAAAATTGTCCTTACAAAAATTCATGCAACTGGATTTGCAGCAAGCGCTCAGCTAAATATCAGCAGTAAATAAAAAGACCCAGAACGATTCTGGGTCTTTTTTTATGGAAGTTTATAAATTTATAATTTATACAGTCGTGGATTCTTGCTGATAAATACAGGATTGGGCAATCTGTTGCTGATCATCTGCGGACAGATCAATATTTTCCCATTTTTCCATCTGCTCTAATAGCCAGATAAAATCGGTGAATTGAGGCTCAACACTTTCACCTGCAAGGTTACGAATAATATTCTGAATCTTATGGAAGTCATAAACGTGTCGAGAAGCTGAACATTCAAACTGGATAATCTGATAATCCATCAGCATGTCCCAGACTTCAGAAAGATCCGTAGCATGCTTTAAATCCATCTGGGCTTTATTTACAGCTGCGACTAAGGCCTCTACAGTCAGTGGATGCAACTCGCCCCATTCCTGAGTTATTGCTAGTACTTTATCTGCCACTTTAGGAATCACATTTTGGCTTGCTGCGACAATCAGGCTATAACCTTCAAGCTTGGCCTGAATATTCCAAGGTTCACCCACACAAAAACCATCAAAAATCTGTGCTGCAATCCCTTTGACCATCAAAGGGGGAGGTGAGGTCTTGAGCAATATATTTTTAGCATATTGCGCATCAGTTAAAGCCAGCCATTCTCTTAAACAGTAATGATGAATGGAGTATTTATAAACATGAGCCAGACCTACTTTATGTTGCTGCTTTAAGGCACTGACCAGCTTTTGCGACGTGATCTGTTCATTATCTTCAGGCTGAATGCCCAGTTCATAACACAGATCCTGTCTTAAGCTGATAAATGCCTGATTGATACTGAGGACTAATGGAGTCTGCAAAGCGACTTGTAACTGGTCTGCGCCCAAAGCAGCCGCGGGAAGCATGGCAGACAGGCAATGGGCAGCATCCAGAAAGCCATAGGCCAGACGGTCGCGTAAGCTGGACCAGGAGGCTTCACGGATCAGGTTTACCTTTAAACCCTGTTCAGTAAAATAACCTTGTCGCTCCGCCCAAAGAATGGCAACACAATCAAGCAGTGGAATATAGCCAATATTGAGTTCTGTTTTTTCTAATGTTGTCATTGAATGCTCCTTATTGGCCGGATAACAGTTTTTGTGCATCAAGTAAGCGCCTTGCCATATCGCCAATGGTAATCCGGTGACTCATGGCATTTTTGCGCAACAGGGCAAATGCTTCTTCTTCGCTCAGTCCATGCAGCTGGATCAGCAGGACTTTGGCTTTATCAATATCCCTGCGATCACTTAATTTTTCCTGAGTTTCCTTCAGGTCATGTAACAGTTTTTTATGTTTCTGGAATTGTTCAATCGATATTTCCAGAATATTTTCCAGTTTGGTTGGATCAATCCCGTCCACAATATATGCCGTGACTCCGGCATCAATGGCATTTCTGATGGTGTCCTTGTTGGAATTTTGGGTAAATAGAACCGTAGGTAATTCATACTGACTCACGCAGCTTTCGATAATATCGCGATGAGGATGATCCATATTTAACAGAATGACATCGGCATGCAGGCTTTTGATATCAACAATGTTGAGGTCATTCAGAATGACACAAGCCACCACATGAAAATCATGCGCAAGTAAAGAAGCCTGAATAAATTCAGCGCGTTCTGGATCATCATCAATCAGGGCAATTCGTAATTTAGACATGCAAGATTTTTAACTAGTACATCGGGGAATATTCTATGAGGACTTATGCAAAAAACATACCATGCAATTTGGTGCAAAAAATCAGGAGATCAGGTTAAAAGTGTCATAAAAATAGTGCAGAGGAACTTAAAAGGCCGAATTAACCTGACTAAAATAAGGCGTTGTTGAAATAATCGCACTAAAATAAGGAGTTTTAAGGCAATAAAGAATATAAAAATTACCGCTTAGATCAATTTTAATTTCATCAAGATGATCGGGAAAAATAAAAAAATCAAATATAGATAAAAATATTGGAATAATAATTGCTTATTTTTAATCCACTATAAATAAAAAGGTGGAATAGACATGAAATTAAAACTTATACCATCACTGCTAGTAATAAGCAGTCTTTTGATGGCGGGTAATGTGATGGCAGAAGATGGTGGTTTACGTTTTACCGAGAAAACTCTGGCCAAAGTGGCAGAAATGAAAACCAAGAAAAAATCAGCTGAAACCCAGCAAGCTGTACCATTACAAGCACAAGTAATCGAAAATGCCTCTAAATAAAATAATAGCCAGAATACATGAAGAAACTCTCCAGCAGGAGGGTTTCTTTTTTGGGCTGAAATCTATAAGCCATAGTTCAAAAAATAAGAATTCTATTTTCTAGTTATGACTAAGATTTTGGTCTAGAAACCTGTCTATTAAACTGATCTTGATGAATCAGAATATTGTTTATATCTTCAAAATTTTTAATTTAAATCACTTTTTGCCAACTCGAATTAGATGGTTACAAGAAAAAAATACATATCTATAAATTACAAATACTTAATAAATTAGATTTCAGAACTTGTATGAATCTGTCTGTGATCTTGTAAAGTACTGACAGATTTTTTGTATAGAAAAAATTAAAAATATTGCCGCACCAGTCAGATATTTTGGCAGAAAATATCTGCTTAATTTTACATGCTTCATTTATGCTACAGCTTAAATTTTTAAGCCAAGTCCTAAAGCAGATCAGGATCACTTATACAGGATTGTATAAATTCGCCATGAATATGACAAAAATCCCTCTCAAGAAAAATCCGCTTAGCCTGATGATACTGTCGGCATTTTCAGGCCATCTTTATGCTGAAACTACGCTAGCACAGGATAGTGTTCAGCAACTGGAAACTATTGTGGTGACCACTGAGCAAAATACAAATTCCCAGCAACAGACTGCGGCCGAACTTGCCAGCGTTTCGGGAGGAACCAATTTTATTTCAGATCAGCAGCTCGAACATCAGCGTCTGGGAACCATTGCTGACGTCTTCCGTCTCCAGCCCGGCATTTATGCCCAATCGCCGGGCAATGAAGGAGCCAAAATTTCTATCCGTGGTTCTGGCATTAACCGTACTTCTGGTGCACATGCATCCGGAACTTATGTCATGATCGATGATATTCCCTTTACCGGACCGGGTGGTACAGCTTATGAACTGCTTGAACCATGGTGGATTGATCATGTTGAGGTGTACCGTGGTGCCAATGGTTTAAAACAGGGCGGATTGTCCTTAGGTGGAACAGTTAATTATAAAAGTAAGACCGGTGCAGAGCAGAATGGCTCTGAATTAAAATATGAAACGGGTAGCCATGGCTATCAGAAATACCAGTTTAGTACTGGCCGACAACTCGATAAGTTAGATTATTATCTGACAGTAACGGGTTCACAGTTTGATGGGATTCAGGATCATGCCGAAGGTGATGGTAAAGGTCTAGTTTTTAATCTGGGTTATCAGATCAGTCCAGATATTGAGACCCGCTTTTATGCCCGTTACCGTGAAAGCAAACATTTAACGCCAGGGCGCATTACCCAGGAACAGCTCAAGAATAATCCTGAAGCAGCCAATGATTTTAATCTGGCTGTAGATGCCAAGCGGATTCAACCGGGCAGTACCTGGCTGGCAAATACTACCACTTGGAACTTGCAGGATGATGCCAAACTGACCGGTAGTCTGGCTTATCACCATTATCCATTGGATCTACGTGAAAGTAGTTATCGTACCAATGTCGATTATGAGGATATTAGTGCGCGGGTTCAGTATGAGAAACCTTATCAGTTATTCGGTCTTGAACATCAAGGAAAAGTTGCTTTTCGAAGTACCACGCACCGTCCGAATAGTGGTGTAACCGAAACAATTCGACGCGATACTACAATTGATGGCACGCTTTATCCGGCAGATACCGTAACACGCCGTTATACTTATCGTGGTTCAGACAATGTGCTGCAATTTGATCAGGAAACTCAGTTGAATGATCAGTTTAAGCTTGATCTAGGATTGGCAGCAGCCTATACCCACCGTGAGAGTGAAGTGACTTATCCTGTGGCTAGTCCTGAAGTTAGCCGCTATGAATGGAATTTCGCCCCGCGTATTGGCCTGACTTATCAGCCAAATGAAACACTACAATGGTTTGCCAATTTAAGCCGTAGTATTGAACCGGCACATCCATGGGCGATGGCATGGTCTTCGCCATACTATTTTGACACTGGTGTCGCTTCAGGGCGGGTACGTGAACCTATTTATCTGGACACGCAAACTGCAAATACTTTAGAACTGGGTGGCAGGGGTCAGTCAGCTTGGGGTGATTGGGCACTGAGCTACTATTATTCCAAAGTTAAAAACGAGTTATTAACCTCAGAGTTGATCAAAACCTATGAGGATGGATCGGAACGACCTTCTGAGCCAATTGCCGTTGAATCCAATGCGACTCCAACCCTTCATCAAGGTGTAGAACTCAGTCTGGATACACCATTATATGCATCACAGCAGGGCGAGCTTCGTCTACGTCAAGCTTATACCTTGAGTGATTTCCAATATAAAAACGATCCTTTATTTGGCAAAAACCAGCTGCCGGGAATTCCAAAACACCTTTATCAGGCGCAGCTCAGTTATGCCTTGAATAACGGTCTTTATGTAGGGCTAAATACTGAATATGCATCGAAAATGGCACATGATTATGCCAATAGCCGCTTCAGTGATGATTATCAGATCTGGGGTATTGATCTGGGATATGCACCAGAAGATCAGTCATGGAGTGCCTGGGTTAACTTCAAGAATATCACCGATGAAAAATATGCAGCAGTGGTGATTCCAGGTTATGACGACAAAGGTGAAGATCGAGCACGATCTTCACCGGGTGAAGGCTTTTCGACCTATGCAGGCGTGTCGTTTAAATTTTAAAATCATCACTTCATAAAAAAAGCGGGCATTTTACCCGCTTTTTTTATCCTGTCAGCTTGTATAAAACTAGCCTTCCAGAATTCCACTGACACCTGTCACAATCATATCAATGGCAATGGTACCGATTAAAAGTGCTGCGACACGACCAACAATATCGACATAAAGGTCAATATAATTGGAATATTTGTGTTGCATATGATCATGCAGATATTTCATCAGGATCAGTAAGCTGCAGGTTAAAAATAAAGTGAAAAAGATCACCAGAATAGTCTGCATTAAACTGAGCTGTACACCAGTAATAACTGAAGCTGAAATGGTACCGGGGCCAATCATAAAAGGCATGGCAATCGTACCCGCCAGATGATTCGGCGCACCCCGCATCACCCCAATGGTATCCGCACCTTCAAAGACATAGCGATAACCAATCACCAGAAAAATCAGACCACCAAAAATCTGGAAGGATTCAAAGCGAGCATGTAGCACTTCATTGAAGAAGGCTTCACCTGTTTTCGCAAAAATGATGAAAACAATAAAGCTGATCAGGCTGCCCTGAATCAATGCCATATTGAAGACCTTTGCTTCGGAATTACGAATAATTCCGAGCATATAGATACTCATCAAAAATGGATTGAGTAACGAAAAAAACAGGGCAAAGGCATTTAAACTTGCTGACATCATTCAATCCTTCCGTAGTTGAGTGATCTTAGATTTCACGATCCGGGAAAAGTGGACGTTTACCCGGACTGATCCGGTTGATGTGCAGATACATCATATGACGTTCATATTTATCTAGAATGTCGTTAATGACTTGTTCCTTGCTATAACCGACCAGATCATTGCCCTGAGATCCTTCAAACAGGTAACTTTCCAGACGATAGTAATAGCGTTTAGTCCGTTTACCCCGTGAACTAAAGTTCGGTGTGGCATAACGTACTGGCCAGATTTGATAGACAAAGTTTTCTTCTTCATCCAGCTGAATGGTGAGATCCAGATGATACAGTTCAGGTTCTTCCTCAAGCGGTTTTTCCTGAATATTCACTTGAATACCCTTATCGGTTAACTCAGTCGCAACTGCCTCAATGGCCGGCTTGCAGACGTCATCCAGCATGGCGCGAGTCTGTGAAAGGCTTGGATGCAACATCACCCGGCTCAGACGTTTCTTCCAGTTAAAGATGTCAACATTACCGACGACTGGTGCAGCATTCAGACTGGTACTGGCCTGACGGAAATCCTCAAGCCGCAAGGATTTATACAAACCGGCCATCACAAAGAAAATCACGAAACTAAAAGGCAGCCCCATAATAATGGTAGTGTTCTGTAATGCAGTCACGCCATTCGCCATGAGCATTGCCAAAGTCAGCAAACCGATCGCAATCGCCCAGAACACACTGAGCCAGCGTGGTGAATCATGCTCAATATTAGTGAATTTAGTAGTGAAGTTCCCCAATACCAATGCCCCTGAATCCGCTGAAGTCACATAGAACAGCAAACCTGTAATGGTGGCGACACCTGCGAGAAATGTGAAACCTGGATATTGTGCCAGCAGGTCATAAAAACCATGTGCCGGATTTTCTAAAACAGTTGTCGCAAGCTGAGTATTACCATCAAAAATCACGCTGTATAAAGCACTGTTACCGAAAATAGACAACCACGTGAGGGTAAATAACAGAGGAATAACTAAAGTCCCGGTGACAAATTCACGAATGGTACGACCACGAGAAATACGTGCCAGGAACAGACCTACAAACGGCGACCAGGCAATCCACCATGCCCAGAAGAACAGGGTCCAGCTGTTCATCCATTCTTTAGGCTGCTCAAAAGGGAAACTGCTTAAAGAGAGTTTCGGGAACTGGCTGAGATAATCACCAAAATTCTGAATTAGAGCCGCTAATAAAAACTCGGTATTTCCCATAAAGAGAATAAAGAGCAGTAACCCGATTGATACATAGATATTAATTTCAGAAAGAACCCGGATACCTTTATTGACACCCGCAGTGACCGAAATAATGGTAATAATAACTGCAACACCAATTAATGCAGTTTGAATCCAGATATTTTCCGGCAAGCCAAACAGGACATGCAGACCGTAGTTCAGCTGAACCACACCAATACCGCAGGTTGTGGCAATACCAAAAATCGTACCGAGTACTGCAGCGGTATCTACTGTATGGCCAATCGGGCCATTAATTCTTTTTCCAAAAATAGGATAAAGCGCAGAGCGAATAGTTAGCGGTAAATTATAGCGATAACTGAAATATCCCAATGCAACCCCAATCAGCGCATACATGCTCCAGCCGGTCAGACCATAGTGAAACAGGGTCCAGACCATGGACTGACGTGCGGCTTCAAAGGTTTCAGCTTCACCGACTGGTGGACTCATATAATGCGACAGGGGTTCAGCGACCGAGAAGAACATCAAGTCAATCCCGATTCCGGCTGAGAACAGCATGGCCGACCAGCTCAGCAGGCTGAATTCGGGTTTAGAATGTTTCGGTCCAAGCTTGATTTCGCCATAACGTGAGCAGGCGATAAAGACAATAAAGACCAGATACAGCGTTGCCGCCAGCAGGTAATACCAGCTAAAGGTACTACTGACCCAGTTTAAAATATTAATAATGACTAGATTGGCTTGTTCATTAAATAAAATCGTGATGATAGAAAACAGCAGAATAAGCGTCGCCGAACAATAAAAGACTACCTTATTCAGACTATCTTGCACCTCTTCGTTTTTCTTTTGCATAAATCTCTGACCATCGTTTTTGTTGCCGGATGATCTACAGTGCAGTGTGATTTAAAAGCAAAAACTGGCCCTAAAGCTTCCTTTTTTTCGTGAATTACAAACTTTTGCAAATCCAAAACAAACTGCGCTGTACATCAAGGGTGAGCTGGCACTATAATTTTTATTAATTGAACGTTCAATTAAAAAAGCGTTTATGAATTGTTACATTATTCAGCTATTTGCTTTAGCAGAGTGATTTTTTATTGTTACATCCGTTATTCAGGTTAGTCCTATGCCAAAAGTTGGTATGCAACCGATCCGTCGTCAGCAACTGATCGATGCCACCTTAGCTGCAGTGAATGAGCTAGGTTTTGCAGAAGCTTCAATTAGTCAGATTGCTCAGAGGGCAGGTGTCTCAACCGGCATCATAAGTCATTATTTTCAAGGTAAAAATGGGTTAATTGAAGCCACAATGCGTTACTTATTGCAGCAATTGGGTAAATCTGTTGCTGAAATCAAGTCACAGGTGAATGACGCTCCTGAACAACGCTTACTGGCGATTGTGCGTGGCAATTTTACTGCTCCACAAACGGATAAAGCGGCCATGAAGGTGTGGTTGGCTTTTTGGGCCAGCAGTCTGCATCAGCCCGATTTACATCGTTTACAGCAAATAAACCATTACCGCTTACATTCCAATCTTAAATATGAATTCATGAAAAAGCTGAGTAAGGATCAAGCTGAGAAGGCAGCACAAGGTCTGGCTGCACTCATTGATGGATTCTGGCTAAGAGGTGCTTTAGTAAGTGGCGAAATTGATCCAGAACTGCCGATTGAACTGTGTAGTGAATATATCCGGCAACAACTCAAATAACCAATCTGCGAGGGAATTCCATTGACAACATTCAAACTGCAACGTCCTTATATCCATGGACAATATGTCGATGCAACGTCCAATAGCACGTTTCAAACTATTAACCCTGCAACAGGCGAAGTCCTGGCTGAAGTGCAGGTCTGTTCAAAAAATGATATCGATCGTGCGGTTGAATCTGCACAACAAGGGCAAAAAGTCTGGGCAGAAATGACCGCGATTCAACGTTCGCGCATCTTGAACAAGGCAGTGGCCATTTTACGCGAGCGCAACGATGAGCTGGCAAAATTAGAAAGTCTGGACAGCGGTAAAGCCTTTAGTGAAACATCGACTGTTGATATTACGACAGGTGCAGATGTACTCGAATATTATACGGGGATTCTACCGGTTCTTGAAGGCCAGCAAATCCCGCTGAGAAGCAGTTCCTTTGTCTATACTCGCCGTGAACCTTTGGGTGTTGTCGCTGGAATTGGCGCATGGAATTATCCGATTCAGATCGCATTGTGGAAATCTGCACCGGCACTCGCTGCAGGCAATGCCATGATTTTCAAAGCCAGTGAAGTTACGCCTTTAACTGCGCTGAAACTGGCAGAAATTTATACTGAAGCTGGTGTACCGCATGGTGTCTTTAATGTGGTGACTGGTAGTGGTGAAATTGGTGGTTATCTGACTTCGCATCCTGATATTGCCAAAGTATCGTTCACTGGTGGTGTTTCTACCGGCAAAAAGGTCATGGCGCAAGCTGCCAATTCTAGTTTGAAAGAAGTCACTATGGAGCTGGGCGGTAAGTCTCCGCTGATTATCTGTGAAGATGCCGATCTGGATCTAGCGGCTGATATTGCCATGATGGCCAACTTCTATAGCTCTGGTCAGGTCTGTACCAACGGTACTCGTGTTTTTGTACCTTTGGCATTGAAAGCAGCATTTGAAGAAAAGATTTTGCAGCGTGTTGAACATATCCGTATGGGTGATCCTCTCGATCCTGAAACCAATTTCGGCCCGGTTTCCAGCTTTGAGCATATGGAAAAAGTGCTGGGCTATATCGAAAAAGGCAAGATAGAAGGGGCACGCCTACTATGTGGTGGCGGCCGTGCTGAGGATGAACAATTTGCCCAGGGGGCTTATGTCCTGCCGACCGTATTTACCGACTGCCGTGATGACATGACCATTGTGCGTGAAGAAATCTTCGGTCCAGTCATGAGCATCCTGAGTTATGACACCGAGCAAGAAGCCATTCGTCGTGCCAATGATACTGATTATGGTCTGGCTGCAGGTGTCGTCACACCAGACTTGGCCCGTGCACACCGAATTATTCATCAGGTAGAAGCAGGTATCTGCTGGATCAATACCTGGGGTGAATCACCTGCAGAAATGCCGGTCGGTGGCTATAAGCATTCCGGTGTCGGACGTGAAAATGGTCTAGTCACTTTGCAGCACTACACCCAGACCAAATCGGTTCAGGTCGAACTCAGTCCTTTCCAGTCTGTATTTAGCGCATAAGGGGGATTTGATGAATTACGACTATATTATTATCGGTGCGGGCTCTGCGGGTAATGTTCTGGCAGCGCGTTTAACTGAAGATCCAGATACTAAAGTGCTATTACTTGAGGCAGGTGGTCCGGACTATCGTCTGGATTTTAGAACCCAGATGCCGGCTGCTTTGGCTTATCCTTTACAAGGACGCCGTTATAACTGGGCCTACCTGACTGATCCAGAACCCCACATGAACAATCGCCGTATGGAATGTGGTCGTGGTAAAGGTCTGGGCGGATCTTCACTGATTAATGGCATGTGCTATATCCGTGGTAATGCTATGGATCTGGAACAGTGGGCCAGCCTTAAAGGTCTGGAACACTGGAACTATGCGCAGTGTCTACCCTATTACAAAAAAGCTGAAACCCGCGATATTGGCGGCAATGACTATCATGGCGATTCAGGCCCGGTTTCAGTCGCAACGCCTAAGAATGGTAATAATGAGCTGTTTCATGCCATGGTGGAAGCTGGGGTTCAAGCCGGTTATCCACGTACCGATGACTTGAATGGCTACCAACAGGAAGGCTTCGGGCCAATGGATCGTACTGTGACACCACAAGGTCGTCGCTCCAGTACGGCACGTGGTTATCTGGATATGGCCAAAGGCCGGGATAATCTCACCATTATTACCCATGCCATGACCAACCGAATTCTGTTTAATCGCAATCAGGCGATTGGCGTAGAATATTTTGAAGGTCAAAATACCTTACAGCCGATTCAGGTCTTTGCGGATCGTGAAGTTCTACTATGTGCAGGTGCAATTGCATCTCCACAAATCCTGCAACGCTCTGGTGTAGGTCCGGCTGAGTTATTAAAAAGTCTGGATATTCCCGTGGTTCAGGATCTGCCGGGTGTGGGTGAAAACCTGCAAGACCATCTGGAAATGTACTTACAATATAAGTGCAAAAAACCGGTCAGTTTATATCCGGCATTGAAATGGTATAACCAGCCCATGATTGGCGCAGAATGGTTATTCCTGGGCAAAGGCATTGGTGCCAGCAACCAGTTTGAAGCTGGTGGCTTTATCCGTTCTTCGGATGAGTTTGAATGGCCAAACATCCAATACCACTTCCTGCCAGTGGCGATTAACTATAATGGGACCAATGCTATTCATGAGCACGGTTTCCAGGCCCATGTCGGTTCTATGCGTTCACCATCTCGTGGTCGGGTTCGCCTGAAATCCAAAGATCCATTTGAACATCCAAGCATTCTGTTCAACTATATGAGCACTGAACAGGACTGGCGCGAATTCCGGGATGCTATCCGTATTACCCGTGAAATTATGCATCAGCCCGCCCTGGATCCCTATCGTGGTGAGGAAATCAGTCCAGGCAAAAATCTGCAAACTGATGCAGAAATTGATGAATTTGTTCGTAATCATGCAGAAACAGCGTATCATCCGTCCTGTAGCTGTAAAATGGGTGAGGATGATATGGCAGTTGTCGATGGTTATGGGCGTGTGCATGAGATGCAAGGCCTACGTGTCATCGATGCTTCAATTATGCCGCTTATTATTACAGGCAACCTCAATGCAACCACGATCATGATGGCTGAAAAGCTTGCAGATCATATCCGTGGCAAGCAGGCATTACCTGCTTCTACAGCGCCTTTCTACCGGGCCCCACGCGCTTAAGTCATGGCTATATTCCTGTTGCTTATTACATCAAGGAATATAGCGAAATTTATTTTTACCCAAAGCTGGATAGGGCTGTCATCGGTTTCAGTGTTATCCATTCTTTGCTTAATATAATTTATATTTTATGAGAATTTTCAAACAAATAGTCCTTTTCGGCTGTGCTGCTGTTTCTAGTGTTTATTGTTTTGCAGATGATGCAGAAGCAAAAAAAATTGAAACCAGTGGAAACATCAGTGTAGTTTCTAAATACATCTCCCGTGGTCTGACCAATGCGCCAGAAAATGATGACGTTGCCTTACAGGCGGCGCTGAATCTGGCTTATGGTAATTTTTATGTCGGTTACTGGGGCTCAACCTTAGGTTATTCCTATCCGGAACTGGAAGGCAAGAAGTCACATCGTCGCGATAAAGTCGAACATGATTTTATCGTGGGCTATACCTATAGCAGTGAAAACTACGACTGGAATTTTTGGGATGCGACCTACTATTATCCGGGTGGCAGCCATACCACTTCAAATGAATTAGGTTTGAATGTAAGTCGTGCACTGAATGACAAGACCAGCGTCACAGCGGGTGTATCGACCTATTTATATGATGTCGCCTATGCCAATCAAGGTGATACTTTTTATACCCTGGATTTAACCCATCAGATTAATAACAAGCTTGGTGCGCATGTCGGTGCAGCAGGTGGTTATTTTAATGATGAAGGTAAATATGAAGGTAATGAGCTAGGTAATACCACAAAACAGCATGCTTTCCGTTATGCAACTGCTGGATTAAGTTATGAAGTTGCGCCGAAATTGACCTTGTCTGGTGATTATATCTTCGGTGGTTACGACCGTTTTGGTGATAAACAGCGCGATCTCGCTGTGTTTGGTATTGGCTATGACTTTTAAGTTGGATCTTGATCTGATTTAAAAGACGCATTTCGCAGTCCATAAAATCCAGTCGGGAACAGCAAGTATCAATAAAAACAGCCTGTTCCCGGCTTAAAGCCAGATTTCCTGAATATTTAATTAACAGATATTTTGATAAATCTGCAGGAAATTCGAGCAAACATTATCAATTTCATAAAATGATTCTATAATAGCGCCCATTCTTACTCGAGCTAATCCTCAAACTAACTAGTTGAAGGTTTAACCCGGGTTATTTTTATTTTTGAGTCAAATTCTCCTCCGTGATTCGGCTTGTATATTCAGATTTAGCATCTTATCTGTCCGTGGCGGCACATAAGAATATTTAGGTATCCACATGGAAATTAAGGTCAATTATCTCGATAATCTTCGTCAGGAAGCCAAGTTCGATGACTTCACGGTAATCGCCGATCAGCCGATCCGCTATAAAGGTGATGGTTCTGCGCCAGGCCCATTTGATTATTTTCTGGCATCTTCAGCTTTATGTGCAGCGTATTTCGTAAAAGTTTACTGTCTGGCACGTAATATCCCAACCGATAATATTCGTCTGTCGCAAAACAATATTGTTGATCCGGAAAACCGTTACAAACAGATATTCAAAATTCAGGTTGAACTGCCAGCTGATATTTCTGAAAAAGACCGCCAAGGCATTTTGCGTTCAATCGACCGTTGTACTGTGAAAAAGGTAATCCAGACCGGTCCTGAATTTGTCATTGAAGAAGTCGAAAGCATTGATGCTGATGCACAGGCCTTGCTAATGCCAAACTTGGCTTCTGGTCAGAGCACCATGATTCCGGGTAAGGACCTGCCGCTGGAAGAAACGATTGCCAATATGTCTGGCATTCTGGCTGGTCTGGGCATGAAGATCGAGATTGCTTCGTGGCGTAATATCGTGCCGAATGTCTGGTCGCTGCATATCCGTGATGCACAGTCACCAATGTGCTTTACCAATGGTAAAGGCTCGACCAAAGAGAGTGCACTGGCATCGGCGCTGGGTGAATTTATTGAACGTCTGAACTGTAACTTCTTCTATAACGACCAGTTCTGGGGTGAAGACCTGGCCAATGCCGAGTTTGTTCATTATCCAGATGAAAAATGGTTCCAGCCAGGTCCAAATGGCGAATTGCCAGCTGAAGTTTTAGATGACTACACCCGTGAAATTTACGATCCGGAAGGTGAGTTACTGGGTACACATTTATATGACACTAACTCAGGTAATAAAGCACGCGGCATCTGTTCACTGCCATTTGTGCGTCAGTCTGACAGCGAAACCGTATATTTCCCATCGAACCTGATTGAAAACTTATACCTGAGTAATGGTATGAGTGCCGGTAATACATTGGCAGAAGCTCAAGTACAATGTCTGTCTGAAATCTTTGAACGTGCGGTGAAACGTGAAATTTTGGAAGGTGAATTGACCCTGCCAGATGTACCAGAACATGTACTAGCCAAATATCCAAAGATTGTTGAAGGGATTAAAGGTCTGGAAGAACAGGGCTTCCCGGTACTGGTCAAAGATGCCTCATTAGGCGGTCAATTCCCAGTCATGTGTGTCACCCTGATGAACCCACGTACTGGTGGGGTATTCGCTTCATTTGGCGCACATCCAAACTTTGAAGTAGCACTAGAACGCAGTCTGACTGAACTGCTACAAGGCCGTAGTTTTGAAGGCCTAAATGATCTGCCAAAACCAACCTTCAGTTCAAATGCAGTCACTGAGCCAAATAACTTTGTTGAGCACTTTATTGACTCAAGTGGTGTCGTGTCTTGGCGTTTCTTTAGCAGCAAAGCGGATTATGAATTCGTGGAGTGGGACTTTACCAATAACGGTCAAAACAGCAATGCCGAAGAAGCTGAAGCCATGCTGAACATCCTGCAAGATATGGATAAAGAAGTATATATGGCGGTTTATACGCATCTGGGAGCAACAGCCTGCCGTATTCTGGTACCGGGTTATTCAGAAATCTATCTGGTGGAAGATCTGGTTTGGGACAATACTAACAAGGCGCTGTTATATCGTGAAGATATTCTGAACCTGCATCGTCTGGATGATGAACAGCTGGAAGCTCTGGTTGAACGTCTGGAAGAAGCAGATGAAGATGATTACACCGAGATCCGTACCCTGATCGGGATTGAATTTGACGAAAATACCGAATGGGGTCAGTTAACCATTCTGGAACTAAAACTGCTGATCTATCTGGCGTTACAGCAATTTGAAGAAGCTAAAGATCTGGTTGAGCAGTTCCTGCAATACAATACCAACACGGTTGAACGTGGCCTGTTCTATCAGTGCATGAATGTAGTGCTTGAAGTCATTCTGGATGATGAAATGGAACTGGAAGACTATGAACACAACTTCCGTCGTATGTTTGGCGATGCCCGTATGGATGCAGTCCTCGGTTCAGTAGAAGGCACAGTACGTTTCTACGGTTTAGCTGAAACCAATATGCAGCTTGAAGGTCTGGATCGTCATCTACGTTTAATTGACAGCTACAAGAAACTGCATGCAGCGCGTGCCAAGTTTGTAGCAGCTTAGTAAGTGAAGATGATTAGCTGACTTTGCTAGTCTTTAAATCTTTAAAAAAATAGCCCATCTTAGAATGGGCTATTTTTTATATTGCTCTAACATCTTAGGAGTAATTAAAAAAAGAAAAAATAAAGGGCGATCCTTGCCGCCCATTTAAATCTTAAATAACAGCTTAAATATTATTTAAAGTCAGGGAAATGTTATTAACCATATGAATCAGACGAGGACCAATCTCATTTTCCAGTTTTTCCTGATTGAGTAAATAAGTTGGCGCGCCGCAGTTAAAGGTCAGAATACCATGTTTAGGATGAATCAATGGCACTGCAACAGAGTTCACATCTTTGGCCCAATCACCGAGAGATAAGCAATAGCCATAATCCTGATAGTCACGGATGGCACGTTCTAAATTACGCTTAATGGTTGGCCATTGATCTTCATTTCTTTTCTTGATCGCATCAAATAAATATTCACGTTCTTTAACTTCCATCGCAGCCAGGCAGGCACGGCCCATCGCACTACTGTGGATTGGCAGGGTAGAGCCAACTGGACGACGCATGGTCAAAGTAGACTCTGTATGAACCACTTCCAGATAAATCATGCTCAGACGATCACGGGTTGCCATGGCAACAGGCGCTTGCGCATAACGTGACATTTCTTCCATAAATGGATAAGCCTGTGTACGTGCCGAAATATTGCTTAACGCCGCATAACCCAAAGCCAATACACCAACGTCCAACAGATATTTGGTCGTATTGGGTAACTGTTTTAGATAACCTAAAGAAACCAGCGTGCTGGTGATCCGGGCAACAGTCGGTTTTGGTAGATTAGTCAGTTGTGCAATTTCCTGGTTGCCCAGTAATTGATTCGTTGCTGAAAAACATCTGAGGATTTCTAAACCACGTGCAATAGACGCGATAAATTGTGGGTTATTTTCTCTATGAATATGTGAAATCGGATCTAAACGGATCTCATCAAAATTAGGTATTTCGCCAGTTTTATTTTTTGTCATGGTCAGAGCAATTAAAGGTAAATTAATAAATATGATAGCAATTAAATTTCACGATACAAAATAAAACACTTCTATTAATGATAAAAATAAATAAAAAAGTGCTCACTTTATCTGTATTTAAGTCAATTAGCGCTATTCAGCTAAAAATAATGCAAGATTTATAAATATTTAAGACCTGTAATGATCTTTAAGTATCTTTAGAAAATTTAAAGTGCGCTAGAGAAAAATTTCAGGGAAATGGGGCTAATCAAAACTAATATCATTAGCACGATTTAATTGAAATCTTGTTATCTCATTACGCTTTTATAGAAGGAATTATGATCTGATTCAAATCATCTAACTCTTTTCTAAATCTATTAATAATCTAAAAATTTCGCATTGTGAAATAAAATTCTAACTATAATTTTTCATTAAATCCAGAAAAATTTGCTTTTTTGGTTAAAAAATAAAATTTTTAATAATTTTTCTTGCTCAAAATGAATTTTTATGATTATTTATTTCGTATTACGAAACTAAAATTAAAGGGTAAAGGAATTTACCCAGATGAACTAAATAACATGGAGATCCCTATGATTCGCGATCCGGAAATGCTTGAGCAACTTCTTTCGACTATTCGTAACTTTGTCAAAAATGAACTAGTTCCTTTAGAACATGAAGTTGAAGAAAGTAACGCGATTCCTGAGCGTATTGTCGAGCAGATGAAAGAATTGGGTCTGTTTGGCCTAACCATTCCAGAGGAATACGGCGGTTTAGGTATCACCATGGAAGAGGAAATTCTGGTCGCAATGGAATTAGGCCGTACATCGGCTGCATTCCGTTCTTTGATCGGGACCAATAACGGGATCGGTTCAAGCGGGATCGTGATTGACGGTACAGAAGAGCAAAAACAGAAATACCTGCCACGTTATGCGACTGGTGAAATCATTGGTTCATTCTGTTTAACTGAGCCAGATTCAGGTTCAGATGCAGCATCTTTAAAAACCAGCGCGGTTAAAGATGGCGATTACTATATTTTAAACGGTACCAAACGTTTTATTACCAATGCACCGCGTGCAACAACATTTACGGTGATGGCGCGTACCAATCCTGATATCAAAGGTGCAAGCGGCATTTCTGCATTCCTGGTAGAAGCGAATACACCGGGCCTAAGTCTGGGCAAAATTGATAAAAAAATGGGTCAACACGGTTCATACACTTGTGACGTGATTTTTGACAACTGTAAAGTTCATAAAGATCAGTTGATCGGTGGTGTTGAAGGCATTGGCTTTAAAACTGCAATGCGTGTCCTGGATAAAGGCCGTCTGCACATTGCTGGCTATAGCGTAGGTATGGCAGAGCGTATGCTGGAAGACGCTTTAAATTATGCAGTGGAACGCAAGCAGTTCGGTCAACCGATTGCGAGTTTCCAGCTTATCCAAGGCATGCTGGCAGACTCTAAAGCTGAGATTTACGCAGCCAAATGTATGGTTCTAGATGCTGCTCGTCTGCGTGACGAAGGTAAGAATGTGACCACAGAATCTTCATGCGCGAAAATGTTTGCCACTGAAATGTGTGGCCGTGTAGCGGATCGCTGTCTGCAAATTCATGGTGGCGCGGGCTATATCAGTGAATATTCAATTGAACGTTTCTACCGTGATGTGCGTTTGTTCCGTCTGTATGAAGGTACAACTCAAATCCAGCAAATCATCATTGCACGTGAAATGATTAAACAAGCAACCGCTTAAGCAGCAAATTTTAGAATATTGGAAATATTAAAATGAGCACAAGAATTAGATTTGACTGGCAAGATCCATTCTTACTGGAGCAGCAACTGACCGAAGAAGAACGCATGATCCGTGACAGCGCGCATGCGTACTGTCAGGATAAGCTGATGCCACGTGTACTAGAACAGTTCCGTCATGAAAAAACTGATCCCACCATTTTCCGTGAAATGGGTGAGCTGGGTCTGCTGGGTCCAACCATTCCAGAGCAGTATGGTGGTGCAGGTTTAAATTATGTCAGCTATGGTCTGATTGCCCGTGAAGTAGAACGTGTGGATTCCGGTTACCGTTCTATGGCCAGTGTGCAAAGTTCTCTTGTGATGGTGCCAATCAATGAATTTGGTTCTGAAGAACAGAAACAGAAATATTTGCCAAAACTGGCGACCGGTGAATACATCGGTTGTTTCGGTCTGACTGAACCAGATCATGGTTCAGATCCGGGCAGCATGATTACCCGTGCGAAAAAGGTGGATGGTGGTTACCGTCTGACGGGCGCGAAAATGTGGATTACCAACAGTCCGATTGCTGATGTCTTTGTGGTTTGGGCAAAAGAAGTGTCTCCTGAAGGCAATGTCGGTGATATTCGTGGCTTTATTCTAGAAAAAGGCTGGGAAGGGCTTTCTGCACCAGCGATTCACGGTAAGGTTGGCCTGCGTGCTTCGATTACCGGTGAAATCGTGATGGACAATGTTTTTGTTCCAGAAGAAAACGCGTTCCCGGAAATTCGTGGTCTAAAAGGTCCATTTACCTGTCTGAACAGTGCCCGTTATGGTATTGCCTGGGGTGCGATGGGTGCAGCTGAATTCTGTTGGCATACAGCGCATCAATACACCATGGACCGTAAACAGTTCGGTCGTCCATTGGCTGCGAATCAGCTGATCCAGAAAAAACTGGCGGATATGCAAACTGAAATTGCGTTGGGTCTGCAAGTGGCTTTACGTTTTGGCCGTATGAAAGACGAAGGCATTGCTTCAGTGGAAGGTACTTCACTGATCAAGCGTAATAACTGTGGTAAAGCCTTAGATATTGCCCGTTTAGCGCGAGACATGATGGGCGGTAACGGCATTTCTGATGAATTCGGTGTGGCACGTCATCTGGTAAACCTGGAAGTGGTCAACACTTATGAAGGTACCCATGATGTACACGCCTTAATTCTAGGTCGTGCGCAAACAGGTATTGCTGCTTTTTCCAACTAAATGCAGATCAACTTCTAGCCAGCATTGCTGGCTAGTTTGTTTTGGCTGACTTTAATTAAAGTCAGCCAATCCAGTTCTGGGATAGATTTTAAAAATCTAGTCAGATTCAGAATTAAAGATCAATCAAACCCTTTATGTTTCATTTAATTAATTAGGTGAAACATAAACTTCTAAAGGGCACAGGAGTGCCAGCAAAGTGTAAAGGACATTATGAATACGCTTAATTCACAACAAAACCTTCTACCAGAAGAAAATATGCCTAAGAAAAAGGTCTGGATTCTGGCTTTTATCTTTTCATTTTTAGCATTATTGGTAGATGGTGCAGATCTTGCACTATTAGCCTACAGTCTAACCAGCCTCAAACAAGAATTTTCTTTAAGTAGTATTCAGGCAGGTGCACTCGGTAGCTGGACACTTGCTGGTATGGCCATTGGTGGCTTTTTTGGTGGCTGGGCCTGCGACCGTTTAGGCCGGGTACGTACAGTCGTTATTTCAATTCTAATCTTTTCAGTATTAACTGCGGCCTTGGGCTTTACCCAAAACTATGAACAATTTGCTGTACTACGTTTCCTGTCTGCGTTCGGGATCGGGTCTTTATATATTGCAGCCAGCACACTGATGGCTGAATATGTACCAACCAAATACCGGACTACAATTTTAGGTACCTTACAGGCAGGTTGGACGGTTGGTTATATCGTAGCTACTGTATTGGCAGGTTGGATTATTCCTGAATATGGCTGGCGTACACTGTTTTTTGTCGCGATTATCCCATCCGTTATGGCGATTTTTATCCAGAAACTGGTTCCTGAACCTGAATCGTGGCAGCGTGCAAGATTACTGCGTTTATATGCACCCGCTGAAGAAACCACCAAACGGCCTGTTAAGAAAAGTACCGTCAAAGAAATCTTTGCAGATCCTGTGAATCGCAAGATGTTTATTTTATGGATTTTCACGGCTGGTTTTCTGCAGTTTGGCTATTACGGTGTAAATAACTGGATGCCAGCTTATCTAGAATCTGAATTACATATGAACTTTAAATCAATGGCGGGTTATATGATCGGAACCTATGTTGCCATGATTTTTGGTAAAGTTCTGGCCGGTTTTGCTGCAGACCGTTTAGGTCGACGCGCCGTTTTCTCGTTTGGCGCGATTGGTACAGCGATTTTCTTACCGGTAATTGTGCTGTTCAACACCCCGGATAATATTGCCTATCTGCTGATTTTCTTTGGCTTCCTCTATGGTATTCCGTATGCAATTAATGCCACTTATATGACCGAAAGCTTTGCCACTTCGATCCGCGGTACAGCCGTCGGTGGTGCTTATAATGCAGGACGTATTGGTGCGATGTTTGCACCTGCGATTATTGGTGCAGCAGCGAGTGGTGGTTCAATTGGCTTGGGCTTCCTGATTATGGGCGGTGCCTATTTCTTGTGTGGTGCAGTGTCTGGGATCTTTATCAAAGATCGTCAATATGACCCACAAAAAGCATAATGATCATTTTAAACAATGATGTTAAAAATGAGCCTCATAAGGGCTCATTTTTTATCTATTTAACCCGAATCGCGGATAAAAAATTGACTTGAAAAATAAGAGGACTAGAGCCATCAGTTGAGTTACCACACAAAACTTAAAACTCTAGTCCCGATGTTTAATAGTACCGAATTATTTTGCGTAATTGATGATTTCTTTCTTAAATTTGAAGCAACCTACTGGAATTTCCTTAAACAAAGTCGTCGTTTCTCCAGAGTCCGAACCGCTCACTTGAGTATCTCAGAAATCACTTTTATCGCGATCTGGTATAAATATTCTCATTTCACTAATTTCAAAGCATTTTTCACATGGTTGAAACAGGATAAAAATCATTTATTTAAAAGCTTACCCTGTTACCAACGGATGATTCATCTGATTAATAGACATCAATTAGCTCTACACGCTTTACATGTGGCGCTAATGAAAGGCCAAGGTACACAATATTTATGGATTGATTCAACAACTCTGCCAGTTTGTAAAAATCAACGTATTCAACGCCATAAATCATTAGTCCAAATTGCATCACGTGGTAGAAGCTCAATGGGCTGGTTTTATGGCTGTAAATTACATATTGTGATGAATCAATTTGGTGAAATTGCTTGTTCTGCTTTATCCAATGGACATTTGGCTGATATCAAAATGGTTGAGAGACTCGTTAAAGAGATGGAAGCAAAGTTGTATGGAGATCGTGGCTATATTAGTCAAGAACTGAAGAGTAGGTTGAAAGAGCAAGGTATTGATTTAATTACCTATCATCGAAAAAATATGCAGGCTATACAACTTTCTGAGTCAGATAAATATCACTTAAAACAGCGCAATAAGATAGAGACTTTATTCAGTTTATTGAAAGGTCAGTACAATTTAGTGACAAGCAAAGCACGTAGTGTTCATGGATTTCTAGGAGGGATTTACGCGTCCTTGTGTGCATATCAACTGATCCATAAAAATAAGCCAACAATTCAAATTATGAAGTCATCGGCTTAAGCAGGATTCGGGTTATTTAATTTAAAAATAAGATTTCTATTTTTTATTGGTCCGACTCTTTTTGCAGATGAATACTTTTCAGACCATCATTTACTTTATTGAGTAAATGAATCAGGGTAATCACATCATCAAAAGCCAGTTTATTTAAGGCCTGTCCATAAAATTCAAAAAAATCATTCTGCAGACCATCCCAGGTCTGAAAACCTTCAGTGGTAAGCGCAACAATTTTGGCACGTCGATCCTGTTCATTGATAACACGCTCTACCAGTCCATCACGTTCCAGTCGTTTTAAGACGGCATCCAGATTTTGTCGGCTTACACCCAGATATTCGGTCAGATCTGAAAAAGACATACCAGATTTAACTTTAGGACGAGACAGGGCACCCAGCACAGCCCAATGCACAGGAGATATTTTTAGCTCATTTAAGCACTTTCGATCCAGACTGTTTCCCACCTGAAACAGACGGAAAAACAGCCGGTTATGAGCGGAATATAAGGATTGATCATATTTTTTTGACAAAGTATCACTCACTATATGCAACATCCTCAAAACTGAAATAGCCAAACGGAGCAAAGTATAACCTATCGCTTTTTCGCATAAATCAGTTTCTTTTATAATTTGTTTTAAAAATCATAGTGTTTTAGCAGAAATCTGCACCTTTAAATTCTGTACTAAGCAGTTGAATAATTCAAAATATCTCTCTTGATATTCACGGTCTCAGTTCGTTCCCTAGCTGAATATCAAGGCAGCCATCTAGCAATCTAAAGAAATAAAACATCCTTCATGAAACAGAAATAGCTTAGTTATAAGCTGGGACTAGATATGAGTTACTCTAAAGACAAAAGTCAATATAGGTCAATACATTGAATAAATAAAATTATTAACTAATTGTTATTTAAATATTTATAAAAATATAAATATTATTTTATGTAAATATATTGACATAAATTCAATCTCTTTCTATTTTAGATAAAACACACCGAATTAGAACAACAGCTGATTAAATTCGACAACAAATAGCGTAGGGATAAAGCAATGAAAGGATTAAGAGACAAGGTCATGATTGTGACAGGCGGTGCAGGCGGAATTGGTTCCGCAACCTGCCGACGTCTGGCTGAAGAAGGTGCAAAAGTTGCCATTTTTGATATGAATCTGGAAGCTGCCGAGAAGCTGGCAAATGAAATTAATCAATACGGTCAGGCGTTAGCAATTCAGTGTGATATTACCCAAAGTGACGTCGTTGAACAGGCAGTCCAAAAAACGGAGGCCGAACTGGGCCCGATCGATGGACTGGTGAATAATGCCGGATGGGACATTTTCAAACCTTTCATCAAAAGTACGCCTGATGAATGGCAAAAACTCATCCAGATCAATCTGGTTGGTATGCTGAATATGCACTTTGCTGTGCTGAAAGGCATGGTCGAGCGTAATGCTGGCAGCATCGTTAATATTGCCTCAGATGCAGCTCGTGTTGGTTCTTCAGGCGAAGCAGTTTATGCAGCCTGTAAGGGAGGATTGCTATCTTTCTCCAAAACTCTGGCACGCGAACATTCACGCCATAACATCAAAATTAATGTGATTTGCCCAGGTCCAACAGACACCGCTTTACTTGCAGGCGTGACTGAAGGTGCGTCGAATCCGGAAAAATTACGTGAAGCCTTTGTTCGTGCCATTCCACTGGGCCGTTTGGGCCAACCGGATGATTTAGCCTCTGCGATTGCCTTTTTCTTGAGCGAAGATGCCAGCTTTATTACCGGACAGGTGCTTAGTGTCTCTGGTGGCCTGACCATGAACGGTTAAAGCATCAAATTAATCGACAATAAATTAGACAGATAAAACAGTACAGGACGTAATGAACATGAATTTTGAAGATATCTTATATGAAGTAAAAAACGGTGTAGCCTGGATCACGATTAACCGTCCAGAAAAAATGAATGCCTTTCGTGGTACGACCTGTGATGAACTGATCAAGGCTTTAAATAAGGCAGGCTATGACCGTAACGTTGGTGCGATTGTACTGGCTGGCGCGGGTGAAAAAGCCTTCTGTACCGGTGGTGATCAGTCTGCGCATGATGGAAATTATGACGGTCGCGGTACCATTGGTTTACCGATGGAAGAATTGCATACCGCCATTCGTGATGTCCCAAAACCGGTGATTGCGCGTGTACAAGGTTATGCAATTGGTGGTGGTAATGTACTGGCAACCATTTGTGATCTGACGATCTGCTCAGATAAAGCCATTTTCGGTCAGGTCGGACCAAAGATGGGATCTGTTGATCCTGGTTATGGCACGGCATTTTTAGCGCGTGTCGTGGGTGAGAAGAAAGCCCGTGAAATTTGGTATATGTGCCGTCGTTATTCTGGTAAGGAAGCGGTTGAAATTGGCTTGGCCAATAAATGTGTGCCGGCAGATCAACTTGATGCAGAAGTTCAGGCATGGGGCGAAGAAATCTGTCAGCGTAGTCCGACCGCAATCGCGATTGCCAAACGCAGTTTCAATATGGATACCGCACATCAGGCAGGGATCGCTGGCATGGGCATGTATGCGCTAAAACTTTATTACGATACCGAAGAGTCTCGTGAAGGCGTCAATGCACTGAAAGAAAAACGTCAGCCTGAATTCCGTAAATATGCCAAATAAGGAGACTGATCAATGAAAAAGAATCCTTATATCACCGAAGATCTAGAATTTTTAGCTGAAACGGCAGAAAAGTTTGCCCAGAAATATGTGGCTCCGGGATTTCTGGAGCGCGACCAAAGCCGAGTCTTTGATCGTGATCTGGTGAAAAAGATGGGTGAAATGGGCTTTATTGCACCAGAACTGCCGGAACAATACGGCGGTCAGGGCATGGGCCGACTGGCGGCAGGGATTATCCATGAAGCCATTGCCAAAGCAGACTTAAGTTTTTCCTATATCAACTTGCTGGCTTCTTTAAATGGTCAGATTCTGGCAGAACATGGACAGCCTGAAGTGGTGGAGCCATGGTTAAAAAAACTGACCGCTGGTGAAGCGATTTTCTCAATTGCGCTGACCGAACCGCGTGGTGGTTCAGATGCTGCCAACTTACGTTTAAAGATTGAACGTGATGGCGATGAATATGTCATTAACGGTGAAAAGACTTCGATTTCAGCAGCCGATCAGGCAGATGCTTCAGTGGTTTTCGGCCGCACTGGTTCAAATGAAAGTGGCGCACATGGCGTAACCGCCTTACTGGTACCAATGAATTTACCAGGCATTAGCACGACACGTTTTGATTGTCATGGCCAGCGTGCGATTGGTCGCGGTTCGATCTTCTTTGATAATGTTCGTGTACCAGTAAATCACCGTTTAGGCGATGAAAACAAAGGTTTCGTTCAGGTCATGCAAGGCTTTGATTTCTCGCGTGCCCTGATTGGTTTGCAAGTTTTGGCGGTTGCACGCGTCAGTCTGGATGAGGCATGGGAATATGCTGCACAACGTGAAGCTTTTGGTCAGCCACTTACTGCTTTCCAGGGTGTTTCTCATCCGTTAGCAGAATATGAAACTCAGGTGGAAGCTGCACGATTACTGTGCCTGCAAACCTTATGGCTTAAAGACAATCATCTGCCACATACCTCTGAAGCTGGCATGTGTAAATGGTGGGGGCCGAAACTGGCCTATGATGTGATTCATCAATGCCTGTTGACTTTCGGTCATGCCGGTTATGACCGTGGTGTGATGGAACAGCGCATGCGTGATGTACTGGGCTTCCAGATTGGTGATGGCACAGCACAGATCATGAAAACAATTATCGCTCGGCATAAGGCAGGACGTAAGGCTGTACCAGCTTAAGGAAAATACGCCCCAGCCTGAATAAGACTATTATAAAAAATGAGGAGTAAGCGAATGGATTTCGATGCGGTTCTAATCCCGACAAGAAAAGAGGCCATGCTCAAACAGGGACACTGGCTCAATCAAACAATTCTCGATTTTTTACGCAGTGCGGTAGAAAAAAATCCGGACAAAACAGCTTTAGTGAGTTTTAAGATCGAGAATCAAACTGAACAGACCTTCAGCTACCAGCAGATTTGGGACATGACCAACAAAATTGCGCTGGGCTTGAAACAGTTGGGTGTTGAGAAAAATGATGTGGTGTCTTGCCAGTTGCCGAACTGGTGGGAATTTACCTTGCTGTATCTGGCTTGTAGTCGTATTGGCGCTGTATTGAATCCACTCATGCCGATATTTCGTGAGCGTGAACTGGAATTCATGCTTAAACATGGCGAATCTAAAGTTTTTGTTGTGCCTAAAACTTTCCGCAATTTTAGCCATGAACAGTTGGCCAATCAGCTACATAGCAAGCTGGAAACCCTGCAACATGTCGTCGTAGTAAATGGTGAAGGCGAAAATAATTTTGATTGCCTGTTAGTGAATCATGGTCTGGAACAGAATGCTGCAGCCATTGCTGAACTAGATAGGCTGGAATCTGGCCCGGATGATATTACCCAATTGATCTTTACTTCAGGCACCACGGGTGAACCGAAAGGCGTGATGCATACCGCCAATACCTTATTTTCCAATATTGTGCCTTATGCAGAGCGACTGCATTTAGCTGAAAATGATGTGGTGCTCATGGCATCACCGATGGCGCACCAGACCGGTTTTATGTATGGTCTGATGATGCCAATTCAGCTCAATACCAAAGTGGTATTACAGGATGTTTGGGATGTCTCCAAAGCCGTGGATCTGATTCATCAGCATCAGGTGAATTTCACCATGGCTTCAACACCATTCCTGAATGACCTGTCCAATACTGTGGCTGAACAGCATGACAAAGTCGACTCACTGAAAATTTTCCTTTGTGCCGGTGCGCCAATTCCTGGACCACTGGTACAAAAAGCCCGGGAAATTTTAGGGGTTAAAGTGATTTCAGCTTGGGGGATGACCGAATGTGGTGCGGTCACTACTACCTGTCCAGAAGATGACGATGAACGTTCTTTTAATACTGATGGTATTGCCTTACCGGGTGTAGACGTCAAAATTGTCGATAAAACAGGGAAGACCAAGCCGGTAAATGAGTCTGGTCGTTTGATGATTCGTGCTTGTTCTGGATTCGGTGGCTACCTCAAACGGGCTCATTTAAATGATACCGATGCAGATGGCTGGTTTGATACGGGCGATATCGCCTATCAGGATGAAAAAGGTTATATTCGGATTTGTGGCCGTAAAAAGGATGTAATCATTCGTGGCGGTGAAAATATTCCGGTCGCAGAAATTGAATCACTTTTATATAAACATCCCAATGTGGCGGTGGTCGCTTTAGTGGCTTATGCAGATGAACGGCTGGGTGAGCGTGCCTGTGCGATTATCAAGTTGAAAGATCCGACACAGTCTTTAAGTTTTAATGAGCTGGTGGATTTCCTGAAAACCCATAATCTGGCAGTGCAATATATTCCAGAACGTTTGGAAATTTGGGATGAGATTCCGATGACACCATCTGGGAAAATCCAGAAATTTAAACTCAGAGAGTTACTGGCCCAGCATATTGCATCAACAGCAGCAGTAGCGAATTAGAATCTCGGTATAAAACTAATAAAAACCCTGATGTGACATGACATCAGGGTTTTTAACCAGCAAATAAGTAACTGGCCTACAATGACTTTTATCTGGATAAAATCTTATTTTAATAACTTTAATAGGGCCTCAGCCGTTGCAGCAGAAGATGCCGGATTTTGTCCGGTAATTACCAGGCCATCTTGCTGTACATACACCTGCCAGTCCTCAGCCTTGGAATACTGTCCGCCTTTTTCTTTCAGTGTATCTTCAACTAAAAAAGGCACAATATCAGTCAGGCCAACACCATCTTCTTCAGTGTTACTAAAGCCAGTCACTGATTTACCTTCGACGATAGGTCGGCCTTCTGCATTCTTAACATCGCGAAGTACACCCGGTGCATGACAGACAAGTGCCACAGGTTTATTGGCCTGTAGAGTCTGTTCAATTAAGGAAATAGAATTCTGGTCATTGGCTAGGTCCCATAACGGTCCATGACCGCCCGGATAAAAGACCGCATCAAAATCCTGATTTAGTACTTCACTTAATTTATGTGTATTGGCAAGAGCCTGCATGGCCACTTCATCTGCTTCAAAACGTTTGGTAGTTTCGGTTTGCGCATCAGGTTCATTACTTTTTGGATCAAGCGGTGGTTGGCCACCCACGGGAGAAGCCAAAGTTACGTCTGCGCCTGCGTCAATAAAAGTGTAATAAGGCGCAGCGAGTTCTTCGAGCCAGAATCCGGTTTTTTTACCCGTTTCGCCAAGTTGATCATGGGAGGTTAATACAATCAGAATTTTCATATTTTTCCTTAAAATTATCTTGAATGATTTGATGAAACAGTAGAAACAGACGGAAGAATCTGAATATCTAACGCCATCAGACTTTTTCGATTGTTTAAAAATAAAAAGAATAAAATCTGGATAGTTGAAATGATGCTAAATCAATAGCATCACTTTCCTTGAACTTTGGATAGCTCAGTTTTTCTTTTTCTTGCCACCGCCGTCCTGCTTATTCACAGTCGACCAGGCAATACGCTCTGCTTCGTCTTCAGAGCGACCACGATCTTTTCACTGTCTTCAATATGCTTAGCTTGCCGTTTTTGCTTTTCGGTATAAGCTGATTTATCACCTCTAGGCATTTTACTATCCTCATCAGGTAGGGTCTGAAATCACTATAACAAGGGATGATTTTTATGCGGGTAATCATCTGTCAGGATTTGTTTAAATTGTTTTATAGCTACAAGATGGATTTTATAGATATCCATCAAATTCTTTTTTTTTAAAGATGTCTAAACTAAAACGTATTAAATATTTTAGAAGAAAGTAGATAACGGCTAGAAAGACCGCAATCTACTTTCAAACTTTGATTAGCCGTTAATAATACTGCCACCATTTACGTGAATGACCTGACCTGAAATATAGCTGGCTTCTTCACTGGCCAGAAATAAATAGGCAGGAGCGACCTCACTCGGTTGTCCCATACGTCCCATTGGTGTCTGTTTACCAAAATCTTCCAGTTGTTCTTCATCAAAGCTACTTGGAATGAGTGGTGTCCAGATTGGGCCTGGTGCAACACCATTCACACGAATTCCGGTTTTATTCTTCGCCAGATTGGTAGATAAGCTGCGGGTGAATGAAGTAATTGCGCCTTTGGTACTCGAATAGTCTATCAGCGTGTCATGTCCATGATAGCTGGTGATACTGGTCGTATTAATAATACTGTCACCTGCCTGCATATGCGGAAGCACCGCCTGAGTCAGATGGAACATGGACAGGATATTGACATTAAAGGTCTTGAATAACTGGTCTGGAGAAATATCAGTAATACTGTCCTGCGGATACTGTACACCTGCATTATTTACCAGAATATTAATGGTTTTAAATTCCTGAAGGGTCTGCTCAACCATTTTTTTGATTTCATCAGGATGCTGTAAATCACATTGAATCAACAGGCAACGGCGTCCTTCTGCTTCAACCATTTTTTTGGTATCAAGCGCATCTCGGTCTTCATCCAGATAGCAAATGGCAATATCGGCACCTTCGCGGGCAAATAAGACTGATACAGAGCGACCGATCCCGCTGTCACCACCTGTAATGAGTGCTACTTTACCTTTTAATTTATCGCTACCTTTATAATTTTCTTTAATGACTTCCGGGATAGGATCCATTTTAGTCTGGCCACCCGGTTGATGGGCTTGGGTTTCAGTTGAAGCTGGAGTTTCAGGATAGTTATTCATATTCTTTCCTTGATTGCTCTTGATGAAAAAATATATTAGGAGCTTTTAGTTGGGATTAAATTAGACTCAACATTTCATAACAGAACCTGTGCAAGATTTAGCATTTATACATTTAGCTTAAATTGACACTTTAAAACTGTATGTTTGAGCTATTTAAAGTCGACTTCTAGAATGAAATATCGGGTTTCTTTTTAAGAAAAAGAGCGATAAGCAGGAACATACCTTCAGTAGATTGCAGCAGAGTTAAGTCGATTTAGGAACCAATCTGCAAAATAAAACCAATAACTTATTTACAACCAAATAAATCTAAAATATACAGCTAGATAAGCTACAAGTATTTCTTTACAACTGCGCTTTTAACCAGAATGGAGAAGCACATTGCGCGCTATCCGCTATAAATATATTGTCCTGATCCTTTTAATTTTGCTCGTTGCATTTGGTGTATTTCGCTGGTGGCAAGGGCCACAAGTCACAGGTTATACCTTAGAGCCGATGCCGCTGGTGCAATCAGTGGTTGCCACCGGGCAGGTCATCACCGTTTCACGTGCTCAAGTCGGTAGTGAAGTAACCGGCGTGGTACTAGAACGTCGGGTCAAGGAAGGCGATCGGGTCAAACCGGGCGATTTGCTAGTTGTACTTAAATCGGATGAACTGGCAGCCCAAGTTCGTCAGGCAGAAGTCGCATTGAATGAACTGGCAACCAATCGCCGTCCACAAGCCTCAGCAGAGTTAGCTTCAGCAAAAGCTCAGCTGGAACAGGCCAGCCGTGAAGCGACGCGTCGTCGCAATGCCGAAGCAGGCATCCTTTCGGCAGAAGAAATTGAACAGGCTGTAGAGGCAGAAAGGGTAGCACGTAATAATTATGAAACTGTGCGTTTAAAAGCAGCTGCACTGGCACCGGGTCAGGTAGAAGAGGCCTCATTGCGTGAGCAGCTTTCGGTGGCACAGGCTCAACTGGCTAAAACTAAAATCCGGGCAACTGTTGCTGGAACGGTGCTGACCCGTGATGTTGAGCCTGGCGATCTGGTTCAGCCAGGACGTACCTTATTTACCATTGCAATGGATGGCAATACCGAAATCCGTGTACCACTGGATGAACGTAATCTGTCACGACTGGCGTTGTCCCAGAAAGCGGCTGCAATTGCCGATGCTTACCCGGATAAACCTTTCCCAGCCCGGATTAATTTTATTGCACCGAGTATCGATCCTCAACGCGGCACGGTAGAAGTGCGTCTATCGGTTGATCCGGTACCTGATTTCCTGCGTCAGGATATGACGGTATCGGTTAATGTCGAGACAGGTCGCCGTGATCGTACCTTAGCGATTCCGAATGATGCGCTAGGGAAAGTACAGGGCGATCAGGCCACCGTATTACTGGTACGTGATAGCAAAATCCAGCGACAAAAAGTGAAACTGGGTCTGCGCGGACTTGCCATGTCTGAAGTGATTTCCGGTTTAAAAGTGGGTGACCAGGTACTGTCAGATGCAACTTCAACTTTAAAAGATGGCACACGAGTTCGATTTAAGCCCGAAGAAATCAACTATGCCGACCAGAACAATGATGTCAGCAATAAAAACGAATTACCGGTGAAATTCGAGTGAAAAAATTACTAGGGCGTCTCTGGATCGAATGGAAGATCGCAATCAGTTTTTTGCGAGAAGGCCGAATGCAGTCTCTGATGATTACAGTGGGTGTTGCTGTAGGGGTGTCTGTGATTGTTTTTATCTCGGCACTGATACAGGGCTTGCAGTCTAATATCATCGAAAGGACTTTAGGGACACAGGCACATATCCGTTTATTGTCTCCCGATGAAGTGAACCAAGTTATACCCGCACCCGCAGGCACTGTGCAGCTGGTTCTAGAAGATAAACGGGCCCAAAGACTACGCTCTATCAATAATTGGCAAGAGGTCGTGACGACCTTGGATCAGGTGCCTTTATTGACAGCTGTTTCTCCAGTAGTTTCTGGACCTGCATTCGCACAGCGTGGTGAAGCTCAGGAATCGGTTGCGCTGGTGGGCATGGATCCAGAACGTTATCAGAAAATAATTCCACTCAAAGAATATATGATCAGTGGGCAGTTACGTGTCGGTGCAGATGATGTAATGATTGGCAGTCAGCTGGCTAAAGATCTGGGTGTACAGGTGGGTAGCAAGCTACGATTAGATACTGGGCAGGATAACAGTACTGTCGTAAATATTGCCGGGATTTTTGAACTCGGAGTACGTGAGCTGGATTCGCGCTATGTCTATATGGATTTAAAGCAGGCGCAGTCCTTACTCAGCCTGCCAGGTGGGATCACCGTAATCGACCTGACGGTAGAAGATATTTTTGAAGCAGAAAATATTGCAACGCAGGTCGGGCGTTTGACATCCTTACAGGCAGAAAGCTGGATTAAAACCAATGGTCAGTTAATGAATGCCATCTCAGCGCAAAGCCTTTCCACCAATATGATTATTATTTTTGTGGCCATATCCGTTGCTTTTGGTATTGCTAGCGTCTTGTCAGTCAGTGTCGTACAACGGACTCGTGAAATTGGCATTTTAAGGGCGACAGGGGCTACACAAAGACAAATCCTGCGCGTTTTCCTGTTTCAGGGCGCAATTTTTGGCTTGTTGGGGTCTATTATCGGCAGTGCAGTCAGTTATTTACTGGTCTGGATCTTTAATGAATTTGGCCCAGGCCTGTTCTATATTCCAATTTCAATCAATCTGCTATTGCTGGCTTTATTGCTGGCCACATTGACTGGTGTAGTGGCAGCGGCTATACCATCCCGTCGTGCTGCGGCACTTGATCCTGTGGAGGCGATTCGTCATGTCTGATTCATCGAATGAGGTTCTGCGGCTGGAAGCACTACGTAAATCCTATAATATTGGTCAGCCCAATGAGGTTGAAGTTCTGCATGGCATTGATTTGTGTATTGAACGTAATGACTTTGCAGCACTAATTGGTCCTTCAGGCTCGGGGAAAAGTACTTTATTGAATATTCTGGGTCTATTGGACCAGCCAACTAGCGGTGAACTATATCTGCTTGGTCAACCCACCAGCCGTATGGATGACGCTGCACGTACCGCATTACGCGGCAGCAGTATTGGATTTGTATTTCAGTTTCATCATCTGATTCAAGCTTTTAATGCATTAGACAATGTCCTAATGCCGTTAATGATGGCACATGGTAAACCGGATCAAAAAGCTCTAGACCGCGCTCATGAACTTCTGGCTGCAGTCGGGCTGGAAAAGTATGCACATCGAAAACCGAATGAGCTTTCCGGCGGGCAACAACAGCGTGTTGCAATTGCTCGGGCACTGATTACAGAACCCGCCTTGTTACTGGCCGATGAACCGACCGGGAACCTGGATACCCAGACCGCGTCTGAAGTTTTTGAACTGTTTCGTAAAGTAAATAAGGAACAGGGCTGTGCCATTTTGCTGGTGACTCATGATCCGCGCTTGTCTGTTAGTTGTGATCGCACCATCAAGTTAGTTGACGGCCTGATTCAAAGTGATACCAGAACAGCTCCAGCAGATATTCCTGAAAATACTTAATTTTTAAATATTTTAAGAATTTGTATTCTCCAATTATGGATAAATAAAGATTTTTCTTATCACTTAAGCCTTGCAATAAAGCTGATACAAGGTTTGCATCAGGGTAAGTACTTTGGGGTCGGAAAGCTGATAGAAAATCTGCTTTCCTTCACGACGCGTGCTGACCATTTCGGCTTTTCGGAGCACCGTAAGTTGTTGTGAGAGAGTGGGTTGGTGAATATCTGTTTGTAGCTCAATCTGTTGCACATTCATTTCACTATCGACCAGTACACATAGAATTTTCAGTCGGTCAGAATTCGACAACACTTTTAAGCGTTCGCTTACCACATGAGCCTGAGAAAAATCAATACGTGTCTGAGTTTCATCTGCTGTCATATAAAAAACCTGTATTAGTCACACAATATTTAAAAACCGTCTTGATTAATATTTATAATTATATAATATAAAATTATATATTTTAAGTGGAATATGCTCATGCATGACTTTTTGGCAGCGTTTCTCGGTGGATTACTGCTTGGTCTTTCAGTGGTCGGCTATCTGTATGTGAATGGCCGTATTGCGGGCGTGAGTGGGTTGGTTGGGCAGGTACTTAATCGAAAGACCATTTTCAAAACTCCTGCGGTCTGGTTTTTAGCAGGACTATTTATAGTTCCATTTATCTACGGCGTATTGTTTCAGCCAGAAATTGAGCTGAATGCCAGCCCATGGATGATGGTCATTGCCGGTTTGCTGGTTGGTTTTGGTACACGTTTAGGTTCAGGTTGTACCAGTGGACATGGCATCTGTGGGATTAGCCGTCTGTCAAATCGCTCCTTTATTGCGACCGGGTCTTTTATGCTGGCGGGATTTATCACGGTTTATGTTGTTCGTCATCTGGTTGGAGCTATCTAAATGAAAAATCTATTCGCTTTTCTATTTGGTGGCCTGTTTTCAGTCGGCTTAATGCTCTCAGGTATGTCTAATCCTGAAAAAGTTCTGGATTTTCTGGATCTGTTTGGGGATTGGGATGCCAGTCTTGCCTTTGTCATGATGGGGGCAATTCTGGTGGCTTTTATTCCTTTCCAGAAAGCTAAACATAATCCACATCCGACCACTTTATTTAATGAACCCATTGATTTACCAAAGAATCAAAAGATTGATCCTAAACTGCTGTCGGGTAGTTTATTATTTGGTATCGGTTGGGGAATTGCAGGCATTTGTCCGGCACCCAGTTTTACCCTGATTGGTTTGGGACATTATCAAGCCTTGTATTTTATTGCAGCTATGCTGCTTGGGGTCTGGATTCACCGTAAATGGGCAGGAGTATAAATATGACACAGCAGCCAAACGTCAAAGCGTTTTTTGATAAAAATACCAATACTTTTAGTTATGTGGTGAGCGATCCTCAAACTGCCCAATGTGCCATTATTGATAGCGTGCTGGATTACGATGCTGCGTCTGCCACCACATCGACCGAGCATGCCGATCAGATGATTGCCTATGTGAAATCACAAGGTTTGACGGTGGAATGGATTCTGGAAACTCATGTACATGCTGATCATCTGACAGCTGCCCAATATCTGAAACAGCAATTAGGCGGCAAGATTGCAATCAGTAAAAAAATTGCGCTGGTACAGGAAACGTTTGCCGAGATTTATCATCTGGACATGAAACAGATCAATGCGCATCAGCCTTTTGACTATCTGTTTGAGGATGGTGAGCATTTCAAGATTGGCAAGCTGGAAGTTTATAATATTCCTACGCCAGGACATACACCTGCCTGTTTAAGCTATGTGATTGGTAACGCCGTCTTTGTAGGGGATACACTGTTTATGCCGGACTATGGCACGGCTCGTTGTGATTTTCCAAATGGCAGTGCCTCGGTTTTATATGATTCTGTTCACAAGCTGTTTCAGCTCCCGGAAAGCACCCGTGTATTTTTGTGTCATGACTATTTGCCAGAGTCACGTCATGAATATCAATGTGAAACCACGATTCAGCAGCAAAAACAGCAAAACGTTCATATCCGTGAAGGGATTAGCAAATCTGAATTTGTACAGATGCGTCAGCAGCGTGATGCAGGTCTAAGTATGCCTAAACTGATTTTGCCTGCGATCCAGATTAATATGAATGGCGGACAGTTCCCAATGCCAGAAGCCAATGGTGTGTCTTATGTGAAGCTGCCGCTAAATTATTTTAAGAAGTGATCAATTTATCAGGAACAAAATATTAATCTTTAAATTAAGCGCTTATAAAGTTTGCGAATTTTAATATTCCACCCTATGCTATTTGGGTTAACTCATTTTTATATTTTCAGGGTGCATCGTGCTCAGACAGTTCTTTAAACAGATCTGGTTTGTGATGCTTATGGTATTCGCCGTAAGCTGGAGCGGCATGTCGATTGCTTCAGCAAAAACGATGCATCTGGAAACGTCAACCAAGCAGATGGGTTCCCATTGTAAGGAAATGGAAAAAATAGAGAAGTTACATCGCCAGCATCAAGCTATGCATGATTCTGCTCATGATATGAGTCAGGACATGGATTGCCACTCCGATTTAAATGAACACAAAGATGACTGTCTGGATTGTATTTATAGCTCTTGCCATAACCTGAGTAGCTGGATCGATGTGGAAATCTCGAAGTTAACTCTTCCTGAGATTCATGCCTTAGAAACCACTTTTATCTCTAATTATCAAGCCAAGCACCTTGCCGGGTATTGGCAGGAAATTCTGCGCCCACCTAAAACTTAATCCTCGTTATTTATATTTTAATAAATCAAGGATTAAGTTATGTCGATTAAAATTAGTCAAAGCCTGTTATTGGGCTTAAGTTTAGTGATCTCGTCTTCATTATTGGCTGCTGTAAAAGAATATCAGCTGGTTATTGATGAAGGTCCAGTCAATATCACCGGTAAAACCGTACAACGTATTACAGTGAATGGAAAATTTCCTGCACCTTTACTGGAGTTTGAGGAAGGTGATGAAGCTGTTATTCGCGTCAAAAACAAGCTAAAGAATAAAGAAAGCTCTCTGCATTGGCATGGTTTATTGCTACCCGGCCTGATGGATGGTGTCCCCGGTTTTAACGGGTTTCAGGGCATTGCACCTAATCAGGAATTTGTCTATCGCTTTAAAATTCGTCAGAGTGGAACCTACTGGTATCATGCCCATTCCAAGGGGCAGGAACAGGACGGCCTTTACGGCGCCTTTGTAATCTATCCCAAAAACCAGGCGGAAGTTCCTGCACATGAGCAGACCGAGCGTGATTATGTGGTCATGCTTTCAGAATTTCATGAGCAGTCCGGCCAGCAGATCATGAATAATTTAAAAAAATCTGCCGAGTATTATCAAAATCAGCGTGAAACTCTGAGCGATGTTTTTCAGCAAATCAAACGGGAAGGGCTTAAAGCCACCTGGAATGATCGCAAAATGTGGAATCAGATGCGCATGCTGAAAACTGATCTGTCTGATGTAACCGGCTATACCTTTCTGGTGAATGGAAAAACGCCTGAACAGAACTGGATGGGACAGTTTAAACCGAATGAAAAAGTGCGACTGCGTTTTATCAATGCCTCTGCCATGTCATTTTTTGATGTGCGTATTCCACAGTTGAAAATGACGGTGGTCAGTGCAGACGGACAGCCTGTCAAACCTGTAGTTGTCGATGAATTCCGCATTGGTGCCGCAGAAACCTATGATGTGATTGTGGAGCCCACTGCGGAACATTATCAGATTGAAGCTGAATCGATTGACCGTTCCGGTTTTGCGATTGGCAGCTTACAGAATGAATTAAAGCCAGCTCATCATGCCATACACAAACCTATATCCCGTCCTCGTGCCTTATTGACCATGGAAGATATGGGACATGGCAATATGCAGGGTGAAGCACACGAGCAGATGAATCATCAGAATCATGCTAGCCATGACATAAATGTTAAAAAAGATACTGAACATTCGATGATGGGACATAAGCAGCATGCATCAGCCAAAATTATCGAACAAGGAGAGGACAATCATACCGAGCATTCAGATACTTCATCCGCTATAGATCATGTGAATCACTCAAATATGACCGGGGATATGCAACATGAAAAAGATGCCAAAACTTTTACGCAGCAACCAGTTTACGGCTGGGCCAATGCCTCTACACCGGTAGGGCATAAAGCTTTGCAATATAGCGACCTCAAATCTTTAACTCCGCAAAAAGATATTCGCGACGCAGAAAGCGAATTGGTGATTCGTTTAGGCGGCACCATGGAACGGTATATCTGGACCATGAACGGCAAGAAATTTAATGAAGCAGAGCCGCTCAAAGTGAAATTTGGGGAACGGATCAGGCTGAAATTTATCAATGACAGTATGATGGCACATCCGATGCATTTACATGGCATGTTCATGCAGCTCGAAAATGGCCAGTTTGCAATAGATATGCCGAATAAACATACAGTGATTGTCCCACCTGGAAAAACCGTTACGACTTTGCTGACTGCAGATGAACTAGGTGAATGGGCGATTCATTGTCATCTGTTGTATCACATGACTGCCGGAATGATGAATAAACTGATTGTAGCAAATGTTCAGGAAAATGGCGTTTCGACTCAGGATACTGTGCGGGAAGATCATTCCCATCATCACATGACAAAACCAGTAGAAAAACAAGGAGATGCTCATGTGCACCATTAATCTTTGTTTGAAGCCTGTTTTGGCTAGTGTATTAGCGTTGGGAAATATGGCTGTTTTTGCTGAAGAAAGTTCTCAACAGCATATTGATCATTCGATGCATCATCAACAATTTATCCAATCTTCAGAGCATCATTTAACTTCAGCAGCACTGGAAGTTACTGAAAATTTAATTCCAGATTCAGCTTCAACCTATTCCAGCGAACATGATCATCGCAAGGAACATGGAGGGCAAATTTATACGCGGGTCAAACTGGACAATAAATGGATCAAAAACTCAGAAGGTGAGGGAGGCTTACAGTCTGAGAATGAGCTTCGGATTGGCACGGATGAAAATAAACTGTTCATTAAACTCAAAGCTGACAAGCAGGAATCCAGAGCAACAGAATATGCAGTCCAAGCTCTGTATAGCCGGAATATTTCAGATTTCTGGGATGCTCAGGCGGGTCTTCGCTACCGTCAGGAAAATTTGGGTCAGCCTAATGCTGGGCAAAATATTGAACATGTAGATGCAATATTTGGATTCCATGGGTTGGCGCCGTATTTCTTTGAAACCAATGCACATCTGTATCTTGGTCAAGATGATTTTATCGGACTTGAGCTAGAAACAGAACGTGATCTGCTACTCACACAAAAACTGATTTTGCAGCCTTATGTTGAAGTTGACCTCATTTTGAAGGATAAAGCAGCCAATGCTAAAAAGACTGGAATAAGTCATGCAGCATTCGGTCTGGAAACTCGTTATGAGATCAATAAAAAGATCATGCCTTACCTTAATATTGCTTATGAATATTCCAAGGGCAACGAGAAAACTTCATGGCAGGACGCATCTGATTCTGAACAGGGCGGGCGTTATGGAATCGGTTTAAGAGTGATGTTCTAAACAGATATCTATATAAGCTAATATTTATGAGGCGGAAAAATCATTTTCTCGCCTCATATACTCAGCTATATTTTATTCTTAAGGCCTTTATAAACTTTTAAATTTTTCTTTGTTTTAAATTATTTATCTTCAGAATAAATATAAATACGATTGGACTTATAAAAACCCAAAGTGCCATAAAGCTAATACTACTACTGAATTGAGTTCGTAAAAGGGACAATACCAATAGTAAAAGACTGCCTGAGATCAATTTAACGATGACCGGATAACTCACCAGAAAAGAATATCGAGACTGTCTGGTTTTTAAAATCTGTTTTTCACTCACTGCATAAAAACCAAAACAGGCCATCCAGATCAGTCCTACTATTGCCATCCATATCATGAAGAAGACTCCTGCTGTGCAGTTTTAAGCTTGGCCTGAATTTTATGAACAGCTTTTTGCTGGATAGGTGTAATTTTCTGATGTAGGAAGTAAGCGAGAAGTGCCAAGATCCAGAGCATCAGATCGATACGCAAAAACAGCCAATAGTTCGCAAAAGAATCCAGATAATGCTGGGACCACAAATAATACAGGTCGATGAGTGGAAGCATAAAAGCGGCACAGATGAGAATTTTAAGCTGCGTTTTCCATAAATGCTGTTGTGGCGTTAAACAGGCCAAGATAAAACTACTCAGCCAAATACTAAAGAAGATATAGATTTCATAATTTGTGGTGCCCACAGGAATGTGAATCAAACGGTTTGCATAAAGATAAGCCAGCATGGCAATAGGTAAACCAATTATCATGGTGATATTCAGACGATTCACCAGATAATATCCAAAGTGAAAACGATCCGATTTTTTCTGCATCTGTCGTTTCAGGCTCCAGAGCAATAATCCGGAAGCGATCATGGCACAGCCTAATATGCCTGAGAAAAATAGGGCGAAACGTAAAACAGGTTCGGCAAAACGTGCCATATGCAAACCATATACTCCAGCATTCAGGGTAGCAATTGCACTGTCATTACGGGTGTTTTCAAGCAATTTGCCTGTCGTCGCATTTAATACGAGTTGTGCCTGATTGCGGGTAATAGAATGATCTTTCAATTCGGTTAAGGTAATCTTTGCCAGCTGGGTATTCGGCTGCTTCACGGTAATATTGTCAAATTCTGATTTTCCCCAGTGCTGCTGCGCTGTAGTGATAAAATGTTGAATCGGCAACATCTCCGTTTTAATGGGCACAGCAGAGGGAGCAAGCACATTTATGGTTCGGATTTCTCCAAAATATTGAAATGGATTTTCTGGATATAGCTGCTTCATGCCAGAAGGCAAAACAATATAAAAGAAAATAGCCAGTCCAGTAAAAGTCATAGTTAAAAAGAACGGTAGCGCAATGACGGAACTGACATTATGAAAATCCAGATAGGAACGTTGTCCTTTAAAAGCTCTCAGAGTAAAGAAGTCGGTCAGAATTTTTTTATGAGTAATGATTCCGGAAATCAGGGTCATCAACATGATGAATGCAGCAATGGTGACAATCAGACGGCCAATGGTATAAGGTACGCCATATAGCTGAAAATGAAAGTTATAGAAAAAATCTCCGCCCTGTGTAGCCGAAAGCGTTAATTCCTTACCTGTCATAGCATCCAGGGTTTTAAGTTGATAAGCACCCTCTGCAGTTTGCCAATAAATTTTATTAACCGGTAAATCATGATTTGCTACCCCGATATACCAGTTCTGTGCATCAGGTGCATGTTGCTGTAAATAGCTATAAGCAGTTTTTAAAGCTGTTTCCTGGTTCACCTGCATCATGACAAATTGTGGCTGCATCCACATTGTAATTTCATGGCGATAATAGGTAACCGCACCTGTTAAAAAGATCGCGAAGAGGAGCCAGCCAAAACTTAAACCTAGCCATGAATGTAGCCATGCCATAGATTGACGGACAGATTTATGCATGGTTTAACCTATGAAGCGGGAAATGACAAATAAAACAATGAGAGGAATCAGGCTATAGACTGAAAGTGTTTTAAGACTTTGGATACAGAAGATTCCAATCACAAAACAGACATAAAAAATGAGGGCAATAAAGGCAGCCAGATAAACCGATTCAGCTTTGGGTAAACTCGCCTGTAAAAAATAGGCCAGATCGAGAGCAATCAGATAACTACATAAATAACCAATACCAAAGCTCATGCCTAATCGATACAGGATAGCAAGTGGCTGAAGGGTAGAAATCATGGAAAGGCCTTTATATGAATCTGTATAAATAAATATTGAGGCAACTTAATGCACGAAGCTTAAGGTAGTGACCAGGTACTGTTTCTTATACACTTGCTGATTCAATTTTCCTGTCTTGTCTACTTCTTGACTCACCTCTAGTACATATTGACCCTTCCATGGCGTAGCAATATTAATTTGGCCATGCTTGTTGGTCGTATAGTTTTTAAGCCAGTGCTGTGGGGAATAGACAGTCACTTTGACATCCTCAGCGGGTTTACCCTGATACATGACTGTAAAAGTATTACTGTTCGGTTGAACCGGTACGATATCCAGCTCTGAGTCTGCTTTCAGGTTTTGTCTGCCGGATTTCGCGTGATAGCTGAGTAAGGATTCCCCATAGATCAGTTCATGATAGAGCTCTACATCTGCTTGATCTTTTGTAGAGTAGACCAGATGATCCTGGTGTAGTTGGGGACTAAATTGTTTTTTAGTCTGAATCGCTTTTGCTTGGCTGAATGACTTTAAGGCACCTTCTTGAGTCTCTTTGAGCTGTTCACTATATTCACCAAAAAATGCATGTGTTTTTGCATCTGAAGCACGTTCTAGCCAAAGCATATGGGCCTGAGCAGAAAGGGTCAGTGACAGTCCAATTGTCAAAGTAATGAGTTTTTTCATGAATTCTACCTGATTATTGTTTACATATAAGAAAATGAGCTCCGAATATTCTTTCAAAGCTCAAGCGAAAAATTAATATTTGAATTTTACGGCCACACTGTAATTTGCCGGTGCACCATAGAAGCCTTGCTGATTCGGGAAATTAAATAAGTATTTTTCATTGGTCAGATTATTCCCGTTGGCCTGCAAAGTAATGTGATCATTGAGTTCATAACTGGCCATCAGATTCACAAGCGCATATGCATCCTGTTTGATAATGCCTGCTTGTTGGGTAACAACACCCTCTGTAGCAGCTTCAGGAACTTCTAGATAAGTTTTATCCTGCCATTGCACACCAAGGCCCAGTTTCAGTTTTGGAATCTGTGGCACCTGATAGGTGGTCAGAAGATTAAAAGACTGATTAGGATTAAAGGTACGGGCATCACCACCGTTGATCAGATCTTTAAGACTAAACTGAGTATAGCCAAAGCTTAGATTTAAATGATCCGTTAACTGACCAGCCAAACCAAATTCATAACCTTGTGAACGTAGATCACTCACCTGGGTTTTACGTAAAGTCGGGATACCGTCAGAATCTCGCAACGGATAATTGCTTTGCTCTGTTCTGAATACGGCCATGCTGGCGGTGAGCTTATCATCTAGCCAGGAACTTTTAATCCCAGCTTCATAACTTTCACCTTCGATCGGTTTGTTAATGCTGCCATCATCTGCTTTGGTGGTTTGCGGACGGAAAATCGAGGTATAACTCAGATAGCCTGTATATTCAGGGCTAAAATTATAGGTCAGACCGGCATAGGGTAAAACTTTATCTTCATCATAAACAGTATCTTTTCCATAACTACTGCCACTGCTTTCAGCCTGAACGTAGTTCACACCTAAAAGCAGTTTCAGATCGTCAGTCATATGTAAACGGGTGGCGGCATATAGGCTTTGGTTTTTTTGCCGGATGTGCATTTCACCACTGGTTTTTGACATATCCCAAACTGGTTCGGGCGGCGTAAAACTGGATAGATCTGTGGTAAGTGGGTTGGTAAAGCTGCCTGCATAACCTAACTCATCCAGATTATTTTCAGCCCAGATATAGCCAAAAGATGCTTCATGTTGTTGTCCCCAAAGTGGATAGGTGCCGCTAAAACTCAGACTAGCTTGCTGTTCCTTGTTGTCATCAATATACATACCTGGATATAAGAAAATACCTGAAGTACCGTCAGCACCAGGTTTACCGGACAGGAATAAAAGTTTTGAATCCCGGTCAGTCCGTTTTTCCTCATAACTCAGTTTAGCTTTCCAATCAGCACCAAGTTGTTGTTCGATCTCGGCAAAATAGTTTTTAATATTACTGTCCCAGTAGGCCCAGTCCGGACTGTAATTATAATTTCTTGAATAGCTTAACTGTTCACCTTCAGTATTGATTAAAGGATTGGAACCCCAATTGACACCATTTGGATTATGATTCGTTTCGGTATAACCAGCAGTTATTAAGGTCGAATCAGTCAGGTCAGCCTCAACAACTGCACCAATGCCATTTTTTTCGAGTTCATAGTGATCCAGATAACTATCACCTGTCTGCTGATAGCCAAATACTCGGCCTCTGATTTTTCCATCCTGTGTCAGGGGAGAGGAAACATCTGCTTCATAACGTTGGGTATTCCATGAACCATAACTGGTATTAAACGCGGCTTGAAGCTCCTGAGTAGGGCGTTTTCGAATCATATTAATGGTAGCGCCCGGATCGCCAATACCATTATTTAAGGCATTTGCGCCTTTAACGATCTCAATACGGTCAAATAAAAAGCTGTCTGGATTGTCATTATTGTAGTTATAGCCTTCAAGCGGAATCCCAACGCCGTCTACCAATACGTTTGAGATTTCAAAACCACGTGATAGATAGGAAGTTCGTTCGGTCTCCTGGTTACTTACAGTGATCCCCGGTGAGTTACGGAGTACATCACGGGTATTATCCAGTGCAAAGTCATCTAATTGTTGACGCGTCACTACATTCACTGTTTGTGGCGTTTCCTTAAGAGGAATATTTAGTTTAGAAGCTGTTGCAGAATTTTGAATAATATAGCTTTTAGTCTGTTCAGAGCTTTCTGTTGTTTGTGCTGCATCAGTCACTATCGTGATGGTAGGAAGCTGCTGACTATTTTCTGCAAAACTTTGCTGGGTCAGCAAAATGGCAAAACTGAGCAAAGATAGCTTGAAAGTTAGATGATTGGTATAAAACATTTTAATAAATGTAAATGATAATAATTATCGCTAATGTTATTGATTAGATATTTTTAAATCAATCTAAATACAATAGGAAATTTAAATTAAAAATTACTCATTTATAGGGGAATACTTTGCAGTTAAAGCAGATTAAAAGAAGAAGGGGTTAAGATTTTGCTTAAAATAAAAACGATTTATTTTAGTAAAATAATATGTAAATTATTGACTTCATATTAATTTTTTAAATTTATAAAGTATATTCGCTAAATTTTTTTCATGTAGAGAATGAGATTAATGCTCAAATATAAAAAGAAAAATGAAATAAAAAAAAGCCATCACATTGATTAATGCCAGTCAGTTAAGCAAATATTAGTAAAATGTAGTAAAAATGAGTGTATGTAAATACGCTCATTTTTTTATGACTTTATCTGAAAATTTAGATTGCACCCTTCAACATTCTTTACCTTCACTTAGCCATTTTAGTGAATTTATTGATTTCAACTGGATTGAGGAAAGTCTGCATCAAACAGGTAAGGCATCAATTAGAAGAAGGAAGTTACCTGCTGAACATGTGGTGTGGCTTGTCATTGGACTCGCTTTATTTCGAAATCAACCTATCGGATATGTCGTAGAACAGCTAAAACTTGTATTTGGTACAACAGAATATTGTGTTCCTAGCGCAGTAGTACAAGCACGACAACGTTTAGGATCAGAACCTTTAAATGCGCTATTTTCTTTACTTAGCCAAGCCTGGTTTGAAGAATCTCAGCAGCAATACTCAAACTTTCACGGTCTGAGTGTGTGCGCTGTTGATGGTGTTGTTTGGTCTATGCCTTATACAGATGAGAATTTTGCACACTTTGGTTCATCTAAAGGAAAAACTGCTGATGCTCCTTATCCACAAGTGAGAGCAACCTGCTTAGTAAATACCGCGACCCATGAAATTATAGATGCTCAAATAGGCAGTATGGATCAAGGTGAACTCACACTGGCAAGCCAATTATCTCCTTGTTCACACAGTATTACCCTATTTGATCGAGCCTATTTCTCTGCAGATTTTCTCATCGGGTGGCAAAAACGTGCAGAAGAAAGTCATTGGCTTATGCGTGCAAAAGATAATTTACGGTATGAGATTGTGGAGCGTAATTCGCAACATGACTTTCATATTAGAATGCCGATATCAACAAGAGCTAAAAAACTTAATCCAGCCTTAGGAGACTATTGGGAGGCACGTCTCATTGAGGTTGAGCAGGCAGGTAAGATTAGACGTTATATCACTTCACTAATAGATTCAAAGAGATATCCATTATTAGCTTTAGCAAAACTCTATGCCCAGCGTTGGGAAATAGAAATGTGTTACCGAGAAATCAAGAGTAACTTACAGGAAGGGAAGCATTTAAGGAGTAAACAACCTGCCTTGATTTATCAAGAATTATGGGGAGTCTTTATTGCCTATAATATTCTAAGAAGACAAATGAAATATATGGCGCAACGTGCAAAAGTCAGTCCTTTGAGAATGAGCTTTCATATTACCTCTATTGCTATCCTTAACCTATTGAAGTTTGATTCTTTGGCTTCCGCAGGCAATTTGCCTAAACATCTAGAAAGTTTAATGGAAAAATCTAAAAGGTATGTTTTACCGAAAAAAAGAAGTAGAAACTACCCACGAGTTGTGAAAGGGAAACCACAGAAATACCCAAAAAAATGCCAGTCAATCTCTTAACTGACTGGCATTAATCACATTGATGGCTTTTTATAAATGATATTGATCAATAAGTTTTATAAGGCAAGAACTTGCCAGACAATACGACATTGACACGGTCGCCATTCGGATTTTCTTCGCGTTGAATATCCATACTAAAATCAATCGCGCTCATAATACCGTCACCAAATTCTTCATGAATCAGTTCTTTAATGGTAGAACCATATACATTCACCACTTCATACCAACGATAAATTAAAGGATCGGTCGGTACGCTGGTTGGCAGGGAACCTTTATATGGCACGATCTGTAGCCATGCAACGGCTTCATCACTTAAGCCAAAAATCTGACCAATCTTTTCTGCTTGCTCTTTATTAAACGCCATCTGACCTAAACATGCAGCGGTTACCCATTCTTTAGAAAGACCAATCTCTTTGGCAACATCTGACCACTTAATTGACTTTAAAACTTTCGCTGAAATGATTATGTCAGTTACTTGTTGACGATGGGTAATCATAATCCTCTCCAAATTATTCTCAAATGAATGTATGCAGAACGCATAATGCAGATATCATGCCAACAGCATTCTAGAGTTCATGCTAAATAGAAAATGAATATTTAAGTGATTGTTAATTATTTGTGGCATAGCTTTTGCTTCTATTTCGATATACATGGCAACGACGCCATTCACCATTACCTGTTCTAATATTCAAGGCAACGGCGCCTAAGGTCTTCAATGATCTTAGGCGTCTTTTTTTCGAAAAACAGGTCCGTATATTGAAAAAGAGGACGACAACATGGCATATCTTGCTCCTGCGGAGTTTGCAAAAAAAGTAGTAGATGCGGGTGAATCCAAGCTTCATATGGCAACCCGTGATGTTTTGATTCGTGCCTTTATGGCAGGTGCGATTTTGGCCTTGGCAGCCGTATTTGCAATTACGATTGCAGTGCAAACTGGTGTGCCACTGATTGGCGCATTACTGTTTCCTGTCGGCTTCTGCATGTTGTATTTATTGGGCTATGACTTGCTAACCGGGGTATTTGTATTAACACCGCTGGCATGGCTGGATAAACGTCCTGGCGTAACCTGGGCACGCATTTTAAAAAACTGGGGACTGGTATTTTTAGGTAACTTTACTGGGTGTTTAGTCGTTGCAGTACTGATGGCTGCTGTTTATACCATGGGCTTTGCGACTGATCCGAATCCAGTCGGTGAAAAGATTTCTCATATTGGTGAAGACCGTACCTTAGGTTATGCGGCTTATGGTTTCTCAGGTTGGATAACTATTTTTATTCGCGGCATGCTGTGTAACTGGATGGTGTCTTTAGGGGTGATTGGTGCGATGATGTCAACTACAGTGAGTGGCAAGTTCATCGCAATGTGGATGCCAGTGATGCTGTTCTTTGCCATGGGCTTTGAACATTCAGTGGTAAACATGTTCCTGTTCCCATTTGCCATGATGATGGGTGGTGACTTCTCGATTGCAGATTATTTCCTGTGGAATGAATTACCGGTTGCTTTAGGTAATCTGGTCGGTGGTTTAGCCTTAACAGGTCTGGCACTTTATACCACACACGTACGTACTGGCGCGAAAAAAGAATTCTAATAATGAATCATTTTTAAAGGGATCAATATGATCCCTTTTTTGAGTTTTAAGTATGAAAAAAACATTAAAAGTCGCTATTGGACAATATTCTACGGCTGGTATTAAAGATCAGAATCAGGATTTTTATGGCATCTATTTGCCAGAAGGTCATGTACTGAAGCAAAAAGGTATAGCCTGTGCGATTGCCGACGGGATCGGCAGTAGCAATGTCAGTCACATTGCCGCAGAAACAGCCGTTAGCAGTTTTCTCTCTGATTATTATTCGACTTCGGATGCCTGGAGCACTCAGACTTCAGCAGCACGGGTGATTCGTGCCACTAATTCATGGTTATATGCACAAACTCAACAAAGTCAGGGACGTTTCGATAAAGATCGGGGCTATGTCTGTACCTTATCCGCACTGATTTTAAAGCAGCATCAGGCGCATATTTTTCACGTCGGTGATAGTCGTATTTATCGAATCCGAGATGGTGAAATTGAATTATTAACCCATGATCATCGCGTCTGTCTGTCTTCGACAGAACATTATCTCAGTCGTGCCTTAGGCGTGGATTATCGTATTGAAATTGATTATCAAAGCCTTGAACTAAAAGAAAAAGATGTCTTTCTACTCATGACTGATGGGGTTTATGAGTTTGTTACAGACCAACAATTATTAGATTTCACCTTAGCAGCAGATCACTTAAATCAGCTTGCCAAATTCCTGGTTGAACAGGCTTTAAAACAGGGCAGTGATGATAATTTAAGTCTTCAAGTGCTCCGTATTGAGCAGTTGCCTGAACCAGATCAGTTTTATATGCACCAGGATTATGTCTTTCCACCCCAGCTCAGCAAAGGTGAAGCATTTGAAGGCTATGCCATTGACAAAATCCTGCACCAAAATCACCGCAGTTGCCTGTATTTGGCACACGATCATGATCGGCAACCGCTAGTGATTAAAACTCTGGCAGTAGATTTACAACAAGATGAACAGGCTGTTGAACAGTTTCAACTTGAAGACTGGGTTTCAAAGCGTCTTAAGCACGAAAATCTGCTGCAATGTTATACGCATCAATCAGAGAAAAAATATTTATTCCAGAGTTATGAATATTTGCAGGGAGAAACCTTAGATCGCTGGCTGCATCAACAGAAAAAGCCTTTGCAGATGGAAGATATTCTCCCTATTTTGCAGCAAACAGCATTGGCCTTAAATGCAATGCACCGACTGGAAATGTTGCATCAAGATGTACGTCCTGAAAATATTATGGTCTTAAACGTTGATAATACACTTAAAGTCAAACTGATTGATTATGGTTCAACTGCTGTACGAGGTTTAGTCGAAATTAATCCTAAACATGTGAATCGGCCACTTGGTACCTTGGCATTTATGGCACCTGAATATTTCATTGAACATTCACCATCCGTGCAGTCTGATCAATTTTCTTTGGCGGCAATGGCTTATTATTTACTGACTAAACAGCTTCCTTATGGTACAGATTTGGCTCGTTGTAATACGCTGAAGCAGCTAAAGAAAGTTCAATATCATTCCATTCAAAAATATCGGCCAGATTTACCACTTTGGTTAGACCAGATTCTAAAAAAGGCTCTGAGTATCGAGCCAATGTATCGTTATGAGGCATTGACTGAATTGATCCATGATCTGGAACACCCATCCAAGGAATTATTAAAATCCAAAGCCCCTACCATCATTGAACGTGATCCTTTACGTTTCTGGCAAATCAGTTGTGCTGTATTAGGACTTTTACTTTTATTAAGTATTGCATGGCCATTTATTTAAGAAGGTTGGAGTGAATATAAGTAAAAAAATTAGACAGCGTTCTATGCTTTAGGCAACTTGCGTCACTAGTATATTTACGGCAATCAATCCACAACCAGAAACTACAAGAACTATATCATTACGATTTCAACCACCTTTTAAAATGGGAGAGATAAAAACAAAAAGCAAGGAAATACCATGGCGGCTCAATTTCTCCTATCAGCCTTAAGTACCGTAATCATATTGGCATTTACCGGCTGTACAGTTTCATCCAAAACACCTGTAACAGATAGTTATGGCGCTCAGCCGTCTTTACCTGAACCAAAATCAAGACTGTTTCCGGTCGTCAACATTGCCCCTGCAAAAGGTTGGTCTGAAGGTGTCATGCCGACGCCAGCACCAGGTTTAAAAGTGCAAGCATTCGCACAAGGCCTTCAACACCCGCGCTGGTTATATGTATTGCCGAATGGAGATGTACTGGTAGCTGAAACTGATGCTCCACCTAAGCCTGAAGACAGTAAAGGGATTAAAGGTAAAATCATGAAAATGGTGATGAGAAGAGCAGGATCATCCTATCCAAGCGCCAACCGTATTAGCCTGCTGCGTGACAGTAATCAAGACGGCATTGCTGACCAGAAAACGGTATTTCTGCAAAATTTAAACTCGCCGTTTGGAATGACCTTAGTGGGTAATATGCTTTATGTCGCAAATACAGATGCCTTAGTTCGATTCTCTTATCAGCCCGGTATGACCCAGATCAAAGAAAAAGGAACTAATGTATTAGACTTGCCTGCAGGCCCTTTAAATCATCACTGGACGAAAAATGTTATTGCCAATCCTGCAGGCACGAAGCTCTACATTACGGTAGGCTCCAATAGTAATGTGGCTGAAAATGGCATAGCTCAGGAAGAAGGACGCGCCCTGATCATGGAATTGGACCTTTCTACAGGTCAAGTCCGGCCGTTTGCTACAGGCCTGCGTAATCCCAATGGCATGGACTGGCAGCCTCAGAGTGGAGCCTTATGGACTGTAGTGAATGAGCGTGATGAGCTGGGCAATGATCTGGTTCCTGATTATATGACCTCAGTAAAAGATGGCGCTTTTTATGGCTGGCCTTATAGTTATTATGGCCAGCATGTGGATACCCGGGTAAAACCGCAAAAGCCTGAACTGGTCGCGAAAGCAATTAAGCCAGATTATGCATTGGGGAATCATACTGCCTCTTTGGGACTAACATTTTATAAGGCTAATTTAATATCCCAATATCGTGATGGTGCACTCATTGGCCAGCATGGTTCCTGGAATAGGAAACCTCATAGTGGTTATAAAGTTATTTTTGTGCCATTTCAAAATGGTCAGCCTTCTAGTCAGCCTCAAGAGGTTCTGACCGGATTTTTAAGCAAAAATGGAGATGCATTTGGTCGGCCTGTGGGTGTAGCTACAGATGCTCAAGGCGCAATATTAGTTGCTGATGATGTAGGGAACGTGATTTGGCGAGTATCACCGAATCAATAAATAAGTAGATGCTAATAAAATAAAAGCCTTATAGTCTCTCCCAAAACTATAAGGCTTAGCGGCTGTAGTCTCTACTTTTATCACTTACCATCCCAGTAAGTTCGCTGTCTTTCGACTTTATTATCATTGTAATGCGATTATTATCAGCTTTCCTTGCTGACTCTTTATGTGAAACATAATGTCAAAAATTGAGGAAACAGGATATAGAGTATTTGCTCCAATCGATGTAAGCTTAAACTTACAAAAAAATAATATATTTATACAAAAGTTAACATTATGTGAACTTTCCTATATTTTACAAAGGGCTTTATGACTAAAAATAATTTAATTGTAGTAGATAAATAATGTTAAAAAATCATCTTTTGCTTCAGGTTTGGCAGACAGGGTTCCATGTTATAGAAGATACTTATGAACACTTTAACTAAGGTAATTGATGGATCTGATTTCTCTGCCATATATGTGGTTGGAGATCTGCATGGTTGTTATAGCTTGCTCATGCAAGAATTAGAGAAAGTTCATTTTAATTTTGAGAAAGATCTACTGATTTGTACCGGAGATCTGGTCGATCGTGGTAATGAAAACCTGGAATGCGTTTCATTGCTAAGTCAGCCCTGGTTTTATTGTGTTCGCGGCAATCATGAGGAAATGTGTATCAAGGGCCGTGACGATGCATGGATTCAAGATATGCATGCGCAGAATGGTGGTGAGTGGTTCTATCTTTTATCAACCGAAAAACAGGATGAACTCAGTGAAATTTTTTCTGCACTTCCTTTGGCCATTGAACTAAACCTCGAGTATAAAAAGATTGGCATTTTACACGCAAATATTGCGCTTAATGACTGGAATGTATTTAAAAAGAAAATTGCAAAAGGTGAAAATAGAATTCCAGGCTTAACTTCAGCATATACCAATGCTCTTTGGGGTAGAGGGAGAATTCGCAATCATTCTTATCGCTATGGAACCGTTAAAAATATCGATGAGATCTATCTGGGTCATACGATTGTAAAAAACCATACTCAAATTGATAATTGCCACTATATCGATGTCGGTTCTGCTTATACGCAGAAGTTGTGTGTTGTTAAAATAAATGATGCAAACTAGGTGCTACAGCAAGAGCCAATTGAAAGACACATCAATAATTTTTACCTTTAAAATTAAATTGATAACTCATTTTTATAAAAGGCGATCTATATTTATTTTTGAATGAGAAACTGTATTTTGTTCTATTTAATTTTGAGTAAGTATTCATACAATTAATTCATCTATAGTGAATTTCTCTCATCTTTTACTGAATTTATATCGTTTTACTCATCTCTAGATTCACGTTTAAATGAAGTTATACAGAAATTTGGCTTTATTTAAAAATTTAGGATAGTGAATCTCCATGGATAATCAATTTACATGCTCAATCAAGCGCATCCGTTTCGATGAAAATTATCAACCAGCAGACAACACACGTTTAACCACAAACTTTGCTAATCTGGCACGTGGTGAAAGTCGACAGGAAAATCTGCGCAGAACTTTGGCCATGATTAATCATCGTCTTAATTCATTAGCAACAAGTGATAATCCCAAAGGCGACCGTTATTCCCTTGAAATTGACATTATCTCTGCGGAACTTGATGTTGAAGGCAATGGTCAAACTTTCCCATTTATCGAAATGCTGAAAAGTACCGTCATTGATCATAAAACCAATGAGCGCATTGAAGGCATGATTGGCAATAGCTTTTCATCTTATGTACGTGATTATGACTTTAGCGTTGTATTGCCATCCATCAGCGATAAAACTGATGCAAAGCTTGACGACTTTGGTGATTTGCACGGCAAACTTTATCAGCATTTAATTCATTCAGATGTGTTTAAAGCCGAGTTTAAGAAACAGCCGGTGATTTGCCTGAGTGTATCTACCACGAAAACCTATTACCGTACTGCACATGTGCATCCTGTACTCGGTGTGGAATATAAAAATGATGATTATTCACGTACAGATGCATACTTCAAGAAGATGGGCTTAAGCGTTCGCTATTTCAATCCTGAACATGGCAATGCGCCGTTGGCATTCTATTTTGCCGGTGACTTATTGCGTGATTACACGGACTTCGAACTTATCAGTGCGATCAGTACTATGGAAAGTTTCCAGAAGATTTATCGTCCTGAAATTTACAACACCAATTCGCCTGCAGGTTTGATCTATCAACCAAGCTTAAATTATCAGGATTATTCGTTGACACAAATCGTTTACGACCGTGTAGAGCGTAGTCAATTAGCGGTTAAGCAGGGCAAATGGACGGAAGAAAATTTTATTAAGCCGTATAAAGACATTCTTGAAAATTGGGCTGCAAATTTTACTGTAGACAATGCTCATCAAGAGCATGCTGCCTGAATGAAGAAATAAATTAACGAATATAGAGATAGAAGATTAGACATGAGCATTTTACTCCCAACATCTACAGCTGGCAGCTTGCCGAAACCGTCTTGGCTTGCCGAACCTGAGCAACTTTGGTCACCCTGGAAACTGGAAGGCGAGCAGCTCCTTGAAGCCAAGCGAGATGCTTTGAGCTTGTCCCTACATGAGCAACTACAGGCAGGCATTGATATCGTCAGTGATGGCGAACAAACCCGTCAGCACTTCGTGACCACCTTTATTGAACATCTGGAAGGTGTGGATTTCGAAAAGCGTGAGACGGTGCGTATTCGAAATCGCTATGATGCGAGTGTGCCATCCGTCGTGGGTGCTGTCGCTCGCAAGAAACCTGTATTTGTAGATGATGCCAAGTTCTTGCGTAGTCAAACTAAGCAGCCAATCAAATGGGCGTTGCCGGGTCCAATGACCATGATCGATACGCTTTATGATGCTCATTATAAGAGCCGTGAAAAACTGGCTTGGGAATTTGCAAAAATCCTGAATCAGGAAGCACTTGAACTCGAAGCAGCAGGTGTAGATATCATCCAGTTTGATGAGCCTGCATTTAATGTATTCTTTGATGAAGTAAATGACTGGGGCATTGCCACATTAGAACGAGCGCTTGAAGGTTTGAAATGTGAAACAGCAGTACACATCTGCTATGGTTACGGTATCAAAGCCAATACGGACTGGAAAAAGACTCTAGGTTCAGAGTGGCGCCAATACGAAGCAATTTTTCCGAAACTGCAAAAGTCTAAGATCGACATTGTTTCACTTGAATGCCAAAACTCTCATGTACCAATGGATCTGATTGAATTGATTCGTGGCAAAAAAGTCATGGTCGGCGCCATAGATGTCGCAACCAATCAAATTGAAACACCAGAACAGGTTGCAGATACTTTACGAAAGGCGCTTCAGTTCGTGGATGCTGACAAGCTGTATCCTTCAACCAACTGTGGTATGGCACCTTTATCGCGTCAAGTCGCACAAGGCAAACTGAATGCTTTAAGTGCTGGCGCAGCTATTGTTCGTCAAGAACTGACAGCCTGAGTATTCATTTGTCTTAAGAGCTGTATAAGGAATACATGTACTTTTACCGCTCTTCATCAAAGCGATAGTCAATTAGGGATTTAAGAGATGATTGAAGCGACTGACTTTAGAAATGCCATGTCCTTACTCACCACAGCAGTGAATGTCATTACAACCTCGGGTGAGACAGGAATGCATGGTTTTACGGCATCTGCAGTATGCAGCGTGACTGATACACCACCGACATTGCTGGTCTGTATGAATCAGTCATCTCGTTCACATGTGCATTTTATTGAGAACAAAATTTTGTCAGTGAACGTCTTAGGTCCACAGCACGAACAGATTTCTAATGCATTCGCATCCAGCAAATTCAGTTCTGAACGAAGATTTCAATTAGGTTCTTGGACAATACTAAAAACAGGCTCACCTGTACTAGGCGATGCATTAGTGAGTTTTGACTGTGAAATCGAGAATATCCAGCAAGTAGGGACACATAGTATCTTTATGTGTCGAGTGGTTGCGATTCAACGGAGAGAACAAGATCAGAGCCTGGTGTATTTTAATCGTACTTACCATTCGGTTGGACAGTTAGAATTTGCTTGAATGAAAATGAGAAAAATGACAATAAGATAATGTGGATTTTCTCATTTTTAAGATTTGTATCGAATTTAACAAATCAAAAGCAATCGATATTCACCCTCATTTTCAACCGGAGCCCGATGTACACAAGGTAGGGCTCTTTGGGCTGGATGATCGACTGCCAATCGCCAAAGATGTCCCTGACCTAAATTTACAGGTTTTGCATTAGGCTTAGGTTGATAATGCAGATCAAAGAAATACTCTTCCAGAAAACCTTCAAATCCGGCTTCTGGGCCATCATATAATTCTTTCAGCTTTGCCCTGATTTCTGGAATCAGAATCTTTTGTTCCACCTGATCATTAGGCAAGATATCGCTTGCAGCACCATGATAGGTACATAAGAAAGTATCTGTTTCAATCGGAGAGCGATCGACATGGAATGAATAGACATCTGTAGTAATGAAATCGAGCTCATTATCCCGTTCATAGCATTTGAGCAGATTGAGTGAAGGGGAAGCGCCGTAGTCAGTCAGTAGGTGTATATCTTCTAAGATAATCTTTCTTGCCAGATGACCGCTTTCTGACAGCTGGAGTTTCATAAGATCATCAATTGAAACTTCAGTCATATTTTCCTGTAAATGAAGCTTATTCACGATCTCGGCAAAATCACCCGCTAAATTTCTAGACCAGCAAATCGCATTCATCGCACCCTTAAAATCCGAATTAACGAGTTCTGAAAAGTTTGAGACTACACGAATTTGTTTATTGCCTGAAAATTGATTATGCATGCTTAAGTGAAATGACTTATGAACTATGCCTAATATTACCCTTAGATTCCTCAAAATAACTTTATGAGCTCATAAAAAAAGAGATTTTAAAACCTAAAATCTCTTTCCTTTCACAGTATCTTAATTTTCAGCTTGTGCTTTGGCTGCAATATTACTTTTATAGATAAAAAATAGTGCAACAGCTAATAGGGCAATTGCTGCTAGTCTGGATCCATCTAAATGAATCACCGGATTATTCAACCATCCAAAATGATCGATGAGCAGACTCATTAATAACTGGCCACTAATGACGGCGACAGTGGTGGCAGCAGCGCCCAGTCTAGGCATAGCAAATACAATCGTAAGCATATAGGCCACGCCAAAAAATGCACCTGTTAATTGCCATCTTGGTGCGGTGAATAAATTCAATGCATGGTTGGGTTCAAGAAAGAAAGCGATTAGAAAACTGACTAGAGCACCTAAGACAAATGTCAGCCAAGAACTTTCTAATACACCTACTTTAGCGCCCAAACGACCATTAATTGAAGATTGAGCACATAAAACTGCTCCGCCAAAAATAACGACTAATAACATTATATAAATCATGGAGAAGCTTCCTTATTGAATAAGCCATAATGCAGCTAAAATAGCTACCAGCGCGCCAATACGATATTTGTCTACAGCCCGTTTATGGCTACCTAACAAACCCCAGTGATCAATAATAAGACTGGTTGCAACCTGGCCAAACAGGATGCCCACCATGGTCAGGCCAACGCCAATATGAGGTGTCGCTACAGTTAAAGCCACTACATATATAGGGCCTAATATACCGCCAGTCAGTTGCCACCGTGGCTGCTTGAACATGAGAGAAAGCTTTGGACGGCTGAAGATCAACCCCAAGGTTAAGAGCAGTGATCCGATCGCGAAAATTCCCAAGGTCGCCCAGAAATGCCCAATTTCTTCCCCGAGTGGACCCAGTAAACCCGCTTCAACAGATAACCCCATACCTGCAAGAACGACTAATGGGAAAATCCACAACTGTTTCATATATGCTTTCCAAAGGAAGAAAGCAACGAATTATATTCTCTTATTTAAAAGCTACAATTCCGCAATTTTTCAAAACATAATTGCTATTATGACAATAATAAAATGATTGAATTAAATTCAGGGATAGATCAAGTATGCAACTCAATGCATTACGCTATTTTGTGATGGTGGCAACGACAGGCAGTTTTTCAGCTACGGCAAAGCATTTTCAGGTTCCATCTTCCTCAGTATCTCGTTTTATTTCCAAACTTGAACAGGAAATTGGGCAACAACTTTTTTATCGTAATACACGCTCTGTTCGGCTAACTGACATAGGAGAAAAGTACTTTGTGCAAATTAAGGAAGTGCTTGATACGCTAGATCTAGCCAATGAAGAAATTTCTGGTAAAAATGCAATCAGAGGGTTAATTCGTATCAATACAGCGGTTGCGTTGGGAAGGCTACATATATCGCGTATAGTGAATAAATTGCATGATAGCTATCCGGATCTTTCAGTCGAGCTGATCTTGACGGATACTTTTATTGATCCTGTACAAGAAGGCGTAGACATTGCGATAAGGATTGGCTCATTACAGGATTCAGCATTAATTGCACGCAAGGTCTGTGATCAACAATATGTACTGTGTGCGAGTCCTGCATATCTTGAAAAATATGGAACTCCACATTCCCCACACGAGATTCAGAATCATCAATGTCTGGTGTATAAGGGCGTTTCAGGCAGCCAACGCTGGTATTTCCGTCAACAGGAGCATGACACTCCGATTTTAATTGAGCCACAAGGGCCTTTAAGAAGTAATAATGCAGAAGTCCTGGTACATGCGGCATTGGAAGGACGGGGGATTGTATTATTTCCAACCTGGATTTTTACGGAAGACTATTTCAAAACACATAAACTGGTTCAACTTCTTCCTGACTGGATCAGTACAGTAGAGCCTTATTCTATAGGGATTCATCTGGTTTCTCCTGAAAACAGAATTCGTTCGCAAAAGGTTAGAACTGTGCTTGATTTCATTTTAAAAGAAATTGGAGATCCGCCGTACTGGGATAATATTCTTAAGTTTTAAAATTTTTATGATCCAATTATAAAAAGCTTAATTGGTTTCTTAGTTATCTTTTTTGATCAAGAAGGATTCTAAGGAAGAGCTAAGATGAAAAGCATAAAATGGAAGAACTTATATGATTTCAAATTTCTAACTTTAGATTTTATCTACACATCGCAATTGTAAAATTCTTAAATTTCCTTAAATGTATCTGCATTATTGCTATAAATCCAAAATTAAAATAAAAAAGCCTATCTCATTCGAAATAGGCTTTTTTACCTCTGAGGAATCTTCTCGCCATTTAATTCAGTAAGAATACTATGGCTTAAAGACTGATAATCATATTATGAGAATATGAATAGTTTTTCAAACATAATTTAAATTTTATTTGATTAAATTATTACGAATATCACTGGTGCTTTCAGGATGGTGGAGGAACTTATTTTCAATAATCTGTGCTTTCTCCTGAAGAATTTGTACTAATTTTTCCAGATTTACAAAATCAAATCTATTTTTTGAAGCTAATAAAGTAAGCGCTAAAGGTGGCTCTTTAAGAGAGAATTTAACTGGTACAGACAAACCTGCAACTTGAGGATCAAGTTCACCACTAGAATAATAATATCCCTGTTTTTTGATCTTTCTCATTTGTTCCAGAAAAGCGGTTTCATTCTGCACAAATCCCACTTCTGCAAATGCATCTGCATAACGTTGATAATAGTCAAGCAACGCTTGTTTCGGTAAATGTGCCATGATGACTTTTGAAGATGAACCTACATAGACCGGACGTGGACAACCGCGTCCAAATGAAAGCAGATGTGCATTTTTAAAGACTTCATCATGTAAGTCGATACAAGAATCATAATTGAGATGAGTCAATATACAAGAGAACTCAGTCCGTTCGACGATTTCCTGCATAAAGGGAATGCTGATCTGTACCAAAGGATCAGTTTTTCTTGAAATATAATCTAGAACAGCAATTTTTGAACCCAGGGTGTAGTCACCTGATGTGCCACTGATTCGCTGTAATAATTCAGCCGACACCAATTCTTTTAAATAGCGATAACTGGTGGGTTTGGAGAGGTTTAATTCTTCACTGATGATATCTACATTAATCACTGAACGTGATAATGAAAATAGATCGAGAACAGTAAGAATTTTTCCAAAACTTGCTTGCGCCATAAAAAAACCTGAAGTGCTGACTATTGAAAAAGGTTATGACTCACTTTAGCTTAAAAGAGGGTAGTAGAGGCAACTATTTACCTAAAATTCTCGAATCATGAGGATAGAGGAAGAAAAGATACAAATATTCAGCCTAACTGCCTGTGCAATGATAAAAAATCATACTTATTCTCATATAAAGATATTTTTATTGACAATAAAGCGTTTATTTGAAAAAATTACTTACACAAATATCCAATGATGAATAATTAAGCAAAGCATTATCTTTTGCTTTTTATATTTTCATCAACCAGTTTCAGTTTAATCAGCTGAATATTCTAATTTTATAGACTTTCAACAAGTAAAAATTTTGTCACTGAGTTCTTTGGGCTTGGTGGGCAGGTTATTTGCTTTAGAAAATAAAATAAGCTCTTAGAGAGAAACCATGCTGCTTATAAAATCTTTACTCGCATTTCGTCCAAATAAAATGGACTGGATTTTTGCGACTAAAACGTTTGTGGCTGGTATTTTGGCGCTCTACGTTGCGTTGAGTTTGGATCTTGCTTATCCGATTTGGGCTATTGGCACAGTTTTCGTTATTGCCAATCCTTATACGGGAATGACCGCTTCAAAAAGTATCTATCGTGTACTAGGTACTTTATTAGGCGCAATTGTGGCAGTTGCAGTTACTCCTTGGCTAATCAATACCCCGTGGTTGTTTACGCTGTTTTTATCCTGTTGGGTTGGTCTTTGCTTATATTTCTCTCTGCTTGATCGTACACCGCGCAGTTATATACTGATGCTGGCTGGATATACGACAGTCATCATCTGCTTTAATATCATTTACTTTATTGATACTGCCTCATTATTTGATATGGCGGTAGGACGCTTTCTGGAAATTACTATTGGCGTCGTTTGCAGCGCGATTGTGACGACGACCATATTTCCAATGCATATTGGCCCCGCAGTGAAAAGTCGTGTCAGTAAAACCTTAGCGGATACTCAGCAGATTTTTAATAAAATTCTATTGGAACCACGTCAAGATCAGAACTATACAAAAGCTTTAAGCAAGTTGGCTGGAGATATTGCAGATATTCATGTCATGGCTGTTCATTTAAGCTATGAAAAATCAGCTCTACAGGGAATGACCAAACCACTGCAGGAAATGCTGAACCAGATCACAATGCTGGTGAGTAATTTGGTGGCGATGTCTGAACGCATGCAACAGTTAGACTTCATTGATACAGGATATCGCCAGTCATTGGCAGATTTACATTCCAAAATTAATACATATCTAACAGATGAACATCTATTGAAAGAGTCTGAATTGAATCAGCTTCCTACTGATTTTGAAATAGATTTCCTGAAAATTTTTGAACATTCAAAAGATGGTCAAATTGTGATATTGAAAAGCTTGAAAATGGATATCCGCCATTTCATTCAGAATATCCATGCAATTAAGTTGATCTGGCAGCGAATCCAACAGGGGGATACTTCACTGCCTGAAATGATTGTTCCACTTACTACAAACTATCCAACTTTACATCGTGATCATGGCGTAGCAGTGCGGGGCGGGGTTTCTGCATGCCTCACAGTTTTTATTGCTACTGCCTTTTGGATCTTAAGCGGCTGGAAAGCTGGATTTATGCTGGCTGAAATGGCTGCGATCAGTGCATGTATCTTAACGGCGCTGGATAATCCGGTGCCTGCATTGAAGCTGTTTATTCGCAGTAGCTTATATGCTTCGATCGTGATCTTCATATATGCCTATGGAATTTTTCCAAACATTATAGAATTTTGGCAGTTAGCACTTGTACTTGCACCATTCTGCGTATATTGCCTGATGCTTTTTTTGCATCCACCCTTAGTTGGAATTGGTTTGCCTTTGTTGATGGGGACGATCATGGGGCTGAATTTTCAGAACCGTTATACCCTGGATCAAATTTCTTTCTTCGATGCAGCAATTGGTACAGTGATCGGGCCAATCATCGCTGTATTTATTATCCATATGATCCGTGCAATGTCGCCAGATATAACCGTACAGCGCATTTTGGCTATTCATAATCGAGCCATTCGTCAGGCACTGTATATTCCTTATGGGGTACGGTTCCGTATTCATTTACGTACGATGATTGACCGCATCGGGGTATTAAATACTAAAGCAGTAGAATCTGAAGATCTGAAAAATAAAATCAATCAGGCACTCATTGAATCCAGCGCCGTCGTGGATCTGGCACGGTTACAGGAACTCATACTCAAGTTACCTGAACAGCAGCCTTTGACCCAGCAACTCGAAGATCTTCAAATACAGCTGGATGAATATTTTCGTGCCAAAGAAATTGGACAAAATTATGATGCTGCCTTCACACAGTTAATTAACAACATACAGGCTCTAGAAGCAGATCTCATCATGCAGGAACATACAGATATTGTAGAACGGCTGCATATTTCACTCAACAATATTCGTAGCAGCTTATGTCATATCAAGACACCGCCAAGATATGTAGGCGCAGGAGATTAATACATGGGAGAGCTGAATATCTATGGTGTGTATGTGCCGATTTTATTAATTCAAGCTGTGATTGCCTATGTTCTGCTTAGAATCTTGATGAAATGGCTAGACAGGCTAATCGCGAATGACTGGATCATCATGCCAAATATCTTCTACTTATGCATTTACGTACTTTTGCTGGGCGCCGTCCATTGGGCAGGCTTATTACTATGAGGCCTGATATTAAAATGATTGAGGAAAACCGTATATGACATCTGTCAATTTACGCAAATATTTGCGACCTGTACTTTTGACGGTAGTGGCTGTTCTCGCCATTTTAGTGATTCGACATATCTGGAATTATTATAATTCTGAGCCATGGACGAGGGACGGGCGTGTACGTGGTGATGTTATTCAGGTGTCATCAGATATTTCAGGCCTGGTCACAGAAGTACTGGTGCAAGATAACCAGACCATCAAGAAAGGGCAGCCATTATTTAAAATTGATGTTGAACGTCAAGAACTGGATGTTGAAGAAGCTCGTGCGGATCTTGCGAAAGCAAAAGCAGGTCTAGCGCAAGCTGAGGCTGAACTGGTGAATGCTAAAGCCAATGTCGTGAAATCCCAAGCAAGTATTCATCTGGCAGACAAGAATGCGAGCCGTTATTCAAGTTTAATGGATGGTGCTATTTCAAAACAGGAACAGGATCAGATTTTTGCTGCACGAGATGAATCATATGCCGAGCATGAGCAGTCCTTAGCTGCAATCGAACAGGCCAAAGCGAATATCGAACAGCAAAAGGCATTAATACAAGTCGCTGAAAATAACCTCAATCTCGCGCAACTTAATTTACATCGTTCAGAAGTTGTTGCTCCGGCAAATGGGACATTATCAAATTTTGAATTAAAAGAAGGGAACTATGTCAAAGTTGGCCAAGCGGTTGCCGCATTACTAGATCGCAAACAACTCTATGTAGTGGGTTATTTTGAAGAAACTAAACTAGATAAAATTTACGTGGGAGCACCTGCCATCATTCAGCTGATGGGTGATTCGCAAAAACTTAAGGGCCATGTGCAAGGTATTGCCTCGGGGATTGAAGATCGCGAACGTACGGCTGGTTCAGGACTTTTAGCGAATGTGAATCCAACCTTTAGCTGGGTACGTTTAGCCCAACGTGTCCCTGTTAAGATTATTCTGGATGAGTTACCAAAGAATGAACTTGCCTTCGTTGCAGGGCGAACAGCAACAGTGCATATAGAAAAGCAAGAAAAATAAACTGACCTGTAATCCAATAACATAAGGTTCTTGACGAAAAGAGAACCTTATTATGAATCCTGATTTAAAAGATCAAACAGCTATATAAAAAAAGTAATAATAAGAAGTATGTAATTTGACCATTAAATTACCTTGTCATTACATTTTTATTGACCATTCGTTCAAATTTTTATATTTTCATATGGACCTTTTTTAAGCAGGAGGAAATTTTTATTATGAATGATGTAAGGCTTTTATATGTAAGTAAGTTCAAAGATGAGAAATACTCTACTTCTGAACTTTATAATATTTTAACAGAAGCCTTAAAATTTAATGAGTTACACAAAATCTTTGGCGCACTCTATTTCGGAAATAATTATTTTGTCCAGTGTTTGGAAGGCACTGAAGAAAGTGTAAAAGACCTTTTCTATAATCGAATAGTCAAAGATCCACGCCATAAGAACTGTGAAATTCTCTCTTATGAACTAATCGACTCATATCTTTTCTCTAGCTGGCACATGAAGTATGCCAATGTCCATAATGATCTCATTGAGTTCTTTATCAAGAATCATCATGATGGATTTAATCCTTATCTCCTGGATCCAGATACTATTCCTGCTTTTATAGAATTACTCAGACAGCACGAAGATAATTTATACAAAGCTCAGGTGATGGCGTCAGCTTAAGATGTAACATGTGATATGTTAATTTAAAGAAATTGCTATATTACATGTTATATTTATAATGGCTCTAGACTAGCAGATTTACACTTAATTTTACCTAATGAGGTTCCACAGCTCAGTTGCTAACTCATTAGGTTCCCTCATCCAACGCCATTCAGTTTCTTTAAGATGATAATCAAAGTACTCTTTTGATATGCCGTTAAACTTTGCTAGCCTTCTTTTACAAAAGCTCCAAAATGATTCTATTCCATTTATATGACATTCTCCTCTAGCAAACTCATTTGCTCCGTGATTTACCCTAAAATGCTTTGAATAACCCACATCAACAAGACCATTATAGCCACGCCATCCATCACTATAAATCACACTCTCAAGTGAAACTTTGTAAGCATCCGGCTAACACAGCCTTACCAAGCGATCCTATAAGCCTTAATTTAGTCCCCACCTAAAAACAAGTGGGGACTTAATCCATGAACATGGATATATATTCAGCAACACCTCCTGTTGCTAAAAAACGCCGAAAATACAGCAAAGAATTCAAACTCAGTATTGTCAATGCCTGCAAAAATCCTAATACCTCGATCGCTTCGGTCGCACTGCAACATAGTATTAATGCCAACCTTGTCAGTCGTTGGATCAGGATCTTCAGCCATCATGATGGTGCCGTGCAGGATCCTACTCATGTGAATCCAGCATTTATTGCTTTGCCTTACACTGCTGCAATCAGCCAACCTATTGATGAGAGGATCACGTTGTGTATCACCGTGCCTCATACGAATAATGATATTCAGCTAAAATGGCAGACATCAGAAATACCTGCCTTGGCAGAATTACTCAAGGCACTGGCAACATGATCCGTATCAATGAAATTTGGCTCTCTACCCAGCCCATGGATATGCGAGCAGGAATGGATACTGTCATGGCTCAGGTGGTGAGAGCCTTTGGCTACATCAAACCGCATTGTGCTTACCTGTTCTGTAATAAACGTGGCCATCGCATGAAAGTGTTGGTACATGATGGACTGGGCATCTGGCTGTGTGCCCGGCGGCTGGAACAGGGCAAATTTCACTGGGCTCAAGTTCACCAAGGTGAAACCGTGGCCCTCAGCCCGGAACAGTTACAGGCACTGATCCAAGGTTTGCCCTGGCAGCGCATTGGACGACAGCAGGTGGTGACGATGCTTTAAACCAGGCTGTTCCATTCTGCTATTCTCCAAACGTTCTATTTCATTCTTCTCATGACCTCAGGCATACTGCGGTCATGAATACGCTGCCTGACTTAAGCCAACTGACCCATGAACAACTGCTGGAATTTACCCGGCAGTTGGCGATGCAGCATCAGTCTCTAGCACAATCAAACCAGCAATTAGATGCCAGAGTTCAACATCTTGAAGTCACCAATCAGCAATTAGATTCTAAAGTTCAACATCTTTCTATTCTCAATCAAAAATACGAGCATGAACTGGCGCTGTTTAAAAAGCACAAATTCGCCCAAAAGAATGAACACTTAACGGCAAAACAAATCCATCTGTGGGATGAAGCGGTTGAAGAAGATATTGCCGCGGTTGATCTAGAATTGGAACGGCTAAATGCAGATAAAACCAATGCAGCGACACAGAAAGCCAAAACCAATAAACCTAAACGTCGACCACTGCCAGATCATCTACACACCATCCGTATTGAGCATGAACCTGCATCAACCCAATGTGCTTGTGGATGCCAACTCCGGCGTATCGGCGAAGATGTCAGTGAAAAACTGCATTTCAGACCGGCACAGTTCTATAAGGAACAGCATGTGCGTGGTAAATGGGTCTGTGATCAGTGTGACACCCTGACTCAGCAAGCGATGCCCGCCTATGTGATTGATAAAGGCATTGCTTCACCTGAACTGCTCAGCCATGTTTTGGTATCGAAATATGCCGATCATTTGCCGCTGTACCGTCAACGTCTGATCTATCAGCGGGCGGGAATCGAACTTTCTAGATCAACTTTATCTGACTGGATAGGTCGCTGCGGTGTAGAACTGGAACCTCTGGCCAATGCCTTAAAAGAGGTGGTGCTGCAACAGCAGGTGCTGCATGCAGATGAAACACCGGTCACCATCATGCGGATGGGGGAGAATGATAAAAAACCGAAGAAAGGTTATGTCTGGGCCTATGCCACTACACAGTACAATCCAGTTCAGGCGGTGATCTATGACTTTCAGGATAGTCGTTCAGGCCAGCATGCTGCAGAGTTCTTGAAAGGCTGGCAGGGTTATCTAGTCTGTGATGATTACAGTGGTTATAAAGCACGCTTTAAATCAGGCCAGGTCATAGAGGTGGGCTGCATGGCCCATGCACGTCGTAAATTCCATGAACTGCATGTAACTGGGAAAAGTCAGGTCGCTGAACAGGCATTAGTGCTGATTCAGAAACTGTATGCGATAGAAGCAGAGCTCAGGAAAAAGACCGATGGTACAGCGGAAGACCGCCGCGAATACCGACAACAGCATAGTCAACCAGTGATGCAACAACTATATGAATGGCTCAACCAACATCATCTGACAGTGCCATCGAGTTCTCCTACCGCCAAGGCTATCAATTACACTCTGAAGCGTTGGCCAGCTTTAAGCCGCTATCTGGATGATGGCAATCTACCTATTTGCAATAATTGGGTCGAGAATCAAATGCGACCTTGGGCGTTGGGGCGCAAGAACTGGCTGTTTGCAGGTTCGCTGCGCAGCGGCCAGCGAGCGGCGAATATCATGACTTTAATCCAGTCAGCAAAGCTGAATGGCTTGGATCCGTATGCCTATTTAAGTGATGTGCTGAAAAGGCTGCCGACACATAAAGTGACCCAGATTGAAGAGTTACTGCCACACTGCTGGAAACCTAAATCGAATTAAAAATTGGTATGGGATTCAGCGGACGCTTACGAAACTTTACCAATGATAACCTCTTGTAAAGTCTTCATTTTACAGTCAGGTACGATTTCAGTATAGACGCGCCCATTACGTTCGAATATTCCAAATACTGGCTGTTTTAGAGTCCCACGACCACGCTTTAACTTTCCATGAAACCCACGTTGCCTTTTCGCTCCAAAATAGCTTTCATCTACTTCTATTGAACCAACAAACTTAGCTCTTAAATCTGTTTGATGATCATAGATAGTTTCTCTAAAAAGCATGTACCAATAGTTAATCGTATTACGATTTAAATTGAGTAATAAGGCTGTTTTGGAAGCAGGAATATCAACACAAAAGCATTGAATAATTTTTTTAATCTTGTAGTGACTTAATTTACTGTTTTCTATCATGATTCTAGACTAACATAATCATTTTGCTAGTCTAGAGCCTTTATAATTTTAAGTTATTGAAATTTATAAAATAATTAAATTTTCAGTTTTAAAAAATAGAGATGGTTAACCGTCTCTATTTTTTAATAGATTTAAAATTCCGAGACAACTTAAATAAATTCCAGCACTTCAAGTCTCAATATTTAAAATATTTCCTGATTACATATTTCTATTCTTGAAATAAAATCGAGAGGCATAGTTAGTCTTTCAGCAGTTATTGTTTCGAAATGAACCCAGATAGCTGCGTCTCTATTCTCAAAACTAATACTTACAAGCTTAACCAAGTCATAGGGTTCAACATTGTGAGTCAAGATAATATTATAAAAGTGATCTGAGCGTACGTAAGAGATAAGCATTTGATGAATAGCTACTTGTTCATCGCTACTTAGCTCACTATATTTACTTAGTTCAGGTAAATCATGTTGTCTGTTCACTTTAGTCCTTATCGATCTTCAAGTTTTTTATAGAGGACCAGAATTTTATCAATTTAGACAGGACAGCATTTAGTTGTTTTGTATAAATAATTGAACTTTTTATGAATGATGCTGAACAACAACGCTAGCCAGATTAAAGCGCACACTATAATTAAAACTGTAACTATAAGAGCGTAGAAAACAATGTCTCAAATAAAAATTTATGCTTTAAATAAAACAATCGAACTACATAGAATAGAACTGAGTAAAGCTATTCATCAAGCTTTAGTCAAAGAGCTAAATTGCCCCGAGAAAAGATTTTTCAACGATTTATACCTTTAGAGTCTGAAAATTTTATTTACTCAAAGGATCGATCCAGATCTTAGATCATTATCGAGATTTGAATGTTTGAAGGAAGAACAAAGAGACCAAGAGAGTATTTATTTAGGCTTTATTTAAAAATATAAGTCATTTATGTGAAATTAAATCTAATGATATTCAAATAACTATATTTGAAACTCCTAAAAGAAAATTGGGGTGTTCGAGGGAAAATTGCGGATGAGCTTCATCTAGGTTACGAGGTAAATATCTTAGTAAGTTATGTATAAAGAAAACCTTAAGACTAATCTTAATATCTACGTTTAACATGACTAGGATGAAAAAGACATATTAACTAATTGGTGAGTGCTACATACAGGAATAGGCTATATGCATAATATCTTATTTAACATAATATACATTATACGAAATGAATCTGTAAGCCCAAAATAGAAATGTCCGGTTTCTCCAAAGTAAAAATGTCCGCCTTAGATTCGCACTTATTGCTGATCTTGGCGGACATACACATGTGAACATGGATCTTGAATAAATTGAGAAAGCTTAAGTCACATTTAAATTAAAACTCTTTTGTCACGCTTAATCCAGCACTCCAGTTACGACCTTCTGCTGGTTCAAAGTAACGGCCTATTGGTTTGGTCATATCATTCACAACAACTGAGCCTGAATAGTTTTTATCAAATAAGTTATCTATACGTGTAAAAGTATTAAAAGCCCAATCATTCACTGTCCAGCTATATCCTATATTTGCTGCAGTAACTGTATAGCTGGGTGCAAAGTCTGAATTCACATCATTTACATAAATCTTATCACTATAACGAACATCTATACCTGCACTTAAACCATTTTCAGGTTTCCAACCCAAGCTTAAGAAAGCCTGATTCTTAGCAATGCCGGGAATATAGTTATCTTTTGGAACTGCAGCTACAGCCCCCTCAGCGGGAATATTTGCATCAAATTTTGCATCAATATAGCTATAGCTGGCTTGTGCTGCCAGATTACGCCACAGGTCTTTACTCCAAGATAGCTCTAATCCTTTTCTTAGGGTTTTATCTGCATTACGGAAGGTTGAACGTCCATTATCACTTCCAGCAGAGACAATGTCATTTTCAGTTGTTGTATAAAAGGCTGCAGCGGTAAATTGTCCAAATGAAGTATCAGATTTCGTCCCAATTTCATAGGTTTCACTTTCTGATGCCTTTAAGTCAAATTTTCGTGTACTTCCATCTGCTGGATAAGCCATTTCGGTAAATGTTGGTGTTTCAAAACCTTGTGCATAGCTTGCATAAGTGATTAATTCAGGAAGAATTTTCCAGCTTAAAGCAACTGAAGGTAAAAGTTTCTCATAAGTAGTTTTACCTGAGTTATCTTTATTTTCACCTACAATATAATGATCTTCAGTTTTAAAATGTACATTGCTATAACGCAATCCAGTATCCAGCGTTAAATCAGGTACAAAGTTATAAGAAGCTTGTAAATAAGGGTCTGCACTCCACAAAGTATTATCTTCATCTCTACGAAGCTCACCTTTAACCCCTAAAGTGCTACCAACGAAGTTTTTATATCCTTTACGATCTTCAGTCATGCCATCAATTGCAACACCAGCAATCAGTTTGGTATTAGGAAAAATATCTTTACCTGTCCAGCGCAGGTCTGCGCCATAAAACTGACGATCAAAATCAATGACACCACCAGCTTGTTGAGGTTTATTTTGAGCAACATTTTTAATTGATTGATATTGAGTAACTTCACGCTGCCCCCAATATGCCATACCATATAGTTCTTGCTGATCACCAATTGGTTTGTTCCAAGTCAGACCGGTCTGAAACTGCTCAATTTCTTTTCGAGCATTGTAATCACGTACATTATCAACAACTTGTTTCGGATTAGCTTTCCAATCCTTTTTTTCTAAACCACCTGGATCATCTGCTGCAATTTTGACATAGTTATTGACCCAGTTAATTTTAGAGCCATCGTCCAGATCCCAAGTCAGCTTGGCATTGTTCAGTACTTTATGTGCACCACTATGATCACGGAAACCATCCGTATCAAAATAAGATGAACTGATGATATAGCTTGGTTCAGAAGCATTTTCTGAACCACCTTGTAGTACCAGGTTAGTTTGGCCTTTATTCTGACTGCCACCCGAATATCCCAAAGTGATTGAATCCGGTCCCTGCCCTTCACGGCTTTGTGTCAGGATGGTTCCGCCAGAAGAATTACCATATAACGAGGAAAATGGACCACTCAGCACTTCAATATGATCCAGACTATTCAGGTCAATATTCGAGGTTTGCCCCTGCCCATCTGGCATGGTGGCTGGAATACCATCTACATATAAACGTACTCCTCGCACACCAAAAGTCGAACGTGCACCGAAGCCCCGCATTGAAATCTGTAGATCCTGAGCGTAATTTTCGCGGTTATTGAGTTGCAAACCTGGTACACCTTTTAAGGTTTCAGACAGGTTTACATTTAAGCTATTTTGTTGTTCCTGATTCAGATAATAGGCAGATGCCGGGGTTTCCAGAATGGAACGATCTGTACGGGTTGCTTCAACCACAATGGGAGCCAGTCGCTGTACCTCTGTAACCGGTTCTTCCGCATAAATTCCTTGACTGATACAAGCAATCAGACAGGATAAAGTCGATTTCATCGGCAACCGCGTGGTATGAAGGTGCATAGCTAATATTCCTGATATCTGGCATTCACTCATGCCATGGGAGTTCAAACGTTTTAAAAGTGTCTTATTAATTTTAAAGACTCAGCATCTGCATAAGATCAAACTGAATACTTGCAGGAAAGCTGAGCTAAAGGTTCATGATTTTCTAATCAAGCTTTATTGTCATAACAGCCTGTATTTTGCATAAAAAAGCCTGACGAATCAGGCTTTTTTACTTAACTATAAAACTTCATTATTTATTGTCAGGTAGTGCATAGGCAACCAAAGAATCACCCATTTTGGTACCGAAGGAACCGTGACCACCCGCCATAATCACAACATACTGCTTACCATTGGCTTCATAAGTCATTGGCGTCGCTTGACCACCTGCAGGTAGACGACCTTTCCACAGCTCATCACCATTAGTCACGTTGATCGCACGGATGTAATTGTCTTGAGTTGCACCGACAAACATCACATTACCTGCAGTCGAGATTGGACCACCTAACATTGGTACACCCATTTTAAATGGAGGCAATGGAATGCCCGGCATACTGTCACGAATCGTACCGATACGACGTTTCCAAGCGATTTCATGATTGGTCAGATCAACACCAGCCACATAACCCCATGCAGGTTGCTTACATGGTAAGCCGAATGGAGACAGGAAGGCACTGATTTCAACACCATAAGGCACGCCATACATTGGCTGTACCCCCGCTTCAGTACCTGCACCTTTGGCAGTCTGCTTACGGTTCGGATCTTGCGGAATCAGACGAGATACAAATGGCAAACCAATTGGATTGGTCAATGCAATTTGACGATCTGGGTTGACTGACATACCGCCCCATTCGAATACACCGAGGTTACCTGGGAACACCAACGTACCATTTTCAGATGGAGGTGTATAAATACCGTCATAGTTTAATTTCTTGAACGATACACGACACATCAACTGGTCAAACATAGTGGCACCCCACATGTCCTTATCCGTCAATTTATCTTGAGGAGCCAGATTAAAGTCAGAGAACGGTTGAGTTTTTGAATACCACTCGCCTTTAGTTTGCGGACCGCGTTTTACTGACTGAGGTACTGGTTTTTCAGTAATCGGAACGATCGCTTCACCTGTACGACGGTCTAACACAAAGGCATTACCGGTTTTGGTCAGCACATAGATCGCTGGAACCATTTTCCCGTTTTTGTCTTTGATATCAGTCAATGTCGGTTGAGCGGGTACATCCATATCCCACAAGTCGTGGTGAGTAGTCTGGAAGTTCCAAATCAACTTACCGGTAGACGCATTCAGTGCCAGCATAGAGTTTGCATAACGCTCGTCTAGCTCAGTACGGTGACCACCGTAGATATCCGGTGTGCCTACACCTGTTGGTACATAGACGATATCCAACTGTGCATCATAAGCCAATGGTGCCCATGCGTTTGGTGAGTTATTTACGAATTTTTGACCAGGAGCTGGAATCGCGTTTGGATCTTCTGCGCCAGTATCAAATACCCATAATAATTCACCGGTATTTACGTCATAACCACGGATTACACCTGAAGGTTCTTCAGTTGAGTAGTTATCCGTCGTTGAACCCGCGATAATGATGGTTGTACCTGTGATCACTGGAGGTGAAGTCGGGTTATAACCGCCTGGATATGGAAATGGCATGTCTTTTTGCAGATCAACTTCACCATTGTTACCAAAGTCAGAACATACTTTACCAGTAGTCGCATTCACTGCGACCAGACGTCCATCATTGACTGGTAAGATCACTTTCTGAGGACATTCAGCAGAAGTTGTTGAACGTGCAGCCAGGCTGCTTTCAAAACCTGCAGTATTATTCGCATCATAATAAGATACGCCACGACAAGTTAAATGCTGGAAGGTATTGTCCGCTTTCAGTTTAGGATCGAAGCGCCATTTTTCCTTACCAGTCGCAGGATCAAGTGCAATCAGATATTGGTGAGTTGAACACATGAACAGGTTGTTCCCCACTTTAATTGGAGTCACCTGATTGGTGGTTTCACCAGAGTCTTTATCTGTTTTAGTATCGCCAGTACGGAATTCCCAAGCCAGTTCAAGATCTTTTACGTTTTCAGAATTGATCTGTTTCAATGGAGAATAACGTAGGCCGGATTGAGTACGACCATAGGCTGGCCAGTCTTCGTCAGCAATACCTGGAATAGACTGATGCACTGCAGGTTGCTGTGATTTTAATTCGCCACGGATTTCTTGCGGGTCATTAAATACAGAGTAAATCATGACAGCAATCGTAATTGCCAAGGAGCCAGTCAGCGCCATTTTTGCCGCTTTGCTGTCGCCAAAACCGCGAGTTACTGCAGGAATCAGCAGGGCCAGACCAAACAGGCCTAAAATATCTAGACGTGGTGCCAGTGCAAAGAAGTCTGAACCCACTTCCCAAAGACCCCATACCACTGTACCAAGGACCAATACTGCATAAACAATAAGGGCTGTGCTTTTACGTTTTTGTAATAACACGGCTGTCGCCAGGAAGAACAGACCGGCAATGATGTAGTACCAAGACCCACCAAGTGTTGCCAGATATATTCCTCCAAATAGCAGAACCAAACCGAAAATGGCAGCAATAGCTGCCAGAATCGTTTTCAGTACTGAACCTGAAGACGAAGTATTCATATTGAACACCTTTTTTTTGATTTCTTGAACGTCTAAGCACTTAAGCGGCATAGACACCATATTGTTAAGTTCTTAGTTATAAATACATGAATACTTGGAGTATCAGTTCATCAATGCCCCAAAGTAATGGAAGAATCAATTGTGTATTTGCAACTAAAAACTCCGATTAGAACGACGTATTAAACTTGATTCCGCCTACCCAGACATTTTCACCGTCTTTATATGCGCCGACATGATGGACATATTGCAGGTTTGGACGGATGGTTAGCCAGTTAGTTGCATGAATGCCGTAATAGATTTCCGCATCGACTTCTTCACTACGGTTACCCAATACATCATTGTTCATATTAATCCGGGCAACACCCAAAGCAATTTCATCCTGTGGACGGGCATCCATCGCACCTTTGTAGACAAGACCGATATTTTGCATATCACTAACTTGGTTGGTTTTAGAGTCATGAACAGTGACGTTCACGAAACCGCTTAAACCACGTGATGTATCCCCTTGATGTGAAGTCAGCTGTTGCTTAGCTACAATCCACCCCCCGTGATGATGACCATTTTGGGTTTGTTCATCTTGTAGAGTCACGCCATCAAATATTTTGGCATCAGCGGTACTGTAGTAATACCCGGCACGATATTCACCTGGCAGTTTTTGCTCACCCAGTTTCGGTGTCCACACCACTTCTGCAGGAATGATCGCGCCTTTAGATCCGTCTGTGCTCAGGTTAAAGCCTTTGCCACGATTCTCAGCATTTTCAGGATTGTATTCATAAACCCCTACCTGAGTATAAACTTCCGGGGTAAGGCTATATTTAACCCGCGTAGCCCATTGAGAAACTGGCCAGTTATACCATTGATCCCCTACCCAGTTACCCACTTGTGAACCGCACAATGCCAGATTCTGGAAGTCACAATCAAAACTGTTAAAGTCTTCACCTTCACCAAAACGTCCGACTTTTACATCCAGTTTTTGATCCAAGAATTGTTTCTTGATCCAGAAATCTGTTAGACGCCAAGTTTGACCGCGCCCCCATACTTCCTGAACTGAACTTAAATGTCCTGTAAGCGCATCAGAAGTATTCGAAAGGTTGCGACCATCGCGATGAGTTACTGTAATTTGTGCTTCAGTGTCTTGCCAGCCAGCAATTTTTTCCAGATCCAGATGAGTACCCAGGTTTAACTGACCTGTATATTCTGTGCCATGGCTATTTGAGCGTTTCGCGTCAAGTAAAGTTGCCATTTCACCTGTATATCCAAAGCTAAAATCATAGCCCTGCTCTTGAAGCTGAATACGTTGACCATTCCAGTCACCCAACATCCACGGACTTTCTGCACTAAATGCATCAGCGGCCTGAGTAGTTGTATTTGCCAATAGCAATCCAACTAAGGATGTATAGACAGCCTTAGATAAGGGAGAAATAGACATTAAATGCTTCACCTTAATTACGTTTTTACTAAATATAGTACACTCATTTAATTTTTTAGTTTCAAATAATGAAGGAAAAGTATTAATAATGTTATGAAGTTTAGCTAATCTAATCCTTTTGTTAATTTTAATTTAAGAAAATTTTAAATTTTAAATTCAATAATTTAAGAGGAATTAAATATAATATTAATAAAAATAATACTATCTATAAATAATTTTTCTACATCAGTTCTTTTGTACAAAAAATTACCAATTCGAATTGTGTAATAAAAAAATACCTGGCCTTTTTGCTTATTTTTTATACTAAAATTTAATGGTCGTCGCTTTTCTATTCTTGGGTTTCTTAGCGAGGAAAATTGAGAAAAAACTAGATCTATTTATATCAAATAATGTGTCATTTCTTACTGGAAAAAAATGCTTTAATTTATGAATATTTTAATATCAAGCTAATATTAAACTGCTCGAATGGGATGACTGCTAGATGATTTTTATCATTATTAGCAGCTTTATTCTTCTCAGCTGTATTTTGGTTTTGATGCAATTCTATGAGCTTAGGCAGCATATACAGAACTCTTTAATTGCATGGCTGCCACAAACTAAAAAACAGTTCATCACAATTAAGCAATTTATACATCAATTTAAACTGGCTGGATCTCCAGACTATCTACAATCACATTGGTATTTACAACAATGGTGGATCTTGATTGCAGGATCTATATTATTTATCAGTATCCTGATGTTTTCTTTGACTCGGCCTGTTTCTGCCAGTATGTCTGAGGCACGTTATTTACAAAAAGTCGACCCGCAAATATATGCACTTTTGGAAGGTCAAATTTTGACTCCACCTGAAGAAGTTGATGAAGCTCTCATTCTTGAAGCTTTGCAGGAAGATCAATATGCCCATCAACCGGTAATTTCAGCGCAACGATTTAATTCCAATATTCAGGATATACATTTAAACCACTCTCAAGATCTGAATCAGGCTGATCGCAAATGGCACAAGATGAATCCGCGTTTTAAGCAGCGTTTATTGATGGTATTTAAAATCATGCAGGAACAGTATGGCTATGAACTGGTATTGCTTGAAGGATATCGGAGCCCAGAAAGACAGAACTCACTGGCGGCCAATAGTAATATTACCCGAGCCAAAGGTTTTCAGAGTTATCACCAGTTTGGTTTGGCTGCAGATATTGCTTTTAAGCGTCATGGCAAAGTAGTAATTAGTGAACGTGATCCATGGGCTATGCGTGGTTACCAGTTATATGGACAGATCGCAGAATCAGTAGGACTCACTTGGGGGGGGACGTTGGAAATCCATTCAGGATTACGGACATACGGAATATCGTATGCCTGGTCTGAAGAAAACTCCTGAAATGGCTTATCAATTAATAAATGAAAGTCAGTTGCAAACTCATGCAATAATATCTCAGCCATAAAGAATGAGCAGAAGGTAAATCTGCTCATCAATATAATTTATTTTTCATCAATAAAATTTTGCATATGCTGCAAAACTTCCGCCGTCTTTTCACCATGTAGCCAGTGCCCTGCATTTTCAATCACTTCAATCTGTGCATGAATAAACTGCTGATTGATGGCTTCAAAATGTTCAGGTTTAGAGATATACGATGAATCTCCACCTCTTAAGAATAATGCTGGAAGTTCATTTTTTTCTATTTTCTCCCAAGCAGTAATATCTTCATAATAATCAAACAGTGCTTGCACATTAAACAACCACTGCCCTTTATTGAATGATTTTAAAAGAAACTGGATGACCATTTCCTCTTGAATATATTCACGCATAATTTTTGCTGCTTCATTCCGTGAAGCAACTTGCGCCTGCTGGACTGCAAACAAGGCTTTAAATATTTCAGAATGATGATTTTCTTGATATTGAATTGGTGTGATATCTAGTACAACCAGTTTTTCAATCTGATCAGGCGCTAGGTCTGCCAGCTTCATGACAATTTTTCCGCCCATCGAATGCCCGACTGCAATAAATTTTTTAATATTTAAACTGGCTAAAGTTTCTAAAATATCTTCGGCCATGATTTGATAATTTACTTCATCAGAATGGCCAGATAAACCATGATTTCTGACATCAATTTGAATCGTAGTTGTCTGCTCTGAAAAATGCCTAGCTAGCATACCTAAATTACTTAAACTACCAAATAAACCATGAATAAATACTATTGGTGCTAAAGTTGATGTTTCATAGGTTTGTGTTTGATAATTCAGGATCATTTGAGAATTCCGTGATTTCTTATGTTAAGTGTTAATAGTGGAGTTATATTGGAAGTTAATCAATCGCCAATGACAAAAATTAAAATTTTGCTTAGGCTATTTTGATTAAAGTAAAATCTGCTTAAGCTAAATTGCAATATCTGCTCATAATTGAGTGTCACACTAGATCATTAATAAAAAAAATATTTTAAAATTTTTAGGAAATATATGAGTTTTAGAGGTTTATTTGATATTAAGTTTTAATTATGGGATATGGATTTTGCGAGAATAAATATAAAGTAGAAAATTGCTTAGGCTATTTTAGCGTGCAATGATTTTACCGCCCTTCGTTTGAGTAAAAAAGAAACACATAAATATTTAATATTTCTTAATAAATTTCAAAAGTAGCTGATATATACCCGGTAAAATTTGTATATAAATAGATTTTTATAAAGTTTATTTAATGAGTAATTTAAAAAGCACTGAAATCCTTATGCTACGTATCAGAGTATTTATGCATTTTATAAGCAAGCTGAGAGTCGAAAAAACGAGCTAATTTTTTGGCCCTACCCTTTTGATTCATATACCTTCATTCAGGCCAACATCCCTAAATAAGATATGAATATTTAATTTCATTAGCTTCTATATGCTTCATATCTGATAGTTTAAAGTAGTGTATAAAATGTATTCTAAGGCTATCTTATGAACAATTTAGTTAAAAAAAGTATTAAATTCTTAGTGGAACAAGACGTTGTTGAATCAGCAGAATGTGTAATAGCAGAAGCGGGTTTAACTCCAGCAGAATTGATCACGATAGTTTATGGTGAAATTGTTCGAACAGGTCAAATACCTATTATCCCTCAAGTAGGAACTAAGGATTTCAATATAGCTCGATTAACAGCAGCGAGTTACTCTATTCCAACTGTCAAAGTTTCCATTCCAGAACAGAAGGATGCATTTTTAAATGATGATGGTGGCTATTAAAACTCAAGACGATGCTCTTGCTTTTATAGCTTAATTACACTTCCCTACTCTTACAAAATATTGCGGTGGTCATACCTGAATTATTCATGCTCTGTGCTTGTCGATCCAGAAAGCTTTTAGCAATCATCGCCATTGTGGACGCCATATTGAGTTCATGATTTTCTTCAGAAACTTTTTGAATCTCTTCATAAGCCGTTAAACGCTGGCAGAATGCCTGACGTTGACTTTGTGCATCTGCATTCTGATCTGGCTCATCTAAAATATGTTTGGTTTCATTGACTATTTTTGTTTGTTTGGCAATAAACTGATCATAGTCCGCTTGTGAAAGCTTTTCGGCAAAAGCCATATTGTTCAATTGCATGCAAATAAAGAAAGTACATATTAAAGATGAGGATTTGATCATTTCGAAGGTCTTCTTTTAGTTTTCTTCTTTCCAGACATCTTCATAATCATCTGCATCAATCATGAAGCGGTAGCCCTGCTCTAAAGCCAGATAAGGTAAAACTTCAGGGGCGATATCCTGTAACTCACGCACAGTCATGGTTTCAAAAGCATCTTCATTTGAAGCCAGTTCACCACCATAAATATACCAGCTAATATTTTCTTCTGTTTCAGGCTTTCTACGGATTCCGACAATTGGATCCTGCTTCAGGGTATGTACAGCCACTGCAACGACATCATCACCACTTACTTCTACATAGGCAGAACCGACCTCTTCACACAGCAATTTCTGCTCTGCAATCAGTTCCTGTAATGGTGATAACTTCTGCGTGTTTTTCGACATTCGGTTTGACTCATTAAATTCTTTAAATACCGCTTTAGTTTAGCCTAGTTTTAAAAAATCTAATGCGTATTTTTATAAACAACCTGGAGATCTGTCCTTAAAAATGATTAAAGACAGATCGGAAATTAAGCTTATTGGAAAACTTTGAAGCGTTGATCATCTTCCAGATAATCTTTCGCACGTGCTTCACCTTCAACTGAACCAAATACCAGTTGAGCACGAAGTTTCCAGTTTTCTGGAATATCCCACTCTGCATGAACCTGCTCATCTACTATCGGATTATAGTGTTGTAAAGATGCACCCAAGCCTTCAGTATGCAATGCTGTCCAGGTAGAGAACTGAGCAATAGCAGTTGAATGTTCTGCCCAGATTGGGAAATTCTCGGCATAAGATGGGAATTGCTCTTGCAAGCCTTTTACTACATTTTGATCTTCAAAGAATAAAACTGTACCCGTACCTGCAGCAAAGGTTGCCATTTTTGCAGTCGTTTTTGCAGCACTTTCTTCATCTTTGGCATAGCTTTTTAATTTATCAGCGACAAAACCCCAGAATTTTTCATGTTCGCCATTAAATAAAATAACGGCGCGAGATGATTGCGAGTTAAAAGATGACGGACTTTGCTTGATCGCATTTTGAATCAAATCAGTTAAATATTCAGGAGACTGTTCTACATTTTTACCAATGGCATAAATAGTACGGCGTTTTGTAATTAAATCTAAAAACTGATTCGACATTCGGTTAAATCCTTGGATATATCTTCGGGAAAACTGGAACCTTCACTTATTTTTATGAAGGAATTCTAATGAATAAGAATTCTGTGATTCATTTACTCACAAGTACTGATAGCTTAAAAAAATATGACTGGAATAGCTATATTATTAAAGCAATATCTTTATATATTCTTTTGATAAAGAATAGTTTTTTAATTTATTTTTTATCAAACGATAAAATAAATGCCCTTTTCTGAGCCAATTTCTGTTTTAAAATAAGTCACCATGTTCAATGATGTAGCAGAAAGTTGTTTTGATGATAAATATAGAAATTTGCTTAGGCTATTTATTGTCATAAGGGAAATGTCAATCCTTAGAAATCGCTATAAAAAAATCATCCCCCAATTTGGAGGATGAAATTGAATGAATCAGCTTAAATTTTCTTAGAATTTAGCATTAAGCACTTGAGCAGAGACTTTATTTTTCCAAAGATCACGTAAGGTTGGTAAATAGAATTTTTCACCCAGTTCTACCAGTTCAGCATCAATCAAGCCATGCACATCATGCATAAATAGATAATCCAGATCCACACTAGAAAGCTTAAGATGTTTCTTCTGATATTCTCTGCGTTTTTGCTGCGCCTCTTTCACCAACTGATCTGCAAATGTCTTATCTTTATACTGGGTGATCGCATTTAAACGCAATTCAATAATGCCCCACCCTGTTAATAACATCTGAAATGTCTCAAAGTCCTGAGTGGTTGATTCCCAGGTCATTTCATCAAGATTTTCATTTTCCGGGAGAACAGGTAAAAGAAGTTCCATTACACTTGGAAAAATCTTTTTAAAATTCAGAATAAATTTAACAGGATGCTCACCTGGATAATCCTTGAATTGAACCTTTTTTTGAACATCTGTTAAATAAATATCAAGCATTAAATTTTCCTTAAACAACCTGCCATTTTATGGATGTTTATTCATATGCTATAGAAACTCATGCGGAATAAACGACAAAACAGCAGTAAAAACGAACTGCATTTTAGCAGCTATATACGCTTATTCAATGTTAATTCGGTATGAGAAGCCATGAGGATAGGCTTTAGCACTAAAAAAACTTCAATAGTTATCTCTAACCATCCTTCTAATACGATTTCACCCGTAATTTTAGATTCTTTCTTTTATTTGCTCATGAATCTATAAAATTAAGAACTTCTGATGAGGAGAATAAAAAAGCCCACTCATAGAGCAGGCTTAATAAATATTTATAATTTTGAGTTAATCTATCTCACCAGTTTTGCCGGTTCCCATACATTCGATACACTGTTTAGCTTCCACAACGTTATAGCCGGTACCGCTACAGCTGCTACACTTCTTTTTTGTATAATCTGGATATAAATCCTCATCTGGATAGGGTTCGTCCAGATCAAAATCATCATCAAAGTCAGTCATCACCCTTACCTCATTTTTCTAGTTATCAGGGAATTTCTATTAGTAATCCGTCATTGCATATCTGTCAAAACATGAACGATAGATGGTTCATAGCATTTAATAAGCAAGCTTAATTGAATGAGAATTTTCCAGAAAAAACATGTGCAATTGATTTTATTAAAATTTGTATGAATAATCCTTAGATATTATAAAGCCCTCATTTAGAGGGCTTTATTATTTAACCATAATTAGAAGACTTATTTTACGTTTGGAGCCACCATATTTTCAGGGCGAACCACCTGATCGAACTGTTCTGCAGTTACCAATCCGAGTTCTACTGCGACCTGTTTTAAGGTTTTACCTTCTTTATAGGCGGTCTTGGCCACTTTAGCTGCATTCTCATAACCAATGACTGGATTCAATGCAGTGACCAGCATTAATGAATCATGCAGGAAGTGCTCAATCTTGTCACGGTTAGGCTCGATTCCGACTGCACAGTTATCGTTAAAGCTGTTACATGCATCGCCAAGCAGTTGGATTGACTGCAACAGGTTATAAGCAATCACTGGCATAAAGACATTCAGCTCAAAATTCCCTGATGCACCGGCCACATTAATCGTCGTATCATTCCCTAAGACTTGGGCAACTACCATAGTCATGGCTTCACTTTGAGTCGGGTTCACCTTACCCGGCATAATACTTGAACCCGGTTCATTTTCAGGAATACGTAATTCACCAAAACCACAACGTGGTCCACTCGCCAACCAGCGAATATCATTGGCAATTTTATTCAGGCTAACCGCTAAAGTCTTTAAAGCACCTGAAGCAAAAACTGCTGCATCACGGCCGGCCAAAGCTTCGAACTTGTTAGGAGCGGTGACAAAAGGCAAGCCTGTTAATTTAGCCAGAGTATCCGCAGCTTTAACAGCATAATCTGGATGTGCATTGAGGCCTGTACCGACGGCGGTTCCGCCTAATGGCAGTTCATATAACCCTTGCAAAGCCTGATACAGTCGAATTAAAGCATGATCCAGTTGAGAGACATATCCACTGAATTCCTGACCTAAAGTTAAAGGTGTGGCATCCTGAAGATGGGTACGACCGATTTTTACAATCTCGGTAAATTCCTGAGATTTGGCATGCAAGGTATCACGTAAACGTGTCACTGCCGGTATTAGCAGTTCATTGATCTGTAAGCTAGCTGCTACATGAATCGCAGTCGGAAAAGAGTCATTGGTCGATTGAGCGCGGTTGACATGATCATTTGGATGCACAGGCTTTTGTGCACCTAAAGGATTACCCAGCTTCTGGTTAGCAATATTGGCAATCACTTCATTACAGTTCATGTTACTTTGCGTGCCCGAACCGGTTTGCCATACCACTAGCGGGAACTGGCTATCCCATTGACCGCTGATCACTTCATCCGCAGCACCGATGATATAGGTCGATAACTCATGAGGAATCTGGTTTAACTCGGCATTGGTGATCGCAGCTGCTTTCTTGACCAAGCCCATGGCACGAATCATGGCGCGTGGCAAATGCTCATTGCCAATATTGAAGTTCTGTAGACTACGCTGAGTTTGTGCGCCCCAAAGTGCTTCACTCGGTACAGCGACTTCTCCCATCGTGTCATGTTCAATACGTGTTTGCATGCTCAACCTCAATTGTTATTCCATGTTTTACTCATTTAGACAGCAGCTTCAATGCTGTACTCTATTCATCTTAATGAGTTTGATTAATTTTGCAAATGATAATTATTATCAATAATTAACTTGTAGGATTCTTAATCACTGCCCTCTTAACGTATTCTGATAGAACAGCCATTCATCCTCTAACATTTTCCTTAAGGTATAGCGTGGCTGCCAATGTAACAACTGTTGGGCTTTATCCGTATTAGCACCCAGTTGATCCATTTCGGCATGTGGATATGGCAAAGCATCTACTATAGGAACAGCAGATTGGGTGACTTCTGCAACCTGATCCAGCAAAGTCTGCATTGAAATTAGCTCTCCAGCAATATTAAAGGCTTCGCAAGTCCATTGTTGCTGTTGAGACAGCCAATGTAGCGACTTGAATACCGCATCACAGACATCCATCACATGTAGAAAACTACGTTCTACTGTATAGTCTTCGGTCTTGGCCTGACGGCGCAATTCCAGATATTCACGCTGCTTCGCAGCCACCTGCATGGCCAGAGGCACAATATTCTTTGGTAAAGGTGGCACCCATTCACCTAAAATGCCATTTTCAAAAGCACCCGCGACATTGGAAAGACGTAACATCGCAATACGCCATTCATTATCCGTCTTGGCAGTATCCCGGATGATTTCTTCCACCATCTGCTGTGATTTAATATAAGGATTTGGATAAGTGTAATTGAAAGCCTGATCTTCTTTTAAATCCGTTCCGGAATGGCCATATACAGCCAATGAAGACAAATGCACCAGATTGCGTACTCCAGTACGCTGCATGGCACGCATCAAGCTCATGATACAGCTGACATTATCATTATAATATTCAAGTGGTTTTAAAACTGATTCTTCTAATGATTTAAAGCTGGCAGTATGAATGACAGCCTGTACTGAATTCTGTTCAAAAACTTTATTTAATGCTGGAGTGTTACGGATATCAATTTTGACAAAAGGCACATAGCGGCCGGAAATAAATTCAAGGCGTTCTAAGGTCTGTAGACTGGCATTGGCCAGATTATCGACCACAATGACCTCTAGTCCTTGTGCCATCAGACTTAAAGCAATATGTGAGCCTAAAAAGCCTAAACCACCCGTCACTAAAATCATTGTATACTACCTACTTTCTTTGTAGCCAAGATCATCATCCCGCGTTGATCAAGCCTGTAGTGAATTTCGATGAGCACCTTAATTCTTGTTACCTCCGCACCGACTTCTATTTATGCCTGGCATGCGCTTGGACTCGCCCAAGCTTTACAACATAAACAGGAAGCTTTCCGTGTATTTTTCTATCAAGATGGCGTGTCGGTCGCAAATGCATTGCAATGGGTGCCCGACGACCAGCGTCATCTCACACGTTCCTGGCAGGATCTGAAGATCCGCTTACCCGTTTGTGTCAGTGCAGCCTTAGCGCGTGGGATTACAGATCAGGAAAATGCTCAACGTCACAATATTCAGCAACATAATCTTGCTGATGGTTTTGAATTGGTCGGTCTAGGCGAGCTTGCTGATGCTGTTCAGTCCTCACAACGTCTAATTCAATTCTAGATGCTTCATTTTTCAGGATGTGTTGCTTTTAAAAGGAATCTTGTGTGAAATCTGTACTTGTTATATTAACCCAAGCCAACCTAAACAGCTTACAGGTGCATGAAAGCCTGTCTGCCACGATGGTACTGGCGACCTTCGGCGCTGAAGTTAAAGTATTACTCCAAGGCGCGGCCTTGAGTCTTTTACGTTCTGAGCTCCAGTTTGACCAGCTTAAACATGCCTTTAAACTGGCTTCAAATCTGGTGGATAGTTTCGAATTTTATGACCTGACCCCAATTCTGGTTGAGCAGAAAAATCAGGACTCTCCTTTTGTAAAGCAAAGCGAGCAGGAGATTGAGTTGATTGAACTCAATTCAGAATTCGTTCAAAAATTTGATCACGTATTGTATTGGTAAGGACAAAGGATAAATAAATGTCAGATCAAACCCTTTACCTGATCCAGTCAGATTATGCAGCGACGGCGTCAGTCCTTGATCAATTAGCACAGCTCCATGCTTTAGATAATCAGGTGGTCCTGATGGGAGAATCTGTGCTGTATCTGGACCATGCCTTCGTACAGCAACTACCGCAAGTTTATATCCTAAAAAATGATGCAGAAATTCTGATCTCACCTTTATCGGAAAATGTTGCTTTACTCGACTACTCCGAATTTGCAGATCTATGTCTGAAATTTAGTCGTTGCATCTCAATGAAATAATCCATGAGTCACATATGAATCTAGAACTGGACCAAGATGGTCATTTAGTCGATTACACCATCTGGAATGAAGACGTTGCCCAAGTACTGGCAGATACACTAGAACTTCAACTTACTCCTTGGCATTTTGAAGTGCTACAGGCAGTCCGTCAATTTTATCAGCAGTTTGGGCATTCTCCTGCAACCCGTCCGCTAATTAAGTTTTTGATGAAGACAGTCAGCCCGGAAATTAACAATGCCTTATTGCAGGAAAAGTTTAATACGGGTTTAGTGGCACGTCATTTAAGCCGACTGGCTGGTATCCCGAAACCCGCGAACTGCTTATAAGTTTTAATCTAAAAAATGAATGAAGAAGAAGTCCGTTTCTACGGGCTTTTTCTTATTAAGCTTATCTATGATCTGTATTCACAACTAAATAAAGCTTTAAACCGGAAGATTAAAAACTTTTCTGATCCAATGCATTTAAGGCTTGATCAAGCTGTGGAGAGATTTCAGGCAGAACTTTCTGCAAAAATTCTATTTGAGCTCTCGCCTCTTCCGGAGCAACGACCCGGGCATTCACCAGATTCTGCTGCTGTACCAGCAAATGATCTAGCTGGCGATAGTCTGGCTTTTCACCTTGACTTAAGCCATTCATCATTTGGGTAAAATCCAGATAAAGCTGGTCTCTCTGTTGTAATAAGACCTGCTGTTCAGAATCCACTTCCGAGTGTCTAGCCGTTCTTGCCGGTACAGCTGTTTTAGGATTTAAATTCGAAGTAATCAGTGACTTTGCTGGAAAAGTCATCTGATCATCAGGTTTCAGTATATTGAACTCTGCCTTATAGATATCCTTATGAACCTGATAAGCAATCCCAACCAGAATACCGGTCAATAACATTCCCGCCAGCAGATATAAAGTAAGTGTTTTGTTCCTCATATATGCCACCTACAATGCTTAGAGCAACGTTCATAACACATTGCTCTTTTTAAGCCATTATTTGCTACGGTGTAGACCAGTCTGCTGGGGCATAACCGATCCGGACACGCTGTGGATGATTGCCTACAGGTACACTGGTCACTTTATTGCCTGTCGCGAAATCAATTACGGTCACCACATCCGTTTCACTTTCTGAAATGATACAGCTACGGCCATCCGGACTTCGGGTAGCCCAGTATGGCTTACCTGCAGGAATCAATTTTCCGGCAGTCAGACTCTGACGGTCGACAATGGTGGCGTAATTATCCATCGTGCCCGCAACACAGAGCTTCTCACCATCAGCACTGATCGATAAACCATGATGGCGGGAATCATTCACCCATTTGGTACGATCTTTGGGAATGCTATCGCTACCTGGCAACTGCCCAATACGGGTCACTTTATTCTGGTTTAAGTCATACTCAATCAAACCATTAAAAAATGATACCTGAGCATAGAGTTTACTTTCATCCTTGCTAAAGACCATCGGCCGCACTGAATTAGATAAATCTTTTCGACCAAACGCATCCAATGCCGGTCTAAAGTCAATTTTCTTAAGCACCTGATGGGTATTGGCATCTGCAATGGTGATATAGCGTTTACCCTTGGTGAAATCCTGCCACTGCGCATCAAGAGAGGTTTCTACATTACCAATGGCCGAGTTCAGAATTTTTCTGCCATTATCAAAGTAGATATTTTCATGCGGTTTATCACCCGTCGCAAATCGACCAAGTTCCTTACCAGTATGAATATCCAGTACATGCACCACATTTCCGGAAGATGCGGAAACCGCGACACGCTGGCCATCTGGTGAAACTGCCATATGATCCGCGCGGAAGCCTTCAACTGGAGTACGCCAGTTAATTTTGCCTGTCTTGATGTTGATAGAGACCACATCGGCAAAACTTGGACGGGATGCGACCACTGACTGTCCATCTGGCGTGGAGTACATATCGTCGACCAGCTGATCATTACCTTCACCCGCAGTAGCTTGAATATAGGTATAGGCAATCAGTTTAATGGGATTGAGGTGAATCTCTTTCAGACGCTCCTTACGATCAGGAATCATGTTGATCACACCAACCTTGCCAAAGTCACCTGAAGATCGAATCACTGTAACTGTTCCATCCCAGTTATTACCCACAAAGAAAACTTGCTGGGAATTGGGCGGTTGAGGCAAGGTAGACGAATCTGCCTGTGCAGTTGAAAAGACTGAGAGCATGGCCATCGCGGACAAGCTCATACAGAACCGTGATAATCGTTTTTTCTGGATTTCCATGCGGTATTCTCCATATTTTCTATTTTATTGTTTTTATCTTTGTTCAATCCACAGTCAGGCCGTGGATCTCAATCATCCACTATACAATGAAGAAAAAACCATGCTGAATTTTCCGACAGAATTTTCCGACAGAATAGAAATATGAGAACCCAAAAAAGTTGAAGCATCCATTGATATGAACGCTTCTCAGTAAGATAGTTTTATTGAAAAATGCTTTGAACTTTAGACATCCAATACATCAACGAATTGAGCATCTAGAACCTTAGCTAGGTCCGCAGGTTTTAAACCAATATCCAGACCGCGTTTACCCCCACTGACATAGATTTTATTCAGCTGTTCTGCAGATGCATCAATGACAGTTTTCAGGCGTTTTTTCTGCCCAACCGGACTAATCCCACCGACAAGATAACCGGTTAGACGTTCTGCCTGTTTGGGATCAGCCATTTGTAGCTTTTTACAACCAAAGGCTGATGCTACTTTTTTCAGGTTTAACTGATGGTTGACTGGAAGAACTGCTACAAAATACTGCTTCTCATCCGTGACTAATAAAGTTTTGAATACTTCTTCTACTGCTAGTCCTAACTTTTCTGCCGCTTCCAGACCAAAGCTTTTGGCATTAGCATCATGTTCATATTCGTGAATGCTATATTCAATTTTTTGAGATTTTAATAATTTGCATGCAGGTGTCATAACAGCTTCGATAGTATTTTGACGGGATCTTCATTATAGCTTATCAAGTCTGCTTGGGTTTTATTCTGTGATTCTGAATAGCTTATATAATCAATATGTGTTCAAAATACAATCAGATACCATTAGCTTTTAATCCAGAATATCTATTCATATTGCACTTTAACTGAACTTAACTATCCCATTTATCATTGTAATTCCGCATACCATCTTGTTCTTAAGCTTAAAAATTCATCATTTAAAAACATAGGCAACATTCAGATGAATAACAACGCCTATACATGAAGTGCCATTTTGCCAATGTTATTGAGTGAACATAAAGAATGACAAATAAAGGTAAGCTTTAGAAAATTGAGCACATTCGTCAATATTAGATGAGGCCAGTAAAAGATTAATGAAGAATCATAAGTTTTTAATTTTACTTTTACGGCCAGTCTCATTTAGCCAATGTTCAGTAGCAATGAGCCTATCTCTTTTTGCAGAAAGATAATGTGTTATTTGCTTTACTAGCGACATAAAATCCATTTAATACTACACTTCAGTTCATACCATTTATCAAATAACTTTTTGATTTTTATTCCAAGTTTGATATTTTAGTTTGCAGAATAATGAATAGAATAAACATTTGATTCATCCAAAAGTATAATGAAAACCCGGTCTTTTACCGATCACCACAATTTTTGATATGAGCAGAGACTTCGAGTAATAATTTTTATTTTTGACAAGCCATTGCCGAATAAACACTCAATTTAAAAGAATTATGAATAAACATTGAGGTCTAACTTACACAGCATAAATGTAACAATTCAGCCAATTCATCTAAAATATAAAAATGATGTAAAAGACGAAGATTTGGTAGTTTTGAACATTGCTAAATGCTTGCAAAGTTTTCATTATATGGCCACTGCGTGGTACATGCTTTTCTATGTCAATTCAAAGAAATTATAAAAATAATGTAGGAATTCATGCCATAATAGGCGAAGTTTGTAGACATCTTGCAAACCTATCCTGAAACTTTTTAACTGGAGCACCATAGATGACTTCGACCATTTTGGTTATTCATGGACCGAATTTAAATTTGCTAGGAAAGCGCGAACCCGAAGTTTATGGTTATTTAACTCTAGAAGATATTAATCAGCAGCTCACTGCTCAGGCTGAAAAAGCTACTTTACAACTTGACACTTTCCAGAGCAACTGGGAAGGCGCAATTGTTGACCGAATTCATCAAGCCCAACAAGACGGCGTGCAATATATCATTATTAATCCTGCTGCCCTGACACATACCTCAGTTGCAGTTCGTGATGCACTTCTTGGCGTGGCAATCCCGTTTATTGAAGTCCACCTGTCTAACGTCCATGCACGTGAGGCATTCCGACATCATTCATATCTATCCGATAAAGCTATTGGCGTGATCTGTGGTCTAGGTGCAAAAGGCTATGCTGCCGCACTCGACTATGTCATTGAAAAAATACAATCTTCTAAACAATCTTAATTAGGAATACTGTCTCATGGATATCCGTAAAATCAAGAAGCTCATCGATTTGATGATTGAATCTGACTTACAGGCGATTGAAGTTAAGGAAGGTGATCAGTCGATTGCTCTGACTCGTCGTAATCCAGTAGTTGCAGCAGCTGTTCCTGCAATGCCTGCACCTGCAGCTGACGTCCCTGCAGCTAAATCTCCTCGTGGTGCAGTTGAAAAATCTCCAATGGTTGGCGTGTTCTATGCGGCTCCAAGCCCAGGCGAAGCACCTTTTGTAAAAATTGGCCAAACTGTTTCTGCTGGCGAAACACTGGGTATCATTGAAGCAATGAAAATCATGAACCCGATTGAAGCAACTCAAAGCGGCGTGATTGAAGAAATTCTGGTGAAAAATGGTGAAGTGATTCAGTTTGGTCAGCCACTTTTCCGTTACCGCGCCTAATCACTTCGGGGATTCATAATGTTGCAAAAAGTTTTAATTGCAAACCGAGGTGAGATCGCCTTGCGCATCGCCCGAGCTTGCAAAACTTTAGGAATTAAAACAGTCGGTGTCTATTCAGACGCTGACAAAGACCTGATGCACTTACGCTTCTGTGACGAAGCCGTGTGTATTGGTCCTGGCGCAAGTAGCGACAGTTACCTGAATATTCCAGCCCTGATTACAGCTGCTGAAATCACCAGCGCAGATGCCATCCACCCTGGTTATGGCTTCCTGTCTGAAAATGCTGAATTTGCTGAAATCGTAGAAAGCTCTGGTTTTATCTTCATTGGTCCACGTCCAGAACATATTCGCCTGATGGGGAACAAGGTTTCTGCGATTATTGCCATGAAAAAAGCGGGTGTACCAACTGTACCTGGCTGTGATCATGCGGTGACGATTCACAATGCGCTTGCTGAAGCCAAAGAAATTGGTTTCCCGCTCATCGTGAAAGCGGCTTCCGGTGGTGGTGGTCGTGGTATGCGTATCGTAGAACGTGTGGATACCCTGCTTGAATCAGTACAAGCTGCGCAGCGTGATGCTGAAATGTGGTTTGGCGATGACACGGTTTATATGGAACGTTTCCTGCAAAAACCGCGTCACGTCGAAGTACAGGTTCTAGGCGACGGTAATGGTCATGCGATCCACCTGTATGACCGTGACTGTTCTTTACAGCGTCGTCACCAGAAAGTACTTGAAGAAGCGCCAGCGCCTAACCTGCCAGAACAGGCTCGTACTGACATTCTTGAGGCCTGTGTCAATGCTTGTAAATTGATGCAATATCGTGGTGCCGGTACATTTGAGTTCCTGTTTGAAGAAGGCGAATTCTTCTTTATCGAAATGAACACCCGTGTTCAGGTAGAACACCCTGTGACTGAAATGGTCACCGGTATCGACATCATTGAACAGCAGTTACGTATTGCGGCTGGCTTAGGTCTGGATATCCAGCAAGAAGATGTACGTGTTCAAGGTCATGCGATCGAATGCCGTATCAATGCAGAAGATCCATCGAACTTTATGCCATCTCCAGGCAAAATCGAGACTTTCTATGCGCCAGGTGGTGCAGGTATCCGTTTAGACTCTCATATCTATCCAGGTTACAGCATCCCACCGTATTATGATTCAATGATTGCCAAGCTAATTGCCCATGGTAAAGACCGTGAAACTGCAATTGCACGTATGAAACAGGCCTTGGATGAAATGATTCTGACAGGTGTGAAAACCAATATCCCATTACACAAAGATCTGATTCTTCAGGATGAAAATTTCTGTGAACAGGCGATGGATATTCACTATCTGGAAAAACATTTGTTGAAGCAGCTTGAAGGTGCTGAAGACAAAGAAAAAGCTTGATCCAGTAATTGATCTAATAAAAAAACCGCTGAATTCAGCGGTTTTTTATATCTAGCCTTCAATCAAGGCAAAATGCGTCGAAGCACAGCAAAACATTGTTCTGCTTTTTCATTGGCACAGAAATTAATGGTATTTGAATTCTGCCACTTCACAAAATACTGCGAAATCTCACCTGACTGATCTACCTGATTGCCGGAACAGTCTTTTTCATTATTGTCGTATTTAACCTGCATAATCAGCGCTGGAATCTGTGCAGCAGGATCTTGTGAAGGCTGATAGTCATACAGCCCTGTGGTCCATTCTGAACCGCTTTTAATCACTACGTTGTTATTGCCTTTAAAATTATAGTATTCAACACATTTCTTATTATCTGGAATTTCCATTCCCCATAGCCCGACAATTTCAGGACGGGTATTAATGGTAAAGGTATTCGGAACTTCGATAGGTTTCGCAATACTATTTGCAGCTTGATTATTATTTTCTGTTGCCATTAGCCAAGATGAGCTCATGAGCAAGACAAGGCTAAGACAGGTTTTTTTCATATTCACAGGCTTCGTTTCAATCCTAATAATTAATTTTAACTTATCATATTTTTCGGGATCATATTCTGCTCTGCATCAGTTTAAATACCGAAATAAAACAAATTTTTATCATTATAGTTTAAAAACATGGATTTCCTTTTTTAATTTTTTTGTATATATTTCGTATACAAACGTATATTGATAACGTAAGTAAAAACAGATTATTCCAAGAATAAAGTTGTACTTTTGGGTAAAAAGCATTTCCCAAACAAAGTGATATTTCACAAATAAAAATTAGATACAGGACTTAGATTTGCGAATACCTCGAATCACAGACCAGAACTTGAATCCTGAAACATATGCCTACTTGGTCATTCTTTTCATTATTTTAGTGACTTGTTTGATTGGCATTATGACCAGAACACAGGATTATTTAGCCATACTCTGGCCTGCCAATGCTGCCTTGCTGGCTATGTTCTTACGCTTCCCCCATTTAAACAATATGGGCGGGTGGCTAGGTGCTTTCTGTGCGTTCATGTTTGCCGATTTGGCAACAGGTAATAATCTATTACAAAGCCTGTTTCTAACACTTGCCAACCTGATTAGTACGATTGTATCGCTGTTTTTTATCCGATATTTCCAGATCAATTATAAGTATTACAATACTGGCTTCACTTTCGTGCATATGTTCGGCATCTGTGCATTTGCAGGATGCCTGGCTAGTGCAGTTTTTGCCGTTGCGACCTTACCCAATCTTCCTTATTCCTTTATGACCAAGGAAAATTTATGGATTGATTTTGGGCTGTGGTGGACAGGCGAAATGGTAAATTACATTATTGTCTTGCCGCTTTTTTTAGCCTTTCCTAGAACCAAAGATCTCAAGTATTTATTTAAAAACCGCAGAAAGAAGCAGAACTCTTTTAGTTATCTGCTGCCAGCAGGTACGGTAATCCTGTGTATTATCCTGAGTAATATTTTTGTCGGTCCAGGTGCCCTGCTTTATCCGTTGGCAGCTTTAATCTGGGCAGCACTGACCTATCGCATCTTCACAATTGCAATTATTAATGCCTTTGTAATCATTTTGATGTATTACAGCCTGACCCAGTTTTATGCCACTACACATGATACGCTGGCAGACTCAACCATTTATATCTCATTAAGGATCGGACTGTTTATGCTGGCATTGTCGCCGCTGATCCTGTGTATTATCAGTCAGAACCGTAACGACCTATTTAAACGCGTATTGTATTTGGCCAATCATGACAGTCTGACGCGGACCATGAACCGGCATTTTTTCTTCCAGAAAGGTGAATATTTACTGCAACATTCCAAGAGTGTGCAGTTTTCCCTGATTATGTTGGATATCGACCATTTCAAACGTTTAAATGATCATTTTGGCCATCATGTAGGCGATAAAGTACTGCAACACTTTGCTGAAATCATCCGTTCCAATTTACGTTCTCAGGATCTGTTTGCACGTATTGGTGGTGAGGAATTTGTGATTTTGCTTTGGGATACTAAACCGTCCAAAGCCCAGTTTATTGCCGAGCGTATTCGTGAACTGGTAGCTAAAACGCCAATGTATCAACCTGATGGATCACCTTTGTCGATTACTGTGAGTCTCGGGATTACGCATCAACATGCCCCACTTTCTCAGGATTTACAGCAACTGATCAATACCGCGGATCAGGCCTTATATCAAGCTAAACACTTGGGACGTAATCAGGTGGTGCTTGCATCCTGAACTGAAACCTTCTACAACCTTATAACAATATTAACGCTAGGGAATGCAGATGAAATTTGAAGAATACTTACAATACGATGGGTTAGGACTGGCTGAACTGGTTAAAAATAAACAAGTACATTCAAGTGAACTTTTATCAGTTGCTTTAGAACGCAGTGCAAATATTAATCCTGAAATCAATGCCATTATTATTCCCATGCATGAGCATGCTTTGCAGCGTACCTAGCAAGAACTGTCTGGTCCCTTTGCCGGTGTTCCATTTCTAGTCAAAGACCTGTTTCAGGAATATGCAGGTTATCCGACGTCTTATGGATGTCAGGGTTTAAAGCGCATTGGGTATATAGCTGAAACCAATGCCGAGATTGTTAACCGTTGGGAACAGGCAGGTATTGTGACCTTTGGCCGTACCAACACCCCTGAATTCGGAATTAAAGGCATTACAGAGCCAGATGCCTGGGGAAGCTGTAAAAACCCGTGGAATTTAAGACATAACAGTGGTGGCTCGTCAGGCGGTTCTGCTTCTGCTGTGGCAGCCGGCATTGTGCCAATTGCCGGTGCAGGTGATGGTGGTGGCTCAATTCGTATTCCGGCTTCCTACTGTGGTCTGTTTGGTTTAAAACCAAGCCGTGGACGTACGCCGTGGGGACCGCAAATGAGTGAGGCAATGCACGGTGCTGCCATTCAACATGTACTCACCAAAACTGTTCGGGATAGTGCGGCAATGCTGGATGCCACCCACGGTGAAGATCGCAGTTCGCTGTTTACGATCCAACGTCCGCATACACATTATCTGGAAGTGATTCAGCAACCACCAAAAAAATTAAAAATCGCATTTAATACCCGTTCCAGCATTGATACGCCTGTTTCTCAAGATGCTATTAAAGCGGTAGAACAAACTGCCCGTTTACTGGAATCTTTAGGTCATGCAGTCGTTGAGGATCAACCGCAGATTGATGGTATGCAACTGGCTAAAGATTTTATTACGACGTGGTTTAGCCAGTTTTCTTATATGCTGGACGAAATCCAGAAAGGCTATCCATCCAGATCAGGCGATTTTGAACTGGATTCTCTGGCGCTAGCTGCTTTTGGTGCCAAAACGACGGCAATTGAATATATCCAAAATCTGACCAACTGGGGACAATATGTGACCCAGATGAATCATTTCTTTGATGATTATGATCTCTACCTGACACCAGCCACGGCCACTGTTGCACCCAAAAATGGCGAAGTCAAGACACCAAACTGGCAGAAGCCGATTCTTAAAGCTTTATTAAAAATGAATAAGGCACATTTATTGGCACAAGGTAAGCTGGTCGATCAGATTGTAAAAGAAAACCTAAAATGGGTGCCATTCACTCAGTTAGCCAATATTACCGGCCTTCCAGCAATGTCCGTACCGCTTTACTGGAATGAAGATAACTTACCTTTGGGTTCACAATTTATTGCACCATTTGCTCGTGAAGATTTACTGTTGCAACTGGCCGCTCAATTAGAACAGGCTCAGCCCTGGTTTGATCAATATTCCAAAATCCGCATTTAATTATTCAATCGTATCTTAAACCTGCTTTTGCAGTTCGACTTTGTTGGGTAAGCCAAATACCAGCAATAGGCCCAGCAAGGTCGATAGCGCAGCAGCAATAAAGATTGATGTTCCACCGACCTGATCCCAATAACGACCGGCAAGAATACTCCCACTCGCCACGCCTAAGCCCCACATGGTGCTATACAGTGCCTGTCCACGGCCTTGCTGTCCAGCCGAGAAGTTCTGGAAAATAACCCGCATGGCAATCATATGAAATAAGCCAAAACTCAGGGCATGAATGGTCTGGGCAAAAAACTGTGCCAGAAATAACGATGGAAATAGGCCTACAGTCAGCCATCTTAAACCGGTCATTAACAGGCATAACATCACCAGATGACGCCATGACCAGCGTGTCAGAAAAAATGTAGCGTAGGCAAACATAATGATTTCAGCAATAACCCCAACCGACCAGAGTAATCCGATCTGACTGGTACTGAATCCATTCTGGCTGAGATAGTTACTATAAAAACTATAAAATGGCGCATGTGAAAACAGCATGATCAGTTCAATCAGGAAAAAACTGTATACCACCGGACGCTTGAAGATCGGCCATAAAGCTTCGAGTTTTTTCTGAGCTGTGGGTGCTGCTGTAGGTTCTTTGATGGTAAATGACCAGAGAAAAGCCAGAAATGAAATACAGAGCAATAAGATTGGTAGCATACTGATGCTGATAATTTCAAAAATTGCCCCTAAACCAAATACGCCAATAATAAATCCAATAGATCCCCACTTACGGACTTTGCCATAGAGCTCTGCCCTTTTTTCACCTAACCAGAATAAAGTTACGCCTTCAAACTGAGCCAAAATCGCATTTTGAAAGAAACTGAAAATCAGCATGAGCAAAGCGACTGACTGGAAGCTATTTGGAGTGATAAATAGCATGAACCAGATACAGGCTTCCATCCAGGTAGCTATACGCACCAGCAACATGCGTTTTCCGGATTTGTCTGCAATCCACCCCCAAATAAATGGCGCAAAAAATCGGGTGACAATCGCAATCGAAGATAAAATCCCAATTTCCTGATAATTAAAGCCTTGATCTTCCAGATACAGACTCCAGAAAGGCATGAATGCGCCCACAATCGCATAATAAAAAAAGTAGAAAAAACTGAGTCTGTAATGAATAGCTAGAGATTGCATCAGACTAGATTCTCTTCTATTTCTAATAACTTAAAATAAATATAAGTTGCGCTTAGTTGCATTGATTGGGTCTCGGTTAGATCTCGATAATCTATAAGATAATCATCTATAGATTCTTCAAAGCTCTTTAACTAATTTGAGAAAAGTTAGATTTTAACTTAATACATTAGCTAAATTCTTAATTTATTCTTTTAGTTCAATCATGAGCTTATCAATCGTAATCATTTGATGGTTCTAAGAATTAAAATGACTGAGGTTATGATACTTAGACAGCTCAGCACTGCAAAAATCTAAGTTTTACTTGGACTTTATCTGAAATAGATATTACTGATAAGAAAACCCCTTTTCGAAACTTAGAATAAGAAAGATTCTCATTCTTAAATTTAAATTCTCGATAAGAATGTATTAATATTGTAGTATTTACGTTAATTTTCAATTAATTTTTATGTTAATTTGATCACTCTTTAATATAGAGGAATCTCCTATTCATGAAAACTTATATACTTTATGCATTATTTGGCATTTTTATTTGTATGCTTGTGGCTTTTTTAGCAGTAGCACTAATTTCACACGATATATTTTTCTTAGTAGTTGTAGGTTTACTCGCCATATCGGCATTCCTAGTGTATTTAGAAATCATAGATAAAAAGTACGATCCCTTTAATTTTAAGTAAAAGCTAGGCGATTTATTAAGATTCAAACTCCATTATATAATGGAGTTTTTTTATTTAATTTTTTTCAAACAATCCCGGCATTCTTTCTTACCGTCGCTAATCTCAGTCGCACCATGTAGGCAGAATAAGCAGAATATTAATCGGAGCATACTTTTTTCCAGACAAAAAATAACCCGCCTAACTTGGGGAGGTTAAGCGGGTAGGCTTTAACACGTCATTGTAGTTTTTAACTTGTTCATCATCAATTTTGGAGAACCTTAAAAGTAGCACTTGTTCGCTAGAAAGATTATATAAATGGAAACACAGAAAGAATATAAATGCCAAAAATACTCCGCCTAAAATTACAACTCTTTTGTTTTTCAAAAGATTCAACTTAATTTAAGCACGGGCCTTAGTATGAACCCTTTTGTTTAATAAACCAACAAAAAAGCCCACCTTTCGATGAGCTTCTTCATAGCAACGCTTCTTAAGTCGGGAGTCAATCAAGATAAACTTGAAAAACTGACCCGCAACGCTGGTTGCCAGCTTAAATATAATTTATCACACCTATCGATGCGAAAAAAGCCCACCATTTGGCGAGCTTCTTCATAGTAACACTTCAAACGACGGGAGTGTCACAAGATGAACTTGCTGGACTGATCCGTATAGGCAGTTACCGCCAGAACCCTAATCTATCATACCTATTGATGTAAAAATAGCCTCTTCACAGAACTAGGTGCTACCCTCTTCTTTAATTATAGGTTAATGAAAATATCACTTAGCTATTCTAGTCAAAAAAACCCACATCATTGGGGACGATGTGGGCAGAACTCTAAATTCAAAACGTGGAGATTTTTGAACATATGGTAAAATATAATGAAAATATTGTATGCAGTCAATCACACTTTGATATTAAGTCGATGATTAACAATCATATTGACCGATAAAATAGAAATAAGTCACTTATTCAAATTTCTAGTTAATCTCCGTCTCTTTGACCAGATCTATTACTTAGCTAAGCTATTCAAGCCAGATACCTAGTAAGAAATTAAGCCAAACTTTTCTTTAGGCAATAAAAAAGCCCACATTGCTGTGGGCTCTTCCCCTTTATCATTTTGCGCTGATTCAGGATTGTTGACGAAATGTACAACGGTCAAACAATAGCCAATTCATGACAAATATAAATATATATAGAAATTAAATATATATCCATATATAAAAAGTCTAAATTGTGATCTTTGGAGTCAATAATTTCTAGTATGAACTTGATAAAGCTTTATTTTAGGTAACAAAAAAGCCCATCTTTCGATGAACTTCTGCAAAATAGCACCCAGCAATGAGTGTATTATCAGATCATCTTATCAATCTAATCCACATGACTGGTTGCCCGTATAAGTCTTCCTTATTACACTGATTAATCCAAAGACTTTTCAACACAATTATTTTTCTAAATTGTTGATTCCATCTCGGTGCATAATATTGATGACTATCATCCTGCTATTCACCTTGATCTCTAGTCCAAATCTTTAAGCTTTTAAACGAAATGAGTGATCTAAAAGTCAGCAAGACTTTCCTTCATCATGGAAAATAATAATACTGCGCAAACAGCAAACAAGAGCCCTATCAAAGCAAATAAAGGATCCTGATAAATAAGACCTAAAACCATGAGAGAAACAGCAAGGATGACAAGGAAAATAATGCCGCATATTTTAAAGAGATACATATCCAGAACCTAAAGCAAAAACTATACTTTCAAGAATCAATATTTGTTCCTTTTTTAAATAATTTTTATATTTATCATCTATATAAATTGATCAACATTCTATCTATTTGTACGAAGCCAGAATATGAAATACAGATCTATTCAGTAACCATATTTCGAACAAAATTCAGAAATCCAGACATTAAAAAGCCACTCTAAAAAGTGGCTCAATGATCAAATGTTTTTATTGATATTCAATTATAGCGGTCACTATTTTCAAATAAGAATTTTAATAAATATTCTTTCTTTACCCGAAATAATCACGACATGCATTCCTCCATGAAAGGTCAAAATATTCCTGATCGACCTGCCGTCTTTCAATCAGCACAATATTTTTATTCACTACAATAAACCTCCGATGCTTCATTTCATTCGTAGATTTATCTCTGAAACTAACCTCACCACATTCTCCCTCTTGTTGATGAAATTGAACCAGGTCTGAATTCGGTAAAGCATTCCTTACCATCTCCCTAAATTTTTTTAAATCCTCATCCTGTAGGATCTTAGAGTCAGCTTCTTGCTGTGTATTTGGTTGACTACACCCCAGAAGTATTAAAGCTACAAGAGGCAAGATAATTAGTTTTTTCATAAGCTGTCCTCCTGAGAAAGAGGATCACATTATTTTTAAAGTATGGCTATTATTAAAATGAATAGTTTTGTAAACCATTCAACTTTATCAATAAATTTAATCAGGAAAATTTAGAACAGATGAAAAGGTATAATAGCTAAAAAGAGCTTGCTGTTTCTCTGAAAATATCAAAGTTCTGAATATTATATAAGACTTGTCAGAGATGACTCTACTGAAAGAATGGGAGACCTCACAACCTTTTCTTGCTAGTTGTGAGGCCCTTTAAAGGCATTATTCAACAGAGTTTGCTGCTTGACTGTCTACCTGTTCATTCTGAGGAGTAGGATTGTTTGAACCGTCCTTTTTGTATTTCATTTTCTTATAACAATAACTCGCAAGTACACCTGCACCAATTAACGTTAATAACTTCATCTTTCACCTCATGCTCATAAATGCAAGCCTATATAACTAACATCTATATTTGTAGCTTTCCAAAGCCATTTGGAGTGTTTTTTTAAATAAAAAGTTAAATTATGTATATCTGTATAGATTAAATAAAAGTTTAATCTTTTCATAATATTAAATTTACTTAAAATATTATTGAGTTAAATATTTTTAGGCTCTAAATATATACTTATAAAATAAAAATTCTGCTTGCTGGTCAAAATCCAACTTACGATATTCAAATTGTTTTGCACTTATCTCTCTTATATTTTAATTTTCATGATAGATCATCATGAGAGCGTTCGCCCATGTGTTCAAACTATGAATTCCCCTCAAAAAGCCGTCTCTCTTTATTAGATATTCATGAAGAACAGCTTGAACTGGATATGAAAACACATGTATATCCTTTAGCTCCCGCTCCCATCATTATGCGCGGTGCTGACGAGTTTGAACTGGATATCGCACGTTTCGGACTTATCCCTTCCTGGGCCAAAGAATTAAAATTTGGCCGGCATACTTATAATGCCCGAACTGAAACAGTCGCCTCAAAAGCAAGTTTTCGACATGCCTGGAAAAATAATCAGTTTGCCTTGGTGCCTGTAGATACGTTCTATGAACCCAAATACATTGATGGCAAATCTCATTGGTATGCTATTTCTCGCGAAGACGGTGACCCTGTTACTGTTGCAGCCATTTATGATGATGCAATCATTGAAGGTGAAAAAGTTCGATCTTTTTCAATGCTCACGATTAATGCAAATCAGCATCCTTTTATGAAACAGTTCCATAATCCCAATGATGAAAAACGCTCGATTATTGTGATACCAGAAGAGTCAAGACAGGACTGGCTGCACTGCAATCATGAGGAAGCAAGTGAGTTTTTCTTCGAAATGCGGGATGAATTTATTGCAAAGCCACGAGATCCCCGTTTGTCGGAAAACTGAAATATAAAAGCAGTTTAATTATTAATATCTGATTTTAAATCATTTATTTTATTTGTATAAAAATAAAGCAATCATTACAATCTTGATTAATGTAACAACAATCAAGAAATAGCAGATTTATGACAAATTCGCATGGGGGCTTCAGAATTGGTGCAGGCAGAAAAAAGGCCGAAGAAACCAAAGTAATTCGTGTACCTGAATCTAAAGTCCTGGATATCAAAGCATACTTAAAATCATTAAAAAATGAAAATGAAATCAGTGATATTCGCCAGTTTGATCCTGTTACTCAAATGGAAATTCCTTTAGTTACTGAACGCGTTCAGGCTGGTTTTCCCTCACCCGCTCAAGACTATATTGATAAAAAACTCGACCTGAATGAATTCCTGATCAATAACGCCAATGCCACTTTCATTGTTCGTGCCAATTCGCTGTCAATGTTGAATGCAGGTATTGATATCAATGACGCCCTGATTGTGGATCGTAGCATTGAAGCGCAACATCGAGATATTGTGATTGCCTGTGTAGATAACGAATTTACTGTCAAACGGCTGATTATCGATGTAAAGGGTTGCTGGCTAAAAGCCGAGAATGACGACTATCCCGATATTCATCCTGTAGAAGGTCAGCAATTTGAAATCTGGGGTGTGGTCACCAACGTCATTAAAAAATTCAGATGAAATATCAGCAGGAAATCTATGCGCTGATTGATGTCAATAACTGCTATGTCAGTTGTGAGCGCCTATTCAATCCGAAACTGAATCAGGTACCTGTGATCGTGCTGTCAAATAACGATGGCTGTGTAGTTTCACGTTCGCAGGAAGCAAAAGATCTCGGCATTAAAATGGCTGTTCCATTCTTCCAGATACGCAATATTGTCGAACAGCATCAAGTTCAAGTACTATCCAGCAACTATGCCCTATATGCAGAAATGTCCAAACGTTTTCATTCTATTCTGTCTGAATATGTAGCCCCTGATGAACAGGAAGTTTATTCCATAGATGAATGCTTTCTGAAAATTACAGCTTATGCAAAAGATCATGATTTAACAGAATATGGTCAGGATATGCGACGGCGTATTTTGCAATGGATTGGCCTACCCGTCTGTGTCGGTATTGGTCGTTCCAAAACCGAGGCCAAATTAGCCAACTATATGGCCAAGAAAGCCAAACGCTTTAATGGGGTTTGCGATCTTTCTTCTATGCATCCACAACATAGAGATTACTTCTGGAGCTTGATTGATGTTGCTGAAGTCTGGGGGGTTGGGCGCCAGCAGAGTAAAAAGTTGAAGAACTTAGGTATACATACTGTTCTTGATTTAGCTCAGGCCGATTACCATCGAATCGGAAAATTATTTTCAGTTCTTATGCAAAGAACTGTGATGGAATTACAGGGAATTTCCTGTATTGAACTGGAACAGGCGTGCCAGCCCAAGAAGCAGATTATTTCTTCACGCTCATTTGGTTGCCGAGTAACAGATCTTGAAGCTTTAACGGAGGCTATGAGTGATTACCTGCAAAATGCCGTCAAACGCTTGAGAGAAGATCAATCCTTATGTGGTTGCATCATTGCTTTCGCTCAATCCAATCCTTTTGACAAGAACAGATCCTTTTATCATAAATCTATCGATATCGCTTTTCCTGAACCTACTGATTCTGCTGTTGTCATGAACCGGGCATTAATGCAACAGATGCATGAACTGTTTTCAGAAGGTGTTGAGTTTAAAAAATGTGGGGTTATTCTAACGGCGCTTGAACCTAAATCGGCCTATGTCTATGACTTGCTCTCGGACCATGCTCAAATCGAGAAAAATGAGAAGCTTCAACAAGCGCTAGAAAAAGTAAAAGAAAGATTTGGGGATCAAAAGCTGGCAATTGGAGCAGCTAAAATTCCTGACCGGAGCTGGGCCATGTCTCAACAGTATCTAAGCCAGAATTATTTTAGTTGGGATGGACTGTTAAAGATTGATCGTTAATTTCATCTTCCCAGTAAGGTAAAGCAGAAATTTTCCGAAACTTAAATCAAAATCTAAAAAGCCCTAAATTCAATTAGGGCTTTCTGATATCAATATCTTACTTTTGCTCCCTCAGCGGATGCTCAGGCTCGGCATTAGGCTTTTTCTCAGGCTTTACACCCTTATAGGTTGCTTGATTGCCTTTATCATCATTAGATTCTTTTTGCGGATTATCTTCTTGCTCTGTTTGGTGTTCTGCATGAGTTGTCATATATATTCCCTTTCCTCTAGATGCTTAGAAAATTATTAGGACATATAAGGTTAAACATCAATAATATTTATGTTTTCCATACATTTTAATAAACATATATTCTTCTAATCAGAGCTTATATAGACTTCTTGTTCTAATCAAAATCTGTCTGGCTGTGCAACCTGCTTCCAGAAAGCACAGCTCATAGATCAATTTAAAATTTGGTTTCTTATTACTTAAAAGAAAGTATCTGCAGAAACGTTAAAACGTTCAGACAAAGCTTTAATATGGCGGATATTGAGCTGACGTTTACCATTCAGAATTTCAGAAATGACCGACTGGGTAGCTATATCAGATAGGTCTGATTGGCTGAGGCCATGCTGTTCCATCAGGAAAGCGAGTGCAGTACGACCATCGCCTTCTGGCATCGGCAAATGTTCATGTTCATAAGCTGAGACTAAATCACCCAGTTGAAGAATCAGTCCCATTAAGGGATGCGACTCATCATCACCTACAATATCCAGAAGTTCATCTAAAGCTTCAGTAAGGGTATTAAAGTCTTCTTCAGTTTCTGGCTTGCTGAGCAAAGGTGCAACATAACGCCAGTGATCAACGGCCTGTTTAATCATTGCATTCATATTAAGCCTCCTTCCAATGACCTTTGTCATATTCCTGATGGGATAAGACATGGCGAATATAGACACGTTTTGCCTGATACATCACAACTGCGATCAACCTGATCTTGTTGCCACCAATATCAAAGACATGAAATTTCCCGACTTTATCGACTGCGGGAAATAATCGTTTCATGTCGGCAAAGTCCTTAGGATCATTGGCCTTGATAATTCGATACCAACCATCCAATGCAGTTTCAGCGTGTGGCCACTTTTGCATTGCTTCCAGAATCCGAGCGTGAGTGATCACATGCATAATTATTTATCGCATTTTGCTATATTCAGAGTATAACCTAAATATCGCATATTGCAATAACACTTAAAGCATGAATTTAGTTGAGATGGATATTAGTAGGATCAAATAATAAGCTAAAAATAAGTAAATTCTTATTTTTAATAATCTTTATTAATTAACTGTCAATAATTTATAAAAATATAGCGCTGATATGTTGGTTCTATTTTCAAATATCAATAATAAAAAATGAAAACCCCGTCGAGCTATATCAAACGGGGGTTCAACATCCATCTATACCGCGAAGGTCTAGAGAGTTAATTTAAATCTTTCAAGCAATCACGACACTTTTTGACTTCGAAATCATCGACTGTGTAATCAATTTCAGTCGCACCATGAAGACCAAATAAACAACATATAAATTGGAACATGTGTTTCTCCTGACTGTGAACAGCTCGATCATGGATCGAGCTTAGTTGCTTTAAAGATAATGGCTTACAGCTCCACGATTTATTTACCTTGAAACGATTGAATCACTCACCTGTACTGCGATCGCACAGGCAAGCTATAGCCTCTAAATTTGTACACTCTCTTCATGTTTTGGCGCTTGGTCTTTGGTACCCTGATCCTTGCTCATCATCCGGCACATTTTTTCTTTGCAAGATTTAAAGCAACATCCCACCATGACACCCATACCAAATGCACAGATACATCTCATCATAGCTCTACCCTGTCTTTTCATGAAAAGAGATATATAAATAACATCTATTCATGTTTCACACTTGAACGTATTTTCAGGTTTTATGTTGTATATGAAAACTTATGTGAAGGATAAATATCGGAGAATCATCTGATTTAGACATATTTATGATCTAAAAAATGGGCCCTGTTTAACTGTCTAGATTAAACAAGGCTTTTTAACTTGCTGATTTTAAATTATTTTATCTGAGTTGTTATAGTGGTGATAAAGTACCACTTGTCATGCATCTAATATGTATATGAAATATAGAGGCTATTTTACCAAATGTTGAATATAGGTTATGTTTTATATTTTATTGGCTATTTTTCATCAACTTAGATGCAATTAAATACAAAAAACTTTGATTCATTCAGTTTTCATTCAATCAAGTGAGTCATAAAAGCAGAGATGCAACTTATACATATTGGTAGATATTTTATTTATTTTATCAAAGTCCTTTTAATTTTCTATTTTCTCAGCTGTCAATGAGTTTAAAGGCAGGTGCTCTTTCACTCATTTCTCTTTATAATTTTTCCAACGACTGATAACAATATATTGTTGCCATGAAAATATCACTATTCATAATTACCCTATTGGCATTGGCGATCACAGGCTGCCAGAAACAACAGGCAGATGTATCAGCTGAACCTGATCCAGCAGTGAAAGCTCAGTTTGAACAATCAGATGCCCGATTGAGTGCTTATTTAGATAAATTAGATTCTTCTACTATTAGCCTTGAGGAAAGAACACATATTTTATGTGAGGATTATCCTAAAGAATATAAAACTCATTATATGCCGGCCCTAATAAAACTAATGCCACAAGAATATGAGGAGCAGGAATTACTGAAAGATCTGAAAAATGCGCTCGACTTTTATAAAGTAAAAGCCAATATTCAATGCTGATTTATTCTGAACAATAAAAAAACCGCCTTAAAGAAGGCGGTTTTTTGTAGAGATTACACAGCTTAGATATGAACGCTGCAGCTTTGACTAATCTTATTGATTACGCAAATTTTGCTGCTGGTTATCTTGTTGTGGCTGTTGCTGTTGTTGCTGATTGCGTTGCTGGTCCTGTTGGCCCTGCTGACGCTGTTGGTTTTGCTGTCCCTGCGGCTGTTGTTGCTGCTGGTTCGGCTGTTGCTGATTTTGATTCTGGTTTTGCTGACGTTGTTGGTCTTGCTGTTGCTGTTGTTGTTGGTTCTGTTGGTCTTGCTGATTTTGCTGTTGATTATTAGCCATGGTGTAACTCCTTACTATTTGCTTTAAATCGCCGATGATTAGGTTTCGACTTAATATTTACTCTACCTATTTTTAAAAATTCGCCAAGTTATTACCTGTTACATATTAATTCAATGTAAAAAAAGGTAAGTTAAGTAATTGAAGTCTGGATTTATAAGAAACATAAATTACTTTTAATAATAGAATAAACACATATTGAAAGCTTTCTATCTTTTATAAATTTTATTTTTCAATTAAAGTCATAACTTAATCAAAAAATTGTATATAAACTTAAATTTAAAATAAAATTTAGAAATACATTTTGCTACTTATATAAAATATTATTATATTTATAAGATATTGAATTTTATTAATTATTTAAAATTATAATTTCTTATACATGTTTAACCTAATTTTCTAAAAATTAGATCATTAAATATAAAAACGAAAAAAACCATTTTTAACTAGCAGAATATATTACATAGAATCACAAATAAGGCCTTTTCAGTTGCCAATTTACCTTGACTTTATATTTTTAAAATTATTTTTAGATTTTTTTATAAAATCTAATAAAATTTTATTTTAACGACCTTTATCCAATAAATAAGCCTCTTATTTTAAGAGGCTTATTTTTAATAAGTTATTTTTAGATTGCGACCACTTTTACAATAATGGTTTGGCTTTCTTCTTGCTCTTCGGCTAGATATAAACGCTTTAATTCTTTGCTTTTAACTTTAAACTTTAAATTCTGGTAGTGAATGATGCTTGGGATCTGATCAAAATATTGACCATCTGCCTCAATTTCTTCCTGAAATAAAGGAGTACCCAGTTGATAATCTAGACTTTTTAATACGGAATACTTTACTGTGGTTTTCATTCTTACAACCTACTTTCCTTACGCACTTTATTTTTATTTTTACCACTGATTAGAGCAAGTTAAAACCATTAATTTCAAATATTGTCCAAGCATTAAGCAATCAATTCAATAACTGCCAAACTTACGTTTGGAATACTAAAATTACAAAAATATTTTACCTTTCATCATAATAAAGAAATAATCTCACAGTTGATACAAAAGCAAAATGGGACTACATTGGAATAAAGATTACCTTCTAAGACAAAATAGACATTATGATTAAAACATGTTGTGGCCTGCTGGAACAAAGAAACATCAAGATTGCTTTTATTGAAAGTGCAAGTTCTGGCTATTTAACCAGTCAGTTTTCAATTTGCAAAAATGAAGGTGCTGAAATCTTGCTGGGTGGTCTAGTGTGCTACGATCCGTCTGTGAAGATTAATGTCTTGGGAATTTCTCCGAATCTGATTAGTACCCATTCAGCTGAATCCATGCCTGTAACGGTTGCTCTGGCTGAGGCAGGCAAAAAAATGTTTCAGGAAGCTGACTGGATTATTGCCTGTACTGGCCTGCTTAAACCAGGCGGTAGTGCGACACCTGATAAACCGGAAGGTACTTTCTTCGCTACTGTTTATGATGGTCTTCAGACTCACCAGTTCCAGTATTATATTAAAGGCACTCCACAGGAACGTCTCAATAAACTGGCAGCCGTCATCGCACATGACATGATTAATCTACTCAACACCTAAAGCCAAAACTGTTCATATGAGTGCTGATCAAACTTCATTATTTCTACTGTATTTATAGTTAAATTATTTCTATAAAAGTACGTTTCTTTAATGAGGCCTGATCAGTGATGAAAATAAGAATTGCAGCCCTTTTGCTCGCCCTTGGCATTCCCGTATCCGCTTTCGCCACTGTCGGTGGCCCACAGAATATTGAAGTTTTGGGTTATGAAGTCAAAGACCAGAAACTTTATCTGTTGCGGCATTATCTCGATGGTCGCGGACGCCTACCTCAACTGTATTATTATAATTTTAAATCCAAAACTCCGAATCAGCTAATTCAGGTAAATTCCCTGTATATCAATCCGCAAACCAAGCAGATTGACTATGATCAGAACAGTCGCAAATTTGATCAGGAAATTGCCAAAATTAAAAAGCGACTAATTCCGCTGGTACCACTGAGAAAGCAAGCCATCCAGCTTAAGCTATTAAAGACCAGCAAAGGTACCGCCCCTGCATGGCATGACCCTAAACAGAAAGTTCCAAAATGGACTTATCAATATCGAGTGCAATCTGGCCAGTATAAAAGTCCTGTTCAACAAGCAGTCAGCTATAAAGCAGATTTAAGATTAAACCAGACTTATAAAGTACCGAAACAGAATAAAATACTGGTGACGGTAAAATACTTAGGCCTCCCATTCGAAACCGGTTATCATATTGAAGATCCAGCATTATTAAGTCGTTAAACTAACGTCAATAAACAATCAGCAAAAAAATAAGGCCTCATAGAGACCTTATTTTTTATATTTAGAATATTTCTGGCTTATGCAGCAGAAGTGCGCTCAGCAATTGGAACCACTTTACGCAATTCTGGACCGGTATAATCCGCGCTCGGACGGATAATACGGTTATCTGCACGTTGTTCCATCACATGCGCCGCCCAACCTGTGACGCGTGACATCACAAAGATTGGCGTAAACAGTTTAGTTGGAATACCCATAAAGTGATAAGCAGAAGCATGGAAAAAATCTGCATTACAGAACAGTTTTTTCTCGCGCCACATGACTTCTTCACAACGCACTGAAACTGGATACAGTACAGTATCACCTACATCTTTTGCCAGTTTCTCAGACCACTGCTTGATAATGCCATTACGCGGATCATTGTCCTTATAAATCGCATGACCAAAGCCCATGATTTTTTCTTTACGCTCCAGCATGCCCAGCATTTCGCGCTCAGCTTCTTCTGGAGATTTCCAGTTTTCAATCATATCCATTGCCGCTTCATTGGCACCACCGTGTAATGGGCCACGTAGTGAACCAATTGCACCGGTAATACATGAATGCAAGTCAGACAAAGTGGATGCACAAACACGCGCTGTGAAGGTTGAAGCATTAAATTCATGCTCTGCGTACAGAATCAGGGATACATTCATCACCTGTTCATGCAGCTGATTTGGCTTCTTGCCATGTAGCAAATGAAGGAACTGAGCACCGATTGAATCATCATCGGTATTTTCATCAATGCGTACGCCGTCATGGCTATAGCGATACCAATAGCAGATAATTGCTGGTAGCGTCGCCAGAATACGGTCTGCAACATCCTGTTGCTGATCAAAAGACTGTTCAGTTTCAAGGTTGCCCAGCATCGATACGCCAGTACGCATCACATCCATTGGATGTGAGTCCGCTGGAATGCGCTCAAGTACTTCTTTCAATGCTTGTGGCAGTACACGCAAAGATTTCAGTTTTGCTTTATAGGCTGCCAACTGTTCTGAAGTTGGTAATTCACCAAAGAAAATCAGGTAAGCGACTTCTTCAAACTGACAGTTTTCTGCCAGATCTTGTACGTCATAGCCGCGATAGGTCAGGCCTGCACCACTTTTGCCTACTGTTGAAAGTGCAGTTTTGCCTGCGACTTGTCCGCGCAATCCTGCGCCAGTGAGTACTTTTCCTTCAGCCATTGTTTTAATTCTCCTGCTTGAACAGTTTATCTAATGTGTTTTCGAAGCTGTGATAATCTAAAAATTCGTATAATTCTTTACGCGGTTGCATTTTATCCAGAACATGCACCTGTGTACCATTTTCACGCACTGAGCGCATCACTTCCAGTGCCGCTTTTTGCATCGCACGGGTGGCTGATAGCGGGTAAAGTACCATGCGAATACCCTGCTCAGCCAGTTCTTCAGTGGTGTAATATGGGGTATCACCAAATTCGGTAATATTGGCCAATACTGGGACACCAACTGCATCACATACGGTGCGATACATCGTAATATCCGTCATTGCCTCAGCAAAAATGGCATCTGCACCTGCTTCGACACAGGCACAAGCACGGTCAATCACTGCCTGCAGACCTTCTTTCTGTAATGCATCGGTACGTGCCATCACCACAAAGTTTGAATCGGTTTTAGCATCGACTGCCGCCTTGATCCGGTCAACCATTTCCTGTTGGGTCACAATTTCCTTATTCGGACGATGACCACAACGCTTTTGCGCAACCTGGTCTTCGATATGCACAGCTGCAGCGCCAGCAGCAATCATCTGCTTGATGCTACGTGCGATGTTAAATGCACCGCCCCAGCCTGTATCGATATCGACCAGTAAGGGTGTATCTACACGTTCAGTAATGCGACGCACATCTTCCAGAACATTATCCAGACTGGTCATGCCTAGATCAGGTAGACCGTAAGAATAGTTGGCAACACCGGCACCAGAGAGATAAATGGCTTTATAACCGACCTGTTTGGCCATCATGGCAGCATAGGCATTCACTGTGCCCATAATTTGTAATGGTTTTTCGACTTCAAGCGCTTGTCTAAACTTTAAACCTGCAGACATTTGTTCTGTCATCTTCCCTTCCACAGTCTTGGCTATAATTATTGAGATTTGAGTATACCGATTTGAAACCATGATGCTATAAGCCAATAGAATAAAAACTCTAAAACTTTAGTCAAACTTTTAAGTTTTACTTGATTCATTGAATAAATTCCGCCTTCATCCGGTCCGATTGTGAAATCTGCGGATATATTTGTTATGATGAACTACCAAGTTTATATAACCTGTTGATATACCATCCTCTATGCAAAACCTTGTTCATCTGGAACCACTCGCCAAAGATCTGCCACAAACCAAACGTGGTCATGAGCGCTCCGTTGCGCTGCTGGTCTCTGCGACCGAACTGTTTCTGGAACATGGTTATGATGCAGTTTCTCTTGATGATATTGTCCAGCATGCAGGCGGTTCCAAGGCTTCTATTTATAAGTACTTTGGCAACAAAGAAGGCTTGTTTAAGGCCATTTGCGATTATCGTCGTATCAAGTTTTTTGAAGATATCAGTATTCCGATCGAGCTGATGGCTCTGGATTTTCGTAGTTATCTGGTACATACGCTGCTTAATTTTTATCATCAGATCATGCAACCGGAAAATTCAGCCTTTATGCGTCTGGTGCTGGAACAGAGTCAGCGTAATCCGGAACTCGCGCAGCATATTCATGAACGAGGCCCAGTACATGTACAAAGTGCGATTGCCACGGCTTTAGAACAAGCAGATGCGCAAGGTTTATTGCATTGCGAGAATCCGCAATATTCGGCCCAGTTATATTTTGGCATCTTGCGTAATCTGGAATGGCGGATTCTGATGGGAATTCCGGTACAGGAAGATGATCAGGAAATCGACAAATACATCAGTTATTGTGTGGATCGATTTTTAGACGGTCATCAAAAAGTCTAGTTTTTTTTGCATTTTTCATTGCTTATAGTATATTAGCCGATTCCGTATTTTTTCTTAAACTAACCAACAACTGATTGTTGATCGAGTTTTTCGGCAATTATTGTGGAGTAACGAATGGCTCTCCGTCACTTTCTCACCTTACGCGATTTATCAACTTTAGAACTTAACCAGATTTTGCAACGCGCAATTGAGCTTAAGCGCAAACAGCATAACAATGAAGTGTTCCAACCATTTGTTGGTAAAGTGATGGGTATGATTTTTGAAAAATCGAGTACCCGTACGCGTGTTTCGTTTGAAGCTGGCATGAGCCAATTTGGTGGTAGCGCAATTTTCCTGTCTTCACGCGATACCCAACTGGGTCGCGGTGAGCCAATTGAAGATTCTGCACGTGTGATTTCCAGCATGCTGGATATTGTGATGATCCGCACTTTCGGTCACGATATCGTAGAACGTTTTGCTTCTTATTCAAAAGTTCCAGTGATCAACGCTTTGACTGATGATCATCACCCTTGCCAGTTACTTGCTGACATGCAGACTTATCTGGAACATCGCGGTTCGATCGAAGGTAAAACTGTTGCCTGGATCGGCGATGGCAATAATATGTGTAACTCTTATATCGAAGCAGCGCACATGTGGGGCTTCAAGCTAAAAGTGGCTGCACCGAAAGGCTATGAGCCTCAAGAACAGTTCCTGTCTGAATTCGCACACTGTGTAGAACTGGTCGATACTGCTGAAGATGCAGCAGTCAATGCCGACCTGATCGTCACTGACGTTTGGGCAAGTATGGGCCAGGAAGAAGAACAGAAAATCCGTGAAAAAGCTTTTGCAGATTATCAGGTGAATGAACGCCTAATGGATCTTGCACACCCAGACTGCCTGTTCATGCATTGCTTACCTGCGCATCGTGGTGAAGAAATTTCTGAAAACATGCTGGACCACAAAAATGCTGTGGTTTGGGATGAAGCAGAAAACCGCCTTCATGCACAAAAAGCACTGGTTGAATTCCTGTTGAATGAAAACCTGAAAAAAGACTGATTCCTTCAAAAAATCTTCACAAATTAAGCACCAATCTCTGGTGCTTTTTTTGTTTCAGCTCTTATAATCAGAATTGAAATGACATAAAAAGTGATGCGATACAATGCAAAAAAAATATTGGACTTTGGCACTCCTGGCAGGTTTTAGTAGTGCTGCTTTACCGGTGTATGCTTCTGAATTCGACCAGTATCTCCAAGGAAAAGGCATTCTGGACAGCAAGTTTAAAATTGAGAAAAAAGCTGAGCTGAACGAGCTGCTTACCGTGCTAAGTGCGGAAGATTCCAAGACTTTACCGCTACAGATCGATCAGAATACAATCATAGAGCAGTTACAACTTACAGCCAATAAAACCACGCTTAAAGGCATGATCACGACACCCGACTTTAGCCAGTTTGAGAAAGACTTAGGCCGTAAAGAAGTTCTTAAAGTGATTCGTAATAATCTTCTAAATAACTGCCAGATCTTTTTTGAACATCGCTATCAGATCGTCAATCCTTATAAAATTGAACTTAGCCTCAGCTCCCAAACACACACTTATAATGTAGATCTCTCCCAAAAAGACTGTAATGTAAAATAATCTTGTCTAGAATCAATAAAGGCAGCTTTGGCTGCCTTTTATATTTGGCGGATTCAAGCGGCAAGTGCAACAGTATAAAAACCAGCCATAACTTCACTCGGTGTATACCAACCTAGTGTTTTTCTAGGACGATGGTTGAGTGAAAATTCTATCTGCTCTATTTCATCGTTTGACACGTCATCAAACGATGATGATTTTGGCAGATATTGCCGGATTAAACCATTCGTATTTTCATTTCTAGCTCGCTGAATAGACTTGTAAGGATCAGCAAAATAAGTATCTATGCCGACATCAGTAATTCTTTTGTGTTCGGCAAATTCCTTTCCATTATCAAATGTTACACTATAAGCATGGCTCATTCGTAAACGATCTAATGCACAAGTAATCGTTTTAGAGGATTCTCTCGTTGGCCCTAAATGAACAATATGTACGTACAGGCTCTTTCGATCAACGAGGGTTAATAAAGCTCCTTTATGATGTTTACCAATTACCGTATCACCTTCGAAATCTCCTAAACGTTGTCGCTGATCAATGACCTGGTCTCGGCAATGAATACTTGTTTTATCAATGATTTGACCCCTACGATCCGTGTTTTTGTAACCGCGTTTTCGATATTTCTTCTGATGCCTTAAATGTAGATGAAGTTTACCGCCTTTTGATTTATCTTGATAAATGTACTGGTAAATCCACTCATGTGAAGGTATATCCAGCTAACCGCGTTGTGTTAAAGCACCTGAAATTTGTTCGGGTGACCAGTCCAAACCAATCAAATAATCAATATAAGCGAAGGCAAATGCTGTCATTGATGATGAAGGACGGTACCGTCTTTGACTTGCAAATTTAGCTGCCTGTTGAGCTCTATATCCACGTTGCCCAGTATTTCTTTTTAATTCACGGTAGATGGTTGATCGTGAACGTCCTAATTCCCGAGCAAGGGTAGCGATTGAACTTTTACTTTTCAAAGTAGCATAAATTTCGTATCTTTCATCTTGAGAAAGTTGGGTGTATTTCTTCATTGTGTGCTTTCCAATTGCGAGTTGAAAAAGTCTAATGATTCTATGAATACACCTAACTTTTTCAACTAACTACAAATGTGTTGCACTTGGGATTTGAATCCACGTTTTGATAAATTCTATTTTGGTAAATACAAACAGACGGTCAACGGATCAAACCTTGTGGCTGTAATATAATAATCAGTGCTCCTAGAATGACCACAATTCCCCCAAGCAGGTCCCAACGTGAAAGGCTAACCTGATCAATGAATCTCAGCCACATTAATGCTGAGAAAATATAGATTCCCCCATAAGCAGCATAAATACGCCCAGAAGCGGCAGGATGCAAAGTCAAAAGCCAGACAAAAGCAGCTAAAGCTAATGCGGTTGGAATCCATAACCACTGACTCTTAGCCTGATTTAAAATCAGGTAGGGAAAATAACAGCCCAAAATTTCCATCAATGCCGTCAATAAAAATAGAAAAAACGTAGTTAAAAGTTTGCTAATCTGAATATCCATATATTTCGCTAAATCAGAAACTCTTTAAACCAAGAGTACATAAATTAAGGGTAAATAAAACAACAAAACCCGTGCGAACACGGGTCTGATGATGATCTATTCAATGATTAAGCTGGTTCAGCAGTCTGATCTTCGAAGACTTCAAGTTTCAGACCGACAGACTTACCATTTTCTTTCTTCACAGAAACTGAAACGTTACCACCATTTTCAGCCAGTTCACCAAACAGGATCATTTCAGCCAGTGGTTTTTTCAGATGTTCCTGAATCAGACGCTGCATTGGTCGAGCACCCATCAAGCGATCATAGCCATTTTCAGCCATCCACTCACGTGCGCTTTGATCCACCTCCAGCACCACTTTCTTCTCATCCAGTTGTGCCTGAAGTTCAGTCAGGAATTTATCCACGACATTTTCAATAATGGTATTCGGCAATGCCTTGAACTGAATCACACCGTCCAGACGGTTACGGAATTCTGGCGAGAACGCTTTCTTCATCGCTTCCTGGTTATCATTACTGTTGTCCTGTTCCATGAAACCAATGCTGACACGGGAAATACTTTCCGCACCAATATTAGTCGTTAGAACCAGCACCACATTACGGAAATCGGATTTGCGACCATTATTATCCGTTAATGAACCATGATCCATGATTTGTAATAACAGATTAAATACATCCGGATGCGCTTTTTCGATCTCATCTAGAAGTAATACACAATGCGGATTTTTGTGAATCGCATCGGTCAGTAAACCGCCTTGGTCAAAACCGACATAACCTGGAGGCGCACCGATCAGACGAGAGACTGCGTGACGTTCCATGTATTCGGACATGTCAAAACGTACCAGCTCTACACCCAGAATTTTCGCCAATTGCTTGGTGACTTCAGTTTTACCTACACCCGTTGGACCTGCGAATACAAAGCTACCCACTGGCTTATCAGGCGATTTCAGACCCGCACGTGACAGTTTGATCGCAGAAGCCAAAGCTTCAATTGCTTCATCCTGGCCGAAGACTACACGTTTCAGATCACGCTCAAGGTTCTCCAGTACAGACTTGTCATCTTTAGAAACCGTTTTCGGTGGAATACGGGCAATCTTGGACACAATGTCTTCGATGTTTTCAACTGTAATCAGGCTGTCATCTTGCTCAGCTTTCAAACGGCGTTGTGCACCGGCCTCATCAATCACGTCAATCGCTTTATCTGGCAAGAAACGGTCATTAATAAATTTCGCTGACAGTTCAACCGCAGAAACCAGTGCCTGATCGTCATACTGCACATGGTGGAAATCTTCAAATTTAGATTTCAGGCCACGCAAGATATCAATTGTTTCTGTAATCGAAGGCTCATTCACATCTATTTTTTGGAACCGACGTGATAAGGCATGATCTTTTTCAAAGACCTGACGGTATTCCTGGAATGTGGTTGAACCGATGCAACGCAACGAACCATTTGCCAATGCAGGCTTAATCAGATTCGATGCATCCATGGTGCTGCCCATGCTTGAACCTGCACCGATGATCATATGAATTTCATCAATGAACAGTACTGCATCTGGTTTTTTCTTCAAGGCATTTAATAGTTGTTTTAAACGCTTTTCGAAATCACCACGGTATTTAGTTCCCGCCACCAGTGCGCCGATGTCTAGGCTATAGATTTCAGCATTTTCCAGTGGCTTAGGTGCCTTGCCATTGACAATTAACCAAGCCAGACCTTCAGCAATTGAAGTTTTACCTACACCTGGATCACCGACAAGTAAGGGATTATTTTTACGACGGCGGCAAAGAATTTGTGCTGCACGCTCAATTTCTTTTTCACGGCCAATCAATGGATCTGTCTTGCCGCGTTGAGCTTCCTGATTCAGGTTTGTCGTATATAACTCTAGTGGACCAGAATTATTGGAAGAAGCCGATTCACCATCTAGCTCTTCAATTTCTTCTTCAGACTGCACTTCGTCTTTACGTGTACCATGAGAAAGATACTGGGTTAAAGTCAGACGGTTAATCTGATGACGTTTAAGCAGATAAACCGCAAAAGAATCACGCTCAGAATACATCGCAACCAGAATATCGGCACCTTCTACAGTACGATCACCGCCACTGGATTGAACATGGAAAATTGCACGTTGCAAAATCCGGTCAAAACTTTCTGTAGGATGAGGTGCCTGATCACTATTTTCACCGAGTTTAGGGGTATGTTGTTCTACGTACTCTTCTAATTCTTTACGCAAAACGATAATATCTGCACCACATGCTTTTAAGGCATTCACGGCAGAATCATTGTCGAGTAAAGCTAATAATAAATGTTCTACGGTCAGGAACTCATGTCTCTTTTGACGAGCCATGCTGACAGCCAAACGTAGTGATACTTCTAATTGACGACTGAGCATGCAACCCCCTTAATCTTTCGGCTCAATCTGGCAAAGTAAAGGATGACCTTGAGATCGAGCGTAATTATTGACTTGGTTCGCTTTGGTTTCCGCAATGTCTCGAGGATAGACCCCAGCTACACCTTTTCCTTCATAATGTACAGTTAGCATTACTTGTGTAGCTTGGTCAAGATTCATTGCAAAGTATTGTTGTAAAATTTCAATTACAAACTCCATTGGAGTGTAGTCGTCATTCAATAATACCACTGCATACATCGGTGGACGCTTCAGTTCAGGAGGTGCAGTCTGGACTGCAAGGTCAGCGTCATCATCGTGAAAAGGCTCGTCTGTTAAACGCGGGCTAATATGCCAATCAACCATGCCGGACTCGTAAAAAGAATTTTTGATCTCACTTAAACATTTTGGACGTTTATTGCTTGGCATACGATTTCTATTTCACACTTAATTTGCATTTGCTTCAGTTTTTGGAATCTCTGACAGGACTGTTGACTGGCTTTCAACAGCTTTCCCCTGATCCCAGCTAAAACGGCGAATCACAGGCTTAGTCCCTGAGAGGCGCACTTCAATAAATTCTGGTTTAAAACCTTTAGGCATGGTCCAGCGACCAGTCAAACGTTCATAATTGTCGAAATTAAAGTTTTTATCTTCAAGCGGCACGACCAGAATTTCAGTACCCTTAATCAAACGTAGCTCCACTGTACCAGAGGCGCGATTTTTGCCCGGGCTGACCTGAATCAGATCAATCTGGTATTCGAAGGCATTATCAGGCAAGGCTTTAATCCCCAGATGTTGAACTGTCAGCGCCAGACCACCGCGTTGACGCAAGATCTCACGATAGATCGTACCAACGCTTTCAGCCTGCTCTTGAGCATCACGCGCCTTATTTGCAGCCAGATAAAGATCATTGGCATTACTAACGGCCAAATCACGTTCCTGTACCGCTGTATTCAGAGATTTATTCAGTGTTTCCAGACTGGTTTTCTGTTTTTGTACTACTTCAACCAATTGTTCTGCATCCGCCTCAAAGCCCACCGCAGTCAAACCTTGCCGATGCCCGACCGTATAGCCCAGCAAGCCACTACCCAGAATCAACACAGCAGCACCGATTACCAAAGGTGTATTGCCTTTCATCAATGGTTTCTTTGTAGATGGTTCCTGGATCGTCATGTTTGACTCATTATTCGGCATTTTGATCTCTGTATACTTTGTTCAAGACACACATTTAAATCCAAATCTAAATGTGTGTGAAGTTCTAATACGTTTTTTATGGTAATAAACCAATATTATTCAAGCCTGCATTTTCTGCAAAGCCAAACATCAGGTTCATGTTCTGTACTGCCTGACCAGCTGCACCTTTGACTAGATTGTCCTGAGCCACCAGAATCACCAGCTTGGTTGGTTGTGGTTTGTATAGTGCAATACGCAACTGGTTAGCACCACGCACCGAACGGGTTTCTGGCGAACTGCCTGCTGGCATTACATCAACAAACTGTTCATTGGCATAGAACTGCTCGTACAGTGACTGCAAGTCAGCTGCCTGACCTGCTTCAGTCAAATCGATATAAATCGTTGATAACATCCCACGAATCATCGGCACTAGATGCGGCACAAACAGGATATGGTCAAACACGCCTTTTTGACCTGAAATGTTTTCTAATGCTTCTACGATTTCAGGATGGTGACGGTGGCCCGCAACGCCATAAGCCTTAAAGTTATCAGCATTTTCAGAATAGATCATGCCCAGGCTGGCTTTACGGCCCGCACCTGATACCCCAGATTTTGCATCGATAATAATGCTTTCTGGTTTTACCAAGGCCTCACTTGATTTTAATACTGGTGCCAGACCAAGCTGAACTGTCGTTGGATAACAGCCCGGATTACCAATCACACTCGCCTGTTTGATCTGGTCACGGTTAAGTTCAGACAGACCATAAACAGAATCTTTTAACACTTCTGGGCAAGCATGTTCCATGCCATACCATTTTTCGAACTGTGCCAGATTTTGCAAACGGAAATCAGCTGCAAGGTCAATTACCTTGGTATTGGCTGCGACAAGTTCTTCAGCATGTTTCATGGCAACCCCATGTGGTGTCGCGAAAAATACCACATCACATGCTTTTAAAAGATCAAGGCTGAGGTCAGAAAACTGAAGATCCGTATGTCCACGCAGACTCGGGAACATGTCATCGACACGGCGGCCTGCTTCAGTACGTGATGTCAGTGCTTTAACCTCTACATTCGGATGTCGCAGTAATAGACGTAAAAGTTCAACGCCTGTATAACCTGTACCACCCACAATACCCACTGAAATCACGATGATTACCTCAAACTAGATGTTTCCTTTATGGGCTGTAGTATGACAGGAACTTGAGGTTTTCTAAACTGTTTCACTAGGGATTGATGGTTTTTTATTTACCCCTTTTATTTTGAGTGTTTTTAAAAAATTTGAGAGGATGATACCTATTGCTTAGGCTATTTGGAAGTAAATAAATACTATCCTCGTTCCTTTAAAGATATTCTTAAGCTGCCCACCAATATGGCATGACAGTATTTTTCAGAATTTTACGGTGAATTAAATAATTTGGATCATGCTTTGCTACCTCTGCCCAAAATCGTGGACTATGGTCAAAATGCCGGGTATGGGCCAGTTCATGCACACATAAATAACGCACAATATTTTCAGGAAACAGAATGATGCCACTATTTAGCATGATGTCATGTTTGGCAGAACAACTACCCCATCGTGTTTTCGGTTGGCGAACATTACAAATGTTAAATGATAATCCTGTTTCATGGCTTACTTTGTTCAGATAAACAGGCAACTGTTCTTTAGCATAGGTAATCACAAAAGCTTTTAAATAGGTTTCAGGATGACGGTCACTGATCGATAGCTGTAATAATTTAGCATCAAAAACAAAGTCTTGCTTTTGACTTTGATACACGATCTGGATTGGCTGAGCCTGATTGAAAAGCTGCAATTCTGCTGGTAAAGATCTATCAATACTTTGATTTTTTTCCTGCTGCAATTTCCATGTTTTCAGTAGCCAGCTTTCCGCTTGGTCAATAAAATTCTGAATCTGTTTTTTGCTACAAAATACAGGTGCGGTTAAACGGATTTGATCACCCTCTACACGCAGTCTGAGACGTGTTGAGCGAACATTTCGGGTGATTTGGATTTCGGGCAGGTCGTTTAGGGTCATTTTTTATATTTAATCGTTATTTTACTAATCCCCCTCGATCCCCCTTTAATAAAGGGGGAAGTTCAAACTTATAGAAGTTTCGAGGAGCTTTATCAAATTAAAGACTTTTCCCTCCTTTGAAAAAGGAGGGTCAGGGAGGATTTCTTAAATCGCTGTACGCTCTTCAATACCATTATTGGTCGCAACAATCGCAATATCCGCTTTATTGATCGCGAAAATACCGTTACATACGACGCCTGGAATGTCATTAATCGTTTTTTCCAGCTCAAGCGCATTCAGAATATTCAGGTTATGCACATCCAAAATAACATTTCCATTATCAGTCACTACACCTTCACGGTAAGCAGGATCACCACCTAATGCCACCAACTTACGTGCGACTGCTGAACGTGCCATTGGAATCACTTCAACAGGTAATGGGAAATCACGACCCAACTGCTCTACCCATTTCGAATCATCGACGATACATACGAATTTTTTCGCAATCGACGCCACGATTTTTTCACGTGTAAGCGCAGCACCACCACCTTTGATCATGTGCATATGACGGTCAATTTCATCAGCACCATCGACATAGGCATCTAAACCGCCCACGCTATTCATATCAACCACTTCAATGCCTAATTTTTTCAGACGCTGTGCAGTCGCTTCAGAACTTGCAACAGCAGCTTCCAATTGCAGTTCTGGTAAAAGGTCAATTAAAAAGTTAACGGTACTACCTGTACCTACGCCTAAAATGCCCCCTTTTGGTAAGTGTTTTAAAGCCGCTTTGGCTGCAGCTTGTTTTTTCTCATCTTGGGTTGCATATAGACTCATGACATCACTCAACTAATTTGGACTTTTGCAGTAATTTTAAACCGCAAAGCCGTGTGGTTTGTTACAATAGAGTCTTATTTTAAACTGTTAGATGGAAAATTAACATGCTGTCTCGTTTGGTTCGACAAATTTTACAAGCAACGGTCTACGATGTTGCAATCGAAACCCCACTCGAAGCAGCGCCACGAATTAGCGAACGCTTAAATAATAACATTCGCTTTAAACGTGAAGATTTACAACCGGTCTTTTCATTTAAACTACGCGGTGCCTATAACCGTATTAGTCAATTACCGAAATCACAACTCGAACGTGGCGTTATCACAGCTTCAGCAGGCAACCATGCCCAAGGCGTGGCACTGTCAGGGAAAAAGCTGGGTATTCGCGCGATTATTGTGATGCCAAAGACCACGCCCGACATTAAAGTCCAAGCAGTAAAACGTTTAGGGGGTGAAGTAGTATTACATGGTGATTCATTTGACGTTGCCAATAAATATGCCATTCAACGTGCCCAAGAAGATGGCATGACCTTTATTCCACCTTATGACGATGAACTGGTGATGGCCGGTCAAGGTACGATTGCCAATGAAATCCTGCGTCAATGGCGCGATGTAGAATATGTCTTCGTTGCTGTTGGTGGTGGTGGCCTGATTGCCGGTGTTGCAGCGTACTTGGGAGATGTGGCTCCGCATGTCAAAGTGATTCCTGTGGAATATGATGAATCCGCGTGCTTAAAAGCGGCCTTAGAAGCCAATGAACGTGTGATTCTGCCATCAGTCGGTTTATTTGCCGATGGTACTGCGGTGGCACAAATTGGTGAAAAACCATTTGATGTGATCCGTCTGCAAAAATCAGATAATTCTGGCCCAATTGTTGAACCTGATGTGGTACTGGTCAATACCGATGAAGTCTGTGCAGCAATTAAAGATACTTATGATGAATGCCGTAGCATCGTAGAACCGTCAGGTGCAATGGCGTTGGCAGGGATTAAAAAATATGTCGCTGAACACGGCATTCAAGGCAAAAACATCGTATCGATTGTTTGCGGTGCGAACATGAACTTCGACCGTCTGCGCTATATTGCCGAACGTACAGAACTCGGCGAACGCAAAGAAGCTATCTTTGCCGTAACTATTCCAGAAGAAAAAGGTTCATTCCTGAAATTCTGCCGTGCACTACAAGGCCGTAATATCACAGAGTTTAACTACCGTTCAAGTGATGCTTCTGCAGCTCAGGTCTTTGTCGGTATCAGCCTGAAAAATGGTGAAAAAGAACGTCAGGAAATCTATGAAAACCTGAAATTCGACTACGATGTTGATGATCTGTCTGATGACGAAGTCGCAAAACTACATATCCGTTACCTGATTGGCGGTCATGCTGATATTGAAAATGAGCGTCTGTTCCGTGTGGAATTCCCGGAACGTCCAGGTGCCCTGCTAATGTTCCTGGAATGTCTTGGCCCAACGCATAACATCACCCTGTTCCATTACCGTAACCACGGCGCTGCAGAAGGTCGCGTACTGGTCGGCCTGGAAGCAGAAGATGCACAGCAAAATCCAGATGGTTTGATTGAGACATTGGAAAGCATTACTTATCCATATGAAGAAATCACCAACAACCTGGGTTATCAGCGTTTCTTGAAATAATCAGTTTGATATAAACCGCCTTTCGAGGCGGTTTTTTTATGTCCAGCTAAAAAAATGTATGAAGTATTTATGTAAGGCCAGATAGCTGAAAACTATAAAAATCTTTAAGATACGTACTTAGACATGAACTGATTTGAAATAAAAAGATTTAGGGAAATATGCATGGCATTATTTGCAGTCATTGGGCTGGGCAGCTTCGGTGCAACAGTAGCGACTCAACTGATCAGCCTGAAACATGATGTGATTGGAATCGATCTCGATAAAAAATATGTGGAAAATATTTCCGATCAGCTTACCCATGCGGTGATTGCCGATGCAACCGATGAGCATGTCCTGGATGAACTGGATATCCAGCGCTGTGAAGCAGTCGTAGTCGCGATTGGTGAAGATATTGAAGCCAGCATTCTGTGTGTACTGCATCTAAAAAATATGGGTGTAAAAAAAATCTGGGCCAAAGCCAAATCCAAAGCCCATCATATGATTTTGACTCATCTGAATGTCGAAAAAATTATTCACCCAGAAGAAGATATGGGCGTTCGTGTGGCACAATCACTCAGCTACCCGATGGTTAGCCGTTATATGTCACTTGAAGATGATCATTATATTGTCAAAATCGAGATTCATGCCGATCATCATGACACTCCCTTACACCAGTTAATGAGTCAGGTTCCCGAAATTAAAGTTCTTTTACATAAACGCGGCACTGAAATACAACATATCGTGGATCTTGAGCTGCTACTTAAGGAAGGTGACATTCTGGTGGTCGAAGGATTACTAGAGCCTCTACGCCGTTTGTCCAAGCATTTTAAGGCCATATGAAAAGCTCAAATTTAAACCAGAACAGGATTGTCAATCTCAGTCCACCGAGTCTGCTGGCCTTAGGTTTTCTCGGACTGATTTTTATTGGTTCTTTATTACTGATGCTGCCCTTTGCGCATCAAACTGAAATCAGCTGGTTAGAAGCGATTTTTACAGCAACTTCTGCAGTGACAATTACCGGGCTATCTGTGGTCAATGTTGGTGAAGCTTATACACCCTTTGGGCAGGTTGTAATTATGTTCCTGCTGCAATGTGGTGGCCTCGGTTTTATGACCTTTGCCATACTCGCCTTCATGAGCTTATCGCCTAAACTTGGCTTAAGACAGCAAGTGATGGCACAGGAATCTATTGGCCAGACCAGTTTGAAGAAAGTCAGTTTTACCATTAAAGCGGTATTCCTATATTCCCTGTTTTTCGAAGCCATTGGCACCCTGATTTTAACCTTGGCGTGGCTGGAAGACTATCCTTTTGGTGAAGCACTGTTTTATGCAGCTTTCTATAGTGTTTCTGCGTTTAATAATGGCGGATTTTCCCTTTTCCCCAATAGCTTGATGAGCTTTTCCGGCCAGTATTTCGTGACCTTTACGATCAGCATGCTGTATATCATTGGCGGGATCGGTTTTCTGGTTCTGATGGATGTAAAACAGAATAAAAGCTGGCGCAAGCTTAGCCCGAATAGCAAGCTGATTCTAACGACGATTATGGGCCTTAACCTGAGTGCTTTTATTGTACTCTGGCTATTAGAAGCCTCTAATCCACAGACTTTAGCGCTGATGAGTGTAGGTGATCAGGCACTCAATGCCTGGTTCCATGCCACTGTTCCCCGCTCTTCGGGTTTTTATAGTCTGCCCATGGACCAGATGAGCGATGCCTCAAGTCTAGTCACCATTTTTTTAATGTTTATTGGTGGTGGCTCCTTAAGTACGGCGGGTGGAATTAAAGTTGGCACCTTTATTATTGTGGTGATCAGCGTAATCAGTTTTCTACGCCGTGAAGATGAAATTCGCTTGTTCAATCATTCTATTTCTGAAAAAACCACTTTTAAGGCTTTAGCGGTTGTGTGTATTACCGCAGGTCTGGTCATGACCGGTTTTATGAGTTTACTCATTCTAGAACCCGATCATGATTTTTTAGATTTACTGTTTGAGGCGGTTTCTGCCGCCTGTACGGTCGGATTAACGCGTGGTGTTACTGGAGAATTGCAACCAGCGAGTTTAATCATTCTGATGCTTATGATGTATGCGGGTCGTCTAGGACCTTTGACCCTTGCCTATTTAATTGCAACACCGAAGAAAAGCCGTCTTAAACATCCGCCTTCAGAAATTCAGATTGGTTAAGATTTAAATGAATAGGTATAAGCAAAAAAACCACGCCTAAGCGTGGTTTTTTACATGAAACAGATTAGTACCAATTCATTAAGGATACACCCAAGCCCACATAGGTCGCACGGTGATTATAATCAATCAGACTTTCACCATAACCATCAAAGAGCTGGAATTGGCCGCGTAGACGCCCACTGATCGGAAATGACCAGTCAAACTGTACCGCACCACGGTTATCATCCCCACCTTTTAGCGTATGACGCAACATCAGGGAAAAATCGTGGGCATTATGACGATAAAATGCAGTTAAATCCCCACGCCCGATATAGTTTTTAATCTCGGGATTATTGTCATCTGCACGATCTTCTTCGATACGATACCAAGGGCGCAGCATCATGGCGAAGTTGTCTTTTTCGAAACCGAGATTCAGCATTACCCGGTTCCAGCTACGAGATAATGGATCGGAACGGCCATTAGATTGATGATTCAGGGTTAGTCCCAGCATACGCCAGTTCAAACCAAACAGATCATAATTGGTACGGAAGATCAGGCTGGCTTCAGGCTCATAATTGGTTTCACGAAATGGTCGGGACTCTTCCGAGTTATATACCTGCCAGCGTGAAGACTGGGTATAGCCCAGCCAGAGATCACCATTGTCACCCAGAATATTTTCAACCGCCTTGGTTTTTAAAGATAACTGGAATTTCCCCTCAATCGAGGTCAAATTCTGGTCTTCTTCAACCGTGTTATTTGGGTTTTCACTTTGCGGAAACTCGTTTTTCTTGGAAGTCCAGAATCCTGGCATCAGATAAATCGGCTGATAAGAACGGATATTCCAGGTACCCAGTTTACTTTCCGGCGACAATTCCCAACGACTATCCAGCAAGGATAAAGTCGGAGTCAGCTTTGATCCTTCTGAAGCATAGATATTGGAAACGGTTTGTTCAATTTTTGCTTTGAGGTTATCAGGTTCGGGCGCAATTTCTATGGCTGCACGCCGTTCAGAAACAATATCTGGCTTACTATCGGCCGGTATTTTAAATACCGCATCATAACAGGCCAAGCGTTCTGAATTGGTTTCAACCGCAGAGCAAGCCTCCGCCGTTGCCGGCATCGGACTACTCGCTACAGTTTTATCTTCCGCATTAACTTGCGTCCCAACTACACAGCCAAGCAAAACGCCCAGCTGCAAAGTTGAGCGCTTAATAGAATTAAGCGCCATCCTCTATCCTCATTGTTTTTATTTATTGAACTTGCTGAATTGTAAAGCCGAGTTGTTCTAAAGTTTCTCGTTTGGCAAATGGCGCAACCACCGCTTTTGAAGCTTGCTGTTCAACCAGATAAGTCTGTGCGACACGTTTCAAATCATCTAGAGTGACATGCAACAAACGTTCCCGAAGCTGTTTACGGAATGCTGGCGTACGTTGATGCAGGTAGGCATAACAGGCAGTAATCGCTTCACCTGCTGGTGACCCCGGTTTGTCCATACTGGCAATTAAACCCAAGATGGCTTCTTCCAGCTGATGCGGTTGTTGAGGTGCGTTAAGCAACCATTGGATACTTGCATCAAAGTCCTGGAAAGTCTCTGCTAAGCGTGGATCGCGATAACTATAGAAGCGGAAAGAACATGCATTTCCGTCATAGCTTGCGCCACCACCATAAGCACCGCCTTTTTCACGGATTGCGCTATGCAGATAACCATTACGCAAGTAGCCTGCCAATACCATCAAAGCAGCAGCATCAGGATGTGAAACTTCTACCGCAGGATAAGCTGCTGCACAGAACTGCACATTAGTCTGAATCAACCAGGCTTCATCATTGCTATGATTAACTTTTTCAACCTGAGTCAATTCTGCAGGTGCAGTATTCACTTCCAGTTTGTCCCACACGTTTTGAATTTCTTCAATCAGACGCTCAGACTGCTGTTCTTCACACACCAACAGGAATTGTTTTGGTGCTTGTAGCAAGACTGTATGAATGCGTTTTAATTCCTCAATCATGGCATCATAAGCTGCTGTATCTTTTTCAGCCTGATTGACCAAGTTAATCAGCCAGTTCAAAGCACCCAGACCGGTATTATGATAATCACGCAAGGCTAGAGCGCTATGCTGACGTGATGCCACTTGCATCGCATAGCTATGACCAGAACCGGAAATACGCGACTGCCAACGAGTTTTACGCTGTTGTAATAACTCAATAATACGGCCTTTTTCATCAAAGCGAAGTTGCTCGAAACCGATTTTTAACAGACGGATCGCATCCAGATGGCTAGCCAAAGATTTAGTCGTTAAAGTTAACCACGCACTGATCTTGTTCTTGTCATCCACTTTAGAACGCAATGAAGCGCCCATGCCCAGACCACCACTGACTGCTGTTTGCAGTTGCTGGAATTGCAGGTAATCATATTCACCCGCACCAACTTCACCCATTAAAATAGACAACAGGTTGAAATACGGTGATTGCACCACTTCATCTGGAATTTTCACCAATACCTGTTGGTAATAAATCCCATTGGTACCTGCATGATAAAGATTCAACGGCGTATCTACGCGGTTACAGATAATCTCACGCAACTGGCCTTGAACAATCTGCAATTCCGCAGGCACATCTTCCAGACCCACCTTAGGTAACAGATTCAAATCATCTGGAGTATCTTGGCGGATATTTAACGCTTCAGTTTGAGCATTGATCTCTGCTTTTTGCTCTTCAGTTAAAGCTTTACAAATTTCAGCCAGACGTGCTTTTTCTTCTTCCACTTCTTTGGCAGATTTAGTTGCATCCGGAACCAGAGTCAGTTGAACACGGTGCGGATTATCCAGTAGATGCTCTTTAATCAGATTCGACAGCCACATTGGATCTTGCAACTCTTCTTTTACTGAAGCAATCGCAGAATCCACATCCCAGACTTCAACCGGATCACGATGGTGAATTGCACTGCTTAAACCGCTCAAGATCAGGCTTAGGCCATACGGTGTACCATCACCATTGATTTCACGCTGATGCAATTCGATCTGATGCAGGATCGCATCTACTGCCTGTTGATCAACAGGTTTAGAGGCAACATCTTCCAGAACTTTGAAAACTCCGTTTTTGAATTCTTCAGCATGTTCCGGGTTTGAACCTTGAACCGCGCAGTAGAAGGTCATTTCAAAGTTGGAATCATCTACGCCCATGAATGGGCCAGTTGACTGTGCATAACCACAGGTTTCCAAGTAATGACGTAAGGGAGATGCTGAATCTTCCAGCAAAATCCCTTCTACGAGACGCAAGCCTAAACGTAACTTGATATCACTCGCTTCTGGCAATAACCATGACAATACGTGATAAGTCTTGTCCTTCAGATCTTCCCCATCAACTGCATAGGTTTCTGTTACATTGAGTGGCGCAGTTAAACGGGTTTCTGGCGTTGAATAAAGTGTTTCACCTTTTCCAAATTTAGACAGTGCCAGATTTTCAAACTGTTCCTGTAACTCAGCAGCAGATTTATTACCAAAGGTCATAAATACTGCATTACTTGGATGATAATGCGTTTTATAGAAATTCACCAACTCTTCATAAGTCAGGTTTGGAATATCTTTAGGATCGCCGCCTGAGTTGTAGTGATAGGTAGTGTCCGGGAATAAGTGATGCGCCAAAGTATGATAAAGTTGATCTGAAGGTGAACTCATTGCCCCTTTCATTTCATTAAATACCACGCCTTTATACACTGGCTCGCCATTTTCCAGCTCAATACGGATACCTTCCTGAGCAAAATCCAGCGGATTCAGGTTCGCAGCAAAGGCCGCATCCATATAAACTTCTAATAAGTTCTGGAAGTCTTTATCATTTTGAGTTGCGAATGGATAAGCCGTCCAGTCTGCCGCTGTAAAGGCATTCATAAAAGTATTAAGCGAACGGCGAATCATCAAGAAGAACGGATCACGTACCGGGAATTTTTCTGAGCCGCACAGTGCAGTATGTTCCAGAATGTGCGCTTCACCTTTCGAATCCATTGGCTGAGTGCGAAACGCAACAAGAAAAACATTTTCATCATGATTGGTCGCCAGATGATAATGGGTGGCGCCAGTCACTTTATGCTTATATTCAGACACTAAAATGTCTAAAGCTTCAACATGTTGTTGACGTACCAACTGAAACGCAGGATGTACAGTTTGAGAAATGGTTTCAGTGACATCTACAGTCATGCGATCTCCTAATGCTTAAATTAAAAAATTATTATTCGCATTATAGCTGTAGTTGTTTGAATTATTCACGCAGAAAACCGAGGATTTTGATCGAATTAAGTAAACCTGATCATCTGATTTTTAAATGATCAGGTTTGGCAATGATCTCTAGATCATATACTTGAAATAGTTATAACTCGGGTGGTTTTCAACAAAGACATAGTTCTGTTTTTGATAGAAACTGGCGGCCAGTTTGGTATCGGTCTGTAAACAAAGTGCTGAATAAAATGGTCGTGCCAACTGCTCCAGATAAGCTAGAAGCTGCTTACCTACACCATGTTGACGATATTTTGGATGCACATAGAAGCGACGTACCCGGCCAATTCTTTCTTCAATGCCGTTATCGCCCCATTGCTGGTTTAAGCCGCCACAGGCAATCAGTTTATTGCCATCATAGGCACAGGCCAGAAATTCATTATTTTGACTGAAACAGTTTTTTCCAGTGCGGTATTCTTCAATTAACTTATCAATCAGGTCATAACCTTCTTTACGCGCCAGTGTCGCTAAAGTGTCAATCTGATCAGGGAGCTGCTCGGCTGTTACAATCTTAATATCCATATACCCACACTGTTTTAGATGATTGTTCAAATGTCGCACCAGTATAACTGCTTGGTACTCTAATCTTATAAATAAAATCCAACCTTTAAATCAATGGCTGCACTCGCTACCGTTTAAAAATAAATCAATTCTTAGACCAAAGATTCAAGCTGAATAAGTTACAGTATTTTTTAAAGTATTCTGAAAATGTTTCAGTGAACTACAGCAAACCCGAGCAATCGTGTAAACTTAGCACTTTCATTTTTAATGTGATATTTGGATATGTCTACTGTTGACCTTTTTGCGATTGGCAATGCGCTGATTGACCAGGAATTTAAAGTTTCTGATGAGTTTTTAACTGCACATCACTTGCAAAAAGGCACCATGCAACTTGCGGATGGTGAAGCTCAGGCTACTCTGTATCAAAACTTAAAAGCAACTCAAACTTATAAAGGTCAGGCTTCAGGCGGTTCAGCAGCCAATACTACAGTTGCATTTGCAGCTTTGGGCGGCTCTGCATTCTATGCCTGCCGTGTCGGTAATGATGATTTGGGTCATATCTATCTGCATGGCTTAAATGAAGCTGGCATTAAAACTACAACCCAATCGATTAGTGAAGGCGTAACAGGTACCTGTATGGTTCTGGTCAGCCCAGATTCTGAACGTACCATGCATACCTATTTAGGTATTACTGCTGAACTCACAGATGAACAGATTGACTTCCAGCCTTTAACAACTGCTAAATGGCTCTATATCGAAGGTTATCTATCCACTTCCGAAACAGCACGTCAGGCCGTAAAACAGGCGCGTGAAATTGCCAAAGCCAATAGGGTTAAAATCGCATTTACCCTTTCTGATCCTGCGATGGTGCAATATGCCCGTGCCGGTCTGGATGAAATGATTGCAGATGGTGTAGATCTCTTGTTCTGCAACCAGCAAGAAGCATTGATGTATACCGAAACAGATACCGTCGAAGCCGCTCTGGTTAAACTTAAAGAATTAAGTCAATACGTTGTCATTACAATGTCAGCTGAGGGTGCGCTTATTTCCAATAATGGTGAAACCTTTACTGTACCGGGCCGTGCTGTAACTGCCTTGGATGCGAATGGTGCTGGCGATGCTTTCGCGGGTGCTTTTTTATATGCACTTAATGCGGGTCTTGGCTTAAAAACAGCAGCAGAACTGGCAATTTTAGTGTCTAGTCAAGTAGTAGCGCAATTTGGTCCACGTTTGGCTGTTTCAGAATACACCGCATTATTAAAAGATGTTCTTAAGGAATGTGCTTAATGTTAAAAATTTGCATGACTGACGATATTCCAGAGCGTGAAGCGCGCTCTTTCGAACTTCCAAATGGGGATACAATTTTTATCACCCAGCGTGATGGTTCATTTTATGCTTACCAGAATATTTGTCCACATTTACAGGTAGAACTGGAATTTCTGGAAAACCAGTTTCTGGACCGTGATCAGCAGTTTATTGAATGCTCTACTCATGGTGCACTGTTCGTAGTCGAAAGCGGTGAATGTATTTCTGGACCTTGCCAAGGTCAATCACTTGAAAAAGTTGATATTACCGTGCATTCTGATGGCGGAATTTATCTTTCAGAATAATAGCTAAAACGGATTTTGCCATGCCTGAGTTTTTACTTGACTATAACCTGATGCCATTTCATCTCAGTTTATTGTTCATCATTCTGCTTGGCATGGCAAAAACAGTTGCCTTCTATTTTAAGCTTAAACCCAGTCAACTCCTGAAACGCATTTCTCCGTATGACTTTCAGAATGTTGAATGGCTGAATGTTAAATTCTCCAAAACCCTGATTGTTTTTTTCTTCCTGATGAATTTTAGCTTTTCCGGCTATTTTCTTCAGTTTCTGATCTATTCACAGGAATATCATTTCTTACCTGCCTATTACATCATTCTACCGGCATTGATCATTGCGATTTTCTTTACCGTATTTATGATTCATTGTCTGGATCAGGTTATTCCACCTAAATATAAAAAGAATGATGTAAACCTATTAGGCCGTTTAGCTACAATTTCAAGCGGTAATGCCCGTCCTGGCTTTTCTGCCCAAGCACGAGTTCGGGATGAGTATGGTCAGTTACACTATGTTCAGGTTGAACCTGAATTTGGCGAACTGGAATTTCAGTCTCAGATTATTTTAATCCGTCTTAGAAAATCGCATTATGTGGCCAAGAAGATCTGTAAATCCAACCGACTCTTTAGCTTGAATCTGGAAGAAGCTTAAAGAATTCAATAGAAAAAATCCCGGCTAAAAGTCGGGATTTTTTATTGGATAGATAGATTTATTTTTTAAACAAGCCTGAGACCATATTCAATACATTCTGAATATCATTATTGGCTTCCTGCTTGCTGGTTTGCTCACCTTGTGGTGTCAGTGAATCAATAATCTGCGGCAAGACCTGAGAAATGGCACTATAGACATCCTGTTTAGGCACATGGGTCTGTTCTGCGACCTGTTCCACTTCCTGATCATCAAACAGGTTTTGCACCTGCTGCGGATCAACATTGGCATTTTCACCCGGGCCAGTAGAGACCCAGTCATCAACCTGGCTATTTAAACCTTGTCCTTTGAGCTTATCCAATGCTCCTTGCAAACCGCCCTGTTTCTGAATCCAGGCCAAGACCAGTGGCAAGACAGCAATCAATAAAGTCTTTGTTGTTGAACTGCCACCCAGTCCAGAACTTGGTCGAGCGGAAGATTGGCTCCCACCGCCGAGCTGGCTGAGTACAGAACCTAAAATTGCACCTAGGCCATTTTGCTTGTTTTGCTGTTGTGAGTTTTGATGCTGCTGATTTTGATTCTGGTTTTGCTGATTAGCATTATTGATATGACCCAATACTGATCCAAGAATATCTGCCAATCCCCCTTGCTGGGATGAACGCTGCTGGGATTGAGCTTGGTTATTTCCTAAAGCTTGCTTGGCCAGCATTTCTACAATACTACTAAGATTGGTCATAACTCATTCCTGTATACGCCTTCTCTACAGAATAGAGTGTGAGTTCATATTTTCCATGCAGGATTTTGTTAATATTTGCAATACTGATATAAGTCCTTCCTAGCTTTCCAATTTTACCAGCGATATTTATCCCAGTTTTCAGGGTTAGCCCAGAATTTAGAGTTAAACCAGTCTGGCACATGTTTATAAGTTAAAATATTGAATTGCCAGAGTGCAAAATCCGCCCCATGAACCGTCTTGTCAATCAACTGGGTCAGACCTAAAGACCTGAGCAGTTTTTCATCCTGCAAGCGACTCACCACAACCAGACGTTTTGCAAATAAATCACGCATTTTAACCAGAATTTGACTCTTCTGCTGTTCTGACAATGCTAAGGTTTCAGGAGTATCCAGCATCACTACTGCCAGGTCATAACGCTGTTGAAAAGGCAGATTTAAAACCTCAGATACGTTAAAATAGTGCCATTGAATAGATTGCTGAAACTGAGATTGGGTTAAATCCTGCCCGATACAAATAGCAGTATGAATTGGCTGTTCTTTGGCGAAGTCGTCTAGCATTGAAGTGATGACATTCTGTTCAGCCATGACTGCATCCTTATGATTTAAGTGAGTAATTTTTTATGGAACTTCAGGGCATTTGCCATAAAATGCACGTCGGTCTTACAGACCTTAGTGTAACTGATCAAAATACCCAGCGGGCAAATGTTGAATACAAATTAATATTAGATGGATCAGAAATTAACCTTCCATTCCAGTTAGGTCAGGAAATCGAGATTGAATGGACAGGAAATATCTATTGTGTTTCTTGCGGCAAAAAAACTTCTAAATCATTCTCACAAGGCCACTGTTTTAAATGTTTTAAAACTAAAGCGTCATGTGATATGTGTATCATGAAACCGGAAACCTGCCATTATCATTTAGGTACTTGCCGGGAAGATGAGTTTGCACAGAATGTCTGCTTCCAGCCACATATTGTTTATCTGGCCAATTCTAGTGCATTGAAAGTCGGAATCACCCGTATTAATCAAATGCCGACTCGTTGGCTGGATCAAGGTGCAACTCAAGCCCTTCCTATCATGAAAGTGGGTTCTCGCCGTCTTTCCGGTAAACTGGAAGTGATGTTTGGTAGTCAGGTCGCAGATAAAACCGACTGGCGTAAATTACTCAAAGGTGAAGCGGAACCTTTAAATCTGATTGAGGTTCGCGATCAGCTGATTGAAGAATTTGCACCGAAAATCCAAACTATCCGTGAAGAGTTTAATCAGAATTTGCAGTTTAATGAGAATATTGAGGTTTTGGATAAGGAATTACCGCGCGAGTTCATCTATCCGGTAGAGCAATATCCAGAGAAAATCAAATCTCACAATCTGGACAAAACCCCAGTGATCCGAGGCAAACTACAAGGGATTAAAGGCCAATATCTGATTCTGGATACTGGCGTGATTAATATCCGTAAATATACAGGTTATGAGCTGATTTTCCGGGCGGAATAAAATGACCTGATTTCAGAAGAGAGCTGTATGCTCTCTTCTTATTTTTGGATATTATTTCTTACTTAAGAAAATAAAAAAACCAGCCCTCAGGCTGGTTTTTTTACAATCAAATCTTATTTGATTTTTGCGTGAGATTTTAAGTAACGCGTATAGTCATCAAATTCTTGTTGACCACGAAGCTGTTGATACAATTTCACTAGTTCACTACGTTGCTCTGCACTTAAAACATCGATCGGATTTTTCTTCACTTCAGAAACTGCCACAACCACCAATTCATTTGGCATATTTGCTGTCGTTACTGACCAGTGACCTGCTTTAGGCGCTGGTACGCTAAATGCTGCACGTTGTACATCACGCTTAAGCAGACCTTCTGCGCGTGTATAGATGCCTGCATCTTCAAATACCAGTTTACCTTTCGTAACTGATGCTGCAGGCTTGGTTTTAAACTCATTCAATGCAGTTTGAACTTCAGCTTTGGCCGCAGCAAATGCCTTATCTTGAATCAGTTTAGCTTTTACTGCTGGTTTAGCTTCTGCCAGTGTCTGCTCACCCGCTGCATGATAATTGCGAACTTTTACCCAAGCCACATCACCATTGGCTAACTGAATGCTTGAAGATGCATTACGGTCGCCATTTTTCACGTCATCATTAAACAGTTTAACTTTGACAGCCGCATCACTTAGCAATGGATCACGTGTCGCAAGGGTCACACCATTTGCTTTCTGAACCTGAACGCCCTTCACTTCCTGAGCAACAACATCCAGCGAGTCCGCACTTACGACCATGTCATTCAGACTGTTTACCGTATCAGAGAATGCATTAGATTTTTTCGCTGCCAATACTTCTTCAGATAAACGTGCTTTTTGAGATTCAAACGATGGAACTGCTACATCAGGCAGTTGGACTGAAATAATATGGTAGCCATAATCCGTTTTAACAGGCGCTGAAACTTGACCAGATTTTAAAGATGCAACAGTCTGATCAAATGTAGTACCGAACACGCCTTTTTCATAGACAGCGATAGCACCACCTTTAGATTTAGATTCAGGATCTTCAGAGTATTGAGCTGCTGCTTGTGCAAAAGTGGTACCAGCTTTGATTTTAGCTGCAATTTCGTTTGCCAGTTTTTTGGCTTCAGCATCGCTACGGCTATCTGCAGTCACTAGAATATGTTTAACCTCTGGTTTCACATTCTGCTTCTGGTCAGCCACAAATTTATTATAAGCTTCCTGCAATTCTGCATCAGTGACGGCTACATTGGCAGTATCAATATTGCTCGGCTTGATCACCACATAATCCACATCAACGCTAGTCGGTTGCTTGAACTGGGATTTGTGCTTTTCATAATATGCTGCAATATCAGCTTCTGATACTTTTACTGCTTTTTTATAGCTGTCCAGATTCACGCTAGCGATATGAATATGACGCTGTTCAGTTTGCAGATCTGCAATTTGCTGCATCTCAACCGGACTGACCAGTGGATAATCCATAAAAGTAGAAGACAGCATTTTCAGTGCATGATCTTTACGTAAACTTTCTACTAAAGCATTGTTAGTCATGCCGATTGATTTCAGGTAATTTTCATATAAAGCATTAGAAAATTTGCCATTCTCCTGGAAAGAAGGTTGCTGAGAAATCATTTGTGCAATTTGTTGGTCACTCAGGCTAATCCCGAGTTTTTCAGCCTGTTGCAAGAGCAATGTACGCGCAACCAGGGTATCCATCGCTTTTTGATCGATGAAGCTTTGATTTAATAAGGTTTCATCACCATTGGCATAACTTAAGTATTGTTGTTTGAATGATTTTGTCAGTGACTCTAATTCTTGTTTAGAGATATCAGTTCCATTGACTGATTTTGCTGCATCAGAATTCCCGCCGCTAAAATATCCTTCAATACCTACAAGCGCTAAAGGGGTTAAAAACAGAACGAGCAAGACCTTGCCCAACCAACCCTTAATAACTTTACGAAAAGATTCCATAAGTATTCCAATATTTTATTTGCAGAGGATTTTAACCGAAAAAACCCATTGAATGAATGTGTTAATCAAAACAATTAAATCTATCAATAAAAAACGCGCCAAAGAAGGCGCGTTTTAGGATTGAAGCAGCTTAAGCAACAGCGTCTTTTAAGCCTTTACCTGCTTTGAAGCTAGGTACTTTGCTTGCTTTAATTTCAAGAGTAGCACCAGTTTGTGGATTACGGCCAGTACGTGCAGCACGCTCTTTAACGCCGAAAGTACCGAAACCAACTAGAGTTACTGTATCACCCGCTTTTAAAGCTTCAGTAACAGAAGCAATTGTAGCATCTAAAGCTTTACCTGCGTCAGCCTTAGATAATCCCCCTTTCTCTGCAATTGCATCAATTAATTCTGATTTATTCATGAAAACTACGTCCTCTTAATATCGTTTATTTAAGGTCCAAGAATTTGTTTAAACTACCATAACGCCTTTATAGCAATGCTTTAGGTATAAACGCAATACTTATAAACCTCTTTTTTTTCAAAATATATGCGAAAAAAACATTGAATTATGAAGAAAATCATTTTGTGTGTATTTTTTCCAATAATTCTTTCTGTATTTTTTCTTGCTGCAAGGTCAATTCATCAACCTTGGCATGCAACTGAAGAATTAAACGCTCCAGATGTTGTACATCCTTCAGTGTGACTAATCCTATACGATTCAAGGAATGATGAACAGAGTTGTCGATCAGTTTTTCAACCTTATCTTTGGTATCTGTCACAGATTCGCGTGCTTTTTCGGAGACTTTTTCCACAGTTTGATCTGCAATATCGAGTGTTTTGGATTCTAGCTCTTCTCCGACCTTGACCAGCGAGTCAAACAGTTTATTGCCTTCTTCCTCTGCCCGGGAAAATGCCCCAAGGCCAGCCAACCAGATCTGCTTAGTATATTTACGAAAGTCCAGCATTGAACGTCGCTCTGAAGCAGACTTTGACTTACTCTTCACTGGTTTTTCAATCAATTCCTGATCTGTATCTTGTGTCGTTTTTGTTTTATCCATGTACACGACTCCTGCTTATTTTCTATGCAAATATCATAAAATTATCTACAAAATCACCGCATAATAGCAAATTTAGGGCTTGATAGATTTGCTAAACTGTTCTACAAAGCACTTTATTTCAAGTCTAATTTGATTTAACCCTGAAATCTTTTACTCAGCAGGATGCTTTTTCATTTTAATTTTCAGGTAAGGATTGGTTGTATATATGAGTGAATCGCAACAAAGTCAAAATCAACCACATTTGTTGCTTACGATGACTTTAATCGTTTTAGAAACAATATTCACGTTCATTCTCAAACATGACCGTGTTGTTGCTCTTCAGGCGAAGAGGTTTGTAGATGAGAATATTACAATAAAAATCAATAGTTATATTCCATATTTTGATTTCTATGTCCAGTTTACCAAAGACGGGCTGTTATTTGACTATAAAGCACCAGGCAGAGTTATTGATCTGGATGTTCGCACTACTTTAATGGATCTGATTAAGATCTTTATCTTTGGCAATCGCAGAAGCATTCGTGCGATGCGTATTGATGGCAATCAGGTTTTAAAAGACGAGTTCCGTGATTTACTGACTTTATTTGCCTTACCTAAAGTATTGTCCGACTGGAAACACTGGTTATCTGAACCACCGGCAGATGAGACCGATATTGTTTCATCAAGAAAACGTATTGCGCCTTTATTAAAGAAAATTGAAGATCAGCGTTCTAAAATTAATAGCCTGCAAGTTGAAGTTAAACAGTATCGCAACCGCATTAAACGTATGGAACGCCGTCAAAAGCGGATCAATATGGTCTTTAGTATAATCACAGTGCTTTTGATTGCGTTATTAGTGTATAATTGGATCAGCGCGTAATTCTTTCATTTTCAGAAAATTAAATACGCTCGCCATTCACAAAAATAACTTGACTAATTTAGTCGGGATTCATAAAATCTACACATCTAGTCTAACCATGTGTATCGAATCATGCGCCTAACCACTCGCGGTCGCTACGCAGTGACTGCTCTACTTGATTTAGCTTTGCAGCCATCTGAACAAACGATCACGCTTGCTGAAATTGCAGCACGTCAAACTATTTCTGTTGCCTATCTCGAGCAGTTATTTGCGAAACTAAAACGTTATGGTCTAGTTTCGAGTGTTCGCGGTGCCAATGGTGGATATCATTTAGCACGCAGCGCAGATGAAATTACTGTGTTAGCAATTATTGAAGCTGTAAACGAAACAGTTGATGCGACTCGCTGTGACCATAAAGGCAACTGCCAAAATGGCGCGATGTGCTTGACTCATGATTTATGGCAAGAACTCTCCCACCACATTGCCGATTATCTCGCAAAAATCACCCTTGCTGACCTTGTAGCTCGTGACAACGTACAAACTGTGTCATTACGCCAAAATTCAGCAAACATTGATTCAGCCCTTTTATCGGTTACAGGTATTTGACATGAAACGTCCGATTTATCTTGACTATGCAGCAACAACTCCGGTAGATCCTCAAGTTGCAGAACGTATGATGGAATGCTTAACTTTCGAAGGCACCTTCGGTAATGCAGCATCTCGTTCACATGCTTATGGCTGGCAAGCGGAAGAAAAAGTTGAATACGCCCGTGAACAAGTGGCGAATTTAGTAAAAGCTGATCCGCGTGAAATCGTATGGACTTCAGGTGCGACTGAATCTGACAACCTTGCATTGAAAGGTGTGGCTCAGTTCTATGCATCTAAAGGCAAACACATCATCACTTCTAAAATTGAACATAAAGCAATTTTGGATACATGTCGTGAGCTTGAGTCTGAAGGTTTTGAGATTACTTATCTTGAGCCGCAACCAAAAACTGGCTTAATTACTCCAGAAATGGTTGAAGCAGCAATCCGTCCAGACACCATTCTTGTTTCCCTGATGATGGTAAACAACGAAATCGGTACGACAACTGATGTTGCTGCGATTGGTGAAATCACCCGTGCGAAAAAGATTTTCTTCCACGTTGATGCTGCACAGGCTGCGGGTAAAGTTGAAATCGATCTTTCTCAATTGAAAGTCGATTTGATGAGCTTCTCTGCACATAAAATCTATGGTCCTAAAGGTATTGGTGCCCTGTTCGTACGTCGTTCACCACGTGTACGTCTAAAAGCACAAATGCATGGTGGCGGTCATGAACGTGGTATGCGTTCAGGTACTCTTGCAACTCACCAGATCGTTGGTATGGGTGAAGCATTTGAACTTGCAGGCAAAAATTTACAGTCTGAACAAGCTCGTTTACGTGTCCTTCGTGACAAGCTTTGGAATGGCTTACAAGGTCTTGAACAGGTATTCCTGAACGGTCACCCAACTCAAAACGTTGCAAACTACTTAAACGTAAGTTTCAATTTTGTTGAAGGTGAATCATTGATGATGGCACTGAAAGATGCAGCCGTATCTTCAGGTTCAGCATGTACATCTGCAACACTTGAACCATCTTATGTACTTCGTGCATTAGGTCTTTCTGATGAGCTTGCACACAGTTCGATCCGCTTCAGCTTTGGTAAGTACACCACTGAAGAAGATATCGATCACGTTTTAAATATCACTAAAGCTGCTGTTGAGAAATTACGTGAACTTTCTCCGCTTTGGGATATGTACAAAGAAGGTATCGACCTTTCTACAGTTGAATGGGCTGAGCACTAATTTTTGACTCTGAGATAGCTGTATTTACACTGCTATCTCATTGATAAAAAATTTTTAATCCCCATATTTATATTAAGGCTGACCCCGAGTTTTGGAGAAGCAACATGGCTTATAGCGAAAAAGTAATTGATCATTACGAAAACCCACGTAACGTTGGTGTTTTAGACAAAAATGCAGAAAACGTTGGTACTGGTATGGTCGGTGCACCTGCTTGTGGTGACGTAATGCGTTTACAGATCCAAGTAAATGATGAAGGCGTGATTGAAGAAGCACGTTTTAAAACTTATGGTTGCGGTTCTGCAATTGCATCAAGTTCATTAGTGACTGAATGGTTAAAAGGTAAAACCTTAGACCAAGCACAAGCGATCAAAAACATTGATATCGCAAATGAATTGGCTCTTCCACCAGTAAAAGTGCACTGCTCTGTACTGGCTGAAGATGCAATTAAAGCGGCTGTTGAAGACTACCGTAACAAGAAGTCTAAAGTTTAATCATTCGTTTTTTGAAGAAAGATTCACGGAGTTTTCATGATCCACTTAACTGAAAATGCAGCAACTCATATCAGCAATTACCTCAAAAGTCGCGGTAAGGGTGAAGGCATTCGTGTTGGTGTGAAAACTTCAGGCTGTTCTGGTCTTGCTTATGTTCTTGAGTTTGTCGACGAAGTCGATACTCATGACCAGGTCTTTGAACAGTTTGGTGTTAAAGTTTTCGTAGACCCAAAAAGTCTGGTTTATCTCGAAGGTCTAGAAATGGACTACGTGAAAAACGGCTTGAACGAAGGCTTCGAATTTAATAATCCAAATAAAAAAGGCGAATGTGGTTGTGGTGAGTCATTCACTGTCTGATTGCAGCAATAATTCTCTTTTTTCAGCATTAAAACAGTGTGAAATACACTGTTTTAATTGCATTTAGGCAGTTATTTTAATTGTCATCAAGTTTAATCATTTTTGCATATTAATCGCGGACTCTATCTCCCATGAATCATTTTGAGTTGTTCAATCTTCCTGTAGCACTCGATATTGATTTAGCCACTTTAAAAGCAGAGTTTTTAAAGTTGCAGCAACAATATCACCCCGATAAAGCTGAAGATAAAGATCAGGCTTTGATTAAATCAAGCGAGATCAACCAGGCATTCAAGGCTTTGTCAGCGGTTGATAGCCGTGCAGCTTATTTACTGTCTTTAAAAAAACAAGACTATCATCTGGATCAGTCTATTAGCGATTTTGAATTTCTTCAGGATGCGCTGGAAATTCGCGAACAATTAGATGAAGCCTCATCGGCTGAAGATCTTTCTTCTCTGAAAGTTGAAGTTCAGCAATGGATTGATGGTCTGGTTCGTGAGTTCAAAATCGACTATGAAGATGAAGACTGGAGTGAAGCTCGCGATACCGTGCGTAAACTGCGTTTCTTTGTTAAAGTCATGGCAGACATCGACAAAGCGGAAGACCGTTTCCTGGATGATGACAGCTTTGATCTTGATGATGAATTTTAATTTTTCTATTTAATTTTAACGTGCAAAGGATGTAACACTATGGCTCTCTTGCAGATTGCAGAACCAGGTCAATCAAGTGCACCACATGAACACCGCATTGCGATTGGTATCGATTTAGGCACCACCCACTCTTTGGTTGCCACGGTTCTTTCAGGTCAAGCCAAAGTACTCAAAGATGAACAAGGTCGTGTGTTACTTCCTTCTATCGTTCATTATGCAGCACAAAGCACTGAATATGGCGATGATGCCAAACCTTTTATTACCACCGATCCTAAAAATACGATTGTATCCGTAAAACGTTTTATGGGTCGCTCCCAAGCAGATATTAAATTCCAGCATCCTTATGCCTTGGTGGGCGAAGCGAATGAAATGCCGGCATTTGAAACTGCGCAAGGACGTAAAACGCCAGTTGAGATTTCTGCGGAAATTTTAAAGCAGCTTAAAGAACGTGCTGAAGCCAGCTTAAAAAATGAGATTAATGGTGCCGTGATTACGGTTCCTGCATACTTTGATGAAGCACAACGCCAGGCAACACGTGATGCCGCGCAACTGGCCGGTTTAAACGTTCTGCGTTTATTGAATGAACCAACAGCTGCTGCGGTGGCTTATGGATTGGATCAGGAAACCAACTTGAGCACAGATCGCAACTATGTGATTTATGACTTGGGCGGCGGTACCTTTGACGTATCCATTCTGCGTTTCTCTCAAGGTGTGTTCGAAGTATTAGCGACTGGTGGCCATACTGCTCTAGGTGGTGACGATCTGGATCGTCTGATTTTAAAATGGGCTAAAAAACAGCTTAATATCGAAACCCTAGATGATGCTGAATATGCGCATTTCATTACTGCTGCGCGTAAAGCTAAAGAAGCATTATCTGATGCAGACTCAGTTGAATTAAAGCTGCTTGATCAAAGCCTGACTTTAGATCGCCCGACTTTTGAAGAAATCATCAAGGTTGCTTTGGATAAAACCATCAGCGTTTGTAAGCGTGTCATGCGTGATGCCAAGCTGGAACTTGATGATATTCAGAATGTGGTGCTTGTAGGTGGTTCTACCCGCTCGTACGCCGTGCAAAAAGCAGTACGTGATGTGTTTAACCAAGAGCCTCTATGCACCATTAACCCGGATGAAGTGGTTGCGATTGGTGCTTCAATTACAGCGAATCAGCTCATTGGTAACAGCAAAGATGGATCATTATTATTAGATGTGACTCCACTTTCTCTTGGTCTGGAAACCATGGGCGGTCTGGTTGAACGTCTGATTTCACGCAATACCGCAATTCCAGTTGCACGTCGCCAGGAATTTACAACGTATCAGGATGGCCAAACCGCTATGCTGATTCATGTGGTACAAGGTGAACGTGATCTGGTAGAACATTGCCGTAGCTTAGGCCGTTTTGTCCTGCATGGTATTCCACCAATGACCGCAGGTCAGGCACGTATTGAAGTGACTTTCCAAGTGGATGCGGATGGCTTATTAACCGTTTCTGCCAAAGAAATGACTTCAGGTGTGACTGCACAAATCGATATCAAACCATCTTATGGCTTGTCGAGTGAAGATACTGAGCGTCTGCTGTTAGAAGGTTATCAGTTTGCTGAAGAAGATAAAAATCTTCGTCATCTGCAGGAAACCAAGGTGGAAGCACAACGTGAACTTGAAGCACTGATTCAGGCACTGAAAGTAGATGCTCAATTGATGAATGAACAGCAATTGGCAGAACTGACTGCTGCGCAAGCACGACTTGAGTCCGAGCTACAAGGTACAGATATCAAAGCCATTGAATATGCAGTAGAACAGCTTAAAATACATAGTGATGCATTTGCTGCTCTGCGTATGAATCAACATATTGATGCTGCCCTTAAAGGCACTAAACTCGACGATTGGTCAAACTCAAACTAATTTAAGGTAAAGACTATGCCACGTATTAAAGTTCTTCCACATGCGCAAATTTGCCCTGAAGGCGCTGAGTTTGAAGTTGAACAAGATGCCAATCTATGTGAAAGCATGCTGAAAAACGGAATCAAGATTGAACATGCGTGTGATATGTCATGTGCATGTACCACTTGCCACGTAATTGTTCGTCGCGGTTTCGACAGCCTTGAAGAAATGAATGATGTCGAAGCTGATCTGCTCGATCGTGCTTGGGGTTTAGAGCCTGATTCCCGTCTGTCTTGCCAAGTGAAGATTGTGGATGAAGATCTGGAAGTTGAAATTCCAAAATATACCATTAATCATGCTTCAGAAAATCACTAAGATTCTGAAATCAAAAAACCACGCTTAAGCGTGGTTTTTTATGGTCTTTATCATTTATTTAAATCATAAAAATTAGATGACTTTTGATCGTTCAGCTGCTCGAAATGCTTCTTCAGCAGATAAAGGTTCAATGACTTCATCTTCAAGTTTTAATTTCACAATTCCTTGAGAGTTGGTCAGTTGCTGCTGGGTTTGAATGCGTTTAATCATTTTTTCTAGCACATGCAACAACTCTGGATAATCATAGTTTTGTACTTCATCCAGATTTAGCAGTAAATGAAAGCCTTTATACTCATAATCAAACCAGCGCTGATATTCAACTTTCTGGAAGGCATATTTTTCCATCACTTGCCAAGTGCGAACCGGTGCCTTAATCCCTTTCAGGAAAATTGGCTTTTTAGGTGCACATAGATAGTCATTTTTGATCAGGTTATGGGTATCTTCAGAAATCAGGATTTCATCAACTTCCGCAGCACTTTGTAAGCGTGCAGCCAAATTAGCATCACGACCAACAATGGTATAGGCCATACGGTGATTGGCACCATAGTTCCCCACGTGACAATAACCGGTCGAAATCCCCATACGGATATGTAATGGCGGATAACCCATTTTAATCCAGCGTTCGCGTAGTAATTTCATTTGCTGACGCATTGAAATCGCCATTTCCAGACAATTTTTAGCATCCTGCTCTACACCATCTGAATGCGGATCACCAAAGAAGATCAGGATGGCATCCCCCATGAACTTATCGACCGTTGCTTCATATTTCTTGGCGATTTCAGTCATATGGCTTAAATAGTCATTCAACAGGAAAGCCAAATCATCCGGAATCAGAGTTTCAGAAAGCTCTGTAAATCCCTGAATATCCGAAAAGAAAATCGTGAGTTTTTTACGTTTGTATTCGATCTTAGCTTCAGACTCGCCTTTCATGATGGATTGCCATAACTGCACTGGCGCATAACGGCTGAGCTGGTTAGCAAATTCCATATAACGGTTCATCTGGTCAAAATAATGATTTTTCTTTTGGGTCATATATTGCATACGACCGCTTTGATAGAAATTTCCGACACCAAAATAAGTAATCAAACAGATGAAACCTAGTACGGTGAGTTCCGTACTGGTGGGACTGAAATAGCTGGTAAACCCAAAAATGCCAATGGTAGACAGATAAAAGATCATGGTGCCAATCAGGCCAGCCAGTGACACCATCATGAACGAAATCTTGTTATTAATGGCGGTATATAGCAATGTGACCACTGCCAGTAGAGACAACACCAGATCCAGATGCACAGCTGCAAGTACAACCGATACGATAATCACATCTAGAACAAAGAAGAAATTACGTTTTAAATTATAGTCGTATTTATAAATCATCCACCGGGATAATTTCGGTGTGATCACCAAAACCAGTGCCAGAAATAACGGAACAAAAATCTGGTAATTGGTGTCCGGTTCCGTGTAGTGATAGACGATCAGAACCAGAGACAGCATGATATATCCCATCATCCGATGGAAATATTCAAACTGTTTTGGTTCCTGATGAATCCAGTCGTCTAATTGCACTCAATTACTCTCTTAAAGTCCAAAATCCTGAATGGACCATAAAATGTATGTCAACGCTTAATCCATACGCCAGTCAAATGGCATATCCCCTTGACCGCGTAAAGCCAGCATCAAGGTTTGACGCATATGTGCCAATACTTCACTGCTATAAGGAACTGCTGGAGTGCCCCATACCGGCTTAGGCCATGCCACATCATTTTGATAACGAACCACATGATGAAAATGCAGTTGCGGCACCATATTGCCCAAAGCTGCGACATTCATTTTGTCGGCACGAAATACACGCGCTAACTGGCTCGATAACCAGCTTGATTCACGTAAGAACTGCTCTTGGTCAGCTTGGCTCAATTCATATAATTCGGTAATGCCTGGTACACGCGGAACCAGAATCAACCACGGAAATTGCATATCATTCATCAAACGACATGTTGATAAAGGAAAGTCGCCTACAAAAAACGTATCTTGAGCAAGTTGTGGATGCAAACTAAACATATCTTTATAAATGATGCAAAATTAGAATGATGGCTAATACTACCATATACAATTGCGGCTGAGTATTGTAAGCGGGCGCTTTAGGGCAATTTTGTATGAATTGTGAAGGACAAAACGGCAAACTATTAGCTTAAATAATTTCATATGAAAACAAGCTGATATTCACACTATATTTATAAAAATGAAATATAGTGTGAATATTCACATTCTATAAAATCTAAAACTATTAATTTAGCTCTTTTAATAGGCTATCCAATAAATCACTGATGAACTGGATTCTTTTTTGATAATCTTCCAGCATCACCATCACTTTTAATCGCTGACCGCCTTCCATCCTGAAATAGGTCGGATGTTTCTGCATCATCTGGATAATACTCATGGCTTGAACTGGTGTATCTGGCGCAAACTCGATATGGCCACCCTGCCCACCAATGTCAATTTTGGTAATGCCCAGCTGCTCAGCTTTAAGACGTAGCTGATGCACAGCAAATAACTGTTTCACCGGTTGCGGCGGAATGCCAAAACGGTCAATCAGTTCCATACGGATATTATCGAGTTTTTCCTGAGTATCAGTATTACTGATGCGTTTATAGAACAGCAAGCGCTGATGTACATCACCCAGATAATCGTCCGGAATCAAGGCTGGCATATGCAGGTTGATTTCCGCAGTTAAAGACAAGGGTGCATCAAAATTCGGCGTTTTACCTTTTTGAATGGCTTTAGTCGCCTTTTCCAGCATTTCCATATACAGGCTATAACCGATCGCCTGCATCGAACCACTTTGCTGCTCGCCTAGAAGTTCACCTGCACCGCGAATTTCCAGATCTTCGGTGGCCAGCATAAAGCCTGCACCCAAAGTCGAGGCACGTTGAATCGCTTCCAGACGTTTTTCTGCATCGCCTTTCAAGGCTTTTAGGGATGGCACTAACAGATAGGCATAGGCCTGGTGATGCGAACGCCCAACCCGGCCACGCAACTGGTGTAACTGTGCAAGACCAAGCTTATCTGCCCGCTCAATAATAATGGTATTGGCATTCGGCACATCAATCCCGGTCTCAATAATGGTCGAGCACACCAGGACATTGTATTCCTTGTGGTAGAACTGTTGCATTACCTGCTCCAGCTCACGTTCACGCATCTGACCATGTGCCACAATGACACGTGCTTCAGGCACCAGATTTCGGATATTTTCTGCAGCACGTTCAATGGTATCCACTTCATTATGCAGGAAATAGACCTGACCACCACGCAGTAATTCACGCAGAATCGCCTCTCGAATAGTGTCGCTGGTATGTTCCTGCACAAAAGTTTTTACAGCCAGACGGCGTGCTGGTGGTGTTGCAATAATGGACAGATCACGCATTCCGCTAAAGGCCATATTTAAGGTACGTGGAATTGGCGTTGCTGTTAGGGTCAGCATATCCACATCGGCACGCAGGGCCTTAATACGTTCTTTATCACGCACCCCGAAACGATGTTCTTCATCGACAATCATCAGTCCCAGATTATGGAACTGGACATTTTCCTGTAAAAGCTTATGGGTGCCGATGACAATATCGACTTTGCCATCCGCTAAATCCTCAATCGTTTTGGTATGCGCTTTAGATGAACCGAAACGGGAAAGCACCTCAATCCGAACTGGCCAGTCCGCAAAACGGTCTTTAAAAGATTCATAATGCTGTTGTGCCAGCAAAGTGGTAGGCACTAATACCGCAACCTGACGGTTATTTTGAACTGCGACAAAGGCTGCCCGCATGGCGACTTCAGTTTTACCAAAACCGACATCACCACAGACCAGACGGTCCATTGGTTTTGCCAGTTGCATATCATATAGTGTGGCTTCAATCGCATTGGCCTGATCCGGTGTTTCTTCATAAGCAAAGCCGCTAGCAAACTGCATATACAGACTTTGATCAACCTCAAAACTGATCCCCGGCTTAGATGAACGACGTGCCTGAATATGTAATAACTCGGCTGCGACATCATGAATCTGTTCCAAAGCTTTACGCTTGGCTTTATTCCAAGCATCTGTACCCAGTTTATGTAAAGGTGCTAGATCTGGATCGCCACCACTATAGCGGCTGATCAGATGCAGGTTAGTCACCGGCACATAGACTTTAGCGCCTTCAGCATAGTCCAGTTGCAGAAATTCATGGTCCTGATCATCGATACTTAAAGTAATTAAGCCTGCATAACGTCCTACACCATAATCAATGTGTACCACTGGTGCACCAATGCTTAGCTCGGTCAGACTGCGGATCAGGAATTCTTCTGATACTTCCTGCTGACGCTTGCGACGACGTTGGACCACACGATGTTCGTAAAGCTGATTTTCCGAGATCACACTGATCCGATTTGTCAGAACCAGACCACGTTCCAATGGTGCACTGGTAATCGCAATCGCATGCAGAGAATCGACAAAAGCATCAAAGTTTTCTACGGTCGGAATATCGCCCAGACTTGGGCGCAGCGCATCTTTTAAGGTTTCACGACGACCGGCACTTTCAGCAACCAGTAAAACCGGATGATCGGCCGCATCAATATATTTTTTGACTTCGGTAAAGGGCTTTTCACGTTTTGGATCAACAGGCAAGCGTGGTGGTAACTGGGTATCCAGATTAATCACTCCGGCTTTCTCATCAAAAGCTTCTTGTGCCGCAATGATGCGACTAAACTGATTTAGCTGTTCTAAAAGCTGATTGGTCGGACAGAACAGTGCTTCAGGCGGCAGAATCGGCTGATCAATATTATGGCGGCGATCTTCATAACGGCGAGTTACGTCCTGCCAGAACTGTTCTAAACTCTGCTCCAACGCCTTATCTGTAATGACAATGCCATTCTTGGGTAAATACGAAATTAAGGTACTTTGCCCTTGCATCGCTTCATGACTAAAGAATAAAGGCAGGTAGAACTCAATTCCCGGTGAAGCAATGCCATCCATTACATCCTGATAAATTGGATTTTTCTTTGGATTAGCTGTGGGGAAAAATTCTGCATAACGGTCACGGAAAGTAGCACGACCCTCCTTCAGTGGAAATTCTTGTGCAGGTAATACGGTAAATTGTTCTAGAGTTTGCGTAGTACGTTGCGTTTCCGGATCAAAAAATTTCAGGGTTTCAATTTCATCATCGAACAGGTCAATCCGGATCGGTGCATCTTGACCTGAAGCATATATATCGATAATGCTACCGCGAACTGCAAATTCGCCATGGTCATAAACGGTATCGACCAGATGATAACCAGCCTGAATCAGTTTTTTCTTTTGCTGTTCCAGATCCAGCTTTTGCCCGACTCGAATATCGAAGTGTTCACCCAGCACCCATGAAGTAGGTGCAACACGCTGTGCCAATGTAGAAGCTGCCAGCAACAATACGCCGCTTTGGGGCATATTAGATAAAATTGCCAGACGTTCAGAGACGATATCCTGATGCGGTGACAGACGGTCATAAGGCAAAATTTCCCAGTCTGGAAATATGGTCGGTTTAATCCCATAAAATTCCAGTTCACTTTCCAGTTGACCCAAATGCTGGTTATTACGCGCAACAATGACAAATAGGCGCGATTGCTGCTGCTTGATAATTTCTTTCAGCAATAATGCAGTAGACGAGCCTTGCAGATTGCCTAACCAGCGTTTCTCGCCTGCCTTGAGCTTGGGTAAATTAAGTTGGGAAATTTCTTGTTGGAACATGTATATAGCTTTAAAGTCTAAACAACATGAAGCTTATACTATCACGATGATCTGGTGCTATTTCGTTATTTTTATGCAGTCGTTACAGATTGACTGCATAGGATAAAATCAGCCTATGATTCAGTTATTTTTTATCACGTAAAAAGTTACGATAATAGTCATTTAACTTTTTCACAATCATTTTAAATTGCAGCAGGTTTTCTTCAGTATTTCCTAATCTTGCATTAAAACGCTGATTGGCAATTTCCAGATCAATTTTTTCATTAATGATCATTGCAGTCGAATAAAGCGCTTTTAAATCATCAAAAGTTTTCATGCGTCGGTTAGACAAATATTCCAGCCGCTCGCCCAGCTCCTCATTTAAATTAATCCCATCCACAATATAGCCGATCCCTTCTACATATTGGATATGATTCTCTTCCAGAAAAATCTGAGCCGGATCAGGTTTATTTGATTTAAATAAGTTGCTGATTTTATCAAACATGCTATGCACTCAATTCATTGTGTCATCGATATAGTCTAGATGAAAATGCCTCAAACCCACAGGCGGAATTTGAGGCAAATGGTTAAAATCAGTACGGGTCTATATTGGACTCATCCTTAAACTTTCAGGATACCTGTTCCCATTGATTCATCATTGGGACTTCTGAAACCAGATTTTCAAAAGCAAAGATTTCATCCAGCTGAATTTCACTCAATAAACCCAGTTCCAGCACGACTTCTGGTACAGTTTTATTTTCACGGATACATTGTTTACCGATTTCATCACAAGTGGCATGACCTAAAAGTGGCTCCAGTAAGGTAATAATCCCGATACTGCGCATCACTGCATTTAAACAGTTCTGTTCATTGGCCTGAATCCCGGCAATACATTTTTGTTGTAGGGTCTGCATACCTTGAGTTAATAATTGGATGGATTCATTTAAGGATACTGCAATGACCGGCTCCATAACATTAAGCTGTAATTGCCCTGCTTCTGCTGCCATTGTCACAGTCAGGTCATTACCAATCACACGAAATGCAATCTGATTGACTACTTCTGGAATAACCGGATTGACCTTAGCTGGCATGATAGAAGAACCCGCCTGTAATTCTGGCAAACGGATTTCCGCTAGACCGGTACGCGGGCCAGAACTTAAAAGACGCAAGTCATTACAGATCTTGGATAATTTAACAGCCAGACGTTTCAGGCTGCTTGATAGAATAATAAACACGCCGCAATCGCTGGTCGCTTCGACATAATCTTCCGCGCCTTTTAAAGGTAGGCCAGTAATTTTCGCTAAAGTTTGTACTGCATGTTTGGCATAACCATCTGGAGTATTCACGCCGGTTCCAATGGCGGTCGCACCCAGATTCACTTCCAGCAATAACTGACGCATTTGCTCAATCAGCTTCAGGTCTTCTTTTAATAAGGTTGCGAAAGCACGGAATTCCTGTTCCAGAGTCATTGGGACTGCATCCTGTAACTGGGTACGCCCCATCTTGATCACATATTGAAACTCTGATGACTTGCTATATAAAGTATCAATCAACGATTTTTGTACATGAAGCAGTTCATCCAGACGTGTATAAGTCGCTAGACGTAGTGCCGTGGGATAGACATCATTGGTTGATTGTGAAGTATTCACATGATCATTTGGATGCAGGATATGGTAATCGCCTTTACGATGCCCGAGCAATTCTAGCGCCCGATTTGCAATAACCTCATTCGCATTCATATTGATAGAAGTACCAGCTCCACCCTGATAAGGATCAAGCGGAAATGCCTCCTGCCAGTCCTGAGGTTGATGAATTAATTCATCACAGGCTTGTTGAATAGCACTACTTTGTTGTTCTGATATTTTCTGAAAATGTAAATTCGTTTGTGCTGCTGCTTTTTTAACTTGCGCCAATGCGCGAATAAAGTGTGCTTGCTGACCTACTGCCAGACCTGAGATCTGAAAATTCTCAATCGCACGCAAAGTATGAATACCATAATAGCTGTGCTGGGGAATTTGTTTTTTCCCCAATAAATCCTGTTCAATTCGACTTGATTCTATTTGCAACATATTGTCCATGTCATATTACTCTTAGCAATGATGCACCATTCAGAATGGCATTCATTCACTATGAAGAGAGGCCCTAAAAACAAATAGAAGTGATTTAAGCAGGATTTGAAACAAAATATGTCTAATTCGAGATTGTTGTTATTTTTGTAAAATTGTGTAATTAAAATACAAAAGTTCAATGAATTTAACTGTTTATTAAAATTATTTATTTTTCTTCAAAACCATGTGTAACTTTGTATTTTATAACCCTCTACTAATTCTTCATTTATATGAGAAAATTCTTAATTTACATAAAATATACACAAAAGCTGCTCAACTGTTACAGAGTGTAATTTTTAAACCATGTTTGAATCACTGCCCTGTGAATGCAGTTCAAAAATCATCCCGGATGATGATGTTTAAAATTTAAGGATACTCTGCCTATGAGCTCGCTTAACCCAACACTGATTACTTTTATGTTTTATATCGTCGCCATGATTGGGATCGGTTTATATGCCTATCGTGCGACGTCCAATTTTGATGAATATATTCTGGGTGGGCGAAGTCTGGGCAGTGTAGTGACTGCGCTTTCCGCAGGTGCATCCGACATGAGTGGCTGGCTGCTGATGGGCTTACCCGGAGCCATCTATTTTTCCGGTCTGTCAGAAGTCTGGATTGCGATTGGCCTGATTATTGGCGCCTGGCTGAACTGGTTACTGGTAGCTGGCCGTCTGCGTGCCCATACTGAATTTCAGAACAATGCTCTGACCCTGCCTGATTATTTCACCAGCCGTTTTGCGGATAAGAAACGAATCTTACGCTTACTATCAGCCATTGTGATTCTGGTGTTCTTTGCAATTTACTGTGCTTCCGGCATGGTCGCAGGTGCGCGTCTGTTCGAAAGCCTGTTTGGCTGGGATTACACGACAGCACTTTGGCTCGGTGCAGTGGCCACGATTCTGTATGTGTGTATTGGCGGCTTCCTGGCAATCAGTTGGACCGATACCTTTCAGGCTGGCTTAATGATCTTTGCGTTGCTTATTACACCCATCATTACCTATCTGGCATTGGGTGATAACGCTCAACAGGTGGGCACCCTGCTGGAAACTGCCCGTCCACATGCATCCAATATGCTGGAAGGCCTAAGTTTTGTCGCGATTATTTCTAGCTTGGCTTGGGGCTTAGGCTATTTTGGTCAGCCACATATTCTGGTGCGCTTTATGGCGGCAGATTCGGTCAAAACTATTCCTACTGCACGCCGGATCGGCATGACCTGGATGATTCTGTGTCTGGTGGGTGCAATGTCGGCGGGCTATATCGGGATTGCTTATTTTGCAGCAAATCCTGACCTTCCTGCTGCTGCAATCGTCAACCAGAATCCTGAAACCGTGTTTATGGAATTGACCAAAATCCTGTTTAACCCTTGGATTGCAGGCATCATATTAGCGGCAATTCTGGCTGCGATTATGAGTACATTGAGCTGTCAGTTACTGGTCTGCTCGACTACCCTGACTGAAGATTTATACAAAGGCTTCCTGCGTAAAAATGCTTCACAAAAAGAACTGATCTGGGTGGGTCGTGGCATGGTGATTGTGATTGCCTTGATTGCAATCTCCTTGGCCATCAATCCAAACAGTAAAGTTCTAGGTCTGGTGGCTTATGCCTGGGCTGGCTTTGGTGCTGCCTTTGGTCCACTGATCATTTTCTCACTGTTCTGGAAACGCATGACCCTCAACGGCGCGATTGTCGGAATGGTTGTCGGTGCTGTAACCGTAATTGCCTGGAAAAATTATATGGGTGATACCGGTCTATATGAGATTATTCCAGGTTTTATTCTGGCAGTGCTGAGCATTGTAATTGTGAGTCTGTTGGATAAAGCGCCAAGTCACGATGTCGTTAATCGTTTTGAACTGGCAAAAGCCGAATATCAGAAAGAAATGGCTGAAATGAATAAATAATCTTTCTATTTTAAATTAAAAAGGGACTTCGTGTCCCTTTTGTTTTGTCTGAATTTATACCTTAGCTTTAGCCGGCATTTTCAGCTTGATCTGCTGGGTTTCCTTGATCACTTCCATTACTGGATAACTACGGGTTTCTTTTACCCCCGGTAATTGCCACAAAATATCACCGGAGATTTTTCGGAATTCATCCATATTGGCACAGCGGATTTTCACCACAAAATCAAAGCCTCCACTAATCATATGACATTCCACGATATCGGGAATATGCTGTACCGCCTCGGAAAATTCTTCCAACACATTCGGTGTGGTTTTATCCAGCAGAATTTCGACAAAGACCACAAAACCGTTATTCAGCATAATTGGATTAAGTCGCGCTTCATAACCGAGAATAAATCCCTCCTTAGTCAGTTTTTGTACACGCGCCAGTACCGCAGTTGGTGAAAGATTCACCATCTCTGCCAGTTTAATATTGGAAATTTTCGATTCAGACTGCAGCAAATCAAGGATGCGAATATCTATTCGGTCAAGGCTTAAATATGGGCTATTCATTAGAATTATTCTCTAAAAATGATACAAACTATAGTGAGATATTCGTCAATTATTTTGGGATTATAGATTAAAACTCATTCAACTCAAAGAACCGATTGACGCAGTACAGGAAGTCACTATGTCCACCACAATACGCCCGAATTCGCACTCGAATGCAGTGAAGCAATCGAATTACATTGCTGAATTTAAGGATAAAAACCAATATGAACAGCGCATCAATACCGCATGGCGACGTGCCGAGTCCGAGTGCATGGAAACGCTGCTGGAACATAGTGAAATTTCTTCAGAACTGACAGATAAAATTCAGTGCCTGGCTTTTGATCTGGCACATTCCCTACGCGAGCGTAAAGGCTCTGGTGGTAAAGCCGGTATCGTACAAGGACTGCTTCAGGAATTTTCGCTCTCTTCTCAGGAAGGGATTGCCTTGATGTGTCTGGCAGAAGCCTTACTGCGTATTCCAGATACAGCAACCCGTGACCTGCTGATCCGCGACAAGATCAATCAGGGCAACTGGAAAGAACATCTCGGCCAAAGCCAACTGATGTTCGTGAATGCTGCAGCCTGGGGTTTGATGCTCACTGGAAAGCTGATGGAAACACCACAGCAGAAAAGCTTGTCGAGTTTATTAACCGGTCTTTTAGCACGTAGTGGCCGTGGCATCATCCGTAAAGCGGTGGACGTCGCAATGCGCATGATGGGTGAGCAGTTTGTCACTGGCGAAACCATTGATGAAGCCCTGAAAAATGCAGAACGACTAGAAGATAAAGGTTTCCAATATTCTTATGACATGCTTGGTGAAGCAGCGCTGACCGATCCAGATGCGGAGCGTTATTATCAGGACTATCATGACGCCATTCATGCTATCGGCAAGGCATCAACAGATAAGGATGTTTATAACGGTCCCGGTATTTCCATCAAACTGTCTGCACTGCATCCACGTTATCAACGTTCACAAATGGATCGTGTGAATGATGAACTGTATAGCAAGGTACTGAATCTGGCAGTTCTGGCGAAAAACTATAATATCGGCCTGAATATTGATGCCGAAGAAACTGAGCGTCTGGAAATTTCCCTAGAGCTTTTAGAACGCTTGTGTTTTGAACCTGAACTCGATAACTGGAAAGGCATTGGTTTTGTGATTCAGGCCTACCAGAAACGCTGCTTCTATGTCGTGGATTACATCATTGATCTGGCTAAACGCAGCCAGAAACGCCTGATGATTCGTCTGGTGAAAGGTGCGTATTGGGATAGCGAGATCAAGAAAGCCCAGATCGAAGGTATGTCTGATTATCCGGTATTTACCCGTAAAGTGCATACTGACCTATCCTATATTGCCTGCGCACGTAAACTACTGGCAGAGCCGGACTATATTTACCCACAATTTGCGACACATAATGCGCAGACTGTTGCCACGATTTATCAGCTCGCTAATCCAGACCGCTATTATGCCGGTCAATACGAATTCCAATGTCTGCATGGCATGGGTGAACCGCTATATGAAAATGTGGTAGGTGATAAAGCGGCTGGTAAACTTGGTATTCCATGCCGGATCTATGCACCGGTCGGGAACCATGAAACCCTGTTAGCTTATCTAGTGCGTCGACTACTGGAAAATGGCGCGAATACCTCTTTCGTGAATCGCATTGCCGACAAGAATTTAAAAGTCGAAGACCTGATTGAAAATCCGCGTCAAACCATTTTAAAAGCAGCTCAACAGGAAAATGCCTTAGGTGCTAAACATCCGCAAATCCCTTACCCAAAAGATTTATATGGTACTTTACGATCAAATTCGTCTGGTTTGGATCTGGCCAATGACGCAGACCTGCAAGCCTTAAATGAAGTTGCAACTGACTTGGCGAATAGCCAATTCCAGGCTGCTGCAATGGGTACTGCATTTTCAGAACTAGATACTAGCAATGCTATACAGGTTATCAATCCAGCCCAGCATCAGGATGTGGTGGGTACTGTATATGAAGCAACGACTGAACAGGCTGAAATAGCCCTGACTCAGGCCGTAAATGCACAAAGTTTCTGGAGCAACTTGCCAAAGAATGAACGTGCTGCCTGTCTCAATAAAGCCGCTGACCTGATGCAGGAACGTCTGTTACCACTGATGGTTCTACTGTCTCGTGAAGCCGGTAAAACTTATGCAAATGCGATTGCGGAAGTCCGTGAAGCGATTGACTTCCTACGCTACTATGCTGGCCAGATGCTGGACCTGTCTAATGATGTACATATTCAGCCTTTAGGAACTGTACTCTGCATTAGTCCTTGGAACTTCCCGTTAGCGATCTTTACCGGACAGATTTCGGCGGCATTGGTTGCTGGTAATACCGTGATTGCCAAGTCGGCTGAACAGACTCCATTGATTGCCGCTCAAGCTGTGCAGATACTCTGGGAAGCTGGTATTCCTCAGGATGTCTTGCAACTCTTGCCGGGTCGTGGTGAAACTATTGGTGCTCAACTCAGCCAAGATTCACGCATCCAGGGCATCATGTTTACCGGTTCAACCGAAGTAGCGAAGATTCTGCAAAAAACTGTCGCAGCACGCCTGAATCAGTTTGGCGAAAGCGTCACTTTAATTGCCGAAACTGGCGGTCAAAATGCCATGATCGTAGATTCATCAGCACTCACCGAACAGGTTGTACTGGATGTAGTTAACTCAGCCTTTGATAGTGCCGGTCAACGCTGTTCTGCCCTGCGTGTGCTCTGTGTGCAGGAAGACAATCTAGATACTGTGCGTAAGATGCTACAAGGAGCCATGCAACAGCTACGTGTCGGCAATCCGGTTCTACTCAAAACCGATATTGGTCCAGTGATTGATGCCGAAGCACAGCAGAATATCCAGAAACATATTGATCAGATGCGCAGTAAAGGTCATCAAGTTCATCAGCTGATGTTTAATCAAGATGCTTCTGATCTGGCTCAAGGGACTTTTATTCCACCGACCTTGATTGAACTGCCGAATTTGAATGATCTAGAACGTGAAGTCTTTGGTCCAGTGTTGCATCTGATTAGCTATAAAGCTGGTGAACTGTCACAGTTATTGGATCAGATCAACAGCAAAGGTTATGGCCTGACCATGGGACTACATACCCGAATCGATGAAACCATGCAGACCGTGATTTCAAAAGCGCACGTCGGCAACCTGTATATCAACCGCAATATTGTCGGTGCTGTAGTGGGTGTACAGCCCTTTGGCGGAGAAGGCCTGTCTGGAACTGGTCCTAAAGCCGGGGGTCCACTTTATATCTACCGTTTAATGCATCAGGTGTCTGAGAAGAAGCTGGCTCAGCCTTATGCAATGCAGCCTGCCCAAGTTTCCCTTGAAAATCCGGTAATGCAGGACTTTAAGGCTTGGGTAAACAAGACTTTCTCAAGCATTTCGTTGAAGGCTCCAGCTCAGATTGCAACGAGACATAGCTTTAGCCTGCAAGGTCCAACGGGTGAAGAGAATCAGTACATGATCTTGCCGCGTGAGAGTGTGCTCTCTCTAGCAGACAATGACGTAGATCAGATTCAGCAAATCTTGGCAATTTTATCGGTGGGTAGCCGCCCAGCTGTACTGGCAGACAATACTTTTATACTCAAGTATCTGCAAAGCATGCCCGCGAGTATGGTGAAAGCTATTAAAGTTATCAAAGATATTGAATCAGGTGATTTTGAGGCTGTACTGCATCATGGCGAGACCACTGCATTGATGGATTTGCAGCAACGTATTGCAAGACGACAAGGAGCTATTGTAGGTATCACGCACCTAAGTTCCGGTAATTATGATATTCCAGTGGAGCGTTTCGTGATTGAACGTGCAATCAGTATCAATACCGCAGCTGCAGGTGGCAATGCCAGTCTCATGACCATGTCAGGCCTATAAACAGCTTTAGTACTTAAATTATTTTAATCCCTTTCCTCTTATGGCCAAATCTCTCCCCTTTGAAGATTTGGCCTTTTTTAACAGCTTTTCAAGCCTGTTTCCCTGAATAGTCTTAGGCAGAACAGCAAATTTTTGCTACCATCTTGGCTTTCAAAATATTTGCGATTTTTTACTGCATATGACCTCATCTTATCAGCAACAACTGGATGCCAAAGTTGAACGCATTAGCGCGCAATTTGCCGAATATCAACCACCTGCCCTTGAAGTATTTGAGTCGCCTGAACAGTACTATCGCATGCGTGCTGAATTCCGGATCTGGCATACTGAAGATGACCTGTTCTATGCCATGTTTGAACGTGATCAGAACAATAACAAGAAAGTGATCCGTATTGATGAGTTCCCTGTGGCTGACCGCAGTATTAATGACTTAATGCCGCAATTGCTAGAAGCCTTCAAAGCCGATGCAACTCTGGGCCACCGCCTATTTGAAGTGCATTTCCTGGCAACACTAAAAGGTGAAGTACTGGTTTCCCTGATCTATCACCGCAAGCTGGATGAAAGCTGGGAACCTGCAGCTAAAGCACTGGCTGAAAAATTGAAGATCAAGCTGATTGGTCGTAGCCGTGGCCAGAAATTTGTCTTGAGCGATGAGTTTGTCGTAGAAGAACTCACTGTATTTGACCGTAAATATCAGTACAAACAGATCGAAAGCAGCTTCACCCAGCCGAATGCGCAAGTCTGCCAGAAAATGCTGGAATGGGCATGTAATGCCGCGCAGCAATCTGACAAAGATCTGTTAGAGCTGTATTGTGGCAATGGTAACTTTACCCTGCCATTGTCTACCCGTTTCCGTCGTGCATTGGCAACTGAATTGGCCAAGTCATCTGTCTATGCAGCTGAATGGAATATCGAACAGAACGGTATCGACAATATTCAGGTAGCACGTCTATCTGCTGAAGAATTTACGCAAGCTTTTAATGGTGAACGTACTTTCCGCCGTCTGCAAGAAGCCAATATTGATCTGTCAACTTATGACTTTGATACGGTATTTGTTGATCCGCCACGTGCAGGGATCGATGATGAAACACTGAAACTGCTACAGCGCTTTGAACGAATCATCTACATTTCTTGCAATCCGGACACATTACACGACAATCTGAAACAACTTTCCCAAACCCATAAAATTACCAAGTTTGCCCTGTTCGACCAGTTTCCTTATACCCACCATGTAGAGTCAGGCGTACTGCTGGAAAAACGCTAAAAATATTGTTTCAATTTATTTTTTTGTTACATAAATGGAGCTTTTGTTAGCTCCATTTTTATACATAAAATTAGTAACTTATGCATGAATTATCTTGTTTCAATCAAATAATATCGTTCAAAATGTCTTCTGCAATCGAAAATTTGAAATACTGACTGCTGCTTTTATCACATAGGTCCTATTGCTTTATTTATTAAATTGGATATATTTCACCCTATGTTAGGTTGTGTATGAAGGCTCTATGAGTTTCTGGCAGAAGTTGTTTTCAGATGAACAACAAAATGAACACAAGAACCAGATTGCTTGTGTTGAAAATGATTGCTCTTGCAAGACAAATGAACAGCTCCTTGAAGCACTGTCTAAAGCAACTGATGAAGATATCATTATCGGAATCAAAAAAGTTCTAGCTTCTCGCGGTTATAGCCGTAAAGAACTCAATGAACTTCAGCACCTGCCGCTGCAATAAGCAGCTTAGGTCTTGATAAAAAGCATTTGCATACGCAAATGCTTTTTTTATATCTATCATTTGGATTTTTGCCTACCCTTCTTTGCTTTTAATCAGGTGGAACCTACTCCTTCTATCTAAACCTAAGTGTCTATATCTTTATTTCTTTTCAAATATGCAGATAAATGACTTTTCATATTTGCTTAGGCTATTTAGACATTATAGTTTAAGATCTGCCTCAATCAGTTCACATACAGCATTTATAAAGTTCGAAAAATTTAAAGATGACTGTCTAGACAACGAATTCTGGATAGAATTGAACCCTAAAACATCGATTAATTCACAAAAAAACAGTACACTTGCTGTTTAAAATACACTTGTTATTAAATGGCTTAATCTTTACATGCAGCGAACTAAACGGTTTCCCATAGGTGCGCATCTTATGGTTAAACATTTCGGTTATACTCATCACGGGATTTATGCCGGGCGTGGTCGTGTCATCCACTATTCTGGTTTTGCACATTTATTTAAGAAGCATCCAATTGAAATCACCTCAATTGAGAAATTCAGCAATGGCAAACCGATTCAGATCCAGTATTATGCTTCAGCAAAATATAAAGGCCGTAAAGTGGTTCGCCGTATGCGTTCCAGAATGCATGAAAATAACTATCACCTGATTATTAATAATTGTGAGCATCTCTGTACCTGGGCAATCACTGGTGTAGAAAGCAGCCCACAAGTCATTCAGATGATGAATCGCCTGACGACGATCGGTTATATCAGCTCCATGATGAGCTTTATGAATAGCCTTTTCCTGACCTTGACGACCACCTGTTTCGCTCTAGCTCTCTATATCAAGAAAAAGCTACGTGACAAGGCCAAACAACGTTTAGAGCAATATCGTGAGCTACATGAGCAGGTTAAAAACAATAGCCCAGATCTTGGCAATCATTTAAAACATCGCTAGGGTCATAGTTTCTTGCTTTTAAAATTTTTAAGCCAGCCACTCAAAAATAATTTAAAAATAAGATGATTTTCATTTAATTTATTTAATGATTAGCTTTTCAATAAAATCAGTTTAAACCTAAGTTAAATAAGCTTTTTTAGCTTTAATCGCTTCAGGTAATTCTTGTCCTAAAGAACTCAGGGTTTCACGTTCGATCAATCTTACAATAGAGTCTAAAGGCAGATCATTATCCTGAAATCCAAAAGGCTCTTCCAGTTCCGCACTCAGTTCATCTAACCCTAACAGCATATAGGCAATCAGGCCGACTAGAATCGGAGTCCATAAACCAAGACTGGCTTCCAGACTAAATGGCAGGATAAAACAGAAAGAATAAACAGCACGATGCAACAGCACCGAATAGGAAAATGGTAACGGCGTCGACAGGATCCGGTCACAACCCGCCTGTATATCGCCTAAAGCCACTGTATGCTGATTCAGATTGTTATAAATAATGTCTGTAATCTTGCCTTGTTTATAGAGCAGAACCAAATCTTTCTGGATTTGTTCCAGTACCCATTGTGATGCATTGATATGCGTGGGCAATTGATCAAATGCAGCAACTTCAAAATTAGTGTGGGCCTGGTAATGCTGAATACTTTGCTGCTTCTGTCTCAAACGGTCACGTAATAAATGAGTAAACAGCATCATTCGATACAACAGGATTTCACGTGACTGATCATCAAGGACATAGCTATCACGGCATAAATGACGTGTCGTAGCAATCAGCGCTCCCCACAGCTTGCGCCCTTCCCACCAACGGTCATAACAGGCGGTGTTACGAAAGCTGAGAAAAATCGACAGAATCACCCCGAAGATGGTAAAGCCTATGGCCGGCACTGCAGGAAAGCTAAAAAAATGCGCCTGACGCAGATAGACCAGCAAGCCTGAAAGAAAAATTACCAGCCCCAAGGCAGGCAGAACTTTAGGCAAAATTGTGCCATGCCATGCAAACAGCAGACTAAAGCTATTACTTTTATCACGAACAATCATTCATTCTTTCCTGCCACGATTGAAAAAGCCCAACCGGAGTTGGGCTTTTTAGGGATTTAGCTTAAATTATTTGCCAGGTTTAAAGCTGTCTTTCAAATCTAGAATACGGTTGAACACTGGTTTGTCGCTTGAATGATCATATTGATCCGCTACGAAATAGCCTTCACGTTCAAACTGGAAACGATCTTCCGGTTTTGCCTCAGCCAGCGCAGGCTCAATAACTGCTTGAACCACTTTCAATGATTCAGGGTTCAGATTCGCCAGGAAGTCATCCCCAGTTTCTGGATCAGATTCAGTGAACAGACGATCGTAAATGCGAACTTCGGCAGGAATACCTTTGGTTGCAGATACCCAGTGAACTACACCTTTTACTTTACGGCCTTCAGGATTTTTACCTAAAGTTTCAGGATCGATTGAGCATTTCAGTTCAACCACTTCACCGTTCGCATCTTTAATCACTTCATCACATTTGATGACATAAGCATGACGAAGACGCACTTCACCGCCCGGAATTAGGCGTTTGAAGCCTTTAGGTGGCTCTTCTTCAAAGTCTTTATGGTCGATATAGATTTCTGAAGTGAGCGGAATAATACGTTCGCCCATATCTACGTTTGGATGACGTGAATGAGTCAGATCCATATCCGCTGGCAAATTGGTTAAAGTCACTTTCAGTGGATTCAATACTGCCATACCGCGAGCTGCAGTATTTTCTAAAGATTGACGGATGCAATATTCAAGCATTGCTACATCAACGATACTGCCATCGACTTTAGATACTCCTACACGCTTACAGAAATCACGCAGACCTTCAGGCGTGAAACCGCGACGGCGCATACCGACAACAGTCGGCATACGTGGATCATCCCACCCGTTAACATAACCGCCTTCAACCAGCTTGCGCAGCTTACGTTTAGACGTGATGGTGTAATCAACATTCAGACGGCTAGATTCGTATTGACGTGGAACTGATGGCGATTTAACTTTTTCCACCACCCAGTCGTAGAATGGACGGTGATCCTGGAATTCCAGTGTACAAAGTGAATGCGTAATGCCTTCAATCGCATCTGATAATGGATGCGCATAGTCGTACATTGGATAAATTTTCCATTTATCGCCAGTTTGGTGATGCGCAGAATACAGAATACGATACAGGATCGGATCACGCATATGCACATTTGGCGAGTTCATATCTATCTTGGCACGCAATACCGCTTCGCCTTCAGCATATTCACCAGTGCGCATTTTTTCGAAACGCTCGAGGTTTTCTTCCACAGTCGCATCGCGTTGTGGCGAGTTTTTACCTGGCTCTACAAAGTTACCGCGGTTCAGCTTGATCTCTTCCGGAGTTTGCAGATCCACATAGGCATCGCCCTGTTCAATCAGTTGAATTGCCCATGCATATAACTGGTCAAAATAACTTGATGCATAGCGTGGTTCACCATTCCACTGGAAACCTAGCCATTTTACATCATTGGCAATACCATCCACATATTCCTGCTCTTCTGCATCGGGGTTGGTATCATCAAAACGCAGGTTGCACAGGCCACCAAATTCTTCAGCAATACCGAAGTTCAAGCAGATCGCTTTAACATGACCCATATGCAAATAACCATTTGGTTCAGGCGGGAAACGGGTGACCACTTGCTGGGTACGGCCAGCTGCTAGATCGTCAGTAATCACCTGGCGTACAAAGTCTAAGCCTGGTTGTTGTTCCTGCTGCTGCGCTGAATCGACTGCATTCTTATTTTGGGTCGGGTTGTCGGGCAGAGACGTCACAACATCATTTGGCTTCATGATTAATCATTCACTTCTAAAGTTAAAAAGGGATTAATGAATATGCAGTAGCTCACGCGGTCTAACTGTATTCACTAAATAAAGGTTCTTTAGTTTAACTATAGGTGAATGATCTCTCAACCGTTAACTTAGGTATTTGATTTCAATTCGTTCATTTTCAAATTGGAAAATACAATAGCTTACCAAATCGTAAAATATCCGCTTTTGACTGAGCCAGCAGATCAGTGCATGCTCTTAGGGTCAGACAAGCTTTATGAAGACGGATGATCTAGAAGAAATGACTTTGTAAATCAATGCATAAATAAGATACGATTTTTATGTTTTTAACAAAGAAAATTATGTTTTTGCTTGCCTTGTCGATTGTAGTTTGCTTATGCTTCCTTCATTCAGAAAAAACCATGGCATTAGTCCATGATTAGGAGATTACACAATGAGTTTTCCTCAAGTCGAATTAAACACCAATAAAGGTCGTATTGTTCTTGAATTAAACGCTGAAAAAGCACCTAAAACAGTAGCTAACTTCTTGCAATATGTACGTGACGGTTTTTATGACGGCGTAATTTTCCACCGCGTTATTGATGGTTTCATGATCCAGGGCGGCGGCATGGATGAAAACTTCAAAGAAAAAGCAACACGTGATGCGATTGAAAACGAAGCTGACAACGGTTTAAGCAACGATGTAGGCACCATTGCAATGGCACGTACTCAAGCACCTCACTCTGCTTCTGCTCAGTTCTTCATTAACGTGAAAAACAACTCTTTCCTTAACCACACTGGTAAAACTGCTCAAGGTTGGGGTTATGCCGTATTTGGTAAAGTAGTTGAAGGCATGGACGTTGTTGATGCAATCAAAGGCGTTCGCACTGGTAACCGTGGCTACCACGCTGACGTTCCTCTAGAGAACGTTGTGATCGAATCTGCAAAAATCATTTCTGAGTAATTTTAAATCCTCCCTAACCCTCCTTTAATAAAGGAGGGAACCATCATTTTTAAAAATGGTTTTTTTCATCTCTTTTGCAGAGGGAGGTCGGGAGGGATTAAAAAATAAGGAAAAGATTTGTGACCTATCTGTTTATCTCAGATTTACATTTGTCACCTGATCACCCTCGACTCGTTCGGGGGTTTTTAGATTTATTGGCAGCTTATCAGCATAAAAATACCCAACTGTATATTTTGGGCGACTGGTTCAATGCCTGGATTGGAGATGACTACACTGCTCCCTGGCTGGATGAAATCGTCAGTGCTTTAAAACAGTTTAACCAGGCCGGCAATCAGATCTATTTTCTCATCGGTAACCGTGACTTTGCCTTAGGCCAAGATTTTCTGGATCAATTTTCCGGACAGCTTTTACCTGAAATGACCAGTTTAAATATCGGTTCGATCCGATACCGGATCGAACATGGCGATGCACTCTGTACCGATGATGTGTCCTATCAACGTTTCAGAAAAATCATCCGTCATCCTTGGATGTTAGATTTTTTAAGAAAAATGCCTTTAAGTTTCCGTGCCAGACTCGCTAATGGTTTCCGCAAGAAAAGCCATGAAGCACAGCAATTGAAAAGCTATGAGGTTATGGATGTAAACCCATCTGCGGTAGAAGCAGCACTCAAAGAAGCAGATGTGCTGATTCATGGACATACTCACCGCGCTGCAATCCATGATGTAAATGGTAAAAAAAGAATTGTTTTAGGAGATTGGAAAGCTGATTATGCTGAGATTTTAGAGCTCAATAGCTCTGATATTGATATTCATAAAATTCAGCTAAAAATCTGGTATTACTCATAAAAAAAGCAACTGCGAACAGTTGCTTCTTATATTTTATTTAACTTAAACGGTATAACTGGTTAAAACCAGTATAGAAACTTTTACCATCCAGATTAAATGGATATTGTTCACCGTTTTCAAGTTCAATCATCTTGCCCACATTGACCATAATCATACCATTGATGGTATTTTGCTGACGTTGCATTGGAACAACTTTGACTTGAATTTCACAACCATTAATGGCGGTCGCGATAGACCATGTATTTAAATTTTTCAAAATATTCACTCATAATATGAGCTTTTTGTGATTAAACAAGGAGAGCTATAGACTAAAAATAAATCTTATTTCTGGGTTTGCTAGAGTTTTTTTAACAGGAAAACCTGTCTTTCGTGTATCACAATCAGCTAAAAATAAACCAGCGAAAACAGTATTCGCTTTAAAGTAATTATCTTATAACTCTTTTTTGACCAAATAGCAAAATTACATTGTAATGACATATGTCAAGAGTAGTATTTTTCAGATGCTTTTTCGCATATCTAAATGTCCAGTAAAGAAGTATTTCAACATATAAAACACACCGATCAACATCATGATACTAAAGCCAGAGATCAAATCACCTGAATCAAGAAAGTTTACAACTGTCAGATATCCAGTAGACAAAGTATAAATCACCATGAAAACGAATAAGATACGTTGCCCTAAACGATAACGTTGTTGCTTTTTTTGCTCATGGATCTGTTTTTGCTGCTCAAAAATATTTCAATTTCTTCTGGTTTCATTTTACCATCCCACCCATCTTATTTTTTAAACTACTATAGCTAAAGTAAATAAAAAAGCTCTGACAAATCAGAGCTTTTATAAAATATCTTCTATGTAAGTAATCAATATTGAGAAACCACAATTTACGACTCTCTGATATTTTTATAATCAATAACCGCCTTCTGACTTGATGACTTCAGCATCAGGTTTATATTTCGCCAAAAGTTCACGAAGCGAATTCATCAGAACACTGGTATCAACCCCTACTGCAACGAACTCAGTTCCAAGCGCCAGATATTTCTGGGTAGCTTCATGCTGCGTCGATAAAATCCCAGCAGCCTTACCTGATGCACGAATCCGCTGAATAGCGTCTACTACTGCTTTTTGTACTTCAGGATGGTTCGGATTCCCCTGATAACCCATAGTCGCTGAAAGATCTACCGCCCCAATAAATACACCATCAATCCCCTCAATCTTGAGGATTTCATCCAGATTTTCCAGACCTGTCACCGATTCAATCTGAATTAACAAACAGATATTTTCATGAGCAGTCTGATAATAATTCGGGATACTGTTCCAGCGTGTCGCACGTGCCAGCGCAGCACCCACACCACGAATTCCTTCCGGTGGATAACGGACTGCTTTGACCATTAATTCGGCCTGCTCCACAGTTTCTACCATAGGAATCAATAAGGTCTGTGCGCCAATATCGAGTAACTGCTTGATCAGTTGCACACTGCCTATTGGGGGGCGTACTACAGCTTGAGATGGATAAGCAGCGATACTCTGTAATTGAGAGAGCGTTGTTCTTAAATCGCTTGGGGCATGCTCACCATCAATCAAGAGCCAGTCATAGCCTGCATTTGCCGCAATTTCTGTCCCATACGCATCAGCCAGTCCGACCCACAAGCCAATTTGCTGCTGCGTCTTTAATTTACGTTTAAAGTAATTGGTATATTGCATCGGCCCACCTATCTTGCATGCTATTGCCTGAAGTCCTTATTAAACTCCTGTTACCAGAAACTGCCAATATACAAAAGCTTGCTTTTTATCTGATTTAACTCTTAGTTTTTCATAAAATTTCACTCAAGATTATATAAATATAGACTTTGCCGATGATGTTTTTATTGTAATAATCTTTTGATCAGAAAAATCTAGATGCCTAAAGCATATTTCTAAACGCCTTATCAAAAGATTGGAGTCCATCAATGGATTTACTCAAGATCGCTCAAACCCGTTATACCACTAAAGCTTACGACCCTAACAAGAAGGTTCCAGCAGAACAATTTGAACGTTTATTAGAAATCTTACGCCTGACGCCATCTTCAATTAATATCCAGCCCTGGCATTTTTTTATTGCCGACAATGATGCCGCTAAACAGCGTATTGCCAAAGCACTAGTTGGAACTTATGCCTACAATGCTCCCAAAGTGCTGGACTCTTCACATACTATTTTATTTTGTACCAAAGCCGATATTGACGAGTTACATCTGGACAACCTGTTAAATCGTGATGATCTCAGTGGTCGTTTTAAAGATGAGAGCGCCAAAGAAGGTCAAAAGAATACCCGTACCGGCTATGTACATTATTATCGTAATGAAAAAGGCGATATTCAGCGCTGGGCAGAAAACCAGACCTTTATTGCATTGGGACAGATCTTACTGGCTGCAGGAAGTGAAGGTATTGATGCCACACCGATCGGTGGTTTTGATGAAGACATTCTGAGTGAGGAATTACAGTTAGCTGAACAAGGCCTGATTCCATCAGTACTGCTTACTTTAGGTTATCGCAGTGAAAATGATTTCAATGCCAAATTGCCTAAATCTCGTCTGCAAGCTGAAGATATTTTCACCAAACTGTAAGCATTTTATGGTATAAAAGGGGTCTAGTGCCCCTTTTCTTGTCAATTCGGGCCTAATTTTTGCTTTATTCTCCAAACATCCAACTAGAATAACAATTAGAGGTACCCATGTCTGTTTTACCATCCAGCTCTTTAAAATTCGAATGCAAACACTGCGATAAGATCTATTTACATCACTATGCTAATGCCCAGCATCGTTATCCGCATTGTCCAGACTGCAAACAGGCAGGCTTATTGCTTGGACGGGCTGAAAAAGAAGACCTGTTACGTTATCCGCTTGAATTTGCATCTTCCTATGTTAAACAGACATTGCATATGCTAGGCAAACAACACTAATCACACCTAGAATCAACCCGATCACACTTGCAGGTTTGAGTCGTTCTTTAAAGATGAGCAATCCTGCAATCACACCAAAAATCACCACCAGAATATTCATGCCCGCAAATACAATCGCTGGCGTATCTTTGAGCATCATGTGTGCTTTGACGTAAAAAGCAATATTGGCAAAGTTCAACGCACCCAATAACAGACCGAAACCAATATCCTTGCCAGAACCCAGATGACGATATTGCAGCAGCAGATAGATCATCGACAGAATCATGGCGCAGATAAACATCAAGTTCAGTGCCACAGCAAATTGTAGACCAAGGCTGGTGGTATATTTCAACAAGACATCAATCAGTGCATAACCAAACCACACCAGACCCAGAAAAAACATTCCCTGCCTGGAGCTTTCTGATGCCTGACGGTGTGAGAATAGAATGCACAGTACGGAACTTATGCCTAAGACAATACCCAGCATCTTGAGCTGGTTAAATTGTTCCTGAAAAATGAAATAAGCAGCGGCCAGTGATAGTACAACCGATAATCGCTGGGCAATTTCAGTTTTTAAGATTCCTGCTGTCTGTAATGACTTGGCCAGAAATAGAAATACGCTCGGCAATAAAACGCCAAGCGCCAGAATCAGTAGCCATGGAGTCTGACTCATGGAAATATGCTGGATGTCTGGCTTGAACCAGAAAAAACACAATACGCTGGCTGTAACATAATTCCAGCTAATCATGTGGATGGGGCTCAAGCCTCTATTTTTAGCAATTTTTAAGAGTATCGAGACTGCAACACTACATAATGCTGCAATAAAAATCAGTTCCATATGCTGCTCTTATTCTTCATCTTTATTTAAATATAAAAAAGCCCACATTCGCTGTGGGCTCTTCTTATAAATTATTCACAAGGAATTATTTATAACGCTCAACCATTTTCTCTAAAGAGATTGGGCGAATCTTGTCTGCATTACCTGCAGTACCAAATGCTTCATAACGGTCGATACAGATTTGCTTCATTGCATCTACAGTTGCGCTGAAGAATTTACGTGGATCGAATTCGCTTGGTTTTTCAGCCATCATACGGCGCATTGCACCTGTAGACGCTAAACGCAAGTCAGTATCGATGTTGATTTTACGAACACCGTGTTTGATCGCTTCAACCAGTTGTTCAACAGGAACACCATAAGTTTCTTTGATGTCGCCGCCATACTGGTTAATCACAGCCAGCCATTCTTGTGGCACAGAGCTAGAACCATGCATTACAAGGTGAGTATTTGGCAGTGCTTCATGAATTTCTTTAATGCGGTCAATTGCAAGAATATCGCCTGTAGGTGGACGAGTAAACTTGTACGCACCGTGTGAAGTACCTACTGCAATAGCTAATGCGTCAACATTGGTATCCGCAACGAATTGACGAGCTTCTTCAACTGAAGTTAGCAGTTGAGAATGGTCAAGTACGCCTTCAGCACCTACGCCATCTTCTTCGCCTGCCATACCTGTTTCAAGGCTACCCAGACAGCCGATTTCACCTTCTACTGAAACGCCACATGCGTGTGCCATTTGTACAGTACGGCGAGTCACATCAACGTTGTATTCGTATGAAGTCGGTGTTTTACCATCTTCACCCAGTGAGCCGTCCATCATGACTGAAGTAAAGCCTAACTGGATTGAACGTTGACATACGTCAGGGCTAGTACCATGATCCTGGTGCATTACCACTGGAATATGTGGCCATTCTTCAACTGCAGCCAAGATAAGGTGACGTAAGAATGGTGCACCTGCATATTTGCGAGCACCTGCAGATGCCTGCACGATTACAGGTGAATTCGTTGCATCTGCTGCGAGCATGATTGCGCGCATTTGTTCTAAGTTGTTTACGTTAAACGCTGGTACGCCGTAAGCATGTTCGCCGGCGTGATCCAAGAGCTGGCGCATCGAAATAAGAGCCATAATATCCTCCCAGGTAATGGGCCATATTCTACATGTTCAACTATTGCAATACAGCCAAAAAATACAATATTTTATAAAAAATCCCTGCAAAAGCAGGGATTTTTACTTGCATAGTCTGAGTTATGGTGTCATAGGCTCGGAAGCGCCTGATACAGATTGATCTACAGTCGCAGCATCTGCAGGTGCATTGGCAATTTCAGCTGGAACATCTGTATTTTTTTCATCCAGAACCGGTTTATCAATTGCATCAATTGCGGCCTGCTGTTCCGGACTAATGAACTCTTCATTTACAGCTGTTGTATTTTCTACGTCCTCGGCTGGTGTATTTTCCTGCTGGGTACAGGCAGTAAACATAAAAGATGCTGCCAGCAATGCAGCTAAAGTGAGGTGCTGTTTCATCAAAAGATCTCATCTCCATACTCTTTTGTCTGCATCTTATGACAGCTTTATTGCACTTTAATGAATCAGTGATGAACAGATCTGGAATAAATAAGCGATAAAAATAAAAAAGCTGGCATCAAGCCAGCTTTTTACATTAGGACATGCGATTAAGCACGTTCTAACAATACCGCAACTGCAGGAAGTGTTTTGCCTTCAACGAATTCAAGGAATGCACCGCCACCAGTCGAGATGTAGCCAATTTTGTCAGCAACTTCGTATTTGTCGATTGCAGCTAAAGTATCGCCACCACCAGCAATCGAGAAGCCTTCAGATTCAGCAATTGCTAAAGACAGTGCTTTAGTACCTTCACCGAACTGATCTACTTCGAATACGCCGACTGGACCATTCCAAAGGATGGTTTTAGACGTTTTCAGGATTTCAGCAAATGCTTTTGCAGTTTCTGGACCCACGTCAAGGATCATGTCATTGTCTGCAACATCTTCAACTTTCTTCACAGTCGCTTTCGCTGCAGCTAATGAACCCAGGAAGTCATCAAAGTTGATTTCAGATGCATCAGCAACAACTACATCAGTTGGAAGCGGAACTGAAACTTTTGCTGCAATCGCTTTCGCTGTATCGATCAGGTCATTTTCACACAGTGATTTACCTACATTGTAACCAGCAGCTGCAAGGAACGTATTTGCGATACCACCACCAACGATCAATTGATCACAGATATCAGACAATGAAGTCAAAACATCAAGCTTGGTAGAAACCTTAGAACCCGCAACGATCGCAACCATTGGTTTTTCAGGCGTTTTCAATGCACGACCCAATGCATCCAGTTCAGCTGCCAATAAAGGACCTGCTGCTGCTACTTTAGCTAAACGAGCGACACCTTCAGTTGATGCTTCTGCACGGTGTGCAGTACCAAATGCATCCATCACAAATACGTCGCAAAGTGCTGCATATTTTGCTGCAAGTTCAGGATTATTCTTCTTTTCACCTACGTTGAAGCGGCAGTTTTCCAGTAAAACCACTTGACCCGGCTGAACTTCAACACCGTCCAGATAGTCTGTGAAAAGTTTTACTTCCTGACCCAATGCTTCAGTCAGATAAGCTGCTACAGGCGCAAGAGACTGTTCAGCCTTCGGCTCACCTTCAACTGGACGACCAAGGTGTGAATACACCATGACAGCCGCGCCCTTTTCTACTGCAGCTTTAATTGTTGGTAATGCAGCACGTAGACGCGCATCGCTAGTGATTACACCATTTTTAACCGGTACATTTAAATCTTCACGGATCAGAACACGTTTACCCGTCAGGTCAAGGTCAGTCATACGCTGAAAGTTCATTGTAGAGCTCTCTTTATAGATATTAAAAACGAGGCGATTTTAAATGATTATGCAGAAAAAGGTTAGCATCTTTTGCAGAAAACATTATGAATGCCAAAGTTTTGTTATGATAGAAAAAAGCTTCTTCCAGATTCAGTACCTATGTCGATACATCCTGATCCTAATCTTAACCGTCTTAATGTTCTGGGCGAGCCTTTGGCAAGCTGTTGTTTTGATCCCATTACTGGGTATTTCCGTAATGGCTTTTGCCATACCGCACCTACCGATCTGGGACAGCACACTGTCTGTGCACAGATGACCTCTGAATTTCTGAATTTTTCCCAGAAAGTGGGCAATGACCTGATTACACCATTACCAGAACTGGGATTTCCTGGACTGCAACCTGGTGATTTCTGGTGTATCTGCGTTACACGCTGGGTAGAAGCTTATGAAGCTGGACAAGCGCCACCGATCAAGCTGCAAGCCTGTCACAAAGCTGTCCTTGCTTACGTTCCTCTCCATATTTTAGAAGAATACGCTGTCTAATGAATACCGCAAAAATCATCTTGGCTTCTTCAAGCCAGACCCGTAAAGAACTGATGAACCGTCTACGTCTTGATTACGTATCGGTCGTCCCGGACATAGATGAATCACCCCAAGGTGAAAATCATGCGGATGAATTAGCCAAACGCCTGGCTTTTGAAAAAGCTCGTCATATCGCTGAGCTACATCCTGATGCGATTGTAATTGGTTCTGATCAGGTAGCCTGGCGTGAAGGCGCACCAGATATCTTTATGGGTAAGCCTTTAACAATAGAAAAGGCCATTCGCCAGCTGCAGGCCAATTCGGACAAGATTGTGTATTTCAGTACAGCGCTCAGCGTTCAGCAGAAATCTACCGGTTTTGAACGTACGCTGGTAGAACATTACAAAGTCAAATTCCGCAAACTGTCTCAAGCGGAAATTGAGCGTTATGTAGAGATCGAACAGCCGCTGCATTGTGCCGGTAGTTTTAAATGTGAAAGCCTTGGGATTAGTCTGTTTGAAACCATGATCGGTCAGGATCAAACTACCCTGATGGGTATGCCAATGATTCAGCTATGTAATATTCTTCGTGAGCTAAAGATTTTAGTTCCTTAATCTCCTTTATTTTAGGCTTTATTTATGTCCCTACCTCTAGACGTTTTAGGCGGTATTACCGCTGAACAATTCCTTGCCGAATACTGGCAAAAAAAACCGCTGCTGGTACGTAATGCCATGCCTGAAATCGCAGGCCTGCTAGAGCCTGATGATGTGATGGAGCTAGCACTTGAAGAAAATGTCACTGCACGTCTGATCAAGCAGAAAGATCGTGATCCAAATCAGTGGTCGGTCAAGACATCTCCTTTATTAAAAGCTGACTTCCAGAAGATGCCTAAGCTTTGGACTTTACTGGTTCAGGCTGTGGATCACTATTCTTTCGACCTGTCTGAACTCTGGAAAAAGTTTGCCTTTATCCCTCAATGGCGTCGTGATGACATCATGGTGTCTTATGCACCTCAAGGCGGTTCAGTCGGTCAACATTTCGACTTTTATGATGTTTTTCTGGTTCAAGGCTATGGTCATCGCCGCTGGCAACTGGGGCAAATGTGTGATGCCGAGACCGAACTTGTACCGGGGCAGCCATTAAAATTATTGCCAGAAATGGATGTGCATTTTGATGAAGTTCTTGCACCCGGTGATTTGCTGTATATTCCACCCGGTCTGTCTCATTACGGCGTAGCAGAAGATGACTGTCTGACTTTCTCTTTTGGTTTCCGTATGCCAAATGTCAGTGACATGATGGACCGTGTAGGCGATAAATTTTCGGAAAATGAAGTCTTACGCAATCCATTGACTGACATCATTCGCGATCATATCAGTGCTGCGGGTGAAGTCACAGGCAATGAACTTGAATATCTGAAAGGCAAAATCATGGAGGAGTTGCATAACTCCAATGTGCTTGAAGATGCCATCATGAGCCTGATGTCAGAACCAAAATATGAAGAGAATATTCCGGAAGCTGAAGAAATTGGTACAGGTGATCTGGAAGAAGCACTTGATCAGGGCTATAGCCTGATGCTTGAACCCGCTTCACGCTTACTCTATACAGAAGAAGATGGTGAAACCTTATTCTGGGCCAATGGTGAGGGAATCTGTATTTCTGAAGCATTTACTTCAAAACTGAAGCAGATTGCTGATGGTGCGCGTGTCTTATTGGATGAAGATTTCGCTGATGAAGATATGCTGGAGGATGTTGCTGAGCTATTGAATGATTCTGTACTGATGCTAGTGCCACCGGCTGAAGAAGAGTAAGTTTTTATATCTTGGTCATTTAAATCTATAAAAAAAAGAGGATCATATGATCCTCCTTTTTTATGTATGTATAATTTTGAGATGATTAAGGCTGATAGAGTTCCATCACCACGTGTACGCAAGTATCGCCTTTCGCAGACTGAATATCCAGCATTCCACCCATGCGTTCAATACGCATTTTCATACTGCGCATACCAATGCTCATGCCATTTTTCTGCACCATCTCCGGATTAAAACCGATACCATTGTCCTGAATTTTTAAAGTCAGTTGATGTGGTTGTGTATATTCCATACTCACACTCACTTTTGTGGCCTGACTATGCTTGATAATATTGGTCAAGCTTTCTTCTACCACACGGATCAGGGTCAGACATTGTAAAGCCGTAGGTTCACGCTGCCAGACTTTAGGAAATGACCATTCTACGGCGATATCCATTTCTTCCAGCAATTGAGTAAATCGGTAACGTACTGGCGCAATCCAGATCACTGGCGTTTCAGGCACTTTATTGTCAATAGAAGAACCGCTATCGATGATTTGACGCAGGTCATCCCTAAGCAGCTTCAGCATAGATAAAAACTGTCGATTGGAAATGTTTTCGGTACTTTGATCCACCAGAATCATGGAACGCACAATCGAGCCACCTAGTCCATCATGCAGTTCATGTGACAGATTAATCCGTTCCTGCAAACGCACATTATCCAGTTCCAGCTTATGCTGATCACTCAGGCTTTTATTTAGATCTGCACTGACTTGCCGTACTTTGGATTCCAGCTGCGTATTAAATTTTTCGATTTTTTTAATATTACGATTCAGTCGTGTCCCCATAATTAGCACGACAAACAGGATAATAATCGGTGATGTATAAGGTGATAAAGGTGAGAATTCACTAACCGCCGTTTGACCCAGAATGATCAGATCTATAATGACACACAGCAAAATTCCCCACAGACAAAGCATCAGAAACAGATATTCGCCATTTCGAGTTTTAATTGCCCAGTAGCTAACATAGATGACACAACTAATATAAAGCAGCACATAGCAGACAAAAGCAACACTTAGCACTGCTTCTAAATGATCTAAAGAACTGACTATGATGAATAGACTGAATAAAGCAGTCACCCCGATAAGTCCCCGCTCCAAACGCTGAAATTTCTGCTTCAAGAACCGAATTAGATACAGACAAAAACAGTGCATATAGAGGATAAAGAAAATCAGATTGGCTTTACCGGCCCATATACTGGAGGGAAAAGGAAAATTCTCTGTGGTTAATACATTGGAGATAAACAGAATCCACAATAATGAACTCAACGCCAGCCAGCCAAAAGTGGTTTCTGAATGTCGGAATAGCCAGATAATCAGGCTAATGACTCCAATCGTACCGGATAGAATCATATTGATCTGAAAGAGCGTACGGCGATCCCATATCTTTTTTGAATAATGCTGGTCGTTGGCCATGACATTATGAAATTCAATTCTGCCAAGCCCTGCACCCTGGAAACTATAGCCTCGTACATAAATCAGCAGTTCATTGTCTGTCTGCTTCAAGCCCGCAATGGGCAAAATCCAGTAACGTGGTACATTCCAGCTTTTAGACAAAGGCTCTTGCAGGTTTTGATCCGACCACAGCAGATCATCATTCAGGAAAACAGCTCCAGCAGAGTTCAGATAATCAATACCAAAAACAATGGGTTCAGCGAGACGTATATTGTCCTGACAAGACCAACCCCAGCGAATTTTATACCAGGCACCCCCATTATATTTCGGCCAGTTATTTTTCCAGTTATCCGGTAATGTTACAGGTTGCCAGCCCGCATCCGGAATTTCGAGATGACTTGGGACTTGAACTTTTTGTTGCTGTTCAATGTTCACCTGACAAAGCTCGTTAATCTGAAAATTATTCTGTGCCAAGCTGATGCAAGAGAATAGGCTCAGCCAGCTCCCTATCATTAATAGAGCGAAGAGCCTTAGTCTTTGCCCAAACATCTTGCTAACAGACAGCATTCGCACTAAAGAATACCTAAATGCCGGGCGGTGCTGACTGCTTTGGTCCGCTTGCTAACAGAGAGTTTGCGGTAAATATGCTTGATATGACTTTCAACGGTATAACGTGACACGCAGAGTTCATCAGCAATTTCACGATTGCTGAGCCCCTGTGCCACCAATGAAAGAATTTCTTTTTCCCGTTGAGTCAAGCTTTCCTGTTCAGGATCAAGTACGATCTGCTCCAAAGAGGAAGATGGCTCTGAACTGGAAATCTGCTTGAGAATTTCCCGTGCAATAAAAGGATCAATGGGTGCACCGCCACGCAAAATACTACGAATTGCCAGACTTACTTCTGTATCATCGCGTTCCTTGAGTACATAACCGGTTGCTCCCGCCTTAATTGCTTTTAACAAGCTATCCTGAGTGCTCCAGGCAGATACCACTAGTATTAAGGTTTGTGAACCGAGCTCATGTATTTTTTCAATAATGGAAATGCCATTTCCATCTGGCAGTCCAAGATCAATCAGTGCTAAACAGAACGGTTCTTGTTGCAGAAGATATTCGGCTTCCCTGACATTATTGGCGAACAGCAATACCTCATCACTATATCCCAGATCCTTCAAAATATTTTTTAAACGGCACTGAATGACATATTCGTCTTCAACAATTAATACAGGTACCGGTAGTACGGCGTCTTGTGCTGTCATAAGCACACCCCTTATCGTTATTCTTATTACCCCATTGAAATTAAAATATAAACAAAAAAAGAAGAAAAATCATGAGTTTTTTTAACTTTATTGTGAGTAGCTCTAAGTATGAATAATTTTGAAAGCAGAGTTCTTGTTCTTGGAAAATTTAAATTTATAAACCATAAAAATGCCATCTATTTTCAGATGGCAATTTTTTATCTTCCAAATATTAGGAGCAGTTTATTTTTTGCTTTTCTTCTCAGGACCATATTGCTGCTTCAAATACTCCACAATATCTTTGGACTCAAACATTTTTGTATTGGTATTTGGGTCAACCAGATAAGGAACCTGAATATTATCTCCCATTACTTTTAAGACCTGTTCACGCTTACCACCCGGTAAAGGTTCATATTTCCCCGGTTTTAAACGCAGTTTTGCCAGACCTTGATCCTGCCAACGTTCTTTTGCCACATTATGATAGATGTAAGGGATTTCCAGTTCAGACAATACGCCACGGACAATACGGGTATATGGACTGGCTTCAAAGCCCCACAGCTCAAGAAGCTGTTCAGGCGCAGGGCTATTCTTCGACAACGGTTTAGCCATGCCACCACGTAGACCATTCACCATCGTACCTGCAATGGCAGCAACCGGCACTTTTGGATAATTTGAATATTTGGCTGGAGTCTTACCTGTCTTGCCATAATGCTTAAACAGGTGATGAATAATATCCTGAGATTCGTATAGCTTATCTCCGGTATTTTCATCTACTAAAAATGGAAACTGAAGTTTGCCACCTTGCTGTTTCACTTCGGGACGAAAGCGTTTACCGCCTCGTGGGCACGGATACACTTCATAATCGAGATTCAGTAAAGTCATGACCTCACGGACACGACGACAGAATGGCGATCCTTCATATTCATAAAGCTTGAGAGGCTTTTCAGGCTGATTCGGAAATGGTGTTCCAGTGGTACCACGTCCACCTTCCAGAAATGCGGATGCCAATGCCTGTGCTACTTTAATCTGATGGCCTAACATATCGTCTGTCCTCTTTATTATTTTCAAACCGTGAAAGCAGCAATCTAAACTGCCTGACTTCCACGGTATAGCTTGTTTTTGTATATTTTCAATAACCGGAATTAGTCCACCAGTTGCTCTTTGGACAGGACAATGCCGTTGTTATCAGCATAGACATACTCGCCTGATTTAAAGGTCACGCCACCAAAATAAAGCGGCACATCTACCTCACCAATCCCCTTACGGTTGCTCTTTTGAGGAATAGAAGCTAAAGCATGTACACCAAGATCAAGCTCAGCAATCGCATCGACATCACGGACACAGCCGTAGATAATTACACCATTCCAGTGGTTTTTCACCGCAGACTCAGCAATCAGGTCACCCATCAATGCACAACGCATCGAAGCACCACCATCTACAACCAGAACCTTGCCGGTACCATCTGTCGCCAATAACTCTTTTACTCGAGAGTTATCTTCAAAACATTTTACGGTCACAATCTGGCCGCCAAAGCTTTTACGTGCACCATAGCTTCTAAAGAATTTGCCATCCAGGCATGGGGTGACCACCTGCAAGTTTTTATCCGGATTGTCATCAAGCAGGTCACAAGTTACAAATGGTACGCTGGACACGATTTTTTACCCTCATTTCATTTTTTGTATGGCTAAATTATCATAAATTTCAAATTTCACAGTCTGATTCAGCGCTGCATATACCATAGTATGAGCCACCTGCTCTGCTGTCACTGGCTTGTATTTAAAAGAATCGGGGATAAAATGCGAAAACTTGTCAAACAGGTTCTGTGCCGCGTCTTCCAGTAAACGCTGATGATCCCGCTCACCAATCAACAAAGATGGTCGGAACAAGCTGATACGCTCCAGAGACAAGGTCTGGATATAATCCTCTAATTCACCCTTTACCCGGTTATAGAACAGTCTGGATTTTGAATTGGCACCCATCGCACTAATCAACAGATAATGAGCATCCGTTTGCTGCACCAGTTCGGCAAAATGGGCGTTGATGGTGTAATCGGTATTATAAAAAGCTTCTTTGGAGCCGGCTTTCTTTAGCGTGGTACCCAGACAGCTAAAGGCATGAGTATGGCCACTGACATCCTGATCATTGAGCATTAAGAAATCCTCAACGACCACCTGCTTGACCTTGTGCCACTGTTCAAATTCTGGTTGATGTTTACGCACGATGACGCTAATACGCTTACAACTAGGTTCATTTACCAGCTGTTGTACCAAAGTCTTTCCGACCAAGCCTGTAGCGCCAATCACGATAGGATATGTAATGGTTTTAGTCATTTTTTGTACGATCTCCCTGCTTAGATACTAATCTAACGTTTTCTTTAGAATTTTTCTGCAACTAAAATGTTGTCAAAGCATGTCAAGACTTGACTTAAGCCCATAGTTTCCTCAAAATATGGCACTTGTTTACGGGCTGGTGATAGTTCTTCTGATGTGGTTTTCAGTTGAGTTTCAGCCCGCCCAGACCAATCTATTTCAAGGAGTGCACGAGTGGCAAACTCTGCTCAAGCAAAAAAACGTGCTCGTCAAAACGTTAAAGCACGCAAACACAACGCAAGCTTGCGTTCTATGGTTCGTACATATCTTAAACGTACAGTAGCTGCTATTGCTGCTGGCGACTATGCTGTTGCTACTGAAGCTTACAAAAAAGCTGTTCCAGTAATCGACCGTATGGCTGACAAAGGTATCATCCATAAAAATAAAGCAGCTCGTCATAAGAGCCGTTTGAACGCGCAAGTTAAAGCATTAGCTTCTAACTAATCGCAAATCAAAAGAAGCCCTTTTAGGGCTTTTTTTGTGCCTGAAATTTAATACCAATTCAACAATAAAGAATGATGAATACCAGAATTTTTTCCAATCCTAGTTATAGAAATCTTTTACTTAAATAAAAATAGAATACATTATTCATCCTTATCCATAGAATGAGGTGTTGTGGTCTGGTCTTGCTGTACATTGTCTGTATCACGCTGACAGGCAGTTAATCCCAGCATAACGACCAGACTTAAAATTGTGATTATTTTCATGATGACTCCTATGCTTCCAAAATTGGTTTAAATATCAGCATAGTGATATTTCATCGTTACTCTATTTCACTTTCATACGATAAATGTAAAAAAGCTCAACCTAAATGATTGAGCCTTTGAATTATTTATTTACCTTTAATTCGGCATTCTGAAATTGGGAAATATCCAGCTCATGCACTTTGCCACGCCAGATCCATTTTAGTTTAGATTCCTCAAATACATCGCCTTCAAACCAGACAAACAGACCTTCCATCATTTTCGGCCAGTCTTCACGACTGACTTCCTGATGCCCAGACATCACTGCAATCATAGCTGCCAGAATGGTGTCATGACTGACCGCCAGACTGAGTCCATACAGCGTTTTCGGATGAGTGTTGTAAATTAATTCCAGTACATCCACTACGCCATTAATGGGATGTTTCATTCCGGGCAAGGCATTATTGACGAAGCTATTGATAAAGCCCAATGCCCCCTGTTTTTTGAAATATGGCCCTGCTTTTTGAATATCCAGTACAAAGCTGCCTGGCTCAACTAGCAAACCCTGTTCAACGATTTCAATCTTATGGGTATGCGGTGCTTTATCCGTTGCATCTGCCCCCTCGATCATCAATGCTGCGGTATCTACACAGCGCTGAATCGGACTCGATATACAATGCTGGATATGCCGATCTGTCTGATTGACCAGATAAGCGCCCCATTCCTGCGCCAGATCACGTCCTTGCGGCGTCAACTGCAAATCATAACCTGCCAGTCCCTGACCAGCGACATCTTCACGCAGAGAATGCCGCGTAAACAGAGTCACAGGTGTCTTGGTATCAGGCAATAAATCTATTGCACTGAGCATACTTGGTGGAAGCAGTTTTAATGCCACAATCTTGCCAACTGATCTATCAACGGAATCTTCCTCACTATACCATGAACGGCTATGAGCTCAATCATTGTCTTGCATGTCTGCCAGTGCCCGTAAAGCCAGTGCTTTCATTGCTTCATTCTTATAGGCGATAAACCCGCCATTCAGTAAGGTCTTGCGCTGATTGTAGATGAATGGCCGACCTTCCAGATCAACCAACCCTCCACCAATCCGCTCGAGCATGCATTGACCGGCACTGGTATCCCATTCAGAGGTTGGATGGAAACGCGGATAGATGTCTACTCGGTCTTCAAGGATCATGCAGAATTTATAGGCACTTCCTGCCTTGAACTCGGTGTACGCGCTAAGTTTAGCCAGACTTTGCAGATACTCGATATATTTTGGCTTCTGCTGACTGCTCTGACTCAGACCGACAAAGACATCCTGATGATCGGTAGCTGACTCATAGCCAAACCATGCCTGATTCTGAATATCGTATTTAATCGGCAAGCCTTCTTCAGGACAGAAATAAATTAGCTGCTGTGCAGGAACCGCCAAAATGGCAAAAGTAGTCAGACTGCCTCTGACCAGACTGAGATTAATCGTGAATTCTGGGCGCTGATGCAAAAACTCTTTGGTGCCATCCAGAGGATCTAGTAACCAGAAATCTGTCCAGGCATGACGCTGATCCTGCTGCCCCTCTTCTGACAATAAAGGCAATTCTGAGATTTCCGCTAAAGCTTGGGTTAAATAACTATTCACCCGATAGTCTGCCTGGGTCACAGGAGAATCATCACTTTTCTTGACAATATCAAACGCAGCACCTGAACAATAACGCTGATATTCTTCTCGCAAAATTTCACAGGCCTGTGTCAAAATGGGCACAAACTGCAAAATCATCGGATCTTGTGGTGCTATTGTCGCTTTAAACATAGAAAACCTTATATGTCGAATTGCTCAGAAAAACCGCCTGTCATTTTTGATATGGACGGAACTTTACTTGATCTTGCCTACGATGATTTCATCTGGAACGAGTTATTACCGGTCCGTTATGCCGAAACACATGGCTGTAGTCTGGAACAGAGCCGAGAAACGCTTTATGCATTCTATCAGCAACATAATCATACCCTAAACTGGTACTCTTCTCGCTTCTGGACGGCTAAAGTCGAAGTCGACGTTCTGGCCATGCAAATTGAGCATAAAGATAAGGTTAGCTTACGCCCTTATTGCCTCGAATTACTCGATTATCTTAAAAATAATGGCTATCCCATCTGGCTTGCCACCAATGCCGACTGTGCAGGACTCGCCTTCAAACTGGATCATCTGAATCTCAAAGATTATTTTGATGTGATTGTCAGCTCGGAAAGCATTGGACATGCCAAGGAATTTGTAGAATTCTGGCAAGGTCTGAATGCTTTGCACCCCTTTGATCCTGAGCAGGTCTATTTTATTGATGATACCGAAAAAGTCCTGAATGGTGCCAAGGCTTATGGCATCCAGAACCTGTTCTGTATCCAGCAACCATCTTCCAGTAAAGTTGCACGCCAGACTTGTAATTACCCGATGCTGCACCAATTAACAGATTTAATCACTCATTTAAATCAGTCTGAGGTAAACAAGCAATATGCGTAAATCGTCTTTACCCGAAGATGCGGTAGGCATGCGTATAGATAAATGGCTGTGGGCGGCACGTTTTTTTAAAACCCGTTCAATTGCCAAGAATGCTATTGAGGGCGGTAAAGTCCACCATAATGGTGAGCGTGTAAAAGTATCTCGCGAAGTCCGTGTGGGTATGGAGTTGACGATTCAGCAAGGTATCGACAAAAAAACCGTAGTTGTAAAAGAACTTTCTGATGTTCGTGGTCCTGCACCTGTGGCACAGAAACTGTATGAAGAAACTGAAGTCAGTATCGCTCGCCGGGAATTGATTGCATCACAAAGAAAGTTGCATAATCTAGCGCGTCCCGATCATCGGCCAAGCAAAAAAGAACGTCGAGACATCAGTCGATTCAAGAATGAAAATAGTCAGAACTTTGATCAACATTGGTCATATAATGATGATTAAATTCAAGCGTCAGCATGTGTCGTAACACTGCTGGATTTTATAGAACACAAGGGAAATTTCTGTCACTATATTCCTGTGGAACGAAGCTCTAATGTAAGACATCCACTTGAGTACTAAGTTTGTGACATCGTATTGAGGTTGTAAGATGGATGAGAATAAAAACAAGGCGCTCAATGCTGCCTTAAGCCAGATTGAAAAACAGTTTGGTAAAAACACAGTGATGCGTCTTGGTGACAATACCGTGCAAGCAGTTGAAGCTGTATCTACAGGCTCTTTAACGCTTGATATTGCACTCGGTATTGGTGGTTTACCGAAAGGCCGTATTATCGAGATTTATGGTCCTGAATCTTCAGGTAAAACCACAATGACATTGCAAGCGATTGCTGAATGTCAAAAAGCTGGCGGTACATGTGCATTCATCGATGCCGAGCACGCGCTTGATCCTCAATATGCCCGTAAACTCGGTGTAGATATTGATAACCTGCTGGTTTCTCAACCAGATAACGGTGAACAGGCACTTGAAATCGCTGACATGCTGGTACGTTCTGGCGCAATTGACCTGATTGTAGTCGACTCTGTTGCTGCATTGACGCCTCGCGCCGAGATTGAAGGCGAAATGGGTGACTCACATATGGGTCTGCAAGCACGTTTGATGAGCCAGGCACTGCGTAAAATTACCGGTAATGCCAAGCGTTCAAACTGTATGGTGATTTTCATTAACCAGATCCGTATGAAGATTGGTGTAATGTTCGGTAGCCCGGAAACAACTACTGGTGGTAATGCACTAAAATTCTATGCTTCTGTACGTCTGGATATCCGCCGTATCGGTCAGGTGAAAGAAGGCGACGAGATTGTAGGTTCTGAAACCAAAGTCAAAGTTGTGAAAAATAAAATGGCGCCTCCATTCAGAGAAGCTCTGTTCCAGATTCTGTATGGTAAAGGTGTTAACCATCTTGGTGAACTGATTGACCTTGCAGTACAGCAAGAAATTGTTCAGAAAGCGGGTGCATGGTATTCATATCAAGGCGACAAGATTGGCCAAGGTAAGAACAATACCATCCGTTATCTGGAAGAACACAAAGAGCTGGCGGATACTATTGAAAAACTGATCCGTGAGCAACTGCTTACTACAGGCAAAGTAGTCGAAGATAAAGATGAAGAAGAACCAGCAGACTTTCTGGATGCATAATCCTTGAACGTCATAACAGAGCGCCCTACGGGGCGTTTTTGTTATTATGGAATAGATATTTTTATCGAGATCAATATGTCAGACGCAAAATTCAGCAAACTTTTGGACTATGACGCGATTAAACAGCAGTTTGGTGATGCTGAAGATTCAGTCACTCCTGCACCTGTTGAGCCACAGACTTTGCCAGAATTTGATCCGGAAGACAGCTTATTTGGTAACTCCGATAAAGAGCAGAAGAAACCCGGTCTAACCGGCACCCGTTTGCGTTCTTATGCCTTTGCTGTACTAACTCGCAAAGAATACTCCAAAGCTGAACTCATTGAGAAACTGGCGCTTTATGCAGAAGATCGAAATGAAGTGGTCACTTTGGTTGAAGAGCTATCTAGAGAAAACTATCAAAGTGATCAACGTGTCGCTGAAATCATGTTATCGAGCCAAAAGCGTAAAGGCAAAGGTCCCAATCAGATTAAAATGAAGCTGAAAAGCAAAAAAATTGATACTGCCCTGATCAGTGAAGAACTAAAAGAAACGGACTGGGTACAACAGGCTTATGAACTGAAGCTTAGAAAATATGGTCCAGAAGTGACGAAAGACCCAAAACTTAAAGCCAAACAGATCCGTTTTCTAATGTATCGTGGTTTTGAAATGGATGCGATCATGAAAGCGATTAGCCGCAAAGCCGAAGATTAATTCTTTTGTATTTGTGAAAAATATGCTTAGGCTATTTTTTTATTTTCCTCTTTGCCATCCTGCTTAACTTAAATAGTTTCCCTTAATTTACAATTAATCCCGAACAACAAAAAGCTTTCAAAAGCTCAAATTAAGATAGTCTATTCAAAAGATTGAATTTCAATATTCCAAACAATATGGCATCCACGAAAGCAGCTGTGAATAGAAGATTGAAAGTAAAGATTAAAAGGAATAGAAAACAATAGAAATTAAGATTGAAAAATAAAGAGAGAATAGAGAAATTTTATAATTATAAATCTGGTGGCAACCCTACCAGCAAAGCTCCGGCACATCATAGATCTACTACCGTTGCTACCTTCCGGTCCTGGCGGGGTTCATAGAGTACAATTGCGAAGTAACCGGCAGGGCTACCATTACAGGAACAGAGTATAGAGATTTTTATTGAAGTTGCAAGGCCTGTATTTCAAATTTTCGGCATAAGCTATCCGTTTGATTATTTTAAAAACAATATACCCCAAGATGCTGATTTTTTAATATTCTTCACAATTAATTCATGAATATCGAAATTCACATGATCTTTGTAAAACCTTGTTGCAATTTCTAAAAATGCCGTTTTAAATGTGAAGCTATAAACGGGTTATCTCTTTTAGAATAAATGAGCTGCGGATACATAATCTCGCCAAGAATCATGGAACTTATATGATGTTTAAGAAACAGGTATTGTGTGCCCTCACTGCACTCTGTACAACCTCTCTTTTTGCTGCGATTCCTATCGAATCACGTGGACTCAGCCAAGGTGCTCAATCAAATAATATCAGCACTCAATCTGCCATTGCTACAGGCGCAGATGCACCTCAGACCAATACCAGCTGGCAGCTTATGCAAAAAAACCAGCAGCTTGAAAATGATCTACGCAGTTTACGTGGAAAAATCGAAGAACAAGAAAATGAGATCGAGAGATTAAAGAGCGAATTAACCAACCGCTATGCCGATCTAGATCAACGTCTGGAACTATTGCAGCAAAAAATTGAACCTGCTGAAGATACTCCCGCGGAGGATAACCAACAGGATATTTCTCCCAGTGTAAGCTCTAATGCTCCAGTAGCGACCAATCAGGCATCTACAACGCAACAGCCGAGTGAGCAGGAAAAAGCGGCTTATACCATTGCACTGGATACCTATAAAAATGGTGGTGCAGCTAAAGCCATTGCACCCATGCAGAATTTCATCAAGAATAATCCGAATAGCGTCTATATCAGCAATGCTCACTTCTGGTTAGCCGAATTTAACCTGTCGATTGACCCACCGAATTTTAATGAAGCAAAGAAGAATTATCTGATTGTGGTTGACCGCTATCCAAATTCTGCAAAAGCCTCTACTGCCCTTTATCAGCTTTATAATATTAGTAAGGATGTAGAAAAGAACACTACTCTTGCTTCGCAATATAAAGCGAAACTACTCAAGAACTATCCGAAAGCTGAAGAAGTTAAATTTTTGAAGTAAATAAAAAGTCCCATAAAAAAAGACACCACGAAGGTGTCTTTTTTTAATTCTACTTTCATTTCTTTAGCTTAGCGCACAATGCCACGCTTTGATTGTTCGAGTGAATCAATCAGACGTTGTGCTTCAGAAACTTCTGGAAGAATCTCGTTACGGATTTTCTCGATGGCTTCCTGAGTCGTTAAGCCAGATTTGTAAATCAGCTTAAAGGATTCACGTAAACCGTTAATCACGTCTTTTGACCAGCCTTTACGACGCATGCCTTCCACATTCATGGCAAATGCATGTGCCGGATTACCCGATACCATCACATAGGCAGGAACATCTTTCAGAATCAGTGAAGCGCCCCCAATCATGCTGTAAGAGTCAATTTTACAGAACTGGTGAATACCTGAGTTACCACCAATCACGACATAATCGCCTACGTGTACGTGACCCGCCACACCGACATTATTTGCGAAAATATTATGATCACCAACCATACAGTCATGTGCAATATGGGTATTTACCATTAACAGGTTATGACTGCCAATCTTGGTAATACCTTTGTCTTGCACCGTACCACGGTGCAGACTGCAGTGTTCACGAATCTTGTTATAATCACCAATTTCCAGCCAGGTTTCCTCGCCTGCATATTTCAGATCCTGGCAGACTTCACCGACACTGGCGAACTGAAAAATTTCATTATGTTCACCAATACGTGTGAAACCACCCACCACGACATGTGAATGCAGTTTGGTACCAGCACCAATCGTGACATTTGGCCCAATAATACAGTAAGGGCCAATCTGTACATCTGCAGCAATTACTGCAGATGCGTCAATGATGGCAGTTGGATGAATTAGGGGGTTATTGCTCATGCCTGCTCGACTTTCAGATGGGAAACCATAATTTCCGCGGTTGTTGCGACAATGCCATCTACTGTGGCAATACAATTATATTTATAAATGCCACGTTTTTGCATCACTAATTCAGATTTAAGTACTAATTGGTCGCCAGCAACCACTTGTTTTTTAAATCTAACCTTCTCAGCGCCAGCAAAAAGAAATAATGAACCTTCTTTTGGAGTTTCATTATTCATGACAAAACCAAGGATACCTGAGATCTGTGCTAATGCCTCTACAATCAATACGCCTGGCATGATTGGATAGTTCGGAAAATGGCCTTGCAGAAACTCTTCATTAATTGAGACGTTTTTATAACCAACAATGCCATTTTCGGTAATATCGACAACGCGATCAACCAGTAAGAATGGATAGCGATGGGGCAAATATTCACGAATCTTTTGAATATTCATTGGCAATTCAGGCTTCGTGAATGTAGGCAAATTCGACTCTGTCATCATAATTATTTACGCAACTTAAATGTTGATTCAATGGACTCAATTTGAGATTGCATATGATCCAATCGTTTCACTAACTGGGTCAATGGCACATCTGCTAATTGTCTTAAGCGAACCACTGTGCGTTTCCATTGCTGATTTGGCAACAATCCCATGCCTGAAGAATAAGTACCTTCTTCAGTAATGTTATTTGTCACCATTGACATTCCTGTCAAGGTCACATTATCGGTAATATGTAGGTGTCCTGCTACCCCACAAGCCCCCGCGAGAATACAGTTTTTGCCAATCGTGGTACTACCAGCAATCCCGCATTTAGCTGCGATCGCAGTGTTTTCACCAATCTTGACGTTATGGGCAATTTGCACAAGATTATCAATAATGACACCTTGCTCCAGAATTGTGTCATCCAGTGCACCTCGGTCAATACTACAGTTTGAACCGATCCGGACATCATCTGCAATACAGACTGAACCCAACTGGGCAATTCGATGCCATTTCCCTTGATAAGGTGCAAACCCAAAACCTTCACTACCAATTACGGTATTGGCATGGATCCGAACACGATTACCGATTTTTGTAGCACCTGTTAAAGTCACATGTGCATCAATAAAACAGTCCCGACCAATTTCAACCTGGTCGTCGATCTGAACGTGTGACTGGATAATCGTATTTTCACCCACCACACAATTCTCACCAATAACGGCATAGTGGCCAATATAGGCACTGTCAGCAATGATGGCAGATGGATGAATTTGTGCGGTACTTTCAATTCCCTGAATCGTATGTTTTTTCTCAAAAACGTGAGTCAGAATTGCAAAAGCCAGATAAGGATTGGCTACGACAATGAAGTTCTGCTGGGAAGTTAGCTGCTCTTTTAATTCAGCAGTCACAATTAAAGCGCCCGCCTTACTCTGAGCTGCCTGTTCCAGATATTTATCTGCATTGACAAATGCAAGGTCATGAGAGGTTGCATTTTCAAGACTTGCCAAACCTCTCAAACATAAATCTGCCTGACCTACATACTCACCTTGGACAAGACGAGCGAGGTCAGCTAACTGAAGTTTTTGATAATTCATCGATTATTTAATTGCATTAACCTTTTGAATCATTTTATCAGTTAAATCATACTTCGCGTCATAAGCAAGTACGGAATTTTTATTTAAAACCACATCTAGCTTGTTTTCTTGGCGTAATTGTTCAGCAGCACGCTTCAAATTTCCTTCAAAAGCTTTATTTACACTTTGCATACGCGTTTGCACGGTTGCCTGTACCTGTTGCTGCACCCCTGCCAGTTGAGTCGCTTTACCTTCAAATTCTTTGGCTATTTTTTCACGTTCTGCTGGTGTTTTTGCAGTCTGGCCTTTTTGCTTGATTGCAGCAAGGTCTTTTTGAAACTGTGCAATCTGTGCGGTTTGCGGCTTGATTTCATTTTCCAGAGTGGCATTTTGCTGCTTTAAATAGATACTGTTTTGTACTACTTTTTCCAGATCAACAATTCCGTAATCATCTGCATGTGACAATGAAGTTAATCCCGCTAAAGCAATACCCATTGCCATCATCATTTTTTTCATGTTTTTACCCATTCAAAAAATTTTGCTCACAAAACCTGATGGCTTCATGAGCAAAATTTATATTTAAGATCAAAGTGTTCTTAGAAAGTACGCCCAATTTCAAACTGAATATTTTGAGTTTCATCACCGTCTTTATCATTCAACGGGTATGCATAGCTTAGTGATAATGGACCAATCATGGTAATCCAGGTGAAACCAGCACCTACGCTATAACGCATATTGCCTGCATCGAAACCAAAGTTATCTTTACAGTATTGTTTTGCATTGATACCCAGATCATTAATATCACCCGTTAAATATAATTTTCCAGATGGTACATCACATTGGGTATCAAATACTTGAGCTCCTTCAGCAAAGAGTACCGGACGAACCTGACGTGCCCAATCCCCTTTAAATGGTACAGGAAGGACTAATTCAGTACCAAACTGGACTAAAGCGTTACCACCTACCTCTTCTGGATCAAAATCTTTTTTACGTGATTCATTATAAGTTACTCCAGGATATTTAGGTCCAAGTGTACTATTTTCATAACCACGTACTGAACCATAACCACCGGCATAGAAGTTCTTGTAGAAAGGCAGGTCATTACCATAACCTAAACGACCATAACCACGCAAAACAAAATCTTTGCCTAATGGGAAGAAAGCTTGTGCATCATAAGTGAGTTTTTGATATTCCACATCACTACCTGGCAAGGCAATTTCTGCATTGACACGATGTGACATACCTGTAGTCGGGAACATTGGACGGTTCAAGGTGTTATAAGACCAACCTAAATTTAAATTATAAGTTAAAAATTCCCCACCGAACTTATCATCGAATGATGTAAAACCAATATCTCCATTACCTTGATCTCGGCAAAGAAGATCAAAATAACCTTCAGGTGGGTTTGTAGGTCGTGGTAGTGACGGGTCTCTTTCTCTATCAATATCCCATTGAGATTTTATAATATTACTTGAACAATATTGCCCTTCACCTTTAGGTTTACCACCATTTGCCAGTAAATAGTCACGTACATATGTAGATACGTATGGCCCTGTGGTCACTTCAGTCTGATCTATATTCAGACCTAGGCTTACACTTTGGTTCTCATCAATTGGATAACCAAAATTAATACCACCACCAAAACTGTCTGTAACATAATTATTTACGTTGTAATTATCATCAAGCTTTGTTTTACGGTAGTAAAGATTATAACCGCGCCGTACACCATCAATCGTGAAGTACGGGTCCATTACACTCAAGTTATAATAATCTTGAGTTTCGGAACGTGACAGATCAATCGAAACGCTGTTCCCTGTACCCAGGAAGTTAGTCTGACTTAGACCAGCCTGGAACGTTACACCACCACTTTGAGAGAAACCAACAGCTAGAGTACTTGTACCTGAATGCTGCTCTTCAACTGCCACATTCAAATCAATCTGATCTGGTGATCCCGGAATACGAACAGGTTTGATATCAACTGTTTTGAAGAAACCAGTACGTTCTAAACGTACTTTAGACAGGTCAATCTTCTCATTGCTTGCCAGCGCACTTTCCATCTGGCGCATTTCACGACGTAATACCTCATCGGCAGTTTTAGAATTACCTGTGAAGTTGATCCGACGCACAGTGACTTGTTGACCTGGGTTAATATAATAGTTCAGGTCAACCTGTTTAGTTTCGTTATTGATTTGAGGTACAACATTTACTTCAGCATAGTAATAACCAGCATTACCATATTTACGTAGCAATAGCTGCTTGACCGCATTCACTCGTTCCTGAGAGTATGTGTCGCCTTCTTTATACAATTGCAAAGCTTGTAGCTCTTCAGGTTTATAAAGCGCATCACCCAGGAATTTGGTTTGTCCAAACTTAAACTGTTCGCCTTCATTGACTGAAACTTCAATAAAGACATTCTTTTTATCTTCACTCAAATTCAGACTTGAATTGGTAATATTGAAGTTGATGTAACCGCGGTTCAGATACATCGCACGTAAAGCTTCCAAACTCGCAGCCATTTTTTCACGTGCATAACGGTCATTACGCGAAATGACCGAGCTCCAGCCACTTTCTTTAACAGCGAATGCCTGTTTGATATCTGATTCTTTAAAGACAGTATTACCGATAATATTGATATCAAAAACTTTAGCGGCTTTACCTTCAACAAAATCAATCAGCACTTCAACGCGGTTATTTGGTCGCGGTGTCGTTGTTACCGTAATATCGGCATCATAACGACCTTGCTGCATATATTGCTGTTCCAGCTCGGTTTCGACTGTTTGCAGTGCAGATTTCTTCAGTACCTCACCTTCAGCCAGACCCATTTTTTTCAGGCCTTCTTCCAGCGCTTCCTTTGGAATCAGCTTATTGCCTTTCAGCTCAATTTTCGAAATTACCGGACGTTCTACGACCTGGAATACCAAGGTATTGCCCTGTTGAACGGCTTTGATGTCATCAAATAGTCCAGATGCATACAGGCTACGAATCGCATTGGCAATGATCGGATCATTCACCCGGTCACCACTGTTGATTGGCACCAAGCCGTACACATTTTCAGGAGTTAAACGTACCAATCCATCAAATTTTATATCTTGTACAATGAAGTCTTCTGCCGCATATACTTGTTGTGCTACTGCCATTGCACTAACGAGTGCCAAAGGCATAAATAAATGTGTGTGCTGCATGCCAGTCTTTTCCGCTGTTAATTATTCCATTTACGTTATTATAAACGCATAAAGTCATTAAATAATGCCAAAAGCATCATACTGCCGAGCAGTACCATACCAATTTTTAATCCAACCAATTGTATTTGTTCAGAAACAGGTTTACCACGAATTAATTCGATAAAATAATAAACCAGATGTCCGCCATCAAGCATTGGGATTGGCAATAAGTTTAATATCCCTAAACTTACACTCATTAGCGCCATAAAGGAAATAAAAGTTTCCCAACCCATTTCCGCGCTTTGTCCCGCCACTTTGGCAATGGTAATCGGGCCAGAAAGATTATCCAGACCAATCAGACCACGTACCATTTTGACGATCGAGTTCAGAATCATTGAAGACAGATGTGCTGTCTTGTCAAAGGCCATCACCATCGCCTCAACAGGCGTATAGTGAATCGTCTGTTTATATTCAGCAGGAATTGTCACCTTGCCCGGATCGCTTTGAACTCCGAGCATACCGGTTACATTCCCCATATTGTCACGTTTGCCTTGCGGCATGACCTGAAGATGCACGACCTGATTACCACGTAATACATCTATCTTAAGTAATTTTTCTGGTGATGCCTGTACCACTTGTACCACATCGAACCAGTCTTTCATCTGTACACCATCAATGGCCAGAATCTTGTCACCTTCTTTAAGCCCCTGACGAATGGCTGCACCATCTTCACTCAGTTTGCTCACCACAGCCGGAATTTCCGGACGATATGGCAAGAAACCTAATGTATCAAGAGGTGACTGACTTTGATCTTTAAGAAAGTCCTGAATTGGTAACTGGAATATCTTGTTTTCACCCGCACGGTCCGCCTGAATCGAGACCACACCAGTTTCACCCACACGATCCACCAAGGCATAACTCAGTTTTTCCCAAGTTTCGACTTGTGTACCATCTACAGCGACAATCTTGTCGCCCGGCTGCATCTGTACCGCGGCTGCAGGTGTGTTTGGTAAGACCTTACCTACACGAGTATTCAGCTGTTCCTGTGCAGGTAAAAAAAGTACCCAAAACAGGACAACAGCTAAAAGCAGGTTAATGAGAGGACCCGCAGCAACGATGGCAATACGTTTCCAGGGATGCTGACGGTTAAAGGCTTTAGGCAAGTCTTCTTCTGCCACACTGCCTTCACGCTCGTCCAGCATTTTGACATAACCACCCAAAGGCAAAGCTGAAAGCTGATATTGGATACCGGATTTTTTGGAAGTCCACTTTAGAAGGGTTGGTCCAAAACCAATGGAATAGACCAGTACTTTAACGCCCAGTTTACGTGCCACAATGTAGTGACCAAACTCGTGAATCGCAATTAAGGGACCGAGTAATAGGATTGCGGCTGCAATAATAAACAAGGCGTTCATGTCTTAACTTCCTTTATTCACAACATATTGCTGTGATAAACCTCGTGCTGTGTGATCTGCATGCAGGATAGTATCCAGATCGTGTGCTGGTTGATTGTCCATCTGGTTCAGGACAGTTTCAACCACCTGAGGAATTTGGGTAAATCTGATTTGCTGATTTAAAAATGCAGCAACTGCAATTTCATTGGCCGCATTCAAAATTGTAGGCGCAATTCCACCACTCTTCATGGCTTGACGCGCTAATTTCAGTGCCGGAAAACGAACCACATCCGGTTCCTGAAAATTCAGTTGTGAATGCTTAAACAAATCCAGAGCCGGGATATGGGTACTGATCCGTTGTGGCCATGCCAAAGCATGTGCAATTGGCGTGCCCATATCCGGGTTACCCATTTGTGCCAATGTCGACCCGTCCACATATTGCACCATGGAATGAATAATACTCTGTGGATGCACAACAACTGTAACAAATTGTTCTTGAACTGCAAACAAATGACACGCTTCGATAAGTTCCAGCCCTTTATTCATTAAAGTAGCTGAATCTACGGAAATCTTTTGCCCCATTGACCAGTTTGGATGTTTGCAGGCTTGGGCAGGTGTCACATCATGCAATTGTTCAAGAGAATAGTTCAGGAATGGACCGCCAGAAGCAGTCAGTAAAATCTGATGAACACCGAGCTTAGGTTGACCATTGCGTTCGGCATCAAAGTAGTTTTGAGGCAGGCACTGGAAAATAGCATTATGTTCAGAGTCGACTGGCAACAAGAGTGCACCATAATCTCGCGCGGCTTGCATCATGATGTCACCAGACATGACCAAGGCTTCTTTATTGGCCAATAGGACACGCTTACCCGCTTTGACTGCAGCCAATGTAGAAAGCAGACCTGCCGCCCCGACAATTGCTGCCATCACGATATCAACATCCGCATGCTCTGCGACTGAAATTAAGCCCGCTTCGTTCTGAAGAATTTCGATATCTGATAAGCCCTGCACTTGTAGCAACTGAGAAAGTTCATCGACTTTATTTGCAGGTACTACCGCCACTTTAGGACGATACTGCTGACAGATTTCTGCCAGCTCAGTAATACGACTTTGCGCTGTCACAGCGAAAACCGAGTAAGCTTCAGGATGTTGCTGCAAAATTTTTAAAGTACTTTGACCAATTGAACCTGTAGCACCCAGTATACAAACAGCTTGTGACATTTATAAATCTACGCCAATAAGTTTTAAAACATATATGCCTGTTGCAAAGATAGGAGCTGCAGCAAGCAAAGAATCAATACGATCTAGTACACCACCATGACCCGGCAAAATACGGCCCGAATCCTTGATTCCAGCACGACGCTTGATCATGGATTCAAACAAGTCACCTAGCACTGAACTAAACACGGTAATAACAGAAAGGATCAGGAACAGACATAGCTCTGGCCAGGTCATATCCAGATAAAGTGAAGCGACGACAACCACGATGAGCATGGAGGTAAGAATACCGCCGTATAGACCTTCTACCGACTTGTTTGGGCTGACATTTGGTGCGAGTTTTTTCTTGCCGAATTTGCGTCCAACAAAGTAAGCGCCACTGTCTGCACCCCATACCAGCAGAAACAGGTACATCAACCACCATGGGGAGTTTAGCCAAACCGAGAAGATTGCTGTAACAGCAGCAGAAACCAGTACAATCCCGATGCCGTGCAAGCTGACATTGTACCAGCCATCATAATCAGGATAGGTTTTAACCCAGTAGATACTCAGCAACCAGGTCAGGATAGATGCAGACCATAATAATAAAGCCACATCCCAATAGTATAAAGCCAGTGCAGATAAGGCTGCAGTCAACAGACCATAGCCCCACGCCACTGGCTTGATTACATTTTTACATTTTCGTGGCATGAGTTTAAACCACTCATAGCCTGCCACCCCGGCAGCCACAACCATCAATGCGAACATTGGATATTGTGATTTGGTCGCAAACATACAGCTCAGTACGACTGCAACCAGCACCAATGCGGTTATAATCCGCTCAAACATGTGTATTAATTCTCAAGTCTTTCTTGAAGAATCTGCTCTGATGTTTTACCGAAACGACGTTCGCGCCCGCCAAATACAGCAAGTGCGTCATCGAATTCCTCTACGGTAAATTCTGGCCATAAGGTCTCAGTAAAATACAGCTCTGCATATGCTGCCTGCCAGAGCAGGAAATTGGACAGGCGGAAATCTCCACCGGTACGAATCAGCAGATCAACAGGCGGCAAGTCACTCAAACTGACATATTGACCGAACACATCAGTATCAATTGCTTCAAGATCTAATTTATTTGTTAAAACATCCGCAGCAATCTGCTTTGCAGCTTGTGCCATGTCCCACATTCCACCATAGCTGATTGCAATAGTAAGCGTCATACTATCGAAATTAGCAGTCCTTTGTTCTGCTTGCAACATCAATGCTTGCAGTTCAGGAGATAAACGCGACCGATCACCAATAAAACGTAAAGCAATATTAAATTTTTGCATACGTGGCAACTGTTCATGAATCGTGTCTTCCAACAACTTCATGAGTAAGTCGACCTCATATTGGGGACGGTTCCAGTTTTCGCTGGAGAATGCAAAGACCGTTAAAGCCTGGATATTTCTTTTTCTACAATGTTCAACAATCGGGTCTAGAACCGTTTTTCCTTCACGGTGTCCATCGCCTTTCTGCATCTGATTTTTTTTGGCAAAACGATTGTTGCCATCCATGATGATGGCAACATGTTTTGGAAGACGGGAATTTTCTTCAGAAGCGGTCATTGATGAATTAGACCTTCATCAATTCAGCTTCTTTCGCAGCCAAGCGCTTGTCAACTTCAGCAACAAATTTGTCTGTGATTTTCTGAATTTCGTCAGATGCACGACGTTCATCATCTTCAGAAATTTCTTTTTCTTTCAACAATGCTTTGATGTCACCCAATACATCACGACGGATGTTACGGATCGCAACTTTGGCATTTTCAGCTTCGTTACGTGCAACTTTCTGCATGTCACGACGAGTTTCTTCAGTCAATGCGGCCATTGGTACACGGATCGCGTCAGCAGTAATCGGGTTCAAACCAAGATCAGACTCACGGATCGCCTTATCAATCGCAGCAACCATTGAACGTTCAAATGGTTGAACCAGCAATGTACGTGAATCTTCCACGCCTACGTTTGCAACCTGATTCAATGGCACATCAGAGCCGTAGTAAGGAACCATGACGCCGTTCAAAATTGATGGATGCGCACGTCCGGTACGAACTTTAGCGAAACCATGTTCTAACGAGTCAAGAGACTTGTTCATACGCTCTTCTGCGTCTTTTTTAAGATCGTTAATCATATGATCTTCCTTACTTAATTCTTAAAAGATGTATTTACTAAATTAGGAGGTAGTATAAAGGGCTTTGTAGCTCACGTCATTAATTGGTGACGTGAGTTCCTTCTTTTTCACCCATCACCACTGAAAGCAATGCGCCAGATTTGTTCATGTCAAATACTTGAAGTGGCACATTGTGGTCACGACATAAGCAGATCGCAGTTAAATCCATGACGCCCAACTTCTCGTCCAACACCTGATCAAATGTCAATGTGTCGTATTTCACGGCATCTTCGTATTTGCTTGGATCTTTGTTGTAAACACCATCAACCTTAGTAGCTTTCAGGATCAGGTCAGATTCAATCTCGATACCACGCAAACAAGCTGCTGTATCCGTAGTAAAGAACGGATTACCTGTACCCGCTACAAATACGCACACTTCACCTTGAGTCAGATGACGAATCGCATCACGGCTAGAATAAGATTCAACCACTGCACCAATCGGTAATGCAGACATCAAACGGGTTTTGATATTACGGCGTACCAAAGCATCACGTAATGCCAGACCGTTCATGACAGTTGCCAGCATACCCATCTGGTCACCGGTTACACGACCTACCAGACCATCTTTTTGCAACTGGCTACCACGGTACAGGTTACCACCGCCCACGACGATACCGACTTGTACACCCAAACCCACGAGATGCGCAATAGAAAGTGACATCTGATCGAGCACTTGTGCATCGATACCCATGTCTTTGTTCCCTGCCAGTGCTTCACCAGATAGCTTTAGCAGGATGCGACCAAATCGTGGCTTTTTAGAATCCAACATCATAAAACTCCAAATTATTTAATCTAAATTCTTTTAATTCAAAATCTTAAGCAGACTTGATTGAGATCAGCTTAGCAAATAAATCATATTCATCTGCATCAGTGATTTCGACTTCAAGCAAATCCCCTGCCTTAATCACACTTTTGTCGATATCTTCAACAAAAACATTACCATCAATTTCAGGCGCATCCGCATATGAGCGTGCTACAGCAACCGGGAATTCTTCTTCTAGATCATCGACTAGCACAGTCATTTTCTGGCCAATACGTTTTTGTAGCTTCGCTGCTGAAATTTCCTGCTGAACCTGCATGAAACGTTCATAACGTTCTTGCTTGATCTCTTCCGGCACATGGTCTGGAAGATCATTCGCTGTCGCACCTTCAACTGGTGAATAAGTAAAACAGCCCACACGATCTAGCTGTGCTTCTTTCAGCCAGTCCAGAAGCATCTGGAAATCTTCTTCCGTTTCGCCCGGGAAACCCACCACAAATGTAGAACGGATGACTAGGTCAGGACATTTCTCACGCCATACTTTTAAACGCTCCAGTGTATTTTCACTGTGCGCTGGACGTTTCATCAGTTTCAGGATTCTTGGGCTGGCATGCTGGAATGGAATATCCAGATAAGGCAGGATTTTGCCTTGAGCCATCAAATCGATCACGGCATCTACGTGTGGATATGGATAAACATAGTGCAGACGCACCCAGATGCCCAATTGACCCAATGCTTCACACATGTCATAGAATTTGGTTTTAACTGGCTGGCCGTTCCAGAAGTCCAGTTTGTATTTGGTGTCGACACCATAAGCAGAAGTATCTTGGGAGATCACGAGTACTTCTTTGACACCTGAACGTTTCAGTGCTGCAGCTTCTTCAAGCACAGAACCAACTGGACGGGAAACCAGATCACCACGCATACTTGGAATGATGCAGAAGGTACAACGGTGGTTACAGCCTTCTGATATTTTCAAGTACGCATAGTGTTTCGGAGTAAGACGAATGCCTTGCTCAGGAACTAAATCAATAAATGGATTGTGTTTTGGCGGCTCAGGAACATATTCATGTACCGCATCCATCACTTCTTCATAGGCCGCTGCACCTGTCACTTTCAGGACGTTCGGGTGCATTTGGCGAATTTTATCTTCGTCTTTTCCTAGACAACCTGTTACGATTACACGACCATTCGCGCTCATCGCTTCACCGATGGCATCTAAAGACTCTTGTACTGCAGATTCAATAAAACCACAGGTATTTACTACTACTAAATCAGCACCGTCATAATCCGATGCGACATCATAACCTTCAGTCTTTAACTGAGTTAAAATTCGTTCAGAATCTACCAATGCCTTAGGACAACCTAAAGATACAAAACCGACTTTGGGGGACTTCATGAATCTGCGCTCCACTAGAATGCGCGTATTGTATGTCTTTTCGCATCATAAAAATAGTTGAAATGGCCACTCTTTGCATCACGCACTAAAATAACGCCATAAAATATTCAATATAAAAGCTTATGCACCAAAATGAATCATTTTAGGTTTACAGCCTCAATTTAATCCGTTATACCTGAGTTTGATTGGGCATCCCTGTCAGATTTCGTGCATTTTTCAGCAAAATTTTAACAAGAGTTCTAAAGTTGGCGTGCATCTTGCTTATTTTGCCTCAAATCTGAACTTTGAAATTGTTATTTTGCTTTATGAAGATGCCATTGCGCCATTTTAATACAGGAAAACCACCGCTAATGGATCAGCCTCTTTCCATCGACTATCGCCTTTTGGTGGACAACCTGACCACTGCCATTATGCTGGTTGATAGTCATCTGAATATTTATTACTTAAATACAGCCTGCGAGGCTATGTTTGATGTCAGCCTGTTACGCGCATCAGGCACGCCGGTATTAAATATACTGCAAGCGCCGACAGATGAATTCAATACTGAAGAATCACTCTATAACACGCTGCATACTGGCCAACCTTATACTCGCCGTGAGGCGACAATCATCGTTAACTTTAAAGACATTCATGTGGACTATACGGTTTCCCTGCTCAATGCGGGCAAGCCAAATCATCCTTTATTGTTGATCGAGCTGAATCAGCGTGACCGTATGCTGAAAATCTCACGTGAAGAAAACTATATCCAGCAGCATCAAGTTGCGCGCCAATTAATTCGTGGCGTGGCACATGAAATCAAAAATCCACTTGGTGGCATTCGTGGTGCAACCCAGCTTCTGGCACGTAGCCTTGAAGATCCAAAATATAAAGAGTTCACTGACATTATTATTAGTGAAGTGGATCGCCTGAGAAATCTGGCAGATAGCATGCTCGGTTCACGCCAGTTACCAAGCTATGAAATGGTTAATGTGCATGAGCCTTTAGAACGCGTCCGTTCACTGATTGTGAACCAGACTAAAAAGAAAATTAAAATTACCCGGGACTATGACCTGTCCCTGCCGGAAGTTCTGGCAGATCGCGATCAGCTGATTCAGGTCATGCTAAATATCTGCGTGAATGCCGTTCAGGCGATGACAGAAAACAAGGATTTCTTTGTCGAGCATCAACCGGAACTTATTTTAAGAACCCGGATTCAGCGTCTTTATACCATTAGTGGTGTGATTCACCGATCTGTGGTTCGAATCGACATTGAAGATAATGGCCCTGGTGTTCCAGACGATATTATCGAAGCCGTGTTCTACCCGCTTGTGACCAGCCGTGCCAAAGGTACCGGACTAGGTCTCAGCATTGCTCAAAATATTATGCATCAACATAACGGAATGATTGAATGCCAGTCAGTTCCAGGAAAAACCGTATTTAGCTTATTTTTACCTTGGGAGTCAGATCATGTCGCGAAATAAAATATGGGTGATTGATGACGATCGTGCCATGCGTTGGGTACTAGAAAAAACATTTAAAGAAGAAGGTTTCGACGTTACTAGTTTTGAAGAAGCCCAGTCAGCACTTGATCAGTTGGGCGTAGATGCACCTGATGTGATCCTAACCGATATCCGTATGCCAGGTATTGATGGTCTGACCTTTTTAGGCAAGGTGAAAAATACCAATCCTGATTTGCCGGTTATTATTATGACGGCGCATTCGGATCTGGAATCTGCTGTATCCAGTTATCAAACAGGTGCTTTTGAATACCTGCCAAAACCATTTGATATTGATGAAGCATTGGCACTGGTCAATCGTGCGATTTTACATATCACCAAATTACAGCAGCAAGAATCTGCCAAATCTGCACCAACCATTCAATCGACTGAGATCATTGGTGAATCGCCTGCCATGCAGGAAGTCTTCCGTGCCATTGGTCGTTTGTCTCAATCACACATTACCGTGCTGATTAATGGTGAATCCGGTACAGGTAAAGAACTGGTAGCGCATGCCCTACACCGCCATTCACCGCGTAGCAATAAACCGTTTATTGCACTGAACATGGCGGCTATTCCAAAAGACCTGATAGAGACTGAATTATTTGGTCATGAAAAAGGTGCTTTTACCGGTGCAAATACGCAACGTCAAGGCCGTTTTGAACAGGCCAACGGCGGTACGCTGTTCCTGGATGAAATTGGTGACATGCCATTTGAAACACAAACTCGTTTGTTACGTGTCCTAGCTGATGGGGAATTCTATCGTGTTGGTGGTCACATTCCGGTTAAAGTTGATGTACGTATTGTGGCTGCAACGCATCAGGACCTGGAAAAGCTGGTACATGATGGTCGCTTCCGTGAAGACTTGTATCACCGTCTAAACGTGATTCGTATTCATATACCTAAACTGGCACATCGCTCTGAAGATATTCCGATGTTGGCGCAGCACTTCCTGGCGCGTGCAGGTAAAGAATTAGGCGTTAATCCTAAAATCTTGCGTCCTGAAACTCAGGAATATATGCAGAAGCTGCCTTGGCAAGGTAACGTACGTCAACTTGAAAATACTTGTCGCTGGCTCACAGTGATGATTACCGGTCGTGAAGTTTACCCTGAAGATCTCCCACCTGAATTAAAACAGATTCCAATTCAGCAACAAGATCCGGGTGCTCCAATTCCAAACCTGAATCAAATTGCACCGCATCATTGGGATGAGTTACTGGGTCAATGGGCAATCCAGAAACTGAAAAACGGTGAAATGAAGCTGTTAGATGTGGCTACACCAATGTTTGAACGCACACTCATCAATGCTGCACTACAACAAACCCGTGGTCGTAAGCGTCATGCTGCGGAGCTTTTAGGTTGGGGACGTAATACCCTCACCCGTAAGCTGAAAGAGCTCGGCATGGACAGTGCAGATGACGATGAAGTAGAAGAAGTCGAAGGCCAGGCCTGAAATTAAAAAAGCACCCTTGGGTGCTTTTTTATTGCTTATATATAATAATTAGATTCTTACACTGTTAAACCAATATAACGTGAATAACCTGCTGCACCCAAATCAGACTTTAAAATCAGATAATTTGGATAAGTACTTGTGGTGATTTCTTCGAACATGTTGACAATGTCATCATTGGCATGCAGTTCATCCACTGTTTTTCGCATAGTTTGCTCAAATTCATCGGTGATGTATTCAAAACCGATATCCATGGCAATAAATAAGGTATGTTCACAGGGTTGAACATACTGTTCTTCTTGCCAGTTAATAATTTCTTGATGGCAATGTGGGCAAGCGATATTGTCAGTGGCTTGGATGTCGATTTCGATCAATTGGTAAAGCATCTTAATTTTTTCATAAATGTACTATCAAGATTCTATAATAGATAAATATCTTAAAAGTGTACTAATTTTTCAAATTTCTTGGTATAAATTTCGAGACATAATTATAAGTATTTATTAGATGAAAAAATTACCCCATAAAGTCGCTCGAATTTGTTGGAATTCAAATCATTGGACTGCCCCTTCCGGAATTACTGGAAAGTCAAAAGATATAAACTCCTTCGAAAACATATACGGTTTTGGATTTGAAGAATGGAATTTTGATTTATCCAAGGTTATCGATGGCTATATTTATGGATACATTCCAGCTGCCTCAGCAGGTCGTATATCAAACACTATAGATCCTATTTTTACCCTATCCCTTTACACTATTGAAAATCAAAAAAAGTATAATCAAAGATGGTGGATAGGTACGATTAATCAAGTAGAACTTGTTAACACCTCAAAATCAAAAGAAATTTATGCCATTTATGAAAAAAATGGATGGATAAATGAAAGATTTGACCAATTAAAAAATTTAGGAATCGATTACTTCCAACTATTAGATATTTATGCTGAACAATTTTTTAACATTAGATATAAATTAAAAGACGTAAATCTTCTAGAGGAACCACTAAGTTTTGATCACAAAAATCCTGCTGTAACATCGAACTATTATAATTTTTTAAACTTCACTACATTACCTAATGATATAGAAAATAATATATTGGATGCGAATAATCCAAATCAAAAAGAGAATTTTTATAGAAAAACTTATACCATAGAAGCCGCCAACTTCCAAAAAATACACTCTATAGTGCATAATTTATTAATTAAAGATTTAAAGTTAAATTTCAAAAAAGATCAAATATTTTCAGAATATTTTTTGAACAATAACACTCGTGTAGATATTGCAATTCAAGATGAATCAAAAAGTTTTATACTTTATGAAATCAAAATTGCCCGAAATTTACGTGACGCCATACGTCAATCCATAGGACAATTATTGGAATACTCTTTCACCTTACAATATCAAAATGTCAAAGAAATGAATATCGTATCTATTTTTGACGTTAATGATCCAGTTCACATTAATGAGAAAAGATTTCTTAAATCATTAGAAAAATATTTAAAAATTCCAATCTCATACCATTATGTAAAAATAGAAAATACTTAAACAAAGAAGCCCGCAGATTGCGGGCTTCTTTAATTCAAAATCTTAAGCAGATTTTTTCGCTTGGGCATTCTTACGAATCGTAATCATCACCAATTGAACGGCTGCTGGTGTTACACCCGGAATACGGCTTGCTTGAGCCAGTGTTTCAGGACGAATATCTTTTAACTTCAATGTAATTTCACGAGAAAGACCTGAAACAACATCATAGTCAAAATCAGCAGGAATCTTGGTTTCCTCTAAACGTTTCATTTGTGCAACGTCTTGATGCTGACGGTTGATATAACCTTCGTATTTCACCGCAATCTCAATTTGATCACCCACTTGTGGTGAAACTTCAGAACCTGTGAGCTCTGCAATTTGAGCGAAGGTGATGTTTGGACGTTTTAACAAATCAATTGCAGAACATTCTTTAGAAAGATCCGCACCTGTCATCTCAACGAATTTTTTACCCATTGGGTTGTTTGGTGCAGCCCAAAGATGTTGTAGACGACCTGTTTCTTTCTCTACAGCTTCCATTTTTTCACAGTAAGCTGCCCAACGTTCGTCATCAACCAGACCCATTTCACGACCGATTGGTGTTAAACGCTGATCCGCATTATCTTCACGCAACATCAAACGGTATTCCGCACGTGAAGTGAACATACGATACGGTTCTTTAGTACCTAAAGTAATTAGGTCATCAACCAGTACGCCCATGTATGCTTCATCACGTTTTGGTGTCCATTGTTCTTGATCCCATGCACGACGTGCAGCGTTCAAGCCTGCAAGCAAGCCTTGTGCGCCCGCTTCTTCATAACCGGTTGTACCATTGATTTGACCAGCAAAGTACAGGTTATTGATCGCTTTTGTTTCCAAAGTGAACTTTAATGCTTGAGGGTTGAAATAATCGTATTCGATTGCATAACCTGGACGAAGAATGTGTGCATTCTCCATACCACGGATTGAACGCACCAATTCAAACTGAACATCAAATGGTAAAGAAGTTGAAATACCGTTTGGATAAAGCTCATGTGTATCCAGGCCTTCAGGCTCAAGGAATACTTGGTGTGAATCTTTATCAGCAAATTTATGAATTTTATCTTCAATTGATGGACAGTAACGTGGACCTACACCTTCAATCACACCAGTGTACATCGGTGAACGGTCTAAACCGCCACGAATGATCTCATGGGTACGTTCATTGGTATGCGTGATGTAGCAGTTCACCTGTTCAGGGTGCATAGACACATCACCCATAAATGACATGGTTGGAGACGGGAAATCACCCGGCTGCGGTGTCATGACAGAGAAGTCGACTGAACGTGCATCAATACGTGGCGGTGTACCTGTTTTTAAACGACCTACAGGTAAGTTTAACTCACGTAAACGATGTGCCAATGAAATTGAAGGAGGATCGCCAGCACGACCGCCTGAAGCATTGTTTAAGCCAATGTGAATCACACCACCTAAGAATGTACCTGCAGTTAGCACCACAGTTTTCGCATCAAAGCGAATACCCATTTGGGTCACGACACCTTTAACAGTATCGCCTTCAACAATCAGGTCATCTGCTGCTTGCTGAAAGATATCCAGATTCGCTTGATTTTCTAAAGTCTCACGAATCGCTGCTTTATAACGAACACGGTCAGCCTGCGCACGAGTTGCACGTACTGCTGCACCTTTACGTGAATTCAGAATACGGAATTGAATACCGCCTTTATCGGCAGCCAGCGCCATCGCACCGCCCAAGGCATCAATTTCACGCACTAAATGTGATTTACCGATCCCGCCAATGGCCGGGTTACAGCTCATCTGCCCTAAAGTCTCAATGTTATGAGTTAAGAGTAATGTCTGTCGACCCATACGTGCTGCAGCCAGTGCTGCTTCCGTACCTGCGTGACCGCCACCGATAACAATGACATCGTATACTTTAGGATAGTGCATAGTGGTAAATAGAGAGATAGAAAAAGGATAGCTGAACATTATAGCAAACTTCCTTCCAAAGTTGACAAAATCACTTGAATTTATCCTTCGGAATTTACTCTGCCAGCCAATAAAGCAATGTAATTAAACTTTGCATACTTACTATATAAATTAAACATCTAAACTCAAAAAGTTACCCGACTCATATTGTTTAATATTGATTAGTTTTTAATCTATAAAGTGGTCACATTACAAACAAAGGTATACATGATGAATAAGAATATTTTCCTAGCAACAGCGCTCTGCGGTCTATGTTTCGCTCCATTTGCAGCCTCAGCAAATGATAAAGTCGAGAAGGTTTATAATGCCCAAAAATACCAGCAAGTTTGTAAAGGTAAATCAGAGGGCGCTCCTGTAAGTTTTGCTTACCGCGGCATTATCTGGAATGGTACCTGTCAGCAACAGTTCTTCCCTTCCTCATCAACCAATATCAAAGGCGATGAACCTGAACTTTATACATCTTGTAGTTCAGGCGGCAAAACTTCAGCAACCATTAATGGCACTCAGGTCAATGGTAAATGTGCATTAGGCTTTACCCCTCCACGTCCACAGTCACAAATGCAAACTCAGCCTCAAACCCCATCTCAATCAGGGATGTAAATCACTATATAGCTGATTAAATATATTTTTAATCAGAAACTTAACGGGTAAAATGCATAAATTTTACCCGTTTTTATATTGCTTATTTATTCATCTACGCTAAACTCAAAACATACCTAAAAAATGAATAATAAAAAGGAAACTTCATGGATTCGGGGTTTTTTAGTTTGTTTTTGCCGATTACTTTGGCAATTACGATGATGGGGTTAGGACTACAGTTAACAGTCAAGGATTTTCTGCATGTTAGTCGTTATCCCAAGGTGATTTTTATTGTCTTATTCTCACAACTGGTCATTTTAACCGGTTTAACCTTTTTAATCTGTCTGGTACTGGATCTGCCACCATTGCTTGCTGTAGGCATGATGCTGCTAGCTGCCTCTCCAGGAGGTGCCACTGCCAATCTGCTGAGCTATCTTTATAAAGGTGATGTGGCGCTTAATATCACGTTAACCGCCATCAATACGATTATTTCTATTTTCACCTTACCTTTTATTATGAACCTGTCCCTGTACTATTTTATAGGACAGGATACCGGCATCGGCTTACCGCTTGAAAAAATGGCCCAGGTTTTTCTGATTACAATTATTCCGGTTGTGATCGGCATGCTGATTCGGGCAAAATTTCCAAAGCTTTCAGATATTGTACATATGCCAATGCGGTTTCTATCTATCGCTTTTTTAAGCATGCTCTTGATTTATGCCATTTTCCAAGAGCGCTTTAACATCATCGAATATTTTGCCAGTATCGGGATTGCTACTTCCATATTATGTTTTTCCAGCCTGTTTCTCGGTTATTGCCTGCCTTTATTAATGGATATCCCAGACAAGATGGCACGCGCCTGTACCTTTGAAGTCGGCATTCACAACACAACTGTATCAATGACGATTGCGATTTCTGTCCTCAATAATGTCACCATTGCCATCCCTGCGGGTATTTATTCAATTGTCATGTACGTTTTTGCCGGTATTTTTGGTTTTATGATTAGTCAGCAAAAGCTTAGCTATAGTGGCAAGAGTCGTTTATCAGATTTGTAACTTCCTAAGTCAAATGCCTGCTTAAGCTGTATGCTTTTTATAGAAAATTTAAAACTATTAAAATAAATTTCTATAAGGAGCATGCAGATGGACTCTGGCATCATAACAATATTCCTCCCCCTCGCACTCGCCATCATCATGGTGGGATTAGGACTCGAACTCACGCTCAAAGATTTTGCCCGGGTAAGCCAGCACCCTAAAGCAGTGCTGGTTGCCTTGTTTTGTCAATTAATTCTACTGGTAAGCATTGCTTTCATTCTATGTAAAGTTCTGACTTTACCACCTTTACTCGCTGTTGGTCTGATGTTGCTGGCCGCATCGCCAGGTGGCAGTACCGCAAATCTGTTCAGCTATCTGTTTAAAGGCGATCTAGCCCTCAATATTACCTTGACTGCGATCAATTCGGTGGTTGCTGCATTTACCTTGCCTTTAATCATGAATTTCTCGATCATGCATTTTATGCAGGACAGTCAGCAGATCAGCTTGCAGTTCGGAAAGATCCTACAAGTGTTTGGTATCATTATTATACCGGTCGCGATTGGTATGTTGATTCGTCATTATGCCCCAGCACTCACTGTAAAGCTGAATAAGCCTCTTCGCATTTTTGCAGTCCTCTTTCTGGTGCTGATTATTGCCGGAGCAATTTATAGTGAACGCGCCAATATTGCCGAATATCTGACTCAGGTAGGTTTAGCAATCGCCCTGTTCTGTCTCTTCAGCTTAATGATTGGCTATTTTGTTCCACGACTAATGAACATCAATTCTGCTCAGGCACGTGCCAGCGCTTTCGAGATCGGTATTCATAACAGTACACTCGCCATGACCATTGCACTTACTGTCATGTCCAGCACTGTGGTTGCCATGCCTGCTGCGGTCTATTCCATCTTCATGTATATCTTCGCGGCTATTTTTGGATTATTACTGAATCGCTTTGCTCCAGTAACTGCACGTCCTAGCATTTCTCCCACTCAGGAAAATGCGTTTTAACCGGTTTTCATAAAAAGGATGCGAAAGCATCCTTTTTATTTGACTCCGTCTCAAGAAGATCACACCTTCAAGCCGAACTTCCGTTACAATAGCTTTTTGAAAAAATGTATAAAGGTTATTTCTGTGAAGTGGTTACAAATTCATATTACAGTTGATCAAGCTCAGGTAGATTTTACTGAAACATTACTTAGCTCACTGGGCGCCGTAAGTGTCACTCTGGATGATGCTGAAAACCAGGATTTACTGGAACCACTTCCAGGAGAAACACCGCTCTGGAATAAAGTGATCGTGACTGGCATCTATGCTCAGGAAGATGACGAAGAAGAAATCGATGTAGCTGCATTGGAAACCTTTATTCGCGCACAACTACCTGAAGCACCGATCCGCCATGAATTCCTGGAAGATCAAGCTTGGGAACGTACCTGGATGGATGCCTACGAGCCAATCCAGATTTCTGAAAAATTCTGGATTGTTCCAGAATGGATGCAAGCGCCTGAAGCAGATGCAGTGAATATCAAGCTTGATCCAGGTTTGGCTTTTGGTACAGGTAACCATGCATCTACTTTCCTTTGCCTGCAATGGCTGGGCAAAACCGATGTAAAAGACAAGATCGTGATCGATTATGGCTGTGGTTCAGGTATTCTGGCTGTCGCGGCCCTGTTACTCGGTGCCAAATATGCCTATGCAACTGATATTGACCCACAAGCTGTTTTAGCCACCAAACAGAATGCTGAACTGAATGGCGTATTGGATCGACTTTATGTTGGTTTACCGGAAGAGTTCAACACAGAGCTTGGCGAGCAGAAAGCAGATGTGTTTGTTGCCAATATTCTGGCTGGCCCACTCATGATGCTTGAGCCTGAGTTCGCAGAATTGGTCAAACCTGAGGCAGAGTTCGCACTCGCAGGTGTTATTGAAGAGCAAGTTGCTGATGTTACTAGCATTTACTCAAAACATTTTGATATATTAGAAGTAGAAAAACGCGATGAACACTGGTGCCGTATCTCGGGGAAACGCCATAAGAATTAAAGAGTCTATAAACATTTATGAGTGACAAGCGAACCCACTGCCCGACCTGCTCTACAACCTATAAAGTTACGGTTGCGCAATTAACCATTGCCCAAGGCATGGTTTGCTGCCCAAAATGTAGTACGACCTTTAATGCTTTATCGCATCTGGTGACCGAAGCACAGAATTCGGTCGCCCTTACTCATACGCCAAGTCATGTTTCTTATATTAATAGAAGCCTCGCTGAATCTACTTCTTCAGCTAATTCTTCAGATCAGCACTATTTACTGAACATCTTTGATGAAAAAGTTGAAAACTCCAATATTGATCTGAAGACCTATCTGAACAACCTGAATTATTTCAGTACTGAACCGATTGCAGTACTGCCTAGCATGAACTGGGATGATCAGGCTGATAAACAGCACAATAAAGGCCCGCTTTATTATTTAGGCTGGACCAGCCTAAACCTGTTCTTATTTGGCTTACTTTTATTTCAATTCTTCTGGTTCAATCCACACTATATTAAGAATAGCCATGTGATGAGTGTGGCTTTTAACAATATCTGTGAAGTGTTCAACTGTTCCAATCTGGAAGAACATTACAATCTGATCAATACCAATAAGGTCAAAGCCAAAGCGATTGCCACAGATAAAACCCAGTTTAGTGGTGAGCTAATCAATTTCCACAAGCGCAGTCTGGAAATGCCAAACTTAAGAGTTCACCTTAAAGATCAGGGTGTAGTCTTGGCGACTTATAATTTAAAACCTCAGGAATACCTGATCGAAAGCCTGGTTAAGATTCAACGTATTCCCCAAAACAGCCCATTTAAATTTGAATTTGTGCTTCCTGTCGACCGTAAAGACTTCGATAATTACAGTTTGGAAATAATTCGACCTTAATATTGATAAAAACTATTAAAAAACGAAAAAAAAGTTAAAAAAAATGCAGTTTTCTTGCTCACTTTTCCCGAGACAATGGTATTATACGCGCCACGAAAGCTATGTGCTGCAAACTCCTCGCTACTTTTTCACAACAAATACAGTCTTGCCTAATGCGCTATAAAACTTATTGCGTATCGAGCAGATTTTTTTGTTTTGATTTTGGTCAGTAACAAAACTTTAACTATTGTTACGCTTATTTTTCGACCAAATCGTCGAGATGTGGCAAGCTACAAGCTCAATGTAATGACCAAGTTTTAGAACTCCAGTTTTAGGATCTAAAATGGAGTTCATTTCAATTTCTAGACCACTTTTATATATCGCTTTACCCAAGTGATATTTGATTTTTCGGATTAATTCGCATGAATAGCAAATCTCCTATTTTTACTGCACAATCTGATGTCGCTCTTCGTATTCACGTAGATCGCGCAGTTCGCCACTACTTTGCACAACTGCAAGGCGAGCAACCTTCTCAGGTGTACGACATGGTGCTGGCAGAAATGGAGAAGCCTTTATTATCTGTCGTTCTAGAATATACGCGTGGTAATCAGACACGCGCTGCCGAGATTCTCGGACTAAACCGCGGTACTTTACGTAAAAAGTTAAAAGCTCACGGTTTAATGAGTGAATAAATGATAAAATGCTTGCGGCTACCGCAGGCATTTTTTTTGACTGTTAATTAGCTATTTAGATTTAATCTGTTCCTTGGTAACTGTGACGAAGATCATGACTATTAAACGCGCTTTAATCTCTGTTTCCGATAAAACCGGTATTGTGGAATTTGCACAAGACCTTGCTGCTCTTGGGGTAGAAATTTTATCTACAGGTGGTACATACAAATTGTTGAAAGACAATAATGTTGCTGTAGTAGAAGTTTCGGAGCACACTGGTTTCCCAGAGATGATGGACGGCCGTGTAAAAACGCTACATCCGAAAATTCATGGTGGCATCCTGGCTCGTCGTGGTCTAGACGAAGCTGTGATGGCTGAACACAACATCGATGCGATCGATCTTGTCGTTGTTAACCTGTATCCATTTGCTGCAACTGTAGCGAAACCAAACTGTTCACTAGCTGATGCAATTGAAAACATCGACATCGGTGGTCCAACAATGGTTCGTGCTGCTGCGAAAAACCACGCGTCTGTTGGTATCGTAGTAAATGCTGCTGACTATGCAACTGTAATTGCTGAGCTTAAAGCTGAAGGTGCTTTATCTTATGCTACCCGTTTTGACCTTGCGGTTAAAGCATTCGAACATACTGCTCAATATGACGGTATGATCGCATCTTACTTAGGCGCTCGCGTAGGTAAAGAAGAAGGTCAGGCAGACAAATTTGCACGTACTTTCAATACTCAATTAAACAAAGCTCAAGACTTACGTTACGGTGAAAACCCGCATCAGTCTGCTGCTTTCTATGTAGATCCTGCTGCAAAAGAAGCTTCTGTTGCGACTGCTAAGCAGCTACAAGGTAAAGAACTTTCTTATAACAACATCGCGGATACTGATGCTGCACTTGAATGTGTGAAATCATTTGCGAAACCTGCTTGCGTGATCGTAAAACATGCGAACCCATGTGGTGTTGCAGTTTCTCTAGACGGCATCAAAGCTGCTTATGATCTTGCTTATGCAACTGACCCTGAATCTGCATTCGGTGGCATCATTGCATTCAACCGTGAATTAGACGTTGCAACTGCACAAGCAATTGTGGATCGTCAATTCGTTGAAGTGATCATTGCACCAAGCATCGCTGACGGCGTACTTGAAGTGACTGGCGCGAAGAAAAACGTACGTGTACTCGTATGTGGTGAACTTCCAGCAATTAACGAACGTGCTCCACAGCTTGACTACAAACGCGTAAACGGTGGTTTATTGGTTCAAGATCAAGACTTGGGCATGATCACTAAAGATGACCTGAAAGTTGTGACTAAACGCGCTCCAACTGAACAAGAAATCGATGACATGATCTTCGCTTGGAAAGTTGCTAAATACGTGAAATCTAACGCGATTGTTTATGCGAAAAATCGTCAAACCATTGGTGTGGGCGCAGGTCAAATGAGCCGTGTCAACTCTGCTCGTATTGCTGCAATCAAAGCTGAACATGCAGGTCTTGTGGTTGAAGGTGCAGTCATGGCGTCTGACGCATTCTTCCCATTCCGTGATGGTATTGATAACGCTGCCAAAGCTGGTATCAAATGCATTATCCAACCGGGTGGTTCTATGCGTGACGAAGAAACGATTGCTGCAGCTGACGAAGCTGGTATTGCAATGGTGTTCACTGGCATGCGCCATTTCCGTCACTAATTAACTAAATTAATTAGAAGTCGTATTTATTAATCCCCCTAAATCCCCCTTTGTAAAAAGGGGGACTTTTCGCATCATAGAACTGTGTTTTTATTTGCGATACCCCTCCCTTTTTAAAGGGAGGTTGGGAGGGATTCTATTCTTTGAGGGATTTTTAGATGAACATTTTAGTTTTGGGTAGTGGCGGTCGTGAGCATGCATTGGCGTGGAAAATCGCACAAGACGATCAAGTTACAAAAGTTTTTGTAGCGCCAGGTAATGCCGGTACTGCAACTGAAAATAAATGTGAAAATGTCGCTTTAGACATTCTCGACAACCCTGCCATTATTGATTTTGCCAAAAATAATGCAGTTGAACTGATTATAGTTGGTCCAGAAGCACCGCTTGTAAATGGTGTTGTGGATGCTTGCCGTGCAGCTGGGGTAAAAATTTGGGGTCCAACGCAATTTGCTGCACAACTGGAAGGCTCTAAAGCATTTGCGAAGCACTTCTTAAAACGCCACAACATTCCAACTGCTTTCTATGACGTGTTCACGGAAGTCGATGCGGCTAAAGCATTTGTCGAGAAAAATGGTGCGCCAATCGTAATCAAGGCTGACGGTCTTGCTGCCGGTAAAGGCGTGATTGTTGCCATGACCAATCAAGAAGCATTTGATGCGATTGATGACATGCTGGCAGGCAACAAATTTGGTGATGCGGGTTCTCGTGTAGTCATTGAAGAATTCCTTGCTGGTGAAGAAGCATCTTTCATTTGTATGATTGATGGCGACAACATCCTGCCAATGGCGACCTCACAAGACCATAAGCGTATTTTTGAAGGCGACCAAGGTCCGAACACTGGCGGTATGGGAGCATACTCTCCTGCGCCTGTGGTGACTGCAGATGTATTTGAAAAAACCATGAATGAAGTGATGCGTCCGACTGTTGAAGGCATGAAAAAAGATGGTCACGTATACACAGGTTTCTTATACGCAGGCTTGATGATTGACGATAAAGGTCAACCAAAAGTAATCGAGTTCAACTGTCGTTTTGGCGATCCAGAAACTCAACCGATCATGATGCGCTTAAAATCATCTTTGGTAGATTTGGTTCAAGCAGGTCTTGAAGGCAATCTTCCTGCAGAAGCTGAATGGGATGAGCGTAAAACTGTCGGTATCGTACTGGCATCTAAAGGCTATCCTGAAACTTCTAGCAATGGCGATGTGATTTCAGGTCTAGATACTGAAATGACTGATGCCAAAGTATTCCATGCAGGCACCAAAGCCAATGAAAATGGTGATATTGTCACTGCTGGCGGTCGTGTACTTTGTGTGACTGCTTTGGGTAATACCATTGGTGAAGCACAAGCGAAAGCATTAGAGCTTTGTGAAAAAGTAACATTCGACGGCGTTCAATACCGTAAAGATATTGGTTACCGTGCAATTGCGCGTGAAAATGCTTAATCTATATTTAGATTAAATAAAAACCCCGCTGAATGCGGGGTTTTTTTATAGTGAAGAATTTCAACTTTACTCATGCTTGGCTTTATAGTTTTATAAATAGCTAGATCACTAAACTCCATTTTTAGAAATGTTAGAAACAGAACGCCTCATCCTTCGACCTTGGCAAGCATCGGACTATCCAGCTTTTATTGCTATGGGGCAAAATCCTGAAGTTATGCGTTATTTTCCCAGCCTACTGACACCTGAACAAAGTCTACAATTTATTGAAAAAGTAACTAAACAGATTGATCAGTATGGTTGGGGTTTATGGGCAGTTGAGCTAAAAGAGACTAAAGAATTTATTGGCTTTATTGGCCTGCAACCGCAGCCTGATCTGTTTGAGTTTACACCCTGTGTTGAAATTGGCTGGCGTCTTGCCAAAAAATATTGGCATCGAGGTTATGCCACTGAAGGTGCTCGCGCAGTATTGGATTACGCATTCAATACTTTAGGTTTGAATAAAGTTGTATCTTTCACTGCCACAGTCAATACACCATCCGAAGCGGTGATGAAAAAGATAGGCATGGTAAAGACTCAAGAATTTCAGCATCCACGCTTGCCTAAGGATCATCCTTTATGTTGGCATGTATTGTATGAAATTAATCAAAGCAATTATTCAAGTAAATAAGAGTCGACTTAAATCCTCCTTAACCATTCATTAAAAAAGATTTTTCAGTAGCTCAATGAGCTAGTAGATTTACCTATGTTTATTCATTTTTATGATTTCTATTGGATAAAATCTTATAAAGATCAATCTTTAAGCGATATGTAATTCTGATTTATCTTCAATAAAAATAATATATTGTATTCATTAATATTTTAATCATTTTCATCTAATATATATTCTACTAAATAGATAAGTAGATAGTTTTTATCCACTATATCGAATAAATAATAATTGCTATGATTGCGCCCATTCAGAGCACCAAATTTGACTATATCTTTTATAAAATCTCTATTTACTCTCTCCAAATAGAAAACCGATATAGTGGTTTGGTGAACTCTGACCCGATCGAATTAACGTGAACTGTTGCAGTACATTTGCATTTTCCCTGCCGGAGCCACATGCGACATCGATCCAGGGTCAGATGAAAGTGTAATAAAACTCCACTTTAACATGACCTTAAAATGCATATACTTTAGGCAACACGAGAATTAGGACATCTTTATGAAAAAGCTACTTGGCGTTTTACTCAGTGCATCTGTATTGACACTAACTGCATGCGGAAAACAAGAAGCGCCTGCAACGGACGCAGCACAAAACAAAGACTCAGGTGAACTTCAAACAGTTACTATGGCATCCACTGGTTCAGATGCTGACGTATGGCGCTACATTTCAACTTTGCCTGAAACTAAACAAGCCGGCATCAAACTTGATGTGAAAAACTTCACTGATTATGTTGCGATGAACACTGCGGTTGCCAACAAAGAAATTGATGTTAACGCATTCCAGTCTTATGCCTATATGGTGGCTTATAACGACGCCAATACTCAAAAGATCGCTCCACTTTCTACGACTTATCTTGAGCCAATGGGGATTTACTCAAGCAAAGTGAAAAAAGTTGAAGAGTTTAAGCAAGGTGCGACAATTGCTATTCCTAACGATGGCGCGAATGAATCACGTGCATTGTTACTTTTACAATCTGCGGGTCTGGTAAAACTTAAACCAAACTTTGACCTGGTAAAAGGTACGCCTGCTGACATCACTGAAAATGCGAAACAGATTGTCATCAAGCCAATTCAAATGGCGACTGCAGTCCGTGTGAAAGATGAAGTAGATGCGATTGTTCTAGGTAATACTTTGGCAATGGAAGGTGGTCTGAACGTATTGAAAGATGCGATCTATTACGAAGCGATTGATCAAAGTACTAAAATGAATGTTAACATTTTAGCTGTCGCTGCTGACCGTCAAAATGATCCTGTACTTCAAAAAGTTGGCCAGTTGTATCATACTCCTGCTGTGAAAGCCTATGTTGATGAACACTTCGGTGGTACTAAAGTTGCTGTAAATAAACCAGTGACTTATTTAACCGAAGAAAAGTAATACAATAATCAATATTCAGAACAGGCAAGATTTCTTGCCTGTTTTTTTATTCTTGATGCAGTATTTGACACTATGATTGAATTTAAAGACATCTCCAAACAGTATGAGCTCAAGGGTCAAACCTTACGTGCCTTGAATCGGATTAATTTACAGATTCCAACCGGCAGTATCTTTGGCATTATTGGCTATAGTGGTGCCGGTAAAAGTACCCTGATCCGCCTAATTAATCTGCTTGAACGCCCTACTTCTGGTCAGGTGATTATCAATGGCACGGACTTTACTGCTTTGGATGCCAAATCATTGCGTCAGGAACGTACCCAGATCGGCATGATTTTCCAGCATTTTAACTTAATGCAGACTAAAACAGTGGCTGCCAATATCGAAATGCCAATGAAGTTGCTTGGCTGGAGTAAAGCTGAACGGGAAAAACGTCTCGAAGAACTGCTGGATTTTATTGACCTGAAACATAAGCGTCATGCTTTTCCGGACGAGTTATCAGGCGGTCAAAAGCAGCGTGTCGGTATTGCGCGTGCCCTCGCGAATCATCCGAAAATTCTGCTGTGTGATGAAGCAACTTCTGCTCTAGATCCGCAAACGACTAAATCCGTACTGCAATTGCTGAAACGCATTAATCAGGAACAAGGCATTACCATTGTCATGGTCACCCATGAAATGGATGTGATCGAAACCGTGTGCGATTATGTGGCCGTGATGGAAAAAGGTGATGTGATTGAAACCGGTTCTACCCTGCAGATCTTTAGTCAACCTCAGCATCCAACGACGAAAAACTTCATTCAAACTGTACTCCAGCAGAACTTGCCAGTAAATATTCTGGCGAATCTGGAAAATCAGAATCATCACAGTATTTATTGTTTAAAATTCCTGGGCAGCTCAGCGCAGGAAACCGTGATTCAGGGTGTGATCAAACAGTTTGATATCAGCTTGAATATCCTGTTTGCCAATATGACAGAAATTAATGGGTCGGTGATTGGCCAGATGTTTATTCAGCTCTTAGGCGATCCAGCGCAAATCACAGCAGCGATGCAATATCTGAGAGATAACGGCGTACAAGTAGATCAAGCAGGAGTACAAGAATGAGAGACTTAATTGTACAGTGGTTGACCACTATTACTGCGCCATTCTGGAAAAGTTCACTATCGATGGATCAGTTTGTTACTGCACTGCAAGAAACCTTTCACATGGTGTTCTTCGCAATGCTGTTTGGCTGTATCTGGGGCTTTATTCAGGCGATCATTTTACTTGTCACTCGCCCAAACGGGATTCTGCCAAACCGTGTGATTTATCATGCTCTAAACCCGATTGTGAATGCACTACGTTCCCTACCCTTTATTATTCTGCTGATTGCAGTGATTCCACTAACCAAGTTTTTGGTCGGAACATCAATTGGTACTTGGGCAGCGATTGTGCCTCTGACTATTTATGTCGGTCCTTATATTGGTCGTCTAGTCGAGACTTCTCTGCTAGAAGTGAATGAGGGGATTATCGAATCTGCACAAGCCATGGGTGCAACACCAATGCAGATTATCTTTAAGTTTATTCTGCCAGAAGCACGTAGCTCACTGATTCTGAACCTGACCACAGCAACCATTAGCCTGATTGGTGCAACCGCAATGGCGGGTGCCGTTGGTGCTGGTGGTATTGGTGACTTAGCGATCTCTTATGGTTATCAGCGTTTTGATACATCTGTGGTGATCATGACCGTGATTGTCTTATTGATTCTGGTGCAGATTGTACAAAGTGTTGGCGACTGGTTATCGCGACTTCGTTAAGCTAAATTCCTAAGTAAATAAAGCCCTCTTTTTGAGGGTTTTATTTTCTACCCATAAAAATATCTGCATCTTAAACATCGAAGCGAACATTTGATACATGGCTTAGCAGCATGGATGCTGCCGTTGATCTGTCTTACACAAGCTTTAAAGCAATGCTTAAAGCTTGCTCAGGAAGTGCCATCAGATCAACGAGGGGTTTTGTTACTTTTGGCCCGTCAAAAGTAAGGCATAACTAGGGTGTGTTGACACTTTTAGCTTAAAAAAAATAGCGAAGTAGTAAAATCAAATCGCCAAACCCAATTTTACTATTCGCTATGACTCGTACCATGCTGACAGATCAACACTGGCAAAAGTTGAAAGTTATTCTGCGTAATTTATCCATTCACCACAACTCAAATTTACGCAATTTTATTGAAGCTATTCTCTATAGAATTAGGACAGGTTGTCCGTGGCGAGATATTCCTTCTTGTTTTGGTCATTCAAACTCTATTTTCAAACGTTTTAATCGTTGGTCAAGCAGCGGTAAGTTACTTAGATTATTCAAATTACTAGCCTCATGCCCCGATATGGAGTGGATTTTTATTGATGGCTCTCATGTACGTGCTCATCAACATTCTGCCGGCATAGCGAATCAATCTATTTCTAAAAGTGCAGGAGGAAACTCCTCAAAAATACATTTGATTGTTGATGCACATGGCAATCCTATTGATTTCATGATTACCGATGGAACCACACATGATGTTAAAGTTGCACCTGATTTAATATCAACATTAGATTTAAAAGAGACAAAAGTGGTATGTGCAGATAAAGGCTATGATTCAGAACCACTGCGTGAACAGATCAGGAAAACAGGGACTAAAGCGAATATACCAAAGAAAACGAATAGCCAATCGAACAATGACCATATGGACTGGTATTTATATAAAATCAGGCATTTAGTTGAAAATATGTTTTGTAGATTAAAGCAATTTAGAGGAATAGCTACTCGATATGACAAGCTCAAAAGAAATTATCAAAGTTCTGTTGCCTTAGCCTGTATATTTTTATGGCTACCGTTATAGGGTTAATTATGAACAGTAAGTGTCAACAGACCCTACTCAAAATTTAAATTAAAGTAAAAATAATGAAATTCTAATTTTCAAATAACTTTATGAATAAACTTACTGACACTTGAAATTCTTCTTTTACTTTTGAAAGATGAATAGCACTGCTATGCAAGGTAACAAAAATCTTCTGTTAGCTTGATGATACGTCCCTGTATCACAAGCCAACGGCGACATCCATGTCGCCTCATACAAATTCAATTTGGATACGTAGTTCTATTCCGATAAAATGATAAACATGACTTTAAGTCAATTCTAATTCACAATCTAAAAGTTCAGCATTTCCCCTCAATTTCAAACTGAAACAATAAATCCCGTGCTAAACTATCGAGTGGTTTTTGCAGGGACTCATTTATGCACTTTGTTCATCTTGGTATTCATACAGAATTTTCGATTACTGAATCCATCGTACGTATACCTGACTTGGTCAAAGCTGCTGCGAATGACGAGATGCCAGCACTCGCGCTGACTGACTTATCCAATCTACATGCTGCTGTTAAATTCTATAAAAAATGTTTGGATAAAGGCATCAAACCGATTCTTGGCTCTGAAATTCGTCTGAATGATGCTGAGCATCGGGTTACCCTGCTTTCCATGACCAACAAAGGCTGGCGCAACCTGACCGAACTGGTGTCTGAAGGTTATATCAGCGGCCAGCAACTGGATATTCCTTGCGTACAAAAAGATTGGATCTTGAATCAGCACGATGACATGATCGTATTGCTCGGTATGCAGTCCGATGTCGGCAAAATGCTGATTACTTCAAATCCCGATAAAGCTGAACCGCTACTGCAAGAATGGGTAGAGAAATTTGGAAATCGTGTTTATCTCGCCCTCACCCGCACTGGCCGTGCTAATGAAGATACTTTCATTGAAGAAGCGGTAAAGCTCGCAAAGAAATATAATATTGGTGTAGTTGCACATAATGATGTGCATTTTATTGCACGCGAAGACTTTGAAGCACATGAAGCGCGTGTCTGTATCGCAGATGGTTATGTGCTTGGTGATAATCGCCGTCCTAAAACCTATAGCCCTGAGCAATATTTTAAAAGCTCAACAGAAATGGCGGAACTGTTTAGCGATATTCCAACCGCGATTGAAAACACCTTCCATATCGCAAGACGTTGTAATGTCACCCTACGTTTAGGTTTCAACGACTTACCAGATTACCCAATTCCTGAAGGCCATACTATTGACACCTACTTCGCACATTTATGTGAAGAAGGTTTAGAAGAACGCCTGAATTTCCTGTATCCACCAGAAAAACGTGAAGAAGACTGGCCTTTAATCCGTCAGCCTTATGATGAACGTCTGGCGTTTGAAATCAAAATTATTCTGGATATGGGCTTCCCAGGGTACTTCTTGATCGTCATGGACTTCATTCAATGGTCCAAAGGAAATGGCGTACCGGTAGGTCCGGGCCGTGGTTCAGGTGCGGGTTCCCTCGTAGCCTATAGTTTGAAAATTACCGATCTTGATCCTCTGCGCTATGACCTGCTGTTCGAACGTTTCTTGAACCCGGAACGTGTTTCGATGCCCGACTTTGACGTCGATTTCTGTATCGCTGGTCGTGACCGCGTGATCGACTATGTGGCACGGACTTATGGCCGTGATGCGGTATCGCAGATTGCGACTTTCGGTACCATGGCGGCCAAAGGTGCGATTCGTGACGTGGCACGTGTATTGGGTAAATCGTATGGTCTGGCCGATCGTATTTCTAAACTGATTCCAACCAAGCCTCTGGGTTTAAGTTTGGAAGAATCTCTAGAAGCGGAACCACAGCTCAAAGATATCGTCACCAATCCATCAAATCCAGATTATGACGATGCTTCTGAAATCTGGGAAATGGCACTTAAGCTTGAAGGCATTACCCGTAACACCGGTAAACACGCCGGTGGTGTAGTGATTGCACCGACCAAGCTGACCGACTATTCAGCCGTGATGTGTGATGCGGATGGTACTGCACGTGTTGCTCAATTCGATAAGGATGATGTCGAAGCTGCCGGTCTAGTGAAATTCGACTTCTTGGGTCTACGTAACCTGACCGTGATTGAAGATGCCATCAAGCACATCAATGCACGCCCAGACGTGACCGAACCGGTGAATATTTCCTATATTCCGCTGGATGACAAGCCAGCCTATAACATCTTCGCGACGGCGAATACCACCGCGGTATTCCAGTTTGAATCCGTCGGCATGAAAAAGATGTTGAAGGAAGCACGTCCTAGCAAGTTCGAAGAAATTATCGCCTTCGTATCGTTATATCGTCCGGGTCCAATGGATCTGATTCCTGACTTTATCCATCGTATGCATGGTGGCGAGTTTGAATACCTGCATCCATTACTGGAAAAGGTATTAGAGCCGACTTACGGGATCATGGTATACCAAGAACAGGTAATGCAGTCGGCACAGTTCTGTGCCGGCTATAGCTTGGGTGGTGCGGACTTACTTCGTCGTGCGATGGGTAAGAAAAAACCTGAAGAAATGGTCAAGCAGCGTAAGATCTTCATTGAAGGTGCTGCGAAAAAAGATATCGATGAAGCAACGGCGAACCATATCTTCGACTATATGGAAAAATTCGCAGGCTATGGCTTTAACAAATCGCATGCTGCAGCCTATGCACTTGTCGCCTATCAAACAGCTTGGTTGAAAGCGCATTATCCTGCTGAATTCATGTCAGCGGTGATGACCTCGGAAATGCAGAACACTGATAACGTGGTGTTCCTGATTGATGATTGCCGTCATAACGGACTGGAAGTATTACCACCATCGGTGAATATGTCGATTTACCAGTTCCATGCCAGTGATCCAAAAACTATTGTGTATGGTTTAGGTGCGATTAAAGGCGTCGGTGAAGCGGCAATGCAGTCCGTGATTGAATCACGTCAGAAAGAAGGTCCATATAAAGACCTGTTTGACTTCTGTCACCGTATTGACCTGAAGAAAATCAACAAACGTACGCTCGAAGCCTTGATCCGTGCGGGTGCACTAGATTGTCTAGGCATTGAACGTGCTGACCTAATGGCACAATTGCCTGAAGCGGTACAAGCTGCGGATCAGGCGCGTCAGAACCGTGAAACCGGGATCATGGATCTGTTCGGGGAAGTTGAAGAAGTCCAACGTAAACCTGCCAAACCGGTGAAACCTTGGTCAGATGAAGTGCGGCTCAAAGGTGAAAAAGATACCTTAGGTCTATACCTGACTGGTCACCCAATTGATGTATATCGTAATGAACTAAAAGCTTTTGTACCTTGTCAGATCAATGAATTAACCCCAACCCGTCGTGGTGTAACGACTGTGTTTGCCGGTCTGGTAGTCGATGTCGCTAACTTCCCGAACCGGATGATGGTGACATTAGATGATGGTACGGCACGTATCGAAATTTCCACCAACCATGAACGCTTCCAGCGCTTTAAAGACATCGTTCAGGTCGATAAAGTGGTAGTGATTGAAGGTGAAATCTACGAACGTGAAGGTTTTGACCGTCCACTTGGTCGTTTAACTAAGGCCTTTAGTCTGAATGAAATCCGTCAGAAACGTGCTAACAGCATCAAGATTACCTTGCAAGCTGAACATTACAGCAAAACCCTCAGCCGTGACTTGCAGCAGATTCTAGTGCCATATACCAATGTGGACATGAGCACGCATATTCCCGTGATTCTATATCTGGATTATGGCTATGCCACGGCCGAACTGCATCTGGGTTTAAGCTGGAAAGTTGCGCCGCTGGATGATCTTCTCGCCAAGCTGCGTGATTATTTTGGCAAGACTGCGCTCTATATCGAGTATCAGGTGAAGTCTAAAGCTGCACGTGCCGTATCTTATGAACAAGCCAAGCCGGTCGAGGTTCCGCCTCCACCTGCTGACATGAGTATGGACGATGCTCTGGCACAATATGAAGCTGAATCTCAGCCGCAGTATTCATAAATCTCCCATTTTAATATATCCAAACTGGAATCATCATGAGTCAAATTGACAATGCTGCTGTTTCAGCACATCTCTCCCATGTGCGTATTGTCATGGTTAATACTACCCTGCCTGCCAATATTGGTAGTGCCTTACGTGCCATGAAAACCATGGGCCTGTGCAAGCTGGTTCTGGTTGCGCCTAAAACCTACCCACATCCGGACATTGATGCCCTAGCTGCAGGTGCAACCGATCTGATCGAGCAGATTGAAATCGTAGAAACGCTAGAAGAAGCCATTAAGGATTGCCAGATCGTCTTTGGGACCAGTGCGCGTAGCCGCACCATTCCATGGCCTTTACTAGATGTCCGTCCAGCGGCAGAAAAAGCACTTTCTGCTGTGGTGCAAGAAAAACAGGAAATTGCGATTCTGTTTGGCCGTGAAGACCGCGGTCTGACCAATGAAGAACTGGCAATGGCGAATTATCACTTAACCATTCCTGTGAATACGGATTATGGTGTTTTGAATGTTGCTCAAGCCATTCAGGTGATCTGCTATGAACTGCGTATGGCAGCACTGGATCAGGTTGAACACCCACGTGATCCAAAAGCCACCATGCAAGTCATTGATGGCATTGAAATGGAATGGGATGAACCACTGGTGACCCATGAACAGATGGAACAGTTCTACCCGCATCTGGAAAAAATGCTGGCAGAAATTGAATTTATGGATCCAAAAAACCCACGATTACTTCCTTTACGCTTGCGTCGCCTTTTCGGACGTATACAATTAGATCGTATGGAATATCACTTACTTCGTGGTATTTTCACTCGTGTTCAGGCACTGAATAACGGCACCTGGAAAAAATCTTCCCATACATCACAACAGGATGAGGATCAAAACTAATGCTAAAACAGCTCAAAGAAGATATCCAAGCTGTCTTTGCGCGCGATCCTGCAGCACGCAATACCTTAGAAGTCTTAACCACCTACCCTGGCATCCATGCACTGATTATGCATCGCATGGCACATGAGCTATGGAAAAAAGACTGTAAAGGTACAGCGCGTGTTTTGTCCTCTTTTAGCCGTTTTGCAACAGGTATCGAAATTCACCCAGGTGCCAAGATTGGTAAACGTTTTTTCATTGATCATGGCATGGGCGTTGTGATTGGTGAAACTGCGGAAATTGGCGATGATGTCACCTTGTATCATGGTGTGACTTTGGGTGGTACCACCTGGAATAAAGGCAAGCGTCACCCGACTCTGGAAGATGGTGTTGTTGTTGGTGCAGGTGCTAAAATCCTGGGGCCATTCACGGTAGGTAAAAATGCCAAGGTTGGTTCCAATGCTGTGGTTACCAAAGCAGTTCCGCCGAATACCACAGCGGTCGGCAATCCTGCCCGATTTATTACCAAAGACCAGCCAAAAGAGGATGCTGAAGCACGTCGTCGTGATTATGCGGAAAGCATTGGTTTCCAGCCTTATGCAACTACACAGGATCAGACAGACCCGATTCTAGAAGGTATGCGTGTTCTACTTGACCGTATTCAACAAAATGAAAAACGCATGAATACACTGTGCAACCGCCTGTCTCTGCTTGACCCGACTTTTAAGAAAAACCAGTTAAATGAACAGCCGTTTAGCAAGGAAGAACTTAAAATTCTGGAAGATGCGCGCCGTGAGTGCGAAGCACAAACCAGTCAGTCCAAGGCCTGACTATAAATCGTAATTCTTTTGTAACACGCATTTGCTTGCATGATCGCAGCACTTTTCATAGACTGACGATCATGCATTTTTTGAATAGATGTTTTAAAAAATAACATGAATGGACGGATATTATGACCTTGAAGCCCTTAGCAATTGCTTGCTTAGCTTTTACCATGACGGCGTGCTCTATGGCACCGACCTCAAGCAAACAAGAACAGAAACCAGCTGATCAGGTAGTTTTTGTTGAACCTGAACTTACTCCGCCATTTTATGCTTTAAATCCATTTAACTATAACGAACCACCTCCATTTGAAGTTCATTTGCAAAAAGCCGCTGCGCAGCCAGTGACGAAAATGGTGGTCACTGATCCTAAAGATCCGTCTAAACAGTTAACCCTAGATGTGAACAAGCTGATCATCCCGATGGTGGATAGCAATACACGCAGTATGCGTTATGCAGCACTTGCCAATGAAAATGAAATCGACATTACCGAAATCGATGATTTCTTGCAGATGGTAGAAGGTAAAGCGCGTCATTATCCACCCCGCTTTAGCGACCGTCAGGAACGCCGTGGTTTTGAAGCAAAACTTCGCGAAGTTTCTCAACAGCTGGATACTTTGGCTTCACGTCCGAATGCTTCATTTGATGTCTTAATGCGTGCATTTAAGGCCAGCGTGATGGCACGTAATCTTGATTTGGGTTCTATCTATACCACCAAATCAATGACCTATGCACAGCGCATTCTTCGTATTAACCAGGATGATGCTGAAGCAAACTTCTGGTTCGGTTTTGGTCTGTCTGAAGGTGGTGGTCACCGCGAAGCAATTCAGTATCTGGACAAGGCAATGCAGGCAGGTGTTCAAGAAGCTTATTTATCTGCGGCAAATAACTACATTGCCATGGAGAATAAAAAGAACGCTGTTCAGGTTCTGAATAATTACAAAATTAAATATCCGCAAGAAGCTGAAGTCGCTGATCGTCTGATTCAGGAAATTGAAAAACAGGGTCGCTGGAACGTATGGCAAGTCATGCAAACAGCCGCTCCTGCACCAACAACCCCTGCGCCTACACCAGCACAATAAGCTATATTTCAGATTCATAATATTACAAATAGACCGCTCCGGCGGTCTATTTTTATGGGAAAAAATTAGTAAAATACAAAGCATTATCAAGCTTTATAATTTTAAATGAGTGTTCAAAGTCTTTATGCACGAGAAAATAAATAAGATAGCATTACTTTGCACTGTACTCATGACAGCTGTACTGAGTGGCTGTCAGGTGGTGAGTGTTAAAGAGCAGGCTATTAATGTCACCATCAATAATGAACGCGATAGCATTCTTACACGCGATAAGTTGAGTGAAGCCAGTCTGAATGTCCTGTCCATGACCGGACGTGAAGCACAAGTCTGTGAAAATAATCCAGAAGAATGTGTGAAAGAGCTACAAGAAATTCCACAGATTCTGGATGAGCAATTACTTTCAACATCGAGTGAATTATATCTAGCTAAATCACTCCAGCTTGGTAAATCGGCTGAATGTAAAACCAGTGCTCTGGCTAAGACCCGATCTGAAGAAAAACAGCAACTGCAAACCCAGAACCTGCAAAAATGTCAGGAACAGCAGTTACAAATGCTGGATAAAAGTATCCGCTACAGTTATGCCTATCTGTTTCAGACTGAACGTGCACCACAGGACCGGATCTTCGACAACCGACAAGTTCAGATTCGTGACTTTTATAACCTGGCAATTGCTCATTTAATCCAGATCTACGCAGAACGTTATAAAACCAAAGAAGCCGGACAACGTCTGCAGGTTGGCAACAGCGTCTATACCATTAATCTGGACAATTTTCCCCAGCTCAAGAATCAGCCAATTGAACAGTTAATGTCGACCTATAACATGAACTTCTCTGGTCTGCGCTCAATTACCCGTCGTGACGGTTTCGGCTCTGAGTTTCTGGTGGTCTTGCCAGAAGAAGAAATTTCCAAAAAAGATAAAAAATATCTGGTTGATCCACTAAATCACCAATATCAAAATGGCGTAAATCCTTTTATTCATTCAGCACGTTATCTGGCAACCACGATTACCGCCATTCCAGAATCAGCAAACTCTGTAGAACAGATTCTAAATAACAGCAACTTCCATTTAAAACTTTATGACCCGTATAAATATGACAAGATTAAAGTTGCCAATAAGGAATATGCTTTAGCGGCAAACTTTTCAGCGCCTTATGGGCTATGGCTGGCAGAAAACAATCTGGGACGCGCAGCTTATCTGACACTGATCAATCGTGACGATAATCTGGTCATGCCGCATCTGTTTATGCTGGAACCTTATAATCCAAATAAAAAGGTTTTAGTGCTGATTCATGGTTTGGCCAGCAGCCCGGAAGCCTGGATTCGTTTAACGAATGATATTATGGGTGATCCGGTCTTAAGAGAAAATTTCCAGGTGTGGCAGGTCTTCTACTCAACAAACATGCCTATACTGGAAAGCCGGTTCCAGATTAATGCGCTGCTTCAACAAGGTTTCGCGCGTATTAGCAATAATGCACCAGCCAAAAAAGAAGCTGTCCTCGTCGGACACAGTATGGGTGGTGTTATTGCCCGTCTATTGGTGAGTGATGCAGATATTACTGAACCCGCTTTTAATATTGTAAAAAATTCAAAGCTGACCAAGTTCCGGGACAATCCACTCTTTAAAGCGCGTTTCAAAATGCAGCCTGTTCCGAATTTCAGTCGTGCTATTTTCCTGGCAGCACCGCATAAAGGGACCGATTATGCAGATCGCTGGCATACCAAATTGGCACGTAAAATTATTCGTGTGCCGAGTGCCTTTTTGGGTGCATTTGCCGATACTGTCCAAGGTGAAATTGGCTTAAGTGATTTTCTGCATGAAGTTGGTCGTGACCTGATTCAGAATGGGCCGAGTGATCTTAGTAAGAAATCAAAATTCACGGCACTGACTAAAGATATTAATCCGGCACCAGGTTTCAAATTTCACTCGATTATTGGCAACAATACAGATAGCGATGATGAAAATATTATGACTGATGATGTCGTCGCTTATCAGAGTGCATATCTTGAAGGTGCGGCTTCCAATAAAATTATCAAAGGTGGACATTCCGTTCAGGAAACTCCCGAGGCTGTACTGGAACTCCGCCGCCTTCTCAGATTACATCTGGTCGACCTGGGATTGTATGATTCTGATTAAATTTTGATAAGCGATATAAAAAAGCTGCCTATCGGTGTAATGCCAGTCAGTTAAGCAGACATTAGAAAAATGTAGTAAAAATGAGTGTATGCCAATACGCTCATTTTTTTATGACTTTATCTGAAAATTTAGATTGTACTCTTCAACATTCTCTACCTTCACTTAGCCATTTCAGTGAATTCATTGATTTAAATTGGATTGAAGAGAGCCTGCGTCAAACAGGTAAGGCTTCTATCAGGAGAAGAAAATTACCTGCCGAACATGTGGTATGGCTGGTGATTGGGCTTGCCCTGTTTCGAGATCAACCGATCGGGTATGTGGTAGAGCAACTAAAACTTGTGTTTGGTACCACAGAATATTGCGTTCCCAGTGCAGCAGTACAAGCACGACAACGCTTAGGGCGAGAGCCCTTGAATGCCTTGTTTTCTCTACTCAGCCAAGCCTGGTTTGAAGAATCCCAACAGCAATACTCAAACTTTCATGGCCTTAGTGTATGTGCTGTTGACGGGGTGGTTTGGTCTATGCCTTATACAGATGAGAATTTTGCACACTTTGGCTCATCTAAGGGTAAAACTGCGGTAGCACCTTATCCGCAAGTGAGAGCAACCTGTCTGGTGAATACCAACACCCATGAAATCATTGATGCCCAAATAGGTAGCATGGATCAAGGTGAACTTACACTGGCAAATCGATTATGTCCTCCATCGCATAGTATTACTCTGTTTGATCGAGCCTATTTTTCTGCTGATTTTCTAATAGGATGGCAAACACGTGCAGAGGCAAGCCATTGGCTTATGCGCGCAAAAGATAATTTACGCTATGAGATCATTAAGCGTAATTCCCAGCATGACTTTCATATCAGGATGCCAATATCAGCAAGAGCCAAGAAGCTGAATTCAACATTAGGGGATTATTGGGAAGCGCGTTTGATTGAAGTTGAGCAGGCAGGAAAAATTAGACGCTATATCACTTCATTAATAGATTCAAAGATATATCCACTGCTAGCCTTAGCAAAGCTTTATGCTCAGCGCTGGGAAATAGAAATGTGTTACCGAGAAATCAAAAGTGATTTACAGGAAAGTAAGCATTTGAGGAGCAAGCAACCTGATTTAATTTATCAAGAATTATGGGGTGTCTTCATTGCTTATAATATTCTAAGAAGACAAATGAAATATATGGCTCAACGTGCAAAAGTCAGTCCTTTGAGAATCAGCTTTCATATTGCATCTATCGGCATCCTTAATATATTAAGATTCGACTCTTTAGACTCCGCAGGGAATTTACCCAAACATCTAGAAAGTTTACTGGAGAAATCTAGGAGGTATGTTTTGCCTGAGAGGAGGGTTAGAAGTTGCCCAAGAGTTGTGAAAGGTAAACCACTGAAATACCCAAGAAAATGCCAGTCAATTTCTTAACTGACTGGCATTAGCCTATCGGTGGCTTTTTTTATGGGCAACCCATGTATCAATACCCTTTTATTCTTTATATCGACTAAGTCCGTACAAATACAGATTCCTGCGGATTTATGTTTCTTTCTAAAAATTAAATTTGTTAGACTTGAGACAATTATTTTTGACATTCAAACCAGTCTTTACAGGATTTTAGCTTAGGCTATTTTCCAGGTTTTCCGAGGATAGTGTTTCGGAAAAAGATTTCGGTTTTGCTTTATATATTTAAAGGATTTTTTCTTAATGACCAGTTCAGAACTTGTGGCTGATCTCTCTAGCTTAACGCCCATGATGCAGCAATACATGTCGGTCAAAATGCAGCATCCACACTCATTGATGTTCTATCGCATGGGTGATTTCTATGAACTGTTCTTTGAAGATGCCCATAAGGCCGCCAAAATTTTAGGCATTACCCTGACCCATCGCGGTAAAGCCAATGGTCAGCCAATTCCGATGGCCGGTGTACCTTTCCATGCTGCTGAAGGATATCTGGCTCGTCTGGTAAAAAAAGGCGAAACGGTGGTGATCTGCGAGCAGATCGGTGAAGTGACTGGTAAAGGTCCAGTTGAACGTGGGGTCGTCCGAATTATCACTCCCGGGACTTTAACTGATGATGCCTTATTAGGTGCGCATCAAACCTCCAACCTGGTTGCTCTGTGTGTTCAACACCAACAAATCGGAATTGCACTTCTCGACCTGAGTGCGGGTTTATTTAAAGTCCAGCAAATCGATTATGACTTAAGTCAGTTAGCCATTGAGTTGGCACGCCTGATGCCAAGCGAAATTGTGATTGATGAAAATCTGCAAGATCAAGCTCTGGTAAAACACTTAAAACAACAACTAGATGTTCCAATCAGTAAACGTCCGAATGTCGACTTCAACCAGAACAATGCCCAGAAGACCTTATGCGACCAGTTTGCAGTAAGTACACTTTCAGGTTTCGGAATTGATCATCTGCCTTTGGCCAAAGCTGCTGCGGCTGCATTGATTCACTATGCTAAAGAAACCCAGAAAACGGCTTTACCGCATATCCGAACCATTCAACTGGAACAAAGTTCAGACTTTATTGCACTGGATCCAGTCACCCGTCGCAACCTCGAATTGATTGAGCCTTTATTTGAACATGGCACTTCATTGTTTCAGCTGATCAATGACTGTCAGACCGCTATGGGTGGCCGTCTGCTTAGCCGCACCCTGATGCAACCGCTTCGTGATACTGCGATACTGGATGAGCGACTGGATGCGACACAGGCATTGCTTGAAGGTTTCCATGAATCGCCAGTCCGTCTTGTCTTAAAAGAAATCAGTGATATTGAACGTGTACTCAGCCGTATCGCTTTAGGTAGTGCTCGTCCACGCGATCTGGTTCAATTACGTCAAGCTTGTGCACAGATTCCATTTTTACGCCATGCGTTACAACCGCTGTTAAGTCAGCAGAATTCGAAATTATTGCAACAGCTGAATGAAGAACTGGGCGATTTTCATGGCCTGCATCAGCGCCTGATGTCAGCTATTGTTGAAAATCCGCCGGTACTGCTACGTGATGGCAATGTCATTGCAGAAGGTTTCGATAGCGAGCTGGATGAGCTGCGTAAAATCCGTGATCATGCCGGCCAGTTCCTGATTGATCTGGAAATTAAGGAACGGGAGCAAAGTGGCATTCCTACCCTGAAAATCGGCTATAACCGTGTCAGTGGTTATTATATCGAACTGACTCGTGCACAAGCTGAACAGGCACCTGAACATTATATCCGTCGCCAAACGCTGAAAAATGCTGAGCGTTATATCACGCCTGAACTAAAAGCTTTTGAAGATAAAGTATTGTCTAGCGAATCCCGTGCACTTGCTCGCGAGAAAATGCTATTCGAAATGTTGCTGGATGAACTGCGTCAGGATATTGGCAATCTACAGATGATGAGCAGTGCGATTGCCCAGATCGATCTGTTGGCAAACTTTGCCCATCAGGCACGTTTACGCAATTGGGCACGACCAAAATTCAGCCCTGAAATTGGTGTGAAAATCGTTGCCGGCCGTCATCCTGTGGTTGAAGCCTTAAGCAAAGCAGCCTTTACTCCAAATGATACCCAGCTGGATTATCAGCACCGTATGGCCATTATCACCGGTCCAAATATGGGTGGTAAATCCACCTTTATGCGCCAGACTGCCCTGATTGCCCTACTGGCTTATTGCGGTAGTTATGTGCCAGCGCAATCGACAACACTGGGTCCAATTGACCGAATCTTTACCCGGATTGGCTCTGCAGATGATTTGTCGACTGGCAAATCAACCTTTATGGTGGAAATGACGGAAACTTCGCAAATTCTGCATCATGCTACCAGCCAGTCGCTAGTCCTGATGGATGAAGTGGGTCGTGGAACCAGTACCTATGACGGGCTGTCCCTGGCTTGGGCTTGTGTGCTGGATCTGACTAAACGGATTCAATGTCTATGTCTGTTCGCAACGCATTATTTTGAGCTAACCGAACTGGACAAAGAAGCAGGAATTGATAACTATCATGTCACAGCCAAAGAACTAAATGGCAACCTTATTCTGCTGCATAAAGTCCAACATGGCCCAGCTAGCCAGAGTCATGGTTTACAAGTGGCTAAACTGGCAGGTATTCCTGCGGCTGTAATTAAAGAAGCTCAGCATCGCTTGAAGATTCTGGAAAAGCAGCATCAGGCCAAACCACAGAGTCCGCAGCATGATCTGTTTGCGATGCCTGAAATCATCGAAAAAGTCATCGAGATTGAAAAGCCTTCAGCAGCGCTTGAATTATTAGAAGACATTGATGTCGACAATCTGAGCCCACGTGAAGCATTACAGCAACTTTATGCTCTTAAAGATCTCATGAAACAGCCAAGTTAAAATCTCTTCTAAGCCCTATCCCGCATAGGGCTTAGCTGATGATGATTCTCATTCCCTAAGCCTTTCATCCAATCATCGCAGTTTTTTCAAATTTAACAGCCCTATATATAACAAATATCAATAAAAGGAATTGTTTGTTCCCTCTATTTTTGCCTAAAATACGGTATTCGTCATTAGAACCATATTTTTTAGGTAGCTGTCGCCATGACCTTCGTTGTCACTGAAAATTGTATTAAATGTAAATATCAAGACTGTGTTGAAGTTTGCCCAGTAGACTGTTTCTATGAAGGTCCTAACTTCCTTGTGATTAACCCGGACGAGTGTATCGACTGCGCGTTATGTGAGCCTGAATGTCCTGCGAATGCAATTTTCTCTGAAGATGAATTACCGGAAGGTCAAGAAGTCTTTATCGAGCTAAATGCTGAACTGTCTCAAAAATGGCCGAACATCACACAAATTGGTGAGCAACCTGCTGACCGTGAAGAGTGGAATGGTAAAACTGATAAATTACAATATCTTGAAAAATAATTTTTCAAATCTTAAAAAAAGACCAGCATAGACTGGTCTTTTTTATACCCCATCCACACATTTCATTGCAATTTATCCTGATTTTCTCCGTAAAAGTGGACTAAAATAGCGCTATTTTAAAATATCTGAATTGCTATCAATGAAGCATTTAATAAAGGGGTTATTGAGTGTTTGTATAATCCCGCTTGTCTTTGTAGGATGTGCTACCACCACAAAACAGTCTGGTAAGGTAACTCCAGATAAAAGGATTTACATCCCAGAAGAACGAGTCCAGTACAACCATAAACCACAGCCTAAACCGGTTCCTTATGTCTATACTCACTGGGTATCGGCACTGAATAACCTGTCTCTTGTACGTGAATATGAAAACTTTTTGGCCCAGCAAGGGGTCGGAAATATTATTCCAAGTTTTGAGCTGATGCGTACTGCACGGGATTGGGCTAAATGTGGTCGATCGCAATATATGATTCCAAGCCGTGAGCTCTGGTCAAATCAGGTGCCTACTTTACGTGTCTTCAAATATCTGGTTGCTGCCAATGTACTGACTGATTTTGAAGTCACTTCGGTTTATCGTGACCTGCCTTTAAATCAGTGTGCCGGTGGAGCCAATTCTTCACGTCACCTGTTTAACTCGGCAATTGATTTTCGGATCGGACCTGAGTACCCACAGGCTCAGGATTATGCAGCAATTGAAAATACCAAGTTCAAACTGTGCCAGTTTTGGTTACAGCATGGACAAAGCCTGAATATGGGGCTCGGTTTATATGCCTCTGGCCAAATCCATATTGATACCCAAGGTTATCGCACTTGGGGTCCGGATTTAAGCCGTCGCTCATCAATGTGTAATTACTAAGTCATTCCATTTACTATACAAAGCCAGCTTTTGGCTTTGTATAGCCTAAAAAACCAGCGAATATAGAACAATAAATTGCGCTGTGCCCGGAAAAGTTTAAAATGCACGCATCACAACAAAGGTGCGAGTACTATGCAACAAATGTGGACAGATATTGACCGCTACATTGATTCACATTTAATTCCTGAAGATCCTATTCTGAATCAGACTCTTGAAAATACTGCTGCACATGGTTTTCCAGATCATCTGGCTGTTGCGCCGAATCAGGGCATGCTGCTGCAAATGCTGATTCAGATGAATAAGTGCAAACGTATACTGGAACTGGGAACCTTTGCTGCATATAGCACCATGTGGCTGGCTCGTGCCCTCCCTGAAGACGGTTATATTCTAACCATTGAAGGCCGTGATACGCATGCTGCCATGGGACAGGAAAATATTGATCGTGCACAGTTAAAACAGAAAGTTGAGCTGAAATGTGGCCGTGCTGCAGATGTGCTTCGTGCCCTGCCTGAAGATACTGAAGCTTTCGACTTTATTTTTATTGATGCCGATAAGCAAAGCTATCCTGAATATCTGGAGCTGAGCTTAAACCTTTCCCACTCCGGTACCATTATTTTCCTGGACAATGTGATTCGTGCCGGTGATATCATCAATCCGGACAATAAAAAACCAAGTATTGAAGGCATTCGTGACATGTTTAAAGCGCTGGAAAATCATCCACGTATCTTATCTTGTACTGCTTTACAGACCGTTGGCAGTAAAGGACATGATGGTTTTGCACTCGCAATTGTCAAATAATACGACTAGAACAAAAATCAGCCAATAAAGTATTCTCGATAAATAACATCATCTTACAGAATGTAACCACAGAGTTATCCACAATATATGAGGATAACTCTGGTTATTTTTAATTCAAGCTGTAACAATTTATCAAAAAATACATTTCTGTAGGTTTTATCACCCTCTTTCTACTTCGCTACCAATAATGGCACTTTAGAATTTCGGAAAATCGTTGTCGCAATACTGCCCAAGAAGAACTGGTGGATCTTGCTGTGACTGAATGCCCCCAAGACAATTAACTGAATCCCATGTTCCTGCTGATAAGACAGGATATTTTCAGCTACTTCTCCATAGCGGTATTCTGGAACGACCTCTAGTCCTGCTTCTGTCAAATATTGCAGAGGCTCATTCAGGATTTCCACATGATCCCCGATATAAAGCAGATGACATTGTAATTGTCTTAATAAATCACTTTCTGCAATGCGTTTCATCATCTTCACACAAGTCGGCGAATATTCATAAGCAAAGATAAAACGTGTCGGTGGTCTGAAGTGTTCCCCTACAGTCATCACTGTACAGTTAGCACCACGGATAAAGTTTTCTACATTGGTGCCGATTGGCTTGTTTTTCTCGGCAGAACGCTCACCGAGTAGTCCGATTACAGCAATATCATCAGGTTTTAGAATCTGAAAACTTTGTTCCAGAAAATCACCCTTTTCCTGAATATGGGTGGTGCGGATGCCATAATCTTTAAAGATACGATCCGAAATATGCTGGAGCAGATTATTGCTATAACTAAGCGCAATTTCACTTTGCTTTTGCTCCAGCTCAGCCAGCTCTTTAAGCAACATGGCATTGCTTTCAAAGCCAATCACACCGCTAATTTCCCCAAGATGATAACTGGCCGGGTAATAATCCAGAACCTGTAATAAAACCAGTTCACGGCCGGTCTGTTTGGCAATCCATGCAGCCGCATCTGCAAGTGCGTTCGTGCATGGTGAGGAGTCTATGCAGGCAATGACACGTTTCATGTTCAGCCTCTCTTTTATAATAAAAATTTCTTAGTTATTTTTAACTTAGCACAAGCATTAGTAAATGTGCACTGAAATCTGTAAGGCTTGAATTGAAATATGTTAACTTTTATGTGATGTTCTAAGGCCTTTACCGAATATTAAGCACCTGATATAAATCCTTTTTCCAAGAACTTCTTTCACTATTTTAATCCCGATATCGAATCAATTTTGCCGGATTTCCGGCGACAATTGCACGCGCTTCAATATCTTTCGTGACCATGCTATTCATCCCTATAATCGCCTGATCGGCAATTTTCACCCCATCTTTAATGCCGACATGGGCACCTAGCCAGACATCCCGACCAATCTCAATCCCTTTGGACCTGACTGGCTGCTGATAAATCGCCTGCTCCAGTTCCATCCCATGATCAAAGGCATAAAGATGACAATAGGCTGCGATGCGTACCTGATCATGCAGTTTAATCCCAACCCGACCACCATCCAGAATACAGTGATGATTGATTGCAACTTCGCTCCCTATCTCCAAAGGACCATGTAGCGTACAATCTGCCGCAATAAAGGTATTATCTCCGATACTAATTTTACGACCCGGCTCAGCAAAGATATGCGCCAACGGCGAAATAAAACAGTTTTCGCCAATTTCGACTGTTTCCATCTCCATCAGATAGGTCTGATATTCTTTCTGCCAAGCTTCAGCCCAACCACGATTCTTGGGTTTTAAGGACCAATATAGCCAAGGCATATAATTCAGGCGGTGTTTATGCTGCTCACGATATTTCAGTAATGGATCTGGTTCAGTCATCTGTGGCTTCTTCTATGATTTTTAATTGTTCACGTCCGCGAGTAACATCCTGAATCTTCAGAGCAAAAGGTTCAATCTGATGTTTCTGAAATTGTGCCTGAACCTGTACACCTTCAGCCATATATTCTTCCTGATAATCAATCTGCTGCTGATTCAGCTCATACTGAAAAATCGCCCACTCATTAAACTGGCAAGCAAATTCGACCTTTTTCTTTTCAATCAGCTCAATTTTTTCAGCTAATAACAAACATTGTCCAGCACAGCCGCCATAGGCACGGACCAGTCCGCCGGTGCCTAATTTAATACCGCCATACCAGCGATTCACCAGTACCAGTACATTGGTTAGCTCATTGCCTTCAATAGTCGCGAGGATCGGTCGGCCAGCGGTACCCGATGGCTCACCATCATCATTAAAGCGTACATGATGACCGATTTTCCAGGCCCAGCATTGATGAGTGGTGGTCGGATCACGATAGACCTCCAGAAAATCCTTCACATCCTGCTCATTTTCTACAGGTGTGGCAAAGGCCTGAAATCGGCTTTTTTTGATGTCTTCCTCAAAACTGACAAGGCTGGCAATGGTAAATGGCATAACTTCAGGCATTCAAATTTCACCTGTGCAGTATACCTGTTTTGAGGTGGCAAAGAAAAAGCCTCTCTATACGAGAGGCTTGATTCAATTTAATTTTATTAATTACTTTTAAATTTAACGTTCACGCAATGCTTCTTTAGCCTTGTTGAATGGCTTGATCAGATAGTCCATTACCGTTTTTGCGCCGGTACGAATGTCAACAGAGGCCACCATACCTGGTGTGATATTAAACTCCTGCCCGGCGGCATTTCTCAATTTGTCACTATCGGTACGGATATACACACGATAGTAGAACTGATCCTGTTTGACTTCATCCCGCAAGGTATCTGGCGAAATCACGGTCACTTTACCTTTTAGACCGCCATAAATCGAGTAATCATAGGCAGTAATCTTCACCAGTGCTTCCTGATCAGGACGGATAAAAGCAATATCACGTGGTGAAATTCGGGCTTCAACAAGTAATTTCTCGTCCAGAGGCACGATGGTCATCAGCTTGCCATTTTGCGGAACCACGCCACCCAAAGTCATGACATCAATTTCTTTGACCACGCCACGAACTGGGGATTTAAAAATGGTCCGGTTCAAGGTATCTGACTTGCCGCGTACCACCTGTTGCTGAGTTTCCACATCAGTATTGGCTTTGGACAGTTCTTCCCGTGCTTTAACATAGTACTGGTTACGAATATCATTCATCTGGTTACGCAGGTCATTGGCTTCTCGCTTCAACCGTAAAACTTCAACTTCACTGGCTGCCCCTTTAGCCACCAATGGCGCGGTCATTTCCAGTTCCTGTTGTACCAGTACCAATGCCTGTTGCAAGCCGGCAAGAGATTCTTCCAGATTGGCACGACGTGACTGATACAGTGCGGTTTCTTCTTTAACCAGTTTCGGATATTTCAGCACTTCTTCAGGGAAAGACAATGGCGTACCACTCACTTCTGCACGTAAACGGGCGGAAGTCGCACGTGAAGCGATTAGTAAGGATTCTGATTCACCGACATTTGATTCAAAGCGGGTTGGATCAAGCTGAGCCAAGACTTGGCCACGTTCTACAATCTCGCCTTCTTTAACATTTAACTTGGTTAGAATGCCGCCCTCCAGAGACTGAATCACCTGTTCTTTGGAAGATGGAATGACTTTACCCGTACCGGTCGAGACCTCTTCCAGTTTAAATAGCCAGGCCCATGTCAATAGAATTAACAAGCCAATGCCCACAATCCAGATAATCAAACTGGATTTCGGTAATGGCGGTTCCTGAAAGCTCACTTTGTTTGAACGCGTTAATGTTTGTGGTTCACTCATGCGCTTGCTCCCACGACCCGTTTAGTTCCTACCTGTGACTGATTTAATATTTGGTCTCGTGGACCATCCATGACAATTTTGCCATCATTGACCACGAGAATACGGTCAACTAACTCCAGTACGGCGCGACGATGCGTTGCCACTACCAGTGTACGATGGGACAGATACCCTTTCAGATGATCAATTAACTGCTTTTCTGAAACATCATCAATCGCTGCAGTTGGCTCATCTAACAACAAAATTTTAGGCTGGCGGATCAGGAGTCGTGCGAGTAATAAGGCTTGACGCTGTCCACCAGAGAAGCCCACTCCACCTTCCAGAATGATATGATCCAGACCTTCTTTTTTCTCTTGAACAAAGTTAAGTGCACCAGTGATTTGTAAGGCTTCCAGAATCTGTTGATCCGTAGCGAGCGGTGCACCCAAAGTCAGGTTTTCACGGATACTGCCGTAAAAGAGTTGTGAATTCTGATTGAGCAGGCCCATATCACGGCGTACATCTGAAGGATCGATCAGAGTCAGATCAATACCATCCAGTTTGACCTTACCCTGTGCTGGGGTTTGCATGCCCGACAACAGTTGTAACAGCGTTGATTTACCTGCACCGTTACGGCCCAGAATTGCAATTTTTTCACCTGGCTTAATTTCCAGTTTTGGAATGACCAGACTCGGTTTGGGATCATCATCGCCGTATTTGAATACCACGCCACTCAGGTCATAATGACCATCCAATACAGGACGGTGAATCAGATGTGAATAGTCCGGTTGATCCACCGGTTTTTTCATCAATTCATCCAGACCGCCTTTAGCAACTTTGGCTTGTTGTAAACGCCCCAAGACACCAGTGATTTGTGAAATAGGTGCCAGCATCCGTGATGATAAAATCGAACAGGCAACTAAAGCACCCGTGGTCATCTCACCATCCATCACCGCAAATGCACCGACCAAGACCACAATGGCAAAGGTGAGTCCCTGAATTTTTTGGGTCCATGCTGTCATTAAGCCAACAATTTTACGTTGTTGCATGCTGACATCAGCAGAGACTTCATTCATGTGATTCCATTGGTTCTGGAAGCGGGTTTCAGCTCTTAACAGCTTGATATCTTCAATCCCTTGTACAGCTTCCACTAATAAGGCATTACGGATTGCAGATTCACGCATCCCCAACTGTGCCAACTTGGCCAGTTTTTTCTGTGCCAGAATCCCAGGAAGAATCATGAGTGGTACTACCAGTAGCATGACCCAGAACAGGTTGCCGCCAATAATCCAAAAGATTCCCAGGAACAGGAAGAAGAATGGCAGATCTGCAATTGCCGTCACGGTAGTGGAAGTGACCAGTTCACGCACACCTTCGAGTTCACGAATCTGTGAAATAAACGTTCCAGTCGATTTGGAACGCTCACTATTTTTAATTCTTAAGGAATGACCAAATACCCGGTCAGATATTTTCAGGTCAGCCCGTTTACCAATAATATCTGAAAGATAAATGCGGGATACCCGCAATACAAATTCGAAAATGGCCGCAATCAGTACACCACCAGCCAACACCCACAAAGTTGGAATCGATTGTGAAGGAATGACACGGTCATAAACGTTCATCGAGAAGACAATAGTTGCCAAAGCCAGAATATTGGCGATTAAAGAGGCAAACATCACATCGATATAGCGTTTCCAGTCTTTCAGAACAATTGACCAGAACCAGTTTTTCTCAAAGGGTTTAATATATTCGTCGACACGCGCATCCGGTACAGAAGACTCTGGTCGCAGGATATAAACATGCTTCGCACCAGCCTCTAACTGCTCGATGGTAAAACTTTGCGATAAACCAGCATCTCCACTCAGTTGTACACTGACATTACCTTGTGTGTCGATACGTTCAATAACACCGACATCTCCGCTATCAAATTCAACCAATAAGGGCAAACGCCAAGGATTTAGCAGACTGCTATCAAATTTATTTTTGCGGACATTTAATCCCATCTGACGGCTGACAACCTTGAGCATTTCATCAATGTCATGATGCTGGTTCCAGTCCAGTTGCAGACGAATCCGTTCCTCAGATGGTTCAATCCGATAATGCTTGGCAATATTCAAAACTGCCTGAAGCCACGGCTGATAATTTATTATAGTACTCATGGCTGAACTTCAAACCCCTGAATGGAAATACGGTTAAGCGCGTAAATATCCCGTGTACGGCCTGTTACCTGAATGTATTGCACAATCGCCGAATAGATGTCATAGCGCGCTGATTCAATTTCCTGTGCTGCGCTGTGAATCGCCTGTTCTGCATTCAATAAATCCACTACTGTCCGAGTGCCCAATTTATATTGTTCTTGATATAGCTCTTTGGTTCGTACGGTAGTTTCACGGCGCTGAGCCAGGACATTCATTTGTCTTTGTTTATTTTCAATCTGTTCCCGGATTAAGCGAACCTGATCCAGCACATCCAGATAGACAGTATTCACCTGTGCGCGTGCAGCCTCTTCAGCATAACTGGCAGCACGTGCCTGAGACCGAACAGCGCCCCCCTGATAAAAATTACTGCTAGCTTCAATCATAATTGAATTATAAAAGCCATCATCTTCATTATTATTTGGATTTCGACCATTGACTGCCTGACTTAAGCTACTTTTCAGATTAATGGTCGGATAACGGCTTAAACGTGCCTGATCTTTTTGCAATCGAGCTACATCTACCCCTGAATGTGCCAAGATCATGCTTGGAATCTGGGTAAATTCAGGATCCTGATAAAGATCAGCCTGGGTCACGATACGATCTGAAATTTCCCATTGGATTGCAGAGACATCAAATCCCAATAAAGTTCGTAGACGTTGCTGATATTGTCTTAACTGGGTCTGTTGCACGATCAGGTTAGATTGTGCAGCTTCCAGATTCGACTGCGCCTGAACCGGATCGGCCTGTGTGCTAATCCCGGCGCGGGCACGTAAATTGGCAATTTCTGCAATGCGTGCGATGCCCTGAATCTGCTGTTCGGCAATCTTGGTAATTTCCTGATAGCGCTTAATATTGACGATGGCATCCGCTACTTCCAGTGCCACCTGATCCAGACTCACCAATACTCTTGCCTGTTCTTCTGCCAATCTCGCCTCTTCAACACTGACATTGGTTTTAATCTTGCCAAAGTCATATAGCATCTGGGTTGCATTCAGAGAAACCACCTGACGTCCACGTTCACCTGAGGTCAAATCTCCGGTACCTACACCGCCAGATAACTGCGGATAATAGGCTGCTTTGGCCACATCAATATTGGCGGCCTGTGCAGATAAAGACGAAATACTCTGGGCAATTTCCGGACGACGCTGAACTGCTGTATGAACCGCCTCAATCAGACTCATTTTTGCAGGAATACCAGCATTTATAGGTCGAATTGAAGATTGTCCCTGCTACGGCCGACTAATCTGTGGCAGTTCGGCTACTTTTGAGGTATCCAGTGAGTACTGACTCAGTGAGCTAATATCAATCGTCTGCGCTGATCGCGTTGGCTCTGGAGCAATCAGTTTTCCTAACCCACTTTTAATATTATTAAAATAATTCTGTGAATTTTCTGCATGTACGAATGGCACAGATAAAGGCAAAAGAAGAATGATCCATATTCCCTTATTTTTATCTATTATCCCCTGAATATTTTTTAAGTGCTGCACCCTAAATTGCATAATAATGAATGTTTCGTGTTTTAGCCTAACAATATATCAAATCATACAAAAAGATAGCTTTTTCGTCTTAAGTTAAGTAAAAAAAACCCGCATTTGACGACTAAAGTCTTAATGCGGGTTTTTCTGATAATGAAAATTTTCTATACAGTAAAGTCATCACCCAGATAAACTTTACGTACCGTTTCATTGGCCAGAATTTCTTGTGCCGTGCCTTCAGCAATAACTGAACCTTCGCTGACAATATAGGCATGTTCACAGATGGCCAAAGTTTCACGAACGTTGTGATCGGTAATCAATACCCCAATTCCACGATCTTTCAGCGTCGTAATAATATCTTTAATATCACCCACGGAAATCGGGTCAACCCCGGCAAAAGGTTCATCCAGTAACATGAATTTTGGGTCGGCCGCCAAAGCACGAGCAATTTCAGCACGACGACGTTCACCACCCGACACGCTCATACCCAATGAATCTTTAATATGGGTAATTTTAAAGTCTGCTAGTAATTCGGCTAAACGTTGTTGACGCTGAGCTTTGCTTAAATCCTTACGGGTTTCCAGAATCGCCATAATATTTTCAGAAATGGTTAGTTTTCTAAAAATAGAAGCTTCCTGCGGTAAATAGCCAATACCTTTACGCGCACGTTCATGCATTGCCAAGTCAGATAAATCGAGATCATCCAGATGGATCTCACCCTTGTCCATACGCACCAGACCCACCACCATATAGAAACTGGTAGTTTTACCTGCACCATTAGGCCCTAAAAGCCCAACAATCTGCCCACTTTCCATACTGAAGGAAACGTCCTTGACTACCCAGCGTTTACTATAATTTTTCGCCAGATGCTTAATGGTTAAAGTTTGAACCTGATGCGTCTGTGCCATTAATCACGTGCTCCCGGAAAGGATTTCGAAGATGAAGGCGGAATCACGATTTGTACACGACCTGCTGCTGAACCGGTTTTATTTGGTGTACCTGTTGCTTCAATATCGCCTTTATTCATGCTGTATTTCAGCGTATTACCACGGATACTAGCGCCATCTTGCTGCAAGTAGGCATTTCCAGATAGGGTAATAATCCCGGTTTCCGCATTATAGACAATTTTCTGTGCCTGACCTTTGGCCAAACCTTTGGCAGGATCAACTTTCTGCTGAAATTGAGCCGGGCTACCTGTTGCCGTAATCAGGCTGATCTGTTTTTTATTATTCAGATTCGCCACAATCGAATTGGCCTGCAATTTCATGGTGCCCTGTTCAATAATGACATTACCTGAATAAGTCGTGACTCCGGTACGCTCATTAAAAGTCGCACGGTCAGCTAATAAGGTAATCGGCTGGTTACGGTCAGATGGCAATGCAAACGCAGTGGCTGAACCCAATGCAACCAGACTTAATAACGCAGCGCGCTTAAGGAAAGTTTTCATCATTTTAGCTCTAGGAATTTGGTTCATACTTTCCTCGAATATTAAAGAATTCGTATTGACCATCATTAAGATTGGCTTTTAGGCCCTGACTGATAAATTCAGCCTGTGGAGATTCAACAATGACAGTTTTATCGGTTTCAATTTCACGTGTTTTCGGAAAAGCGGTCAGCTCCTCGGTACGGAACTGCATTTTTCCATTTTGCATGATCTTGGTCGCCAGCACTTCTTGAGAAAGTACAACTTTTGTATTGTCATCATAACCGTTGCCCTGTTTGGCAAAGAATGTCGCATCAATCTGACCGTCTTTATAGGTCGTTGCCTGCAGATTTTTGAGACTTGAAGTCTCTAGCTGCAGGTTTTGTTCAAGCTGGTCGACCTGGGCACGAACAGACAACATGCCCTTTTCATCAGTTTGGGTTAAGTTAATATTATTCGCAGAATAGGTCATGCTACGTGCAGAATCAGTCTGCAACTTGTTGCCTTTACCGCTGTAATAGTAATAACCACCACTTATTGCGGCAATGATAATAGCCGTAAGATATAAAACTCTAGTGTCCATAAGCGGTGTACTTAATCCAGGATGTATGACTTATTAATAAGGCGCACGAGTATATTTTTCAAGTAACTCTTGGTACTTACCTTTGGACATCAGTAACATGTCACAAATCTCGCGTACCGCACCACGACCACCATAGGCCTGCGTTACCAGATCAGCACGACGACGTACTTCAACATGCCCGTTTGGAACAGTCACTTTCATGCCTGCAATCGCGAAGGCAGACAGATCAGGCCAGTCATCACCCATGTATAAACAGTCTTCAGGGTCGATATTGAGCTGAGTACACGCTTCACGTAAAGCAGTCCCTTTATCTTCGCGGCCCTGATAAACCAGATCTACACCTAAATCCGACATACGTTTTTGTACGATATTGCTTTGACGTCCAGTGATAATGATCACTTTGATTCCGGCTTGCTGTACCAGTTTCATACCCAGCCCATCACGGATATCAAAAGACTTGATCTCATCACCCGTATTGGTCAATGTGACAAAACCGTCGCTTAAAATACCATCTACATCAAGTACCAGTGCCTCAATATGACGTGCCTGCTCTAATAATACATAAGATGCCATCTATTAATTTACCCCAGCCTGAATCAGGTCATGCATACTAATTACACCAATGACTTTATTGGCATCATCAACCACAACAAATTGATTAATTTTACGTTCGTTCATTTTTTCCAGTGCAACGACAGCACGCGCTTCCTGAGAAATCGTCAGCGGATTTTTGGTCATTACTTCCTGAATCGGTAAATTGACATCAAAACCTTGCTGTTTGTCGATCAGGCGGCGCAAGTCACCATCAGTGAAAATACCCAGTAATAGGTCATTTTGATCCACAATTGTGGTTAAACCTAGGCGTTTATTTGAAATCTCGTATAGAACTTGATTCATCGGTGTATCTGGTGACACTTTTGGTAGCTCGGAACCTGTATGCATGAGATGTTTTACATGCAGCAATAAGCGTTTACCCAAGGCACCTGCTGGATGTGACAAGGCAAAATCGTCAGCAGTAAAACCACGTGCATCTAAAAGAGCGACAGCCAGTGCATCACCCAGCGCTAAAGTTGCTGTTGTACTCGAAGTCGGTGCCAGGCCAAGTGGACAGGCTTCCTGAAGATGACCTAGAGTTAAAGCCACATCAGCATTTTGTGGCATTGGGCCTTTGGCATCCCCACTAATGGTAATTAAGGGAATTTCCAGACGCTTGATCAGAGGCATCAGCATCATGATTTCATCGCTTTTGCCTGAGTTTGAAATGGCAATCAGTACATCACCCGGTACCAGCATCCCAAGATCACCATGCCCTGCCTCGCCCGGGTGCATGAAGAATGAAGGCGTACCCGTAGATGCAAAAGTTGCCGCCATCTTACGGCCAATATGCCCGGATTTCCCCATCCCGGTAATCACCAGACGACCTTTGCACTGCAGGATAATTTCACATGCCTGACTAAAACGCTCATCAATCTGCGTGGCTAAAATCTGTAATGCTTGTTCTTCGATACGCAAGGTTTCAAGTGCAACTTTCTGGAAGTCTATTTGATTTGGCATATTTGGTGGGTTCAAAGTAGGTTTACCTTAACTCTATATAGAGTTGACTCAGTCTAGCAAAAAATAATTTTCGCAATTTTATCATATCTATGCAAATGTCAGGTTTCAAAATGTAGAGCTTTTCATAAAACTTAAACAGAATGTTTAGAAATTTCCCTGACCAAAAGCTCTTCATTATTCAGAATTTCATTATGTTAATCAGTTCTGATTTTCCTTTTTATTTTGCGTAGGCAATAAAAAACCCCAATCTTTCGATCAGGGTTTTTTGAATTTTGGAGCGGGAAACGAGACTCGAACTCGCGACCCCAACCTTGGCAAGGTTGTGCTCTACCAACTGAGCTATTCCCGCAATATGGGAGTGAATTATAGAGAGTTTCTGCTAACTGTCAACTCTCTATTGATTCAACTGTCGAATTAATCAGCACGACGCCATACAGTTCCTTGACGGGTATCTTCCAGCACCACTCCTTGGTCTAATAAAGACTGGCGGATTTCATCGGCACGAGCAAAGTTTTTCTCTTTTTTGGCATCTTTACGTTGCTGGATCAGATCTTCAATCTGCTCTTCAGACAAGCCTAAAGCTTCCTGACCAATATCAGACTTTAAGAATTCGTCGACATTGTGCTGTACCAGACCCAGAATATTGGTGAGATGGCGCAGAGTAGAATAATAAACAGCAGCCTGTTCCTGATTCTGATCTTTTACTGCACGGTTCAGCTCTTTATTCAGTTCAAACAATACAGCAATGGCTTCTGGTGTATTGAAGTCATCACACATGGCTGTATTGAAACGCTCAACAAAGCCTTGATCTAACGTATCAACCAGCTGTTCGCCATACACTGCCTGATAAGCTTTAAAAGAATGATAGAAACGCATCAGCGTATTTTTCGCTTCTTTTAAAGCTACATCTGAATAGTTCACCGGGCTGCGGTAGTGTGAGGATACGATAAAGTAACGCACCACTTCCGGATGGAATTTTTCAATCACATCACGGATGGTAAAGAAGTTACCCAAAGACTTCGACATCTTTTCACCATCAACATTGATGAAGCCGGCATGCATCCAGTAGTTCACATACTGCTCACCTGTCGCTGCTTCAGATTGTGCAATCTCGTTTTCATGATGCGGGAAGCTTAAATCAGCACCGCCACCATGAATATCAAAATGATTGCCCAGGCAGCAGGTTGACATCGCAGAACATTCAATATGCCATCCTGGACGACCATTGCCCCATGGTGAAGCCCAAGAAGGTTCATTTTCTTTGGCATGTTTCCAAAGTACAAAGTCAAATGGGTGTTTTTTCTCAACTTCGACGTCTACACGTTCAGAAGCGCCTGCCTGCATATCTTCCAGTTTACGGCCTGAAAGGCGGCCGTATTTGGCGAATTTTTCAACTTCGAAATAAACATCGCCATTATTTGCCGGATATGCAGTCCCTTTTTCCACCAGCGTACCAATCATGTTTTGCATTTGATTGATGTAATCAGTGGCTTTTGGTGCTTCATCCGGTGCAAGACAGCCTAATTTGGCAAAGTCTTCATTCATGGCATCAATAAAACGGCTGGTCAGTGATGAAATGCTTTCCCCATTTTCATTGGCACGTTTAATAATCTTGTCGTCAATGTCGGTGATATTACGGACATATTTTACTTTCCAGCCCTGACTGCGCAGGAAACGGATAATATAGTCAAATGCAACCACTGTACGTGCATGTCCAATATGACAGTAGTCATAGACCGTCATCCCACAAACATACAGATCAATCTGACCTTCTTTACGAGGCACAAATTCTACTTTTTTACGTTGCTCTGAGTTATATAGAACAAATGGTTGCATAGGTCTTCTAGAATGCTTTTACAAATGATGGCTCATCTTAACCTAAGCATTATTTTTCATAAAGTTTTAAGAAAAGTTTTCAAGGTTTTTTTCTGCAGTTATTTTTTATTACATAGACAGATCATGCATGGAACGTAAGAGCCTTAAATTGCAATTTGCAGTATGAGTAAAGAAATTAAGGACTTTCAGAAATAAAGTCCATAATGATCTACTAAATACCACCTGTAAAACCATCAGCATGATCCGTGAAAGCTACACCTGATTATTGAAAAATCATAATTCAGTAATTAAAAAAAGCCCTCTATCTTAAGAGTAATGCCAGTCAGTTAAGAAATTGACTGGCATTTTCTTGGGTATTTCAGTGGTTTACCTTTCACAACTCTTGGGCAACTTCTAACCCTCCTCTCAGGCAAAACATACCTCCTAGATTTCTCCAGTAAACTTTCTAGATGTTTGGGTAAATTCCCTGCGGAGTCTAAAGAGTCGAATCTTAATATATTAAGGATGCCGATAGATGCAATATGAAAGCTGATTCTCAAAGGACTGACTTTTGCACGTTGAGCCATATATTTCATTTGTCTTCTTAGAATATTATAAGCAATGAAGACACCCCATAATTCTTGATAAATTAAATCAGGTTGCTTGCTCCTCAAATGCTTACTTTCCTGTAAATCACTTTTGATTTCTCGGTAACACATTTCTATTTCCCAGCGCTGAGCATAAAGCTTTGCTAAGGCTAGCAGTGGATATATCTTTGAATCTATTAATGAAGTGATATAGCGTCTAATTTTTCCTGCCTGCTCAACTTCAATCAAACGCGCTTCCCAATAATCCCCTAATGTTGAATTCAGCTTCTTGGCTCTTGCTGATATTGGCATCCTGATATGAAAGTCATGCTGGGAATTACGCTTAATGATCTCATAGCGTAAATTATCTTTTGCGCGCATAAGCCAATGGCTTGCCTCTGCACGTGTTTGCCATCCTATTAGAAAATCAGCAGAAAAATAGGCTCGATCAAACAGAGTAATACTATGCGATGGAGGACATAATCGATTTGCCAGTGTAAGTTCACCTTGATCCATGCTACCTATTTGGGCATCAATGATTTCATGGGTGTTGGTATTCACCAGACAGGTTGCTCTCACTTGCGGATAAGGTGCTACCGCAGTTTTACCCTTAGATGAGCCAAAGTGTGCAAAATTCTCATCTGTATAAGGCATAGACCAAACCACCCCGTCAACAGCACATACACTAAGGCCATGAAAGTTTGAGTATTGCTGTTGGGATTCTTCAAACCAGGCTTGGCTGAGTAGAGAAAACAAGGCATTCAAGGGCTCTCGCCCTAAGCGTTGTCGTGCTTGTACTGCTGCACTGGGAACGCAATATTCTGTGGTACCAAACACAAGTTTTAGTTGCTCTACCACATACCCGATCGGTTGATCTCGAAACAGGGCAAGCCCAATCACCAGCCATACCACATGTTCGGCAGGTAATTTTCTTCTCCTGATAGAAGCCTTACCTGTTTGACGCAGGCTCTCTTCAATCCAATTTAAATCAATGAATTCACTGAAATGGCTAAGTGAAGGTAGAGAATGTTGAAGAGTACAATCTAAATTTTCAGATAAAGTCATAAAAAAATGAGCGTATTGGCATACACTCATTTTTACTACATTTTTCTAATGTCTGCTTAACTGACTGGCATTACTCTATCTTAAGAGGGCTTTTTCATTTCAGGACCTAGAAGTGGTATTTCAAGCCTAACTGAATCAGGTAATCGCTTGATTTAGATGCATTACCTGTCAACTCGCCAAACCAGTTCCATTTACTGCCACTGGTATAGTTCAAACCGACACCATATAAGAAGTAATCCTTGTCAAAGGGCGGAGCCTGATAACCATACTGGATTGTATTATCTACATTGGACGAGATTGTGACCATGCCATTATCACGATCAAAGGCATCGGCATACTCACCATAACCAGTCAGGTAAAGATTCTGGTTTAGCTCATAGTCAAAACGCACACTCACATGCGCTTTAGTTTCAGCCACATCTACATCACTTACAGTCAGACCAATAACAGTATCTTCTTTGACCGCATCCAGTTTTGCAGCGTTATAGCTTAAAGCCATGTATGGTGAAACAGTCAGACGGTCAGCGAAGAAGTCATAACCCAGTTCAGCATAAGCACCGTATTTAAACAGATCAGCTTTATTGGATTCTTTCACCGAATCAAGCCCATCAGTCACAGTACGGTTAAACTCAACATCACCGAAACCAAGCTGCACATTACCTGAAACATATACACCCTTGTCAGATTGCCATTTTGCATAAGCGCCCAGACCAGTTACATCAGTTTCAGTTGAAGCATCAGCCAAAATGTTGGTGACGGATCTTGAAGAGGAATTAATTAAGTATTTGTAAAATAATGATAAATTATTATCAGGTAAAAGAATTATTATTTTCAATGAATTTTATAGATATTTTATAGCAGGTATTTAATTGAAATACCTACTATTTTCTAAAATTAATCAATTGAGAAATGTATTATCCCAATTCATTTCTAATATTATTCACCATATGTAATAAGCGTGGTGCAATATCATTTTTGATTTTCTCTTCATTGAGCAGAAAACTTGGACCGCCGCAGTTAAACACCAGTAGACCATGCTGTTCATGGACAAAAGGAACTGCAACCGAATTCACATCCTTATGCCATTCACCGATTGAAAAGCAGAAACCATATTCCTGATAGTCTTTAAATGACTTCTCCAGATTTTTTTGGATCTGTGGCCATTCTTCAACATGTTTACGGCGAATCGCATCAAGCAGAAAATCACGCTCATCTTCTGGCATTGCAGCCAGACAGGCACGCCCCATTGAACTTAAATGAATCGGCAAATGGGTTCCTACCTGACGACGCATGGTGACATTGCCTTTGCCCTGCACCACATCCAGATAAATCATATTCAGACGGTCACGGGTTGCCATCGCAACAGCTGCCTCAGCATAGTCTGCCAGATTTTTCATTAATGGATGAGCAACCGATCGCAAGGATAAATTCGACAGCATCGAATAACCAAAAGACAGTACGCCGACTGAGAGCTGAAACTTGCTCGAATTAGGAACCTGCTTCAAATATCCTAAACGGGACAAGGTATGGGTTAAACGAGTAATCGTCGGTTTAGGTAAACCTGTCATTTGTGACAGTTCCTGATTGCCCAGATGCTGATGTTTTGGACTAAAGCAGCGCAGTAACTCCAGACCACGTGCTAAAGCTGTAATAAATTGACGGTCATTTTCATCCTGCATATCTTCGATCGGATGCAATAACTCATGGCGCAAAGGCGCAATTAATTTTTCTTCCGACTGATCGGTTTCAGGTACATCATCAGACATGTCTTCACCGTCCTTCAAATTCATAATAAGTGTTTCGCATTGCGAAATTATAAATAATTATCTTGTATATAGCAAAGAAGCAACTTTGATTAAGTTGCTTCTTTATTGGACTTATGGGTTTTCTTGTTTATTAACCAACAATACCTTGAGCTTTTAGGGCCTCCAGTTTTTCCTCATCCACGACACGTGAAAGAATTTCATTCGTATGCTCACCTAACATTGGTGGTGCTTTACGATATTCCACTGGTGTACGCGATAATTTAATTGGTGAGCCAATCACCGTTAATTTTTCTTTTAACGGATGGGGGATCTCAACCAGCATATTACGCGCTTGCACTTGTGGTTCCTGGAAAGCTTGTTCAAGGTTATTAATCAGGCCTACCGGAACTTTCACTGCATGAATTGCTTCTACCCAATGCTTCGCAGTATTGCTTAAGAAATGTTTGGCTAGCAGCTCTGTGATTTCTGCACGATGCTGAATACGCAGTGCATTGGTCACAAAACGTGGATCTTGCGGTAAATCAGGCAAACCAATTGCAGCGCTCAAGGCAACAAATTGCTTGTCATTACCACAGGCAATAATGAAGTCTTGGTCGGCAGCGCGGAACACTTGATAAGGCACAATATTGGCATGCGCATTACCATAACGACCTGGAATTTTACCTGAAGCCAGGTAGTTCATCCCTTGGTTTGCCAGCAAAGCAACCTGCACATCCAACAGTGCCATATCAATATGCTGACCCAGGCCAGTCACATGACGATTCAGCAAAGCAGCCTGAATGGCAATGGTCGAGTACAAACCCGTCGTCAAATCCGCAAAAGCCACGCCAACTTTTTGTGGTCCACCACCTGGTAAGTCATCTTTCTCACCAGTGACAGACATTAAACCGCCCATCCCCTGGATGATAAAGTCATAACCTGGTTCAGGTGCACGAGGGCCAGTTTGACCAAAGCCAGTAATTGAGCAATACACCAGTTTCGGATTAATCGCGCTGAGGCTTTCATAATCCAGACCGTATTTTTTCAATGAACCTGCTTTGTAATTTTCAATCACCACATCTGAATCAGCAGCCAGTGCTTTGACCAGTTCCTGACCTTCAGGCGTTGAAATATCAATCGCAACTGACATTTTATTACGGTTGGCTGACTGGTAGTACGCCGCTTCACGTGTATTTTCACCATGGTCATTTTTCATCCAAGGTGGTCCCCACATACGGGTATCATCACCCGTTTTAGGACGTTCAACTTTAATCACTTCAGCGCCTAAATCCGCGAGGATTTGACCACACCAAGGACCTGCAAGTACGCGACTTAAATCCAGTACGCGAATACCCTCTAATGCACCCATGTGTTTTTCCTTTGTTTATACGCGTTCGATGACCAGTGCCAGACCTTGGCCCACACCGATACACAGACTAATCACAGCATATTTTTTGCCGCTGCGCTGCAATTCACGAGCGGTGCTGAGCACTAAACGAGCACCTGAAGCACCGAGTGGATGCCCAACTGCAATCGCACCACCATTCGGGTTCACACGAGCATCATCAAATGCCACACCCAGACCTTTTAAGCATGCTAAAACTTGTGATGCGAATGCCTCATTGATTTCAATGATATCCATGTCATCCAACGTCAAGTTGGCACGTTTTAATGCTAGTTTGATCGCATCAACCGGACCGGCGCCCATAATACGTGGTTCAATACCCGCAGCCGCTGAAGCGATGATTTTCGCCATTGGCTGGATGCCCAGTTTTTCCTGAGCGGCTTCAGAACCAATGATTAGCGCTGCTGCACCATCATTGACACCAGAAGCATTACCCGCAGTCACTACACCGCCTTCAAACAGTGGACGTAGTTTCTGTAGCGCTTCCAAGTTAGAAGATGGACGTGGATGTTCGTCTTGATCGACCAATTTTGCTGGTAATTTACGGCCTTGAGGCACTTCAACACCCACGATCTCGTCAGCAAAGAAACCTGCCTGTTTAGCTGCTTCATATTTGGCTTGTGATGCTGCAGCAAACTGGTCTGCATCTTCACGGGTTACACCGTATTCTACTGCTACATTATCGCCAGTTTGCGGCATGGTGTCATTGCCGAACTGTTTTTCAATGGCAGGGTTCGGAAAACGTGCGCCGATGGTTGAATCGAATACTTTAAAATCACGGCTAAATGGTGTTTCAGATTTGGCAAAGACAAACGGTGCACGAGACATCGACTCGACACCACCTGCAAGGAAGATATCCCCTTCATTACAAGTAATCGCACGAGCTGCATCAATCACCGCTGCTAAACCTGAAGCACATAGACGGTTCACAGTTTGTGCTGGCGTTTTCACATCTAGACCCGCCAATAACGTTGCATGACGTGCAATATTACGGCTGTCTTCACCGGCCTGGTTAGTATTCCCCAGAATCACATCATCAAAAATATCAGCAGGTAGATTATGTTTTGCAACCAATGCCTTAATCACATGTGCAGCTAAATCATCTGGACGAACCTTTGCCAGGCTTCCTGCATGACGGCCAAATGGCGTACGTAATCCATCATAAATATATGCATTTAACATGAGTTTGATTCCTTAAACTGCTGCAGTGTGAAGAAGAGATAGTTTTAAACGGGCGCGGCGTTGTAACCATGTACTTGGACGATAACGCTGGTCACCAGTATTCGCCAGGATACGTTCCAGGATCAACAGGATACGTTCTGCGCCCAAAACATCACCCCATGAAATTGGTCCATGTGGGTAGCCCAGACCAAGTTTTACTGCTTTATCGATATCGGCTGCAGTTGCGATTTGTTGTTGGGCAATATCACAAGCCAGATTCACGACCATTGCCAATACGCGCTGTGCGACAAAGCCAATACTTTCAGCAATTACCGATACGCCATGACCATTTTTAGCAAACAATGCATGTGCCTGGTCGATATAGGCTTTTTGAGTTGCAATCGAAGGCATGATGGTACGGTGCTTGGCAAAATCAGTCAGCATATCAATGCTGATTGCACGAGTCGCATCAACCTCAAAACGTAATGCAGCTGTTGTCGTGTCTTCACCATAAGTGGCCAATAGAATCAGACTGTCAGCTGCCGGAGTTTCAGCACTGTCGATGATCAAGCCTTGCTCACGGATATAGTCACGCAAGATGCTGGCATCCTGCTCAAGATCTGCTTTGATCCAGACTGGGCTGAATTCAGTTACTTCAGGCGCAATCTGAGCCGGAGCTTCATTGGTCTTTTGACCATCCTGATATTTATAGAAGCCTTCACCGACTTTACGACCGACTTTTTTACCAGCCAGCATTTGACGGGTTAAAGCGCTTGGACGATAACGATCTTCCTGATAATACTGGTTGAAAATCGATTCCATCACTGGATGAGAAACATCCAGTGCAGTCAGGTCAAACAATTCCAGTGGTCCCATACGGAAACCGGCACCTTCACGCAGAATACGGTCGATTTCTGAAACTGAGACAATCCCTTCGCCTAGGATTTTCAGTGCTTCCGTACCATAAGCACGGCCGGCATGGTTAACAATAAACCCAGGCGTGTCTTTGGTACGCACACCGAAGTGCCCCATACGTTGTGCCAGTTCGAGTAGATCTGCAACGACCTGTTCATCTGTTGCTAGGCCAGCAATCACTTCGACAATTTTCATCAAGGGCACTGGATTAAAGAAATGGAATCCCGCCATACGACCTTGATGCTCAAGGTTGGATGCAATAGCAGTCACTGAAAGTGATGAGGTATTGGTTGCCAGAATGGTTTCTGGAGATACGATACTTTCCAGCTGTTTAAATAAACCTTGCTTGATGTCCAGATTTTCGATGATGGCTTCAACCACCAGATCAACACCAGCCACTTCTTCAATGCTATTCAGGATTTTGAAACGTGCCAGAGTTGCATTCAGAACTTCTTCAGTAAATTTACCTTTGGCTTGCAGCTTTTCAAGCGTAGCTTTAAGTTTAGCCAAACCTGCTTCTGCCGCACCTGCTTTGGCATCGAATAAGCGCACTTCCAGACCTGCCTGGGCTGCGATTTGCGCGATACCCATGCCCATTACACCAGTACCAATGAGCGCCATAGATTGAATGGTCATGTCTTATTCTCCAGTGTATTGTGCAGGACGTTTTTCAAAGAACGCATTCACGCCTTCTTTCTGATCTTTGGTATCAAATAAAATCTGGAAAGCTTTACGTTCCAATGCCAAAGCACCTTGTAAAGATTGATCTTGGCCAAGATTGGTCACTTCTTTAATTTGCTGCACTGCAATTGGAGAGAAAGACGCAATCGTTTGAGCAATCTCAATCGCATGGGTAATGGTGTTTTCATCTTCCACGACTTCAGAAACCAAGCCCATACGCTCAGCCTCAGCAGCTTTCACCAATTTACCGGTCAATACCCAAAGCATGGTTTGATATTTACCAATCGCGCGCAGTAAACGTTGTGTCCCACCTGCACCTGGCATCAAGCCCAGTTTCACTTCAGGCTGACCAAATTTGGCACTTTCACCGGCAATGATGATGTCCGCATGCATGGCCAGTTCACAGCCACCACCGAGTGCATAGCCATTGACTGCTGCAATAATCGGTTTCGGACAATCAGTAATGCTTTGCCAATATTGTTCAGTATGGCGTAAATACATTTGGGCTGTAGTTGCAGTGGTGAAATCTTTAATGTCTGCACCCGCAGCAAATACTTTTTCACCGCCGGTCAAAATAATCGCTTTTACAGCATCTAATTTTGAAAGGTATTGAAATGCTTCAGAGAGTTGCTGACGTAATTCCAGGTTCAAGGCATTACGTGCTTCCGGGCGATGGATTTGAACAATTGCGACGCCATCTTCCTGTACAGTCAATTTTAAAATTTCAGTGCTTTCCATAATCTTCTCATTTCGCACAGCGGTATTTAATTAACAATATACATAAATTTAGTTCAAAGTAAACTATTCAAATTTGAACAAAAAATATTTTATAACGCCTTAAAAACAGCATTAATCACATTAAATCAATTATTTAAAGCCAATTTTAAAGTAAAACATAAATATCGCACAGCGAAATATACTTTCGTATATATTGATCCTTGTTTTAATTTTAATTAGTATCCGCATAAATTTAGCTTAGTGATGAGTTTTTATTCACATTGGACAAGATGTGGACAGAACGAAATCCTAGATACGGAGTTAGGACATGATTCGTGATCAGGAAACCTTAGACCAGTTGGTAGATATGATTCGCCAGTTTGTAGAAGGCGTATTAATCCCAAATGAAGAAATTGTTGCAGAAACGGATGAAATTCCAGCAGAAATCGTGCAACAAATGAAAGAGTTGGGCTTATTTGGTTTAACCATTCCTGAAGAATATGACGGTCTTGGCCTGACCATGGAAGAAGAAGTCTATATCGCTTTTGAACTGGGCCGTACTTCCCCTGCTTTCCGCTCATTGATTGGTACGAATAACGGTATCGGCGCATCTGGCCTGATCATCGATGGTACTGAAGAGCAAAAACAGCACTTCCTGCCAAAACTTGCCAGCGGTGAAATTATTGGCTCGTTCTGTCTGACTGAACCGGATTCTGGTTCTGATGCAGCGTCGCTTAAAACTACTGCTGTAAAAGATGGTGATGAGTACATTCTGAATGGTACCAAGCGTTTCATTACCAATGCGCCACATGCGGGTGTATTCACAGTAATGGCACGTACCAATCCTGAATTAAAAGGTGCTGCAGCTATTTCAGCGTTCATCGTTAACAGTAACTTGCCAGGTATTTCACTGGGTAAACGTGACAAGAAAATGGGCCAGAAAGGCGCACATACCTGTGACGTGATCTTTGAAAACTGCCGTATCCCTGCATCAGCTTTGATTGGCGGTGTAGAAGGCGTTGGCTTTAAAACTGCGATGAAGGTTCTGGATAAAGGCCGTATCCACATTGCTGCACTGAGCGTGGGTGCTGCAACCCGTATGCTGGAAGATTCATTGCAATATGCCGTTGAACGTAAGCAGTTCGGTCAGGCGATTGCCAACTTCCAGCTGATCCAGGGCATGCTGGCAGATTCTAAAGCTGAAATTTATGCAGCGAAATGCATGGTGCTTGATGCAGCGCGTCGTCGTGATGCCGGCCAGAATGTAAGTACTGAAGCATCATGCGCAAAAATGTTTGCAACAGAAATGTGTGGCCGTGTCGCTGACCGTGGTGTGCAAATCCATGGTGGCGCGGGCTACATCAGTGAATATGCAATTGAGCGCTTCTACCGCGATGTGCGTTTATTCCGTCTTTATGAAGGAACCACGCAAATCCAGCAAGTCATTATTGCTCGCAATATGATTCGCGAGGCGACTCAGTAACAAGTTTGGCCTGATCAACTCTCCTTGCGATCAGGCCTTTTTTATAGGTAATGGATGATGGCTATAACGAATACAATTTCAAAAATTGGCCCAAATACCTGGAAAATCGCATTTATTTTTGCATTCCTCGCCCTGCTGGTCGATGGTGCGGATTTAATGCTGCTTTCCTACAGCTTAAACAGTATTAAAGCTGAATTTGGCCTAACCTCTGTCGAAGCTGGGATGCTCGGAAGCTTTACCCTTGCAGGTATGGCAGTTGGAGGTATATTCGGAGGGTGGGCTTGTGATAAATTCGGTCGTGTACGTACCGTCGTTGTCTCAATCCTTTTATTTTCGGCATTGACTTGTGGTCTTGGTTTTACCCAAAGCTTTGCTCAATTTGGTGCATTACGTTTCTTCGCTTCTCTTGGCTTGGGTTCTTTGTATATTGCATCGAATACTTTAATGGCTGAGTACGTACCTACTAAATATCGTACTACCGTTTTAGGTACATTACAGGCTGGCTGGACAGTTGGCTATATCGTTGCGACCTTGCTTGCGGGCTGGTTAATTCCAGATCACGGCTGGCGCATGCTGTTCTATGTAGCTGCGATTCCAATTGCCTTGGCTATTTTGATGCACATTCTGGTACCAGAACCAGCGGCATGGCAAGAAAACCGCTTCAAGAAAGTTGAAGTGACTGACAAACCTACTGAGTCGACCTGGAAGCTGATTTTCCAAGATAAGAAAAACCGTAACATGTTTATCTTATGGGCTTTGACTGCCGGTTTCCTTCAGTTTGGTTACTATGGCGTAAACAACTGGATGCCAACATACCTTGAAAGTGAACTGGGTATGAAGTTCAAGGAAATGACTGCCTACATGGTCGGTACCTATACCGCGATGATTCTAGGTAAAATCCTTGCAGGCTTAATGGCAGATAAATTCGGACGTCGTTTTACTTATGCCTTCGGTGCGATTGGTACTGCGATCTTCCTACCACTGATCGTATTCTATAACTCACCAGACAACATTCTATACTTATTGGTGATCTTCGGTTTCCTATATGGTATTCCATATGGTGTGAATGCGACTTATATGACTGAAAGCTTCCCAACCAACGTACGCGGCACAGCAATTGGTGGTGCATATAATGTCGGTCGTTTAGGTGCGGCAATTGCCCCAGCTACGATTGGTTATCTGGCAACAGGCGGTTCGATCGGTCTTGGCTTCTTAGTAATGGGTGCTGCATACTTTATCTGTGGTCTGCTTCCTGCCCTGTTCATCAAAGAAAAACTCTACGATCCTCAAAAATCTTAATCCGTTTTAGAAAAAGCCTCCTAGGAGGCTTTTTTCATAATCAATTCCCAACTTTCTATTTAAAAACTTTTTCACTGTGGTAAAATACCGCTAAGCGAAACAGGATTTCTTATTATGGAAGATATTATTAGAGAATCGATGGAGTTTGACGTAGTCATCGTAGGCGCAGGCCCTGCGGGTCTTTCTGCGGCAATCAAAATCCGTCAGCTTGCAATTGAAAACAACCTGAATGATCTGTCCGTTTGTGTCGTGGAAAAAGGCTCCGAAGTCGGTGCTCATATTCTTTCTGGTGCTGTGCTTGAACCTCGTGCCATGAACGAGCTGTTCCCGAACTGGAAAGAAGAAGGCGCGCCTTTAAATGTTCCTGTGACAGAGGATAAAACTTTCTTCCTTCTTTCAGATGAAAAATCACAAGAAGCTCCTCACTGGATGGTACCGAAAACCATGCACAACGATGGCAACTATGTCATCTCTCTTGGTAACGTGGTGCGTTGGTTAGGCCAGAAAGCGGAAGAACTGGAAGTTTCGATCTTCCCGGGCTTTGCTGCTGCTGAAATTCTGTATCATGAAGATGGTTCAGTCAAAGGCATCCAAACTGGTGATATGGGCATTGGTAAAGATGGTGAACCAACGCATAACTTTACCCCAGGTTACGAACTTCACGCGAAATATACGATTTTTGCTGAAGGCTGCCGTGGTCACTTAGGTAAACGTTTAATCCAGAAGTTTAATCTGGATAAAGATGCTGATCCTCAGCACTACGGTATCGGTATTAAAGAACTTTGGGAAATTGATCCGGCCAAACACAAGCCAGGTCTGGTAATGCACGGTGCTGGCTGGCCTTTATCTGAAACAGGTTCTTCAGGCGGCTGGTGGTTATACCACGCTGAAAATAACCAGGTCACTCTGGGCATGATCGTGGATCTTTCTTATGAAAACCCACACATGTACCCGTTCATGGAAATGCAGCGCTGGAAAACCCATCCACTGATCAAAAAATATCTGGAAGGCGGTAAGCGTATTTCTTATGGTGCGCGTGCCGTAACCAAAGGTGGTTTCAACTCTCTGCCGAAATTCACCTTCCCGGGTGGCTCACTGATTGGTGATGATGCTGGATTCCTGAACTTTGCGAAAATCAAAGGCTCACACACTGCGATGAAATCAGGCATGTTATGTGGTGAAGCAGTCTTTGAAGCGATCAAAGCTGGTGTAGAAAAAGGTGGTGATCTTGCAGTTGCACGTGTGACTGAAGGTGAAGACTTCTTCGTTAAAGAACTCACGTCTTATACAGACAAGTTCAACAATAGCTGGCTGAAAGAAGAGTTATATAGCGCACGTAACTTTGGCCCGGCAATGCACAAATTTGGTCAATGGATGGGCGGTGCATTCAACTTCATCGACCAGAACGTGTTTAAAGTTCCATTCACGCTCCATGATTTAGTTCCTGATTTCAGTGCACTGAAAACGGTGGATGCAGTGAACTTCAAGCCGAACTATCCAAAACCGGATGGCAAGCTGACGTTTGACCGTCTATCTTCAGTCTTTGTATCGAATACAGTCCATGAAGAAAACCAGCCAGCACATTTGAAACTGACCGATGCTTCAATTCCAGTAAACGTCAACCTGCCAAAATGGGATGAGCCTGCGCAGCGCTACTGCCCTGCAGGTGTTTACGAAATCATGGAAAATGATGATGGTTCTAAACGCTTCCAGATCAATGCGGCGAACTGTGTACACTGCAAGACTTGTGACATCAAGGATCCTTCTCAGAATATCACCTGGGTGGTGCCGGAAGGTGCTGGTGGTCCGAATTATCCTAACATGTAATGTTAGGATAATTCTTGCGAGGCATTGCCTCTCATACCCAAACATGTAGACGTTAGGAATAACGCTTCATTTATTTTTTTAGGTAATCCCAGCTCCCAAGGGAGCTGGGATTAAAAATAATCAAGAATAAAAAAATAAAAACAGATTCAGGTCTTTTTCGCTGACTTGCTGCTTAGACCAGCTTATTGATTGTGAAATATTGTGTCCCAGTAAAAAACCAAGACCTTATCTAGTCATTTTTATTTATAAACATTACCTTTAATTAAAATTAATTGCCTGAATATACAAACACTTTAGTCGTATTCCTCTTTGGTTCTTCCTATTCAAAATGCTATTGTACAAAAAGTTTCCAATTTCTCATTTTCTAATCACGATCTAGTTTCATGACTTATAAACTGAATGCCCGACATCTGGTGCTAGACCTGCTCTATGCCTCACATAACTCTACTGTTAGCATCAAACAGATGTTATGTGCAGCAGATTTATTAGGAATCTCTGACAACAGCTTGCGGGTTGCAGTCGCACGACTCAATCAGGATCAGATCATTCAGTCAGTAGAACGCGGCATTTATCAGTTAATTGAAAAAAAATTTGATACTTCTTTTATCAGCCTGAACAAACATCCCAATATGCAGACTGCTACGGCTTGGGATGGCAAATACATTCTGGTTTATACCGGTGCGTTGGGACGAGTAGATCGTACGGCCTTATCTAAACGGGAAAAAGCCCTGCGTTATTATGGATTTCAGGAGCTGGAACAGAATGTGTTTATCCGCCCGGATAATTTACAACTCAGTTTGAACGAGCTTAAATCAGCAGCCGTCAAGTTTGGCCTAGATCAAGGCGCACGATTTTTTCAGGTTAGCGAGATCGATCAGCACACCCATGTATCTGCACTTTGGGATATTCATGGTCTCCATCAAACCTATTTAAATATTAGTCAGGAAATTGAGCAGTGGTTTGAAAGTCATGAATATTTATCCTTGGCTGAATCAGCTAAAACTGCCTTTTATCTGGCGAAATCTGCCGTATTTAGTCTGCGTGCAGATCCATTATTGCCTGAAGAGTGGCTAGACGCTCCAGCCCGACAAAAGTTTGAACTGGCTGTACGGCGTATGGAAGAGCAAGGCCAGCAGTTATGGCAGCAATATTTTCAGCAGCAAGGCGTATAATTTATTTCCTACACACTCACAAAAATAAATTGACTGTAATATTTTAATTCAAATATAGTGACAAGAAATACAAGAACTAGATCAAGGCAGAATAATGAACAGTAAAGTGAGTGTCACAGAGCTATTTAGCCGTGAAGAAATCAAAGAGCTGACCACCCCATCCGACTTACAGGGGGCTCTGGCAGTAGGCTCAACTTGGGCTGTGATTGTTTTGACCTTTGGCACAGTCGCTTATAGCTGGGAATATTTACCAGTCTGGGGAAAAATATTGATATGTGCCTTGGCATTAGCCATTCTGGCAGGTCGTCAGCTGGCTATGGCCATTTTAATGCACGATGCCTCACACCACAGTCTGTTTAAAACCAAGTGGCTAAACACACACTTCACTGACTGGTTGTGCGCCCGTCCGATCTGGAATGAGGTCGGTAAATATCGTCCTTATCATTTGAAACATCATGCCCGCACCTCTCAACCTGATGATCCAGATTTAGGTTTGGTGAAAAACTTTCCAATTACTAAACAATCATTATTTAGAAAATTCTTTAGAGATTTAAATGGTCAATCCGGCCTAAAATTTCTGGCTGGCCGAGTCTTGATGGATTTAGAACTTCTGGAATGGAGTGTTTCCAATGATCCGAAACCAATTCCTCGTGGTAATCGCAGTAACTTGGAACTGGCAAAGAATCTGTTAAAAAATAGCTCGGGCATGCTGATTTCCAATGCTGCCCTATTTTCCGCACTTTGGGCCAGCGGTCATCCAAAACTTTATTTATTATGGCCGTTAGCTTATATCACTCCTTTCCCACTGTTTATCCGTATACGGGCAATGGCTGAACATGCAGGCCTGGAAACCAGCCATTCTGCACTGACTAATACCCGTACCACCCATGCAGGCTGGCTAGCGCGGGCTTTCGTTGCACCGATTCATGTAAATTATCATATTGAACATCATTTAATGGCCTCTGTTCCGCATCAAAATCTGCCCAAAATGCATCAGATGTTGCGAGAGCGCGATTACGTGAAAGCGCCACCGAGTTATAAAGATGTAATTGTTTCATTATTAAAAGGCTAAAATAAAAGATCGAAGTTTAAAAATACATTAAGTGTGATGGCAAAATTTTTTAAACTTAATGTTGATGGCTTTCTTTATGGTCATGATGCTCATGCGAATGGGCTGATTGCCGATGCTGTTCTGGGGGACAATCTTCTGCTTCAATTTGCAATGTCATCTCAGTAATGTGATGTTCATGGTGCAACATCTCAAACGCCTCCTGATGCAACTTTTTATAGTCAACTTCTGGCGCAACCAGATGAACGGTCAGTATGACTTTCTTGGAAGTAATCGCCCAGACTTTTAGCTGATGAATATCTTCAACACCGTCTAGCGCCAGTAGGTCATGGCGCAGTTTTTCAATATCGATTTCATCGGGAACTCCTTCCAGCAGAATATTGATGCTCTGTTTCAATAAAATCCATGTCCGTGGAATGACCCAGAATCCGATCATGACCGCAATCACGGTGTCAATCCACATCCAGCCGCTGAAATAGATGATGATTGCGCCAATAATGACACCCACCGAACCTAGTGCATCACTCAGTACTTCCAGATAAGCTCCTTTAATATTCAAGCTTTCCTGACTGCTAGAAACCAGAATTTTCATGGAGATCAGGTTAATGACCAGTCCAAGTATGGCGACAATCAACATGCCCAGACTTTCAATTTCAGGGGGATGGCTCAGGCGCTGGTAAGCTTCGAACAAGATATACATCGCCACCAGAAATAGCATAATCGCATTAAACAAAGCTGCCAGAATTTCAAATCGCTGGTAGCCAAAGGTACGTTTATCATCTGCGGGTTTTTGCCCGATCTTAATCGCAGCCAGTGCAATCGCCAATGCAGCGGCATCGGTAAACATATGTGCTGCATCAGAAAGCAAGGCCAGACTCTGAGTCATAAAACCGGCAATAACTTCTACAATTAAAAAGGCTGTCGTCAGGGCTAAGGCGATGGACAGTTTTTTGGCATTCTTCGCACTAACTTCTACATGACTATGATCATGATGATGTGATCCACCCACCTTATACTCCTTTTCATTTGAATCTGATTCTAAGTTTTAGCTACTTCTTATTACCTATACTTTCTATACTACGCTTGCTCTGCTGATATTTAAGCAATTTTTTGTATAACTTGGCTCTCTTTTAAAATATCCATGTCTATTCATTAAGCAAACTTAGTACTTAAATTATTAAATTAACCTCTCTACCGGACATAGAATCAAAACTCAGCATGAGTCCTCAATTTTTCATTTTCCAAAATCCAGGACTGCACTGAAGATCGCTGAAAATTACGCTGGATATAGGCCTGAATCTTTTCGGGAAGCTCAACATCATGACTAAGCAGACGATGCAGCATAAAGGCTAGATCAAAGTCTGCAATTGACCATCGTTCGGTGAGCCACAACTCTTCAACTAAAATTTCTGTGATTGCCAGTAAGCGCTGAATATCCTGCATGGTTTCAGCCGATGCGATTAAAGGCCTTTTAGGTGGAACAAAGATCGAAGTTGAGGGCATATCCTGCCGGATAGAGGAAAAATCAGTTTTAATCAAAGCCTGAACGGCGCGACATTTTGCTCTGGCTTTCATCTCTGCAGGATATAAAGCAGGATAATCCGGTGCCGGAAAAGCATCTTCCAGGTATTCAGTAATCGCCCACGATTCAAATAAATGAAAATCATCAATGATCAGACAAGGAACTTTGCCACTCGGACAAATTTTACGATAAGCCAAAGATTGCTGTTCCAGCAGATTCAGATCGATCATTTTTTCCTGAAAGTTGAGTCCTTTCTCTTTTAGAGCCACATAAACCGACATGGCATAAGGACTGATACGTTTTTTATCGACATATAAGCAGATATTGTGCATTTCTTATCCTGCCTCTTATGATTATCCACTGCTTTCTACTCTAACGCCTTTTTTATAGAAAAGGAAAATATCGCTGCATATTGATACAAAGCGGAGTTATAGTCTTACATAGGATTGCCGATTCGGATGAATCACCTACCTAAGGCTAAATCACCGGATTAAAAAGACTTCTAATTTTTTGCAGAATAACGTTAAATAAATATTTTCCATTTAGACCTGACTGCTATGCTGAACCTTGATCACTTCCCCGATACCGTATATGCCATTCAACATCTGGCTTTTGAAGACCTAGGTGCCTGGGAAGATGTATTTTATCAGTTGGGATTACGTGTTCGCTATTTTGAAGCCGGTATTGATGACCTGCGTAAAGCGTATGAATATAAAGGTCTGACAATTATTTTAGGGGGTCCAATTGGTGTTTATGAAACGGAGGACTACCCTTTCTTACAACAAGAAATAGACTTACTTAAAGTGCGTTTAGAAAAGAATTTACCCACTTTAGGTATTTGTCTGGGTGCTCAACTCATGGCTCATGCACTCGATGCTAAAGTCTATGCAGGACATAGCAAAGAAATTGGCTGGTCTAAACTTAGTCTTCCAGCCACTGAGAATAATCCACTACAAGCCTTGGAAAATATTGAAGTGCTACATTGGCATGGCGATACTTTTGATCTGCCTAAACAGGCTGAATTATTAGCCAGTTCCAATCTCTATCCAAATCAGGCTTTCCGGATAGGATCAAATATTCTGGCTCTGCAATTTCATCCTGAAGTCGCTGGCGATAGCTTGGAAAAATGGCTAGTTGGTCATACCTCTGAATTACGTCAAGCTAAAATTAATATCCCAGTTCTTCGGGCAGCCAATCTTCAATTTGCGCCTGCACTGGAAAGCACTTCTAAATCTGTCCTAGAGCAATATCTGACTCAGTTAAAACTAGTATCTTGATCAAAGGTACTGGATAAATATTTATGATTAAAAGTTTGCAAAATAGATTAATGGAATCATAGCTAAGATTTTTTAGTTTCAGATAAATGCCAATTCTGATTCATAACTCATCTATTGGCCCAAGAAAAAAGCACCTTTATAAAGGTGCTTTTTTCTTTTTATGCAGAATGGAAATAAATCTTATTTCTTTGCAGGTTCTGCCGGAATGGTCGCTTCAGTGGTGATCTGAACAGTAATCTTGTCACTCACATGCGGAACATTCGCGCCTAAGCCGAATGCAGAACGGTCAAATGATGTTGTGGCATTAAAACCAATTGCCGGAACTTTTGCCATCGGATGTTCACCCTGTTTATTTAACACCGCATCCAGTACCACAGGTTTAGTGACATCTTTCACGGTTAAGTTGCCGGTGATTTTATATTTGTTTTTGCCTAAAGCCTGAACTTTAGTACTTTTAAAAGTAATATTCGGATATTTGGCAACATCAAAAAATTCTGCTGTCTTAATATGGTCATCCAGTGCTTTCACATTCGTATTAATGCTTGCAACCGGGATGTTCACATTGACCGAAGAATTCGCAGGTTTTTCATTATCAACATTAATGGTGCCTTGGATGTCACTGAAGTTTGCAGATGGCGTAGAAAACCCAAAATGGTTCCAGCTAAATACCGTCGCAGTATGACTCGGATCAATTGTATAAGTCACCGGTTTTGCAAAGCTAAAAGTTGCAATAGATGCGGCTACCAAGCCTAAAGTTAATGTTTTCAAATTCATGTTGTTATCTCTCGTCTGAATTAACTTCAGTTTATAGAATCTTGAACCGTTTACATCCCTAAAGATAAAACGTTTTGTTGCAACTATGAAACGATAAAATTGTAAATTCTCGTGTAAATCTAAGCATTTAAGACATACGATACTGGATAAATCCGGTTTTTTTGGCCACTTTATCATAGAGCAATCTGGCTTTATGGTTCGATTCATGGGTCAGCCAGTACACCCGATCACAATTACGCTGCTTTGCTACATCATAGATATGCTGAATCAGTACACGTGCTACGCCCTGCCCGCGATAATCCGGATGAACAAATAAATCCTGCAAATAGGCATAAGGACGCATGGTCCAGCTACTGTTATGTTCGATGACATGCACAATCCCAACGACCTTTCCATCTATCAGCGCCGCAAAACCGTACATTGAATCTAGCTCATAATTGGTTAATTTATCCCAGGTATTTTTACTTACCTCATCCGAAATTTGGGTCTGATAAAAGCGTTGATAGTCTTGCCATAAAAATAGCCATTCGGGCTGTGATATTTGCTCTAGAGATTTGATCTGGATCTGGGATGATATTTCCATATTGAGTAACTTCTTTGGTTTATGTCTTTAATTATCTTTAAGTCAATTATTTACGATATGAGTCATTAGGTTTTTATGATGGCACGAACTTAGATTTATCTCATCTAATGTTCATAAGCAACTGTCAGAGGAAATCATCCGACATAAAAAAAGCCCCATTCAGGGACTTTTAGTATTTTCTGTTAAAGTTTTTCAACCAGAATACGATCCACCTGTTTCAAACCAGAATGCTTTTCATGGTTCTTACGACGTACTTTAATGATTTTTTCTTCAGCCATTTCCTGAAGTAATAGCTCAACCGCAACCATTGCTTCAAGGGGTAGATCCTGCCCGATCCATTTCTGCTCGCCTGCATCCATTAAAGTAATTTCATCACTAATTTGTTCATACAAGCTCATGTTTATCTCACTCTTTCATTTCAATTATGGGAGAACACTTTTTAGCGGTTGCCACATGAAAACAAGGCTAGAAAGCGGAAAAACAAAAGACGCCCCAAAACTGGGGCGCCCTTAAAAAACGACTTAATCAGTTGATTAAGCAGTAATCTCTTTTACAGCTGTTACAACAGCTTCAGTTGTAATGCCGAAGTGTTTAAACAGGTCTTTAGCAGGTGCAGATTCGCCATAAGTGGTCATGCCGATCACACGACCATCCAGACCTACAAATTTCCACCAGTAATCTACATGTGCAGCTTCAACCGCTACACGTGCACGAATATTTGAAGGAAGAACCGCTTCACGATACGCAGCATCCTGTTTCACGAACTCTTCAGCACATGGCATAGATACAACACGTACACCTTCGAGTTGTGCATAAGCTTCCATTGCAAGAGAAACTTCAGAACCAGTCGCAATGATGATCGCTTTCAATTCGCCTTTTTCTTCAGCCAGAACATAACCACCTTTCGCTACATTCTCAATTTGTGCTTGAGTACGCGTTTGGAATGGCAGGTTTTGACGAGAGAAGATTAACGCTGTTGGGCCTTCTGAACGCATCAAAGCAGATTTCCAGGAAATCGCTGCTTCAACAGTGTCGCATGGACGCCATGTATTCAGGTTTGGTGTACCACGTAAAGATGCGATTTGTTCAATTGGCTGGTGTGTAGGACCATCTTCACCCAGACCGATTGAATCGTGAGTATATACATGGATCACACGTTGTTTCATCAGTGCAGACATACGTACTGCATTACGTGCATATTCCATAAACATCAGGAATGTTGCTACATAAGGAATGAAACCGCCATGCAGTGCAACACCGTTGGCAATCGCAGTCATACCAAATTCACGTACACCGTAGTGAACATAGTTACCTGCTGGATTGTCCTGTACGCCTTGCGCGCCTTTCCAAAGTGTCAGGTTAGAACCTGCAAGGTCAGCAGAACCACCTAGTACTTCTGGTAGTGAAGGCACAAGGGCTTGTAACGTATTTTGGCTCGCTTTACGTGTAGCAATGGTTTCTTCTTTTACATTTACTTCAGCGATATAAGCATCCGCTTTTGCAACAAAGTCAGCTGGAAGATCACCAGAAAGACGACGTTTTAATTCAGCTGCTTCAGTTGGATATTTTGCTGCATAAGCGGCAAAAGTTTCATTCCATGCTGCTTCAGCTTGTGAACCTTTATCTTTGGCATCCCAAGCTGCGTATACATCCTCAGGAATGACAAACGCTTCATCTGACCAACCCAAAGCTTCACGAGTCAATACGATTTCGTCATTACCTAAAGGAGCACCGTGACAGTCTTCTTTACCCTGTTTGTTTGGTGAACCTAAACCAATCACTGTTTTACACATGATGATGGTTGGTTTGTTCGCTTCAGCTTTTGCTTCAACAGTGGCTTGACGGATTGCATCAGCATCATGACCGTCAACTTTGATCACTTGCCAGCCATAAGACTTGAAGCGTTGTTCTGTATCGTCAGAGAACCAACCTTCAACTTCACCGTCAATCGAAATACCGTTGTCATCATAGTAAGCAATCAGCTTACCCAGACCTAAAGTACCTGCCAAAGAACATGCTTCGTGAGAAACACCTTCCATCAAGCAACCATCGCCCAGGAAGCAGTAAGTGTAGTGATCTACAACTTTGATATCTTCCTTGTTGAATTGCGCTGCTAAAGTTTTTTCAGCCAGTGCAAAACCAACAGCATTTGCGATACCTTGGCCTAAAGGACCAGTGGTTGTTTCAATACCCGGTGCATAGCCCAATTCTGGGTGACCTGGAGTTTTAGAATGAAGTTGACGGAATGCTTTAAGATCTTCAATTGAAAGATCATAGCCCGTTAAATGAAGAAGTGCGTATTGAAGCATAGAGCCATGGCCATTCGACAATACGAAACGGTCACGGTTAGCCCAATTCGGATTTGTTGGGTTATGGTTTAAGAATTCGCGCCAAACCACATCAGCGATATCTGCCATCCCCATTGGAGCACCTGGATGTCCTGAGTTTGCTTTTTGCACAGCATCCATTGCCAATACACGAATTGCGTTTGCAATACGACGTTCATTAAGCGGGGTTGTCATAAATCAGCGTCCAAATAAATTCAGAAGAAATAGGAAATGATGAAAAGACTTTCAAAACTGCCGTCTATTGTCTTAAAAAAACAGCGAGGGGTAAAGACTAGCCTACAATATTTATCAATTTATTGATCTTGTATTTACCTATCGGATAAATATTCTGCACTTTTAAGGTGCATTGATTGACTAGAGTCTAAGTTAAATTCTAATAAGATGATAAATCTGGGATTATTCTTAACTATTTTTTATAAATTAAACTTTTACAATATGTTGAATTCCTCTTCAGGATACCTCCAGCTAGGAGTCAAAACAGAAGATCCAGACTTAAATAAGTGATCTTTTTCCAGTCCATAAAAATGCATATGTGAATATCTAATGTCTGCCCAAGATCATCAGACATGAAAAGATAAAGGTTGAAGTTCAATCAGGCTAGTCGATACCACGAAAATCATTGTCCTCGACACTCTTTAGGTAAATAACGCTGACTGATATCGCTCGAAGAACAACTGCCGCCATAGACATCAAAGGCGATGGATTTGCCACGGATTGCCGTATCTATCCCATCCTGCCGTAGCTTAAATTCAATCCGGCAAGCTGCATTGATCACGACTTTTTCAATATATTGGGTTCCGCTGCCAATTTGACGGCCTGCATCACAGTGACCATCAGAGGCAATAAATTGAGTTCGATAGCTACCCGCTTGCTCAAAAACCTCCGCTAGTTGGCTTCGCACTACATAACTGTGATAACTCATGCCAGCTACTGTCGCCAGAATGGCAATAATTGTGAGTACAATCATGACTTCAATCAAGGTAAACGCCTTTTGATACATGCTTTTCCATCTCCGTACAGTCTTTTAAACAAGTCCATACCAAAAGATTTCGCCACTTCCTGACAGGCGGTTTCTGAAGACTTGAAACTACTATGCAGAATCGGACTATTTGCAGCAAGGCTGTCTGTCGTACGATCAATACCCCCTTCTTAATTTATTAATAGAATGATCACTTTCCTTGATATTTTAGGCACTTTAATTTTTATATTTTTCTTAGTATTTAGTTATGCAAATTTGTTTAGAAATATCACTGCTTAATAAGCGTCCTTTATCAATTCACAGACTATTTATTAAGTTTATTAAATGAATCCGCCCTGCTGTTTAATTAGGCATATCAGTTTTTTTAATTCCAATAATCAAATAAAAGCACAATAATTTGAAACAATTTCGTGCAATTTTGTCGAGTTGCGCTAGTCCTAGAGCACAAGTCGATGTAACATATCGGGTCTTTAAATTTAACTGTGATAGGACTATGCGCGAGTACGCTGTATTTACTTCGGAATCTGTAAGCGAAGGCCATCCAGATAAAATGGCTGACCAAATCAGTGATGCTATCTTGGATGCAATCTTAAAAGAAGACCCATACGCACGGGTTGCTTGTGAAACGCTTGTAAAAACAGGTGCGGTTGTACTTGCCGGTGAAATCACAACAACTGCGAACATCGATTTTGAAGCGGTTGTCCGCCATACCGTTAACAGTATTGGTTATCATCATTCTGACCTTGGCTTTGATGGTTCGACTTGTGCGATCATCAACATGATCGGTAAGCAGTCTCCTGAAATTGCTCAGGGTGTAGACCGTCAGAAACCTGAAGATCAAGGTGCCGGTGACCAAGGCTTGATGTTTGGTTATGCCAGCCGTGAAACTGATGTACTCATGCCTGCGCCAATTTCTTATGCGCACCGTTTAATGGAAAAACAGGCTGAATTACGCCGTAACGGTACATTGCCTTGGTTACGTCCAGATGCAAAAAGCCAGGTGACTTTCGCTTATGAAAATGGCGTACCTGTTCGTCTAGATGCTGTTGTGCTTTCAACTCAACACGATCCTGAAATTTCACAAGCTCATTTAAAAGAAGCTGTGATTGAAGAAATCGTGAAAAAAATCATTCCTGCCGACATGTTCCATGCAGACACCAAATTCCACATCAATCCGACCGGGATGTTTGTGATCGGTGGTCCTGTAGGTGACTGTGGTCTGACTGGCCGTAAAATCATTGTAGATACTTACGGCGGTATGGCACGTCACGGCGGTGGTGCATTCTCTGGTAAAGATCCATCAAAAGTTGACCGTTCTGCTGCTTATGCAGGCCGTTATGTTGCGAAAAACATTGTCGCTGCGGGTCTTGCTGATAAATGTGAAATTCAGGTGTCTTATGCAATTGGTGTTGCCGAGCCAACTTCAATTTCAATCAATACCTTCAATACAGGCAAAGTGTCGGATGAATTGATCGTTCAATTGGTTCGTGAGCACTTTGACCTGCGTCCATATGGTATTACCCGTATGTTGAACCTGATCCAGCCAATGTATAAACAGACTGCGGCTTATGGTCACTTTGGTCGTGAAGGTTCAGATACTGCATTTACTTGGGAAAAAACTGACAAAGTCGAAGCACTTAAAGCATCTGCTGGTCTATAAGTTTTCAAGTTTTAAAAGCTCGCTTTATGCGGGCTTTTTTTATGGCTTCTACTTTTAGCCTGACAAAAATTGAGCTGGAAATAGTTGTGTTTTGTTACATCTAAAACTCATATTAAAACGGATAAACTTATTTTTTATAAGCAGTGAGAAGCAATCCATATAAGGGTTGTAAGAAAATACATTCAAATAATCAGACAATTTATATCTAGCAAAAATTGTATAAGCCTTTATAAAAATTACATTTAGCGAACAAATTCTGATCTAATTATTAGCATAAATTCAAATAAATACTCGCTAGACTGTTTTCGACCTTACAACTACAAAGGATATGACACGATGAATAAATTACTTGTTGCTTTGGGTTTAGTTGCTACCGTAACACTGGTGGGTTGTAGTAAAGAAAAACAGCCTGAGACTGGCGCGACTACAGGTGAGCATTTAGAAAATGCTGCTACTCAAGCCGGCCATGATATGGAAGATGCCACTCATGAGGCTTCTCAGGAAACTGACCAAGCCATGGATAATGCGGCTGCAAATGCTTCCCGTGCCGCTGATGAAGCCGCCGCTGCGACTTCTCGAGCAGCAGATGCAACTGCTGAAGCCGCTAAAAACGCGACTGCTGCAACTGCCGGTGCTATTGAAGAAGGCGCAGGCAAAGTACGTGAGAAAGCTGAAAATTAATTTTTAAAGCTTTCAATCTTTAAAAGCCTGCTTTGCAGGCTTTTAAACTTTTTATACGTTTCACTATTAGACGGGTGATTGTTCTAATTAAAATGATATCTTCTGAAATAATCACGACCTTATATCATTTAAAGTCATAATTATTATCAGTTATCAGGATATTTAATTGGCTCTTAGAAATTCTAGATCAGCCCATTTTAGTGAGAAATTGCGTAATATACGCGACTTTATTTTTAAAACTTGATCTCCCATGTTTGTTATTGCTGCGTCTTCCCAGCGATCGAATCTCTCGGTCTGGGTGGCTTTTATTTTACTTGTATTAGGAACTGTCGGTGCCTATCACATCGTGGGCCTGAACCAGGCTCTATTATTTCTGGTGGGTGGTGCACTGGGTATGACCTTGTATCATGCCTCGTTTGGTTTCACCTCCAGCTGGCGCGTCTTTATTAAAGAACGTCGTGGTCGTGGCTTACGTGCCCAAATGATCATGCTGGGTCTTGCTGTATTGCTATTTTTTCCTGCTTTAGGCGCAGGTGAACTGTTCGGTAATCCAGTTCAAGGCTTTGTCAGTCCGGTTTCGCTTTCTGTGGTAATCGGGGCATTTATTTTCGGGATTGGCATGCAGCTCGGTGGCGGTTGTGCATCAGGCACACTTTATACCGTTGGTGGTGGTAGTGCCCGTATGCTGGTAACCCTGTTCTTCTTCTGTGCCGGCTCACTGATTGCGACTTCGCATATTGACTGGTGGTTTAACCTGCCTCATTTCGCACCTATCTCCATTGTAGAAAGTTTTGGTGTCATTCCTGCACTTGTTTTGAGCTTTGTCATTTTTGCTGTTATTGCTACTGCAACTATCTTTTTTGAAAAGAAACGTCATGGCAATTTAGAAGTTGAACCTCAAAGCCAGCATCAGGGCTGGAAACGCTTTTTGCGTGGTCCATGGCCATTAATCTGGGGTGGAATCATTTTAACCCTGCTTAACTTTGCTACTTTGGCGCTGGCTGGTCGTCCATGGGGGGTTACTTCTGCCCTTGCTGTCTGGGCCGCGAAATCTGCAAGTTTTGTTGGAATTGATGTAGCCTCTTGGGCGTATTGGCAGCAACCAGCCAATGCCAAAGCCTTATCTGAATCGCTCTGGTTCGATATTACGTCTATGATGAACTTTGGCATCATGCTTGGTGCATTATTGGCTGCCAGTCTGGCAGGTAAATTTGCTCCGAACTTCAATATTCCAAAACGTTCATTGGTTGCTGCGGTTATTGGCGGTTTGATGCTTGGCTACGGCGCTCGTCTGGCTTATGGCTGTAATATTGGTGCCTATTTTAGTGGTATTGCTTCTGGCAGTGTACATGGCTGGTTATGGCTGGTCTTCGCATTCATTGGAAATGGGCTTGGGGTAAAACTTCGTCCAATTTTCTTCCCCGGTGAGAAACCTCAACCAGAAAAACTGACTGGTTGCTAAATAAAAAAGCCCATCTTTGTGATGGGCTTTTTTATAGCTTAATACTTACAACGCAGCTTTTAAGTTACAGCCATAATTCATGGTCTGTTGAACTTGGCGATAAGTCGTATAACGATCCAGAATAAAAGTATAGAACTGATCGCTAGATGCAAAATTGGATTTCAGGTCTTCATTCTCGGCTTTAGGTAACTGGATCTTGTCGATCAGATTCAGATTATAATGTCCCAAGCGATACATCTCGGCAAAATAGCCATTCATCATGTCACAATAGGCGACTTTACTGGATTTTAGCGCAGTCCGGCTGACAGGATGCTGATTCAAGGTTTGCAGGTTATTCACATCCAAAGGCAGCTGATGAGAAAAGGCAATACTTTCTACTTTTTTAAATTGCTGAAAGTCTTGTGCCAACTTACTGTTTAGATCATCAAAACGTTGCTGTAATTCCTGTGCACTTTTAACCTGATATTTACCTGGATCTACTGCTACTTTCTGTTGCTCTGCTGAACATGCGGCCAATCCAGTTACCATAGCTAATGATGCCAGCCATACCTTCATATCTATACACTCGATCTAAATATTAGACTTCCGTCATAAATCAAAAAACGTACAATTTATTTGATCTTAAATTAATCAGCAAAATTATTTAATTCAAGGGATAATTCTTGGATGAAATTCAAAGATATTCAAAAATTATCAGACGTTAAATTTCGTAGGCTTACCGGTGTTAGTTGGGCTACATTTAACCTCATGTTGGCCGAGCTAAATAAGCATTTACCTTGTCATATTGGTAAAGGACGACCGCATAAATTACCGTTGGAAGATCGTTTGCTCTTATGTATAGAATATTGGAGAGAATATCGAACATTTTTTCATCTTGGTATGAGTTACGGTGTATCTGAAACGAGTGCAATTCGTATCACACGTGTTATTGAAGATACCTTAATCCGTTCTGGAAAATTTAACTTGCCAAAACAACTTCCTAATCGAGATGAAGTGGATTGGGAAGTTGTTGTGATTGATGCAACTGAAATATTAGTTCAACGTCCAAAAAAAACAGAAGAAATGGTATAGCGGTAAAAAAAAGCGACATACCTTTAAATTTCAGCTATCTATGCACTATACAACAGGTGAAATACTGAGTGTATGTGGAAGTCATGGAAGCATGCATGATTTTAAAATATTCAAAAAAAGCATGAGGAAATTAAAATTTAAGCCCTTTTTTATCGTTGATAAGGGGTATTTAGGGATAAAGAAATTGGGTTTTGGATGCCTCATGCCATCTAAAGCAAAGAAAACTGAACAACTAGATTCTGAATTAAAAAAGTTAAATAAAGAGATTGGTCGTAGACGAATTCAAGTAGAGCATGTATTTGGAAGGATGAAATGTTTTAAGATTTTATCTTGTGTATATAGAAATCGTCGTAAACGATTAAACCTGCGTTTTAATTTACTTGCTGGCATATACAATTTAGATTGGGTGAAAGATAAACAATTAAATTGGTTGAAAAATGATTTATGAAGGAAGTCTATTAGCTGTCATTATGCCTTAAACCTGGGCGAAGATTTTATTTAAAGTACTTTCTCATTCATATAACGCCAGTAGCGCTTAGGTACATATTGGATATGCAGTTTCATATTTTGTCGTGCCTGAATATTCACGCTTTTAAAATAATCTTTCCAAAGCTGATCATAGAGTACTTCTTCATCATCCAGTTCAATACTAAAAGACTGACTATGTCCAATCCGGATTTGTGGATCAACTATTTCTGCATTCATTTCTATCTGATGTACATCATCTAAATCGTAATAGATGCCGTACTGGCGCTGCTCATCATAAATTAGCCAACGCTGGTCTTGGTAACGTTCCTTAAAATGTCGGGAAATAATCGGCAGTACATTAAAATCCGGTTTGACCAGACTGAGAAACAATCCATCTTTGGCCTTTTTGAAGCGGACAAAAGCTTCCATACGATGCTTTTCACGCCCGACCTGTTTGCACCATTGTGACATTCCAATGACTGCATGATGGCCATAATCTTTATCAACCGGCCACTGGTTTTGAAATACATAGACCGCAAAATCAAACAGATTCTGAAACGCCTGTTCTTTTTCAGAAAGAAAGGCATAATAAAAGGCTTTTAAACTGCTGTATGATACTTTCTGTTTTAAGCCTTGCCAGACCCGCTGTCCCTGACTTTCATTCGAGGCCACATGAATAAAATCATCGAATAAGCCATTTTGTGCCTGCGGATTGGCAGTCACTTTGACATCAAACTCTTTAAATTCAAAAGCCCGAAATAGACAGCTTAATAAACCGGTCATGGTGCCATCAAAACAGTAGTGTGCCATCAGAAACCAAATCCCAGTTGAGGTGACAGTTGCTGCTGATATTTGGACTGACCCGCTTGTAAAATCTGCTGGCGAATCTGCTGGGATTGCTGCTCCTTTTTAAATTTCGGTGTATCTGCACAGCGAATAAAATGCTGCGCCCGGTTATACGCCACGCCCATCCGTTTTAGTTGATCGATATGAATCTGACCAAAACGGCGTGCCTGTACAATCTTTTTGGCAGAACGTACTCCAATGCCAGGCACGCGTAATATTATCTTGTAGTCGGCTCGGTTAATATCAACCGGGAAGGCCTCCGGATGGCGTAAAGCCCAGCTCAGTTTTGGATCAATATCCAGATCCAGATTTGGATGCTGGTCATCCACAATTTCATCTGCTTCAAAACCATAAAAGCGCATCAGCCAGTCAGACTGATATAGACGATTTTCTCTTAATAAGGGTGGCGCTGAGCCGATTGCAGGTAAGGCTTTTTCTTCGGGATTAATCGGAATATAGCCAGAAAAATACACGCGTTTCAGCTTAAATTCCTTGTAGTGCCGATCAGCCATCAAAATAATATCTTTGTCCGTTTCACTATGCGCACCGACCACCATTTGCGTGGTCTGTCCTGCGGGAACAAATTTGGGAACGGATTTGATGATCTTACGTTCATCTTTCAACTGGATTAAGCGATCCCGTACAATTCCCAGATCTTTTTGCACTTCTGTATGGGTTTTCTCTGGAGCAAACTTTTGCAAGCCTGCTTCGGTTGGCATTTCCAGGTTGATACTCATCCGGTCGACATATAAACCCGCTTCAGTAATGATCTCCTGCGATGCTCCGGGAATGGTTTTGAGATGAATATAACCATTAAAATTTTCTTCAAGACGCAGCTTTTTCACCACCTGCAACATCCGCTCCATGGTGTAATCTGCTGATTTAAAAATTCCCGAACTTAAAAACAGCCCTTCAATATAATTACGGCGATAAAAATTCATGGTCAGATCGACCACTTCCTGCACGGTAAATGCAGCACGTTTTACGTCATTGGAACGACGAGAGACACAATAGGCACAGTCAAAAATGCAGACATTTGAAAACAGTATTTTCAGTAATGAGACACAGCGACCATCTTCGGTATAGCTATGACAGATTCCATTTCCGGTATTGCCCAAGCCTTTGTCTTTATTTTTACGGTTACTGCCACTCGATGAACAGGACACATCATATTTGGCAGCATCAGCTAAAATTTGTAGTTTTTCTCGGATACGATCAGACATGATTTCAGCAAGTTGTTGGCTAAAAACCTATTATAAATTTTCCCCGTTATGCACTATAGCTTTCCTGTCTTTATAGCGACATCTCATGTCGTAAGAAATGTAATTGAACCGTTATCCATACAGCATTATTTCAAAATAAAATAACCAATATGATTTGCTTAATTCTGCGGCTATAGGCAAAGTAGATAGAGTAACAGGGAGCAAATCTATGTCTTTATTAGAAAAACTCGGAATAAAACATCCTATTTTTTTGGCCCCTATGGCAGGCGTTTCGACACCTGAACTGGCAGCGGAAGTTTCAAATCAAGGTGGTCTGGGTTCGCTGGGCTTGGGAGCCAGCAGCGTAGAGTCTGCGCGCCAGCAGATTTTAAAAACTCAGGAACTTACAGATTGTCCGTTTCAGGTTAACTTTTTCTGTCATGACAGTCAGCCTCTTGATGAAAACGTAGCCCAAGCCTGGATTAACCAGTTTAAAGATAAATTTGCTGAATACGGAATTAATCCACCCACTCAATTACACTGTATTTACCCAAGTTTTAAAGACAATGATGATTTCTTGAATCTGGTTCTTGAAACCAGACCATGTGCGGTCAGCTTTCATTTTGGTATTCCTCTTCCGCACCAGATTCAGGCTCTAAAAGATGCCGGTATTCTGACGATGGTATCTGCCACCAATTTTGCTGAGGCGAAAGCCATTCAAGAGGCAGGGATTGATATCATCATTGCTCAAGGTATTGAGGCTGGAGGTCACCGGGGTATCTTTAGCACCAAGTTTGATGCCTCAGTCAAAACCTCTAATCTGGTCAAGTTAATAAAACAGCATTTTTCATTGCCAGTGGTTGCTGCAGGCGGAATCATGAATGGTGAACAAGCACGTCAGATGATGGACTTCGGCGCTGAAGCAGTACAATTAGGCACGGCATTTGTTCAGTGTAAATCTTCCAATGCCAATGACGCCTATCGTAAAGCGCTACTGTCCAAGCCGCTGACTCAAGTTAGTGCCAGCATTTCCGGCCGTCCAGCGCGTGGCATCATTAATCACTGGCATATAGACATCGACACTCCTGATCGTCTGGATGTACCTGCCTATCCATATACTTATGATCTGGCCAAGCAGTTACATGCAGCAGCGTCCAAACATGGTGATCAGGGTTATGGCGCGTTTTGGGCTGGTTCGAATGTGGCGCAAATTCGTGAGATGGAAGCTTCTGATTTAATTAATCAGTTAGTGCTGGAAATGAAACAGAAATAAAAAAAATTTATTTTTAAAATAAAAAACCTCTCCACGGAGAGGTTTTTTATATCGATTCTTTAACGAGTCATACGATGCCAAGCATCTTTGATCGCAAATTTTGCTTCTTCCCAATTCAAACGGGATTCACCTTTTACCTGTTCCCATTTGGTTCGTAATTCAGGTTCGGCATGTTCGAAGTCAGTCTGACGGTCATATAGTGGACGGTTTTCATAACCCACTCGATAAGCACCACGATAGTCACGATCATAGTCTAGGTCGCTGTAAGTAGTACGTGATTCGGTATAATACGGACGGTTGGTATGCTCATTTCTCCAGTAATCATCTTCCTGCTTAATCGTGTCCGGATGCTGATAATTATCTGCCTCTGGATGATTTTCTGGATGCTCATAGTTATCCGTTTGTTTCGGATGATCAGGTGAAGCAATATCATTCCCTGCAATACCGCCTACAACACCGCCAATGATACCGCCTACTACTGCCCCTGGAGGACCACCTACCAGACCGGCAGTCGCTCCAACTGCTGCCCCGCCTAAAGTACCTGCACTGGTAGCAAGTACATTATCCTCACCTTCATTCATATCTGGCACACGAGGATTATCTTTTTGAGGTGAATTCAAATCTGGTCGAGCACTGGCATCTGTTGCATCTTGATTTAATGCGTCACTACGTTCCTCTGGTAATTCAGTCGAGGTTTTATTGCCAAAGTCTGTAACTGGACGATTGGTATTTGTCATTATAGATCTCCCTTGATCATGAGAATGAACAAGATTGAATAAACATCTTGCCATGCTAGAAATTCAGCTTAGAGCAATTTCACGTAAACAATGTCCATATCCTGTCCAGTTTCAGTGAACTTAATATGCGGCTATGTTCACTACAGTCTTTAATGTAACGGAAGCATATAAAATTTTAGCTATAAGATAAAAAAGGTACTGTATTTACTACAGTACCTTTTGAAATAAGTAGGAAATCTATCTTTTTATTTAGTTTCTAACAGATTTACCTGATCTATTTGTACATCGCTCATGATATGTCCATGTTCCAGTAATCCATTAAAATAGTTTTCCACCACTTTATATTGATCGGCAGTGTTTTCTACTTGATACATATTTTGACGGAATTCATTACTCGAACGTAGTCCTTTAGTATACCAGGCAATATGCTTACGCGAAATACGGCAACCTGAATATTCACCATAAAATTCATAAAGCTCAGATAGATGTCCTAATAACACATCTTTCACTTCAGCAATACTTGGCGCAGCAAGATGCTCTCCAGTTTCTAAATAATGTGCAATTTCACGAAAAATCCAGGGACGGCCTTGTGCAGCACGGCCGATCATAATGGCATCTGCACCTGTATAGTCCAGTACATATTTGGCTTTCTCAGGGCTATCAATATCTCCGTTCGCAATCACGGGAATATTCAGTATTCTTTTCACTTCCTTGATTAAGGAGTACCGTGCCGTATTGAGGTACATATCTTCACGAGTACGACCATGTAATGCCAGCGCTGCAATCCCCGCGTCTTCAGCACGTTTTGCAACTCGCAGAATATTTTCATGACCGTTGAGATAGCCCAAACGGGTTTTTAAAGTAACAGGAACATCAACTGCAGCAACAACTGCATCTAAAATACGTGCAACCAGATCTTCATCCTTTAACAAGGCAGAACCGGCCAGCTTATTACAGACTTTCTTTGCTGGACATCCCATATTGATATCAACAATTTGTGCCCCATTTGCGACCTGATAGCGTGCTGCCTCAGCTAAGTCATGCGGATCAGAACCAGCTATCTGCGCTGAGATTGGTGCCAGCTCACCATCAAAATTCGCCCGATATAAGCTCTTTTTGCTCATGCGCAAGGTCTTGTCAGAAGTCATCATTTCACTGACCGCATGACCCGCACCGAAGTACTTGCATAAGGTTCTAAATGGACGATCGGTGACACCTGCCATGGGAGCGACCCAAAGTTTCTTATCTATTGACCTATCAAACAATTCTGAAATTACATTATTTTTACTCAAAATCTTTAACCTCATTTAACTTCGTTTAGTCGCTCCGTATTGACTTTTAACGCTCTTTATTTGCAACCTATTTGCACCACTACATTTTTATGGTGCAAATTCATGGGCATGGTCACTAAGCGACAAACAAAAGACGGTACAACTCGGTATAGAGCTCAGATCCGTATATAACGTCAAGGCTACCCTGAATTTAAGCAATCCAAAACGTTCAGCAAAAAATCATTGGCTGAGGAATGAATCAAACGCACGGAAGCCGAGATTGAATTGCACCCTGAAAAAATATTGAACCCTGAGATGCAACTTAAGCACAAAACCCTTAGAGAACTCATATTTCAGTATTTGGATGAAGCGGACAGTTTTGCTAGGACAAAAACAGGAGCACTACAGCATATCGCTAGTTTAGATATTTCTAACAAGGATATCTATTCCTTAACCTATGAGTACTTCTAAATGATGGGATTTTGAAAGAAAAATGATGGGATTAAAGGATTATTCTTAGGGAGTTACTAATACTCATTCACCACCAGTAATTATAAGTATGTCAAAAGTACAAATTATATTTTTATTAATTTAAAAAACCTAACATGATGGAAAACTTGTTTACATTGAAATTAATGGTTTTTTAAACCAAAATTATACTTTTTAAGGGAAAAGTAAAAAATTAAAATAGATAAATTTATATTTTGATTCTCCAGTATAGCTACAGTGGTTGATCTTTAGAGCCTTTCACATTGTTGTTGAGTTCAATAACCTCCCACGACTTTCAAAATTTTTACAAGATCAAAATATAACCAAAAAACTTTAATACTTTAAATTAATATTAACATATATAGTTAAAAAAACATAAAAAATATTATTAAAATCAAATAAATATTTATACATCCAACTTAGGAAGTAAATCGTTATAAAGTTTAATGTGGTTAAGGTTCTTCATGATTCAAGTTTCCAGTAAATTTAAGAGCAATAGCTCTATTGATAAAAAAAACAGATCAATTTGTATTAAATATGTATATTTTCCGTTTAAAATAAGTTATCAATTAATTAATAATTCTGCTATTTTTCTCAACATAATTTGCAATATTGTGATTGAGTTCATGTCTAGATTGTTTTTTTTAGTAAGTTTTAATTTTTGGGTACTTTCCTGCATAATTTGTTTAGGGTTATCAATAGTTTTTAAAGATATTTTCTTCTTGGAAATTTCAGGACTGATTGCTCTAATTGCAATTTTAACTCACCTAGAAATTAAGCTAATCAAGAAGGATCCTTTTCTTCAATAAAGTCTTTTTTTGAAGTTAATTTTTTATTTTGTTTGTAATTTATGCAATGTCCTTCATAGATATTTAATTGACAAAAAAATCAAGTATAAAAAAGCCTCCTACAGGATAATGCCAGTCAGTTAAGAAATTGACTGGCATTTTCTTGGGTATTTCAGTGGTTTACCTTTCACAACTCTTGGGCAACTTCTAACCCTCCTCTCAGGCAAAACATACCTCCTAGATTTCTCCAGTAAACTTTCTAGATGTTTGGGTAAATTCCCTGCGGAGTCTAAAGAGTCGAATCTTAATATATTAAGGATGCCGATAGATGCAATATGAAAGCTGATTCTCAAAGGACTGACTTTTGCACGTTGAGCCATATATTTCATTTGTCTTCTTAGAATATTATAAGCAATGAAGACACCCCATAATTCTTGATAAATTAAATCAGGTTGCTTGCTCCTCAAATGCTTACTTTCCTGTAAATCACTTTTGATTTCTCGGTAACACATTTCTATTTCCCAGCGCTGAGCATAAAGCTTTGCTAAGGCTAGCAGTGGATATATCTTTGAATCTATTAATGAAGTGATATAGCGTCTAATTTTTCCTGCCTGCTCAACTTCAATCAAACGCGCTTCCCAATAATCCCCTAATGTTGAATTCAGCTTCTTGGCTCTTGCTGATATTGGCATCCTGATATGAAAGTCATGCTGGGAATTACGCTTAATGATCTCATAGCGTAAATTATCTTTTGCGCGCATAAGCCAATGGCTTGCCTCTGCACGTGTTTGCCATCCTATTAGAAAATCAGCAGAAAAATAGGCTCGATCAAACAGAGTAATACTATGCGATGGAGGACATAATCGATTTGCCAGTGTAAGTTCACCTTGATCCATGCTACCTATTTGGGCATCAATGATTTCATGGGTGTTGGTATTCACCAGACAGGTTGCTCTCACTTGCGGATAAGGTGCTACCGCAGTTTTACCCTTAGATGAGCCAAAGTGTGCAAAATTCTCATCTGTATAAGGCATAGACCAAACCACCCCGTCAACAGCACATACACTAAGGCCATGAAAGTTTGAGTATTGCTGTTGGGATTCTTCAAACCAGGCTTGGCTGAGTAGAGAAAACAAGGCATTCAAGGGCTCTCGCCCTAAGCGTTGTCGTGCTTGTACTGCTGCACTGGGAACGCAATATTCTGTGGTACCAAACACAAGTTTTAGTTGCTCTACCACATACCCGATCGGTTGATCTCGAAACAGGGCAAGCCCAATCACCAGCCATACCACATGTTCGGCAGGTAATTTTCTTCTCCTGATAGAAGCCTTACCTGTTTGACGCAGGCTCTCTTCAATCCAATTTAAATCAATGAATTCACTGAAATGGCTAAGTGAAGGTAGAGAATGTTGAAGAGTACAATCTAAATTTTCAGATAAAGTCATAAAAAAATGAGCGTATTGGCATACACTCATTTTTACTACATTTTTCTAATGTCTGCTTAACTGACTGGCATTACTCCTACAGGAGGCTTTTTTATACAATTTCTAGTGTAGATTTCTTTCATAAGTCATTTTTCACTCAGCTCCAAGTTATAAATTCCAGCAATTAGATTGAATCTTAATGCTAGTCTTTTGCCTCGATTGCGATATCGCTCAGCAAGAATTTTGAAGGTTTTCAAACTGCCAAATACATGCTCAATTCCAATTCTTCTTTTATTGATTTCCTGATTATAGATTTTTAGTTCGGAATCCAGTTTACAGCGCTTCTTTGCTTTTAATGGCAACAAGCTATTTGGATACACTGTATAAATTCCCTGATAACCCTTATCCGCAAGGATAAATGCACCTGCAGGAATCTGATTCAAGTTACGTTTGAAGAGTTCGAAATCATGTACGGCACCACGACTCGTACATAAACTCAGGATTTTTTGAGTTTGATAATGAATGATGGCCTGTACTTTGAAAGTGTGGGTCTTTTTCTTGCCGCTATAGCTTTTCTTCTGTTTTTTTAGGCCTTTGGATTGGAATTTCTGTGGCATCCACGATCACAACATTCCAATCGATGCCTTCGCCCTCGGGTAAATCTTTGGGTAAATTAAACAGATTGGACCGAATCAGGCAGTCTTCAACATGACGGACAATTCTTGAGGCTGTGGGCTCTGAAACCCCGTAGCTCGTCGCAACGTGAAATAAGGTTCGGTATTCCCGCCAATAGCTTAGACAGAGCAGAACCTGGTCTTCCAGGCTTAACTTGGGCGGTCTGCCTTTGGCAGGGACATGTTTCTTCAATTGCTCAACCATTAAATCAAAGGTTGACCATGAGATGCCCGTGTATCGCTTGAACTGAGGATCAGAAAGCTTGTTTGAATCGATGTATTTCATCCGCAGATTATGCATGAATGCCAAGAAATCTGGAGTGCAAATATTAACCAAAAAGAAGATCGTTTTTTGATTTATGAAAGAGATCTATTCATCACGTACCATGCAAGGACAATAACTATTTATTAAATAGATAGAATATTGCATATTATTTTTACCATAAAGAAATTAAATACCTAAATTTAAAAGCATAAATATAACCCGAATCCTGCTTAAGCCGATGACTTCATAATTTGAATTGTTGGCTTATTTTTATGGATCAGTTGATATGCACACAAGGGCGCGTAAATCCCTCCTAGAAATCCATGAACACTACGTGCTTTGCTTGTCACTAAATTGTACTGACCTTTCAATAAACTGAATAAAGTCTCTATCTTATTGCGCTGTTTTAAGTGATATTTATCTGACTCAGAAAGTTGTATAGCCTGCATATTTTTTCGATGATAGGTAATTAAATCAATACCTTGCTTTTTCAACCTACTCTTCAGTTCTTGACTAATATAGCCACGATCTCCATACAACTTTGCTTCCATCTCTTTAACGAGTCTCTCAACCATTTTGATATCAGCCAAATGTCCATTGGATAAAGCAGAACAAGCAATTTCACCAAATTGATTCATCACAATATGTAATTTACAGCCATAAAACCAGCCCATTGAGCTTCTACCACGTGATGCAATTTGGACTAATGATTTATGGCGTTGAATACGTTGATTTTTACAAACTGGCAGAGTTGTTGAATCAATCCATAAATATTGTGTACCTTGGCCTTTCATTAGCGCCACATGTAAAGCGTGTAGAGCTAATTGATGTCTATTAATCAGATGAATCATCCGTTGGTAACAGGGTAAGCTTTTAAATAAATGATTTTTATCCTGTTTCAACCATGTGAAAAATGCTTTGAAATTAGTGAAATGAGAACATTTATACCAGATCGCGATAAAAGTGATTTCTGAGATACTCAAGTGAGCGGTTCGGACTCTGGAGAAACGACGACTTTGTTTAAGGAAATTCCAGTAGGTTGCTTCAAATTTAAGAAAGAAATCATCAATTACGCAAAATAATTCGGTACTATTAAACATCGGGACTAGAGTTTTAAGTTTTGTGTGGTAACTCAACTGATGGCTCTAGTCCTCTTATTTTTCAAGTCAATTTTTTATCCGCGATTCGGGTTAAATATATACTTTACTGAAATAAGAGATTACAAATATAAATTACTTAGATATAAAATTATTACTTTATCTTATAGTTTACATAAAATAATTAAATGAATTTTATTATTATCCATTGTAGCATTTATCACATATAATATTTACGTGATTTATCAACCATTTTAACAGGTTATTGTTAAATGAAACGTACTTTTATATTTTTTCTGCTATTTATATCTTCTATTACTAGTTTAATCACATTTAGTCTAGCTGGTTTAGCTAAAGATGTTTTTTTTCTGGAAATTGGTGTCTTATTTACCATCATTACCCTTCTAGTTTTTGCTGAGATTAAGTCATGGAAAAGTGACCCTTTCAGGGAGTAACATTAAAATTAAAGATAGGCCCATATTTAGTGGGCTTTTTTTTACAATAAATTTATTTATTAAATTCTATATCTTAGAAAAAATTTTATTTTGTAAATATGCTTCCATGGACTTTAGACATCTACGCTTGAGAAACCGACTATTAACCCCAATCAATATAGATATAAATTCATCACTTTTCTGATGGACATAGTATACTTCATCTGCCTTGTTCACTCATCTTTTCAATTTATTTACGACACCATGAACAAATATTTTGCTCAAGTTTTTTCTCTTAAGTCCATATCCATACTTGCTTTATCTATTAGCCTTGTAGGGTGTGGCAATGGTTCTTGGTGGTCAAATGATGAACCCACTCTTGAAGTTGAACATATTCGCAAAGCCATTCCAGGTCGTGTCAGCCAGCGTGAATCCTGGGCACAAGATATTTATGACATCACTGACCAGCTCGGTATTCCACAAACCAAAGAGAATATCTGTTCAATCGTGGCAGTTGTCGATCAGGAATCTAACTTTAATGCAGACCCGGTAGTTCCTGGTCTTGGTGAAAAAGCCGTTAAAGAAGTTCAGGAACGTCTGGAAGAAAAATTTAAAGATAAACTTGGTGAAAGTATCGGTGGAACAGTTGCAGGATATTTCCAGGATGTACTGAAAAACCAGCCAAGCCCAGAAGACAATTATCTCAGCCAGATGCGCCGGGTCAAAACCGAACGTCAATTAGATGAACTTTATCGTGAAATCTTTGATTACATGGCCAAGCATTATCATGTAAGTGCACTGACAGGTGCAGCCAAACTATTTGGACAAAATATTGGCGAAAAAATGAATCCGATTACAACTTTGGGTTCCATGCAGGTTCATATCAGCTATGCCAAGGAATATAAACGTCAAGGGGGCAGTATTGCTGATTTGCGTAGTGACCTGTATAGCCAGTATGGTGGACTGTATTATGGGATTCATCGATTGATGATGTACCCTGCGGATTATGAAAAACCGATTTATCGTTTTGCTGATTATAACTCTGGGATGTATTCCAGCCGTAATGCAGCATTCCAGAGCATGTTAAATAACTTAACCGATGCCGAATTGAGCCTGGATGGCGATTTACTACTATATACTAAAGATGGCGCGATTCGCTCACAAAAGAGTCAATCTGAACGAGAGCTCATCAGCGTTTTTGCAAAAAATAATTTTATTATTACTGAACGTCAGATTCGAGCGGATTTAAAAAAAGAAAAAGTTAAAGATTTTGAAGATACTATGACTTATCGTGGCATCAGTAAACTTTATCAAGAAAAAACCGGTAAAGAACCAATGTATGCAATGATGCCAGAAGTCGTGATCTCAGGCCCAAAATTGAGTCGTGAGTATAATACTAACTGGTTTGCCAGCCGTGTCGATGGTCGTTATCAAACATGCATGCGCCGCATCAAAAACATAAAACTCTAGCCTTATTTGATTTTGATGGAACCCTGTATCCTTATGACAGTTTTACAGGGTTCATTTTCTATGCTTTAAAGAAAAGGCAGATTTTAAAACGTGGCATTCGTATTCTGCCTTGGATTCAGGCTTACTATCTTAAGCTCTATCCTGCTCATGCAATGCGCCCAAAGCTGTATTACACCATGTTCAAAAATAGTCATGCGCATGAAATTCAGCAGCTTGCCGAAGAATATGCACAGCAGCTTGTTTTAAGATTAAATCCCAAGCTATTAAAGCAACTTAGACAACATCAGCAACTCGGGCATCAAATCGTTCTCGTTTCTGCTTCACTGGATTTATATTTAAAACCGGTTTGTACTTATTTAGGCATTGACCTGATTTGTAGTGAAGTAGAAATTCTGACAGGCAAAATGACAGGTTTATACAACACACCTGATTGTAGTAAGGATCAGAAGAAAAGTAGAATCTTGGAAAAATATAATTTAGAAGATTATGCTGAAATTTATGCTTATGGAAATAGCGAAGAAGATGAGGCAATGTTATGCCTTGCACAGTATGCTTATCTGGAAGGACGAGATAAAGTACTTCCACTACTTGAAATGAATTTACCCGAGTCTGAGCTTAAAATAATTAATTAAACTGAGAATAATAAAAAACCGCTATGAAAAGCGGTTTTTTATTGAAATCCATCTTACTTCTTAAACGGAAAAGCATATTTCACAATACGTTTAATTACGCTGCCATACTGTTTTACCAGACTAGCATTGTTATAGTTCAGACCATATTTTTTACATACCGCTTCTACCTTTGGCGCCATTTGACGATAACGGCGTGCAGGCACATCTGGATATAAGTGATGTTCAATCTGATGGCTTAAATGTCCAGTCAAAATATGAAACGCTTCTGAACCGGTTAAGTTTGAAGAACCACGAATCTGGCGCATATACCAGTGACCACGACTTTCATTTTCCATCACAGCTTTCGGAAACACTTCTACATCTTTGGTAAAGTGACCACAGAAAATAATACTAAAAGTCCAGATATTACGAAGGCCATTTGCCACCAGGTTACCTGTCAATACCGGTAATGCTGCAGGACCTGCAATCAATGGAAAGAATACATAATCTTTGAATAATTGCTTGCCAATTTTACGCTGCATTGGCTTCCATTCTTCAAGGGTTTGTTCTTTGGTTTTACGGCCTTTGAAGTATTTACCCAGTTCAAGGTTTTGAATAGCTACGCCCCACTGGAATAACAAGCAAAATGGAATACTGTAAATTGGCTGTAATAAATAGCCTGGTTTCCAGCGTTGCTCAGGAAATAAACGCAACAAGCCATAACCAATATCATCATCCATGCCTTTAATATTGGTATAGGTATGATGCTTGAAGTTATGGGTTTGACGCCAGTTGTCTGAAGTTCCGACAATATCCCACTCGTAGGTTTGGCCATTGAGCTTCGGATCATTCATCCAGTCATATTGACCGTGCATGACATTATGACCCAATTCCATATTTTCCATGATTTTGGCAAAGCCTAATAAGCCTGTACCCAACAACCATGCTGGCGGGAACCATCCTGCAAATAATAAGGCACGACCTGCAATTGATGAATAACGGATGCTCGAATATACGCGACGGATATATTTGGCATCTTTTTCACCTAAATCATCCAGCACTTCCTGTTTGATGGCATCAAGCTCACGTGCAAGTTCATCTAGCTCAGACTGGGTCAGTTCACGGTTTTTAGGATTTTTAAAATACTGTAATTTTACTGGCATATTCATAGGATAAAACTCGCTTATAAGTCGATGACAAGGTCAGTCTGCGCTGAGTTAACACAAATTTTTAAAAGATTACCCGGCTCGGTATTTTGTGCGCCATTGACCAGATTCTTGGTTGAACCTTCCGCTTTATTACAGGCACATTTATTACAGATGCCCATACGACAGCCATGGGTCGGTCGGATATTCTGTTGTTCCAGACTCACCAGAATCGACTGGCCTTTAGGAATCGTGACGATTTTTTTCGATTGAGTCAGGGTTACATTGACAAAACCGGTATCAGCTTCATCATTCAGACTCATGCTGAACGCTTCACTTTTGAACAGTTTCGCTGAAGCAAACAGTCGTTCTGCAGTCGCAACAAAACCTGATGGTCCACATGCATAGACTGTACTTTGTTCCAATGCTTGCAATTGGTCTAGATAAGATTCATCAAGACGCGGCGCAGCCGGTTGTTCCTGAGTTGCAAATACCTGATAAGAAAAGTTTGAAAACTTTTGTGCCAGCTCTTCAAAACGCGCAATGAAAGCAGCATCCTGGTTTTTCTTAACCCAGTACCATAAAGTTACTGGTGCAACCAGTTCAGCTTTATCTTTTAAAGCTTCCAGCATACTCAGCATTGGGGTGATACCACTACCCGCAGCAAGCAAAAGCAATGGGCTGTCCTGTTCTGGCAAAGTCATGTCACCGAAAGGCTGACCGAATTCAATGATATCGCCGACTTCAGCCTGTTCAGCAAACCAGGTAGTAACTTTACCCGCATTCACTTTTTTAACCGTCAATAAAATATGCTGCTGATCAATACGGGTCAGACTATAGCTACGTTCATAACGAATGCCGTTCACCACCACAAATACAGGATGATGCTGGCCCGCCTGACCGAACTGGAATAAATGATTGACACGAATCGTCAGGCTCAGCATATCCTGCGCAGCATGTTCTTTGCGCACAATCTTGCCTAAGGGCTGATTCATTGACCATAAAGGATTTAATTTCTGCATCCAGAAATTAATCGCATATGGATCAATCACACTCTCTTTCAGCGTATTTAATGGCGTTTTAAGCTTTTCGAGTACAGGCATCGTTTTAGACATCACCTTGGATTTTTAATTATTATACACTTGTATATATATTTGTATATACATTTGTATTGTTTCTAATCATTTCACAAGCTGGACTGCCTTCGTTATAATGTGTTAATGCCTTTTACTAATCACCTCATGAATGAGCCTTCAATGAAAATAAGCAGTGACGCGTCTTTACCATCGAAAAGCATTGATGAGCCCATTATTGTCCGTAGTGTGGGCCGTAAAGCGACCATTACCAAGGAAGAACTGTTCCAGGCTGCTTTAAACCTGATCGGACCACAAAAAAGTATTTCATCTTTAAGCTTGCGTGAAGTTGCTCGTGAGGCTGGAATTGCTCCGAACAGTTTTTATCGTCATTTTAAAGATATCGATGAACTGGCGATTGAGCTGATTGATCGTGCCGGGATTGTGCTGCGTCAGATTCTCAATGAATCTCGTCTAAAAGCATCGAAACAGAACAGTATTATTCGTAGCTCTGTTGAGGTCTTTATTGCCCAGCTGGATGCTGATGAAGGTAATTTAAGCCTGTTATTACGTGAAGGTTATACCGGTTCAAAATCTTATAAACAGGCAGTCGAACGCCAATTGAATTATTTTCAGCAGGAGCTTCAGGAAGATTTGATCCGCCTGGAACGTCTAAATAATAAAAAATTATTTCATCCCGAGATTGCGGCCAGAGCGATTACCCAACTGGTATTTAATATGGGTGCCAATGTGATCGATATGGCACCTGAAGACCGTAAGGAAATTGCGGAACAGACCATGATCATGATTCGCATGATTCTGGAAGGTGCCCGTCATCTGGATCAATCTCAGATCCGTTAAGCCAGCTGTAAAAAAAGACTCTTAGTGAGTCTTTTTTATTACCAAGATTAAAGCTTATTCAATCTGGCTTTAACATGGTTTGCCGTCATTTCCGGATGCTCTAGTGGAAACATATGTCCGCCCGGCACCACCGAATAATGAATTTGGTAAACCTTATGCATGCCTTGTGGTAAACCTTGCTGATAAAACTGGCTGCGCTCTGCTGTGATTAAATGTATCGGAACCTGGGGTGGTTTTCTTGGTGTACGCCACCACCAAGCCGGTACAGTCCGGAAAATTTCTGCCTCAATCTGTTTGGGAATGGCTAAAGTTACCCCTCCACGCTCTTGATCAGGCACAATCCCGCTTTCGATATAATCCTGAAAACATTGCTCATCAAAATGCTTAAACAGACGATTCGATCTCAGCGCTTCAACGGCGTCCTGTTTAGATGGCCAGTAATCTTTACGTTTTAGGGTAATACCTGCCGGAGTGAAACGGTCAATACTTTTTAAGTTGAGCTTTTTCACCACTTCAAACAGTGCACTGTTTTTACCAATCACGAAAGGTGGATCCATGATCACCAGTTTGGAAAATAAATCCGGACGTTGATAGGCTGCCATTAAAGTTATCAAACCACCAAATGAATGTCCCAGCCCAATCACCTTTTGATCCGGAGATTGCTGCTGGATATCCTGTATCACTTCATTTACTAGATAACGCCAGTCTTTAGTAATTGGATAGGCTGGATTCATCCCGATCAGCGGAATTGCCTTGACCTGATATTCATCCTGAAAATAATTTAAAAACTTGCGATAGCTTGCCGATGGAATGCCATTGGCATGAGTAAAATGCAAAACCTGTTTCATTATTTTCTTTGATCATTTCTTTATAAAGTCTGAAAGAAGCTTAATATTGAAATGCAAAATTCTACAGAACCAAATTCATCAATCTATGACCTTTAAGTCACTATGAACTCATGTCTGGATATAGATGATTATTTTTTGGAAATAGTCAGGTTTTGCATCGGCAAAAAAGTGGCTCCACAACTGGCTTTATCTCCAGCAATGATTACAGCCCTGCCTTTGACTATTGTAGATAAATCACTAGCAATAGCTGTCACGGTAGTTTGACACTTGGGACAGTAATGCTTCATGCCATTCAGATGCACCGCCATGCCATTAATTAAAAAAGAGTTTTCACATTCAGTGACCATACCGCCATGGCTGGTTTTCGCGCCAATAGTGATCAATGCTTTGGACATGATATTTTATTTCTTATTCTTAGAGGTGCTGATTTTAAACAATACAGAAAATATCAGCTAGCACAGCCCGACCAAAAGCTCAATCATGACTTTAATTCCAGCCATAAAAAAGCAGCCCGAAAGCTGCTTTCATAATTCATTAGATCTTATGGCTTAACCACGACCATTACTTGAATCGCTTCAGGTGTTACAGATAAACCTTCTAACAAACTCAAGCCTTCTTTTTGCAGCTTCTGTAAACGTGCGATTTCATCTTCACGGATACTTGGGTTGAACTGTTTCAGGTAAGTCAGACGGTCAATTTCATACTGCCATTTATTGCCATACGCTTCTTTAGCCTGCTGCCTGAAGTTTGGCAATGCTGAACGAGCTAATTCCAATGCCTGTTGATAACGCGCTTCAATCACTTCACGGCGTGCTTTCACCACCTGACGGCAGCTATTGCCATCTAAATGATGTAGATATGGTTTCAGGATTTCAGGCGCAATCTTCTGAGACAGATCCTGACCTTTTTCACTCAGCAATACACGGATCAGCTGCTGTGGCAAGCTTGACGGTAAGTTCAGTGCTTTTGGTGCAACCACATCAACCTTGAACCACACTTCCATCAATACAGAACCTTGTGGCAATGCTGCAGACTTTAAGACCGCAACGTTGGTACTACCAAAGCCCTGAGTATTGATCATTTCCATCACGCTTTCAGTGAATGGATGCTCTAAAGTTAGATATTGAGCATCTTCACGGATCTGAGCCTGGTCACGATAGAAGGTGGCTGTCATACCCTCTTCATCCAGGGTCAAACCTTGTACCTGCATCTGATCCGTTGGCTTGATGATCACCGTACCATTGCTTTGCTCATCAAAGTCGATATTGGTCGATGCCATAAAACGCTTCATGAACATTGGCAAGGTGGTATTGTCATCATAGTCTTCAAGCGCATTAACAATTTCCTGTGCCACGACGGGGCGGCAAGAATTGTACTCAAGCAGACGGTCACGACCTTCCTGCAACTCGGCTTCAAGCGCTTCACGTTGTACGCTAACTTCTTCCAGCAGATCTTCAAATTCCTGACCTTTATCTGCCAGCAAGCAATCTTTCAGGGCAACAATAAAGTTTTCTTGCAGCGTTTGCGCCGTTGGAGAAATGTTGCTGAAAATATTCAGCGCTTCGTTATACCAACGGAACATACGCTCCTGCGCAGTACCCACCAGATAAGGCACATGAATCTGGATACGGTTTTCCTGACCGATACGATCCAGACGACCAATACGCTGTTCCAAAACATCCGGATTGGCCGGTAAGTCAAACAGGATCAAGTCTGATGCAAACTGAAAGTTACGGCCTTCTGAACCGATTTCAGAACATAACAGAATCTGTGCACCATAAGATTCTTCAGCAAAATAAGCTGCTGCCTGGTCACGTTCCAAAAGACTCATGCCTTCATGGAACATGGCAGTACGGATACCTGCATGCAGACGTAATACATTTTCCAGTGCTTCAACCACTGGACCACTACGGGCAATCAGTAATACTTTTTTGTGTTTCAGATCAGTACGCAGCTTTTCCATCAACCACATTACACGCGGATCGGTTTCCATCCACGAGCCATCAAGTTGAGATTCTTCCGGCCACATCTGTTCACGTAGTTTGCCATCTTTAGACCAGTTTTCTGGCGCTGGCAATGGTGCTGGCTGACAGTCACGACCCGGGAAGCCCTGAATCGCTTCACGTGTGTTACGAAACAGGATACGACCCGTACCATGACGGTCTAGCAATTCATGAATGGCACGGAAACGTTGATCTGGGGTATCTTCAATCGCATGACCAAGCAGGCTTTCAATCGCAGTGAAATGCTCAGCTTCCAGTGGAAGGTCTGACATCAGTACTTCAGCGATTTTAGCGGTATGCTGATATTGCTCTTCTTCATCTAGGAAACGATCCAATGAACTGAAACGTTGCGGATCAAGTAAACGTAGACGTGCAAAGTGAGATTCTACACCGAGCTGTTCTGGTGTTGCAGTCAATAACAATACGCCCGGTGTTTTCTCTGCCAGCTCTTCGATCAGATCATAACGGTCATTGCCGCCTTCTTCCTCAGACCACATCAGGTGATGCGCTTCATCGACAACCAACAGGTCAAAGCCCGCTTCAATCGCCTGTTCGCGTAGATCTTCGTGATCCACCATCAAGTCCACAGAAGCAATAATGCGCTGTTCGGTCAGGAATGGATTTAGTTCAGGATCATGCTCTTTGATCGATGCAGTACGAGCCAAATCAAATAGGGAGAATTCAAGATTGAAACGACGGCGCATCTCAATCATCCACTGATATTGCAGTGAATCCGGGACCAAGATCAGAATACGTTCAGAACGGCCAGTTTTAAGTTGCTGATGAATGATCAGACCTGCTTCGATGGTTTTACCCAAGCCTACTTCATCGGCCAGTAAAACACGCGGCGCGAAACGCTGACCGACTTCATGTGCGATATACAACTGGTGTGGAATCAGACCCACACGCGAACCGACCAAACCACGCAATGGACTGGTTTGCATATTGGCTTGCATCAGCAAGGCTTCAATACGCAGGTCATACCACTCTTTATAGTCAATCTGGCTAGCCAGTAAACGATCTAAAGGTTTAGACAACTGGATCGTTGCACCTACACGGGTTTCATTTAAAGCTTTACGTTCTTCTGTACCATCTTCAAGAGTACGAACCACGTGATAACGCACTACACCATTGCGGTCTTCAACTGACTCAACGGTCCAGATCGTACCTTCCTGATCTTGCAGTTCGTCATTCGCATTAAATACGATACGAGATAAGGGTGCGTTACTGCGAGCATAGACGCGAGTTTCATCGCTTTTTGGGAATAAAATGCTGACCGATCGCTCATCAACATCAATGAGAACCCCTAAACCGAGTTCTGTTTCAGTATCTGATAACCAACGTTGACCAATAGCAAATTGCTGCAATTTTTCCACCTTTATCTTAAGTACAAGATTATGAATATCAGGCTCAATCACGAAACGTCATTTGAGCAAAATTTCACACCTTCAAGCAATGTATTTTGACATAAAGCCCACTAAAAAGTGAGCATAATTCACGTCGATTAAACAAGTATTTCCTAGAATTCAGCCGGACAATTAAATTCAACTAACTGTTGTGTTTTAGGATGATAAAAACTTAAACGCTCAGCATGTAAGCACAGACGTGGACTAAGCTGTTGCTGCTTTGGCGTCGCATACAAGGTATCGCCAATAATCGGATGTCCGAGATATTGCATATGTACACGGAGCTGATGTGAACGACCAGTAATCGGAGTCAGTTTCACCCGAGTCACTGCTTGCCCCTGAATTTCAAAATGTTCGATGGCCAGCCATTCTGTAATTGCCGGCTTATTATGATTCGGTTCAGCAATATGCAGTGGTGGACGGCTTGGATCATAAATGACAGGCACATCAACTGTACCCTTGCCTTCTAATGTTCCAGCCACGATGGCCTGATAGGTTTTATCGGTTTGGCGTTCCTGGAACTGGCGAGAAATGGATTTTTGCCCTTCTCGGCTTAAAGCAAATACTAAGATACCGGAAGTGTCTCGATCCAGACGATGGATCAGTAAAGTTTTAGGTTCTAATTTGATGAGGCGATTGATCAGGCAATCTTGTAAATCTTCTGTTTTACCGGGCACTGTGAGTAAGCCTGCAGGCTTATGGATGACCATAAAATCTTCATCACGATGTATCAGATGTTCGGTTAGAAAATTACTCAAAGTTCAATCCCACGCTGATCGCGAAAAACAAGGCGGCCATAATAGAAAGCTTGAGTGATAATTACAATGCGCATTTATGTAAATGGCGATGAAATTTCCGATTATTTTAAGAAAATTACCCAATTACCGATTATCGACGTGCAGATTGCATTACAAAGCTCGCTAGATCATGTAATGACGGGTGTTCCAGCACATCTTCATAACGCAGCTCAGCACCATGCGCACGCCATGTGCCAACCAGACTCACTACCGCAACCAAGTCCAGTCCATACTGTTTTAAGTCAGCATAAGGATCAATTTCCAGCGCATCCATATCCAGCTGTTCAGCTACTGCTAACATAATACCTTTGATTGACAACACATATTCTGACGGCGCACTTAAGTTCCACAATCGGGTCAGACTATAGCTATTCATATGATGCAAAGCTTGTGCCGATATATTCTCAATCCACTGGATATGCTGTTCCTGATTAGGCATCAAAATTGCATCATTAATTATGCAAATTTGTTCTGTCACACTTTGCAGATGTGGCAGGATTTGTTTCAGCATCGGTGTAATTTGTCCGGCGAAAATCAGTTGTGGATGAGTTGAAGCATATTCTCCAAGTTGCTGCATACCCTGCATTAAATCATCACCGTACAGGTCGACAATGGGAATATCGAGTGCTTTGGCTTTGTTGCTGATTTGAATCAGGTTGTGCATAAGCACACTGTCTTGAATGCCCTGTATCATGCGTAGATTTTGTAAGCCTACAAGAACTAAAACAGATTGTGCTGATGCCAATTGCCATTTGGCTTGAGATGGTGCGAGTTGGATTTTTTTAGGCATTGGGTACAGCATAGAATTCTCTTTGGGCTTAAGACAGTCAGCATTTATGGTGAGGGTATATGCTAACTGAGTTTGAAAGGTACTCAATACTTAAAAAGTCAGCAGGATAAGATTTAAACAAAGTAAAAAGGACTTATATCTACACTCAGCCATTATAGTAGTTATATGCAAACTGATAAGATGAATTTTAAACCAAACCTTTGATTTTATATGGTTATGTTATTATTAATTTTATAAAAGATTAATAAAAAATAACAATGAAAGCATTAATAACAGTTGGTTGTAAAACTGATCATGGCGGAATCATTACTCTTGGCGATCCTTCTTTTTTGGTAGCTGGGAAAGCAGTGCATTTGGATGGAATGGTACATTATTGTCCTAAATGTAATGTCCTATCCAAAGCACTTGCTTCTAATCGGGGTTTTATGGTTGTGCTCGGTAGAAGTATTGTTGCAGTAGGAGACAGGTCAACTTGTGGTTCAAAATTCCTGAAAATTTCTGATTTGGCTGTCATGAATAATGGTATGTTCTCAAGTAAAAGTGATCAATCAACACCCTATATAGCTGATAAATATATTGAAGAAAAAAAAGTAAAGACTATCAATAATATTTATTGGAGCTATGGAGACAATTTTATTCTTTTAGAAAAAAAGTCCAGATTTTTTGATGACTTAAATTTGCATATTGAAACTTCTGGTTATGCACAAGGCGATATTATTACTATCGAAATAAAACCAGAACCTTCCGAAATAAACGCATTTAACCCTTTTACTATTTCACTTGATATTGATGCTGAAGGTAAGGGGCTACTTAAAAATATTTTTCAAGGAAAAACAATAATAATTGATACGGAATACTAAATATGGTGAGTATAACTGCAAGGGCTGGTGGGCGTTCTTCAACCATACAAGCAAAAAGACCTTTATTTTCCGAATTATGGAAATATTATCCCGTAAAGATGCCAGCAAGTGATGTGTATTCTATGGTGGGAGGCCAGGCGATCGCTTTATATCAAGAAAATCCTACCGGGTATGCAAATGCCTGTGCTTTAAGATTAAGTAGATCCTTCAACTACGGTGGAATGCCAATTAAACAGTCAACGAGAGGTTATAAAGTCAGAGGAGCTGATCATAAACCTTATTTACTGAGGGTTCGCGAAATGATCACCTTTGTTGAACAAAATTTAGGAAATGCGGATCTCTCCTTTAAGCCTCAAAATAACCAAGATTTATCATCACAATTAAAAGGAAAAAAAGGAATTATTGTTTTTAAAGTGTCTGGTTGGGGAGATGCTTCTGGACATGTCACTTTATGGAATGGAAATGATTGTGGAGATAGCTGTTACTTTATTCATAATACACCTAGCATAAAAACCACAGATATTCTGTTTTGGAATTTAAGATAATGAAAATTATTGCCATATTTTTTAGTTTTCTAGTGATGAGTGCATGTTATGCAAACGATTTAAATAAATCCATATCAAATGCAGATGAGCTCAATATCAAAAATTTTGGATTTAGTTATTGTATGACGATGACTCAAGATCAAGCTCTTAGTTCGGAGGCAGCTCTAGCGATGGGCGGATATTTCCAACATGGCTCGTATGAAGAACCTGCCTATAAAAATTTAAAAAAATATATAAATCAATACATGAAAACTAAAACTAAGGTATATAAAAGTAAAGCAATGCCTGCGATATTAATGCATTGTTTAGATCTGTATAATTCGACAGAATATAAGGAAATGATTAAACAGCAGCATCACTATCTCATCCGATAGTGATTTTTATACTCGACTTGAGAATGTCAGCACCATTCTCAAGTGCCTAATGTCTAGCTCTGCTGCGCTAAAAACTTCTCAATCGCCACCTGTGCAATCTCCGCATCTTCAAATGACTTCACACCAGATACACCCATCGCACCCACCAACTGCCCTTGATACAGAATCGGCTCACCACCTTCCAACATACCGGAGAAGGTATCTATTGTCAGAAAGCCCATCTGGCCGCCTTTAATAATATCTTCAAACAGCTTAGATGGTCGGCGACTCATTGCAGAACAACGTGCTTTTTCCAGACACAGGTTTGCTGTCATCGGTGAAGCCCCATCCATACGCTTCATTGCCAGCAAATTACCAGTTTCATCAACGACAGCAATACTGACATTAAAGCCATTTTCTAGCGCATATTCATAGGCCTGATTTAATAAAAACTCAGCATCGCTTAAGGTCAGATAATGTTTGGTTTTCATTCAACTATCCAATTTCTAATTTATCAATTTCAAATCTTTGCGGTCTAATTAAAAGAATAAAATAAGCCCGAAGGAATTCGGGCTTATGTTCCCTCTCCTTTTAGGAGAGGGTTAGGGAGAGGTTGTATTACCCTTTCATTTCAGCAAAAGTTTCTTTAGCCGCTTGAATCGTAAATTCAATATCTTCATCACTATGCGCAGCTGAAATAAATCCTGCTTCAAATGCAGATGGAGCCAGGTTCACACCACGACTTAACATGCCATGGAAGAATTTCTTGAAAGCTTCTACGTCACATTTCAGCATTGAATCAAAGCTGGTGATGTCTTCTTGATCAGTGAAGTACAGGCCAAACATGCCGCCCACTTGCTGGGTCTTGAATGGAATACCGGCTTCATCCGCAGCTGCTTGTAAACCTGCAAGAAGTTTTTCAAGTTGAGCAGTCAGTTTTTCATAAAAACCTGGCTCACGCAGATGTTTAAACATCTCGATCCCGGCACGCATTGCTAGCGGGTTACCGGACAAAGTACCTGCCTGATACACGTTACCTAGTGGCGCGATGCATTCCATCACTTCACGCTTACCGCCAAAAGCACCGACTGGCAACCCCGCACCAATAATTTTACCCAAAGTCGTTAAATCAGGAGTCACGCCATAATGTGCTTGAGCACCACCAAGACCCACACGAAAGCCTGTCATCACTTCATCAATAATGAAGACTGAACCATGTTCGTCACAGACATCACGAATAGCTTGTAGAAAACCATCAATCGGTTTCACCAGATTCATGTTTCCTGCTACTGGCTCTACAATTACACCGGCAATTTCTGAACCGAACTTGGCAAAGCATTCTTTTAAAGTGGCGATGTCGTTATAAGGAAGAGTTAAAGTATGTTTGGCAAAATCAGCAGGTACACCCGCAGAAGTCGCTTCACCTTCGCCTTTAGTTAACAAGCCAGAACCTGCTTTTACCAGCAACGAGTCAGAGTGACCGTGATAACAACCTTCAAATTTTACGATCTTGTCACGACCAGTATAACCACGTGCCAGACGAATCGCAGTCATGGTCGCTTCAGTACCAGAATTCGTCATACGTACCAATTCAATGGATGGCATGATGTCGCAAATGATATCTGCCAAAGTGGTTTCATGCACGGTTGGTGCACCAAAGCTTAAACCATCAACAGCTGCATCTTGCACCGCTTTAATGATTGATGGATGCGCATGACCCAGAATCATTGGGCCCCATGAACCAACATAGTCCACATAACGTTTACCATCGACATCGTATAGATAAGCACCTTGTGCCTTTTCGATAAAGACTGGCGTGCCGCCTACACCGTTAAAAGCACGTACAGGTGAGTTTACGCCACCTGGAATATGTTTATTGGCTTGTTTAAATAGTTGTTCTTGCTTTGGAGATAAACTCATGAGAATCACTCAACTCAAAAATACAATAAGAAATAAAAATTAAGCTTGTTCAGCAAATAGTTCTGACCAGTCATACACACGTTGACCGACAGTAGACATTGAACGACCTAAAACATCACTAATGACTGCACAAAGATCTGCACCGGCCTCGATGACCTCTTTCGAGTTTTCCACCGTTAAACCACCAATAGCACAAATCGGTACATTTAATTTACTTTTGGCTTGTTTTAAGGTTTCCAGACCAATATTACCTGCTTCTGGCTTGGTGTCAGTCGCATAGATCGCGCCAAAAGCTACATAATTAGCCCCATCAGCAATGGCTTGTTCAGCAAGCTCAAGTGAGTTGTTGCAACTGCGGCCAATCAATACATTTTTAGGCAAACGTTCAACAGCTTCCTGAATTGAGCCATCATCCTGACCCAAATGCACGCCTACGCCATATTTTACTGCAGTTTCTAAATCGTCATTAATCACAAATGGAACTTTGTACTGTTCGCACATTTGTTTCATATATTCGATTTCGTAAGCCTGATCTTCTTTCGCTACTTTTTTACGACGATACTGAAGTACCGCAACTTCATAAGTCGCCATTGCACCTTCAAGTTTTGCTAGGAGAAGTTCAATAGGATCATCATTGGTAATTAAATATAAACCGCGCATGACTGCCGCCATTCAAAATACATACGCTATTATAGGCATAAATGGGCGAGTTTCCCCATCCTAAACACTGAATAATACCCGATTCAGGGATTAGATTATTATTTGTACTTTTTATACAGGTGATTGATCAATATCCCTATTTTCAGTGATAGGCGACTGCGAGAATTTACGTTTTAATGGTTTTATAACAATAATGATAAAGTGTTAATGCTTACGCCCTCCGACAAACGCTTTTAGGATTTTGCAGATAACTTAGTGGAGAAGTTGCAAAATTCTGAAAGCGATTTTTTTATGTCCGGATTTTACGATTCCTGTGTATAAAATTGCTTGAATACCATTAATCACAAAACTTAAAGAAAACTTTAAAATACCCAATTTCAGGGATAGGTCTACATGCATTAAAGGATTTAAATAAGTTCGAACACAACACATAAATAGAAAAGCAAAAGCTGTGTTTTATCTACCAGATCCTTTCTAGCTTTGGGTAAACCGTTTATGGGGAGACGTGTCAAAGCTAGAAAGGATCGACCCATCTAAGCAGAACTGACCATCTTATCTCTCAAACTTGGTTCATTCATCTCGTGAATATTTTCTAAATCATTCAGATAAATTAAAAATACGTCAATGCAGATCTTTCTGTTTTTTTAAATATAAAAAAAGCCCGGAGAAGGTCGCTCCAGGCTTGGAAAACTGATTTATTCAGTGAATTATACTCTTTGATAAAATACTGAATAAGCAATAAAACAATTAATAGAATAATAACTCTACACTTGCAAGTGTTTTTATCGTTTTTATTGCAATACTTAAGCATAAATCCGATAAAACGTCATAAGCCCTAACTTGGAATTTTGTCGTGCTTACGATCAACCAGACTCAGGTTACCACGTAATACATCGGCAAACATACGCCAGTCTGAAATAAAACTGTATAGCGGCTGTTTAAAGCTGGCCGGTTTATTCTTTTCAAAAATGAAATGACCAATCCAGGCACAGGCATAACCTGAGAGTAGTCCATAGGCCAGATATTTGGCTTTACGCTGACGAAGGGCTTTGCTAAAAAAATATATACCGATACTGCTGCCGGCGACATGCAAACGGCGGCTCATGATATGGCGATGTTCGGTTAGATAAAACCGGTAAAATTCATGATAGTCACGAATCGGCATTTTTGGAGAAGTCAGTTCTGCAATCTCATTGCTCGGCTGCACCTGTGCATTCATTATCATCATCCTGATCTTTTTTCTTCACCTTAGCGCATAATTTAGGCAATTAAAAGTACCTTTATTTTCATGCAATTCTGCTCCTGAATTTAGCTTAGATATTGAATTGTCATGCTTTCAATAAAAACCGGCGAATGAGATCAGTAACTTAATTTTTCCATTTCCATTTTTTTCAATCGGTCAAGTCTTACATCAGATTGGTTTTTCGTTACAATCAGCCGCTCAAAAGTCTAAAAATATTTCCGTTTCATATCGGAATTTCATGCAAGCGAATAAAAATTCAATTTATTTTTAATATTTTTCAATAAATTGAATAGACAGGATGATTATCATGGTTGAAGTTGAACTCAAGTTCCAGATTCCCGCGGCACGCCGTACTGCCCTGCTTAAGGCACTTGATCCCAAGAAATCTCAACAGATCCAGCTTCAAGCCAAATACTATGATACTGCAGACCGTCAACTGGCCCAGCATGGAATTGCCCTACGTCAGCGATTAGAAGGCAGTCGTTGGGTTCAGACGTTAAAAGCGGCAGGCAAAAGCCACATTGAACGTTTCGAGCATAATCATGATCTGGGTGAATTAGAACAGTCTCCTGAGCTGGACCTGAGTATTTACAAGCAGTCTGCTGAAGCGCAAGCCTTGCTTAATCGTGCTTTAGGTGATCAGTTTGACCAGCTGCAATTGCAGTTTGAAACCGATATTGCCCGTACCTTGCGCGTGATTGAATATGAAAACACATCAATCGAAGTCAGCCTGGATATTGGCTGTATTCGCACGCCTCATGCTGAGCAGGAGGTGCATGAAGTTGAATTCGAGTTAAAGCATGGCTCAATTCAGGATTTGCTGGCCTTTAGTTTTGAATGGGTCAAAAAATATCAGCTTTGGCTGGATGTACGTAGTAAGGCTGAAATCGGGAATTTGTTAGCGACTCATCAGAATGTAAGTCCCGCTACTTTTGCCAAAGAATTCCAGATCAGCAAAAAAGATAGTGCGGGTAAAAACCTGTGTCATCTGGTGGCCCAGCAAATGCAGCATCTATTGCCCAATATCGCGGGAATCTCCGCGCAATTGGCAGAGCAGGAACATATTGATCAGGCACAACAGGCCTTGGATCATCTCTATCTGACCCTACTTTTGTTTAAAGATTGGCATACTCAGGTTTCAGACAAATGGGCGCATCAGCTTGCTGCATTTAAACATCAGTTTGAACATCTGCAACATTTACAGCACATGCAAAACACCCTAGCTGGCTTCCTGCAAAATCCTACGACTGCAGAGAACCTGACTAAAGATATTCTCTATGCCAAAGAGAAGCTGAGCAATCTGGTGAAGTCCACCCAGAATGTGCATCACTATCTGGAATTGCTGATCTTCAGCTTAAGTACAGATGAAGCTAAACCGTTGGAATTAAAATTTGCAGCGCAAACTACCCTGCAGCAACAATACAAAGTCTTGCAGGAACAGATGAACCAGACTGATATTACCAATTTTGAGAGTCTGGATCAGCTAGCAATTCGCATTCAGGAATTAAAATTCAGCTTCCCAATTTTGACCACGATTTATGATGTCAAAAACCTACAAAAATACAGCAAGGCTTTAAATGATGCACAGCAGGCAGCAAATGAATATCAGACGCTGGCCTCTTCTGCAGCCTATATTCAACAGACCGAGCTGGAAGCCAGTGACTGGTTTGTGTTGGGTTGGCTGACTGCCAAGCAGGAAGTCTATGCACAGCGCTTACTGGAAGCGACAGAACAGTTTCTGGTCAGCCGCAAATTTCTTAAATAAGTATTTAACTGACTTTCAAAGCACGCTACGGCGTGCTTTTTGTTGCACAAGCACATCACAATACTTTTGTTGTTTGGTCTATATTGATTGTTATGAGCTTCATCGAGAAGGAATGGCCCGATGGCAGAAATCGAACTCAAATTCCAGATTCCGCAAAGTATACGTCACCAATTCGAACAAGATTTTCAGCAGTACAGGCCAACTCGACATCATTTATGTGCAAAATACTTTGATACTGCCGATCAGCAGTTACAGCAGCACAAAATTGCACTCCGGCAGCGTCTGGAAGATCAGCAATGGTTTCAGACCTTAAAAGCACCGAGCCAGCATCAATTTGAACGCTTTGAGCTGGAAGAAAGACTGGATACCGCACCGGACAACTGTGATTTAAAAGCTTATGCCAAGCATAAACAGGCTCGGAAGATTCTAAAACAGGCACTTCACACCCTAGATACGTCTCTGACTCTACAATTTGAAACTGATGTAGAGCGGGATCTCTGGATTGAAAATTACCGAGGAAGTCAGATTGAAATTGCACTGGATAGAGGTGAGATTCGTTCTAATGGCCAGACCTTGGATATTTATGAAGTTGAATTTGAGCTCAAAAGTGGCAAACTTGATGACTTAATTGATTTTGTTAAACCCTGGATTCAACGTTATCAGTTATGGCTGGATGTACGCAGCAAATCTGAACGTGGTTATGCTCTGCTGAATAATAAAACTGATCTTCCGGTCCAGCATCAGACAACCTTAGAGCTCGCAGCTAAAGACGATATTCATCATATCTTGCAAAAAATTATCACCAACTGTCTGACGCACCTGTTTCCCAATGCGACGGCGATTGCGCTAGAGAATTACAATAGTGACCATGTGCACCAGGCCCGCGTCGCTATCCGGCGTTTACGCAGTGCCTTAAAAATCTTCCAGCCCTATCATCAGGATTTGCCAGAGGAATGGCAGGATCAGTTACGCAATATCTTCCAGCAATTAGGCTCTACTCGGGATCGCGATGCTTTAGCTGAAAGTCTGCTTCCTCAGCTAGAAGCTGCGGGTTCACCAGTATTGCAGTTGCCTCCAGCCCAACAGGATCAGGCAGATATTAGCCAATTATTCAGAAAGCCAGCTACGATGGAGCTGATACTGGAGCTACTACAATTTAGTCAGGATCAGAGTGCAAACCAGCAAAAGTCCTCGCATAAAATCCTGTGTAAAGGACTCAGCAAACTGCATCAGAAAGTCTGTGCAGATGCAGAGAATTATCAGGAACTGGATATTGAATCACGCCACCGAACCCGCAAGCGGGTTAAACGCTTGCGTTATAATGTGGAATTTCTGCAAAGCCTGTTTCCGGAAAAGGAAATCAAAAGATATCTGAAAGCGTTAAAGCCCTTACAGGAGACTTTAGGTCATTATAATGACCTGTTTGTCGCAGAAAGCCTGTATAGGCCTTATGCCAAAAAACATTCCAAGGCATGGTTTGTCATCGGCTGGCTCACCGCAGAACAGCAGCATCTGTCGGAACAGGCTGCCGAGCAGTTACAAAAATTTTCTCACACCCAGCCATTCTGGTAAGAGATAAATAGACAAAATTGCTCTAGCGATATTTTCCATATACTTTCCAGGTATTGTTATCAGCTAATGGATCGCTATAACTATCGCTGCGCTGCTTACGCGGCTTATCACGGGCATCAACCAGTTCAAAATGTGGTTCGACACTGAGGACGATGCCATTCACATAGAACCGAGTCCGGGTGTATTCACTTTGACCATGCTGGAATACATAAGTACGCAGATCTACAAATTCACGATGTGCCACAAGTGCCGCTGTCTCATCACTGTCTAGCCAGCGTTGCATGGCCTGAATCTGTTCCGGTTCAAATTGCCCACATTTTTCAATCAGGCTGGCAATGCCACGAAAAGTTTTGGATTCTTTGGCACGGGTTTTATTAATCCGGATGCGGTCCACATGAAAATAGAATAAAGGCAGATTCAAATGGCTTGGCAAATGAATCGCATCCAGAACTTCATCTTCCATAAAAGGCTGAAACAGGTCTTGTGCCCTTTCAATCAGACCCAGCCATTGCTTGTAATATTCTTCGACCTGCGACTTGGTGCCATAATAAATTGGCAATCCTTCCACATTGGCCAGATTTGCTGGTGGCCAGATATTCTGGCGTAATAAGGCAATATCACTTTTCAGACTCTGTACAGCAATTGCATCTTGCATGAGATTTACATTTTTATTGCTTAGGCTATTTTTAGATTAAGGCAAAGGTTTAGTTTCTGCAAGGCTTTGCCTATAATTAGTGATTAAGATTTTATTATCAGGAAAAATTCATGGTTCAAAAGATTGAAGCAACCGATGTAACCGAAGAAGAAGCGTTAAATGCTGCATTCTTTGAACGTGCTGATGAATTTATTAAACAGGCCAACGAATTTAGCCGTGTAGAAAAAGGCTCTCAGGAAAACCCGGCAGAAAAACGTGGTCAAGTCAGCGCTGCAATGCTGTTTGGTACTGCCCGCTTTAATACCTGGGTCGCTGCCAACAATTTCAAAGATGGCAACGAGATGCGCGACGCTAAAGATCAGGTCATGTCTTATATCTTGCAGCAATTTCAGATGATGCTGGAAGATAACTACGATGAATACTGTGAGCAGTTTGAGAACTATTTACGTTTCCGTCGTAATGAAGAGTTTCATGCCAACAAGCATCAACACGACCACGATCATTAATGAAAGCCCTACGGGGCTTTTTTTAAATCTTTGATTTTTAATTTGACTTTAATACTGGATTCATCCTATAAAAAATGAATAAAAATTAAACGATGACCAAAAATATCATGCAACAACTGCCCTTTCCGATTATAGATCCGCATATTCATCAATGGGACCCTTATACCACACCGCATGCCGCAGCCTCAGCCGTAAAATTATTTGGCAAACATCCCAAACTGCTGAACAAAATGGTGCGACTGATCAAGCCCAAAGCGGTGATCGATACCATTGGTCTGACCGAACATCTGACCGCGCCTTACCTACCTGAAAATTATAAACGTGACATCGGTCATTATCAGGTGGAACAGATTGTTCATATAGAAGCAAGCTGGCATGAGCATAAAGGTACTGGCGTGGTTAATGAAACCAGGTTTATTGCCGGGCTGCCTTTTGCTGAACAGAATATTCAGCTAGGCGGCATTGTGGCTACAGCTGATCTTCGTCAAAAAAACTTTAAACAGCTGCTGCAATTACATCAGGAAGTTTCGCCTAAATTACGTGGTATTCGTAAAATGGCATCGTTCCATGCCGATAAAGGCATTCATGCCTGGACCGATGAACCGCATTTATACTGCAATAAGAAATTTCTGAAAGGATTTGAGGAATTAGCCAAAGCCAATTTAAGTTTTGATGCCTGGGTTTATTCTACCCAAATTTCTGATGTGGCCCATCTGGCCAAAACATTTCCTGAAACGCCGATTGTGCTGGATCACTTGGGCACACCTGCCGGCATCTTTGGGAAAGTCGGTAAAGCAACAGGACAAACAGCACAGCAGCGAGACTATATTTTTCAGACCTGGAAAGAAGACCTGGCTGAACTGGCAAAATGCCCAAATGTGTATAGCAAAATTTCCGGTCTGTTTATGCCTGTACTCGGTCATCGTTTTCATTTAGAGCGAAAACTGGCAAAAAAAGATGAACTGATTCAGCTCGCGGCTCCATTGATCCAGCATGCCCTACAATGCTTCGCTAAAGATCGCATCATGTTTGCTTCTAATTTCCCGATGGATCGTGTCAGCACAGATCTGGTCACCATCATTGATGCCTTTAGCGATATTGTGCAGAGCTATGACGAACATGCTATAAAGCCGGTTTTTTATGAGAATGCCAAACGCTTTTATCGCCTATAGATACGCGGAAACGTCATCCGTAACTGGTTGAGGTAGGACTACATCATAAGAGGATTGTTTCTACAATAAATTTATTTCGTGAAGGTGGTGGACGAGTTTTGCGGATGACAAATGGTTTTGGCTACTTTTGCCGAAGCAAAAGTAGCCATATAGACATCTAAACATTTATTTAAAATGAAAAGAGACCGTCATAGACTTATAAAAAATTACAGAGTTTATTTCACTTCTTTCCCATACTGATCCGCCATGACTTCGACCAATTGATCCGGTTTAACATATTTTTTGATAACGGCATCGACATCTGCCTTGGTCAGCTTGGCAATCGCCTGATCACGTTTCTCCCGATAGATCAGATTACGATCTTTTTCCAGTTGTGGAATCAGCATGCTGTGAATACGGCGATCATCTTCTAGTGCAGTGACGCGCTGTTTCAAAATCGTGGCTTTCGCTGCTTCAACTTCCTGCTCGGTTACCCCTTTGGCCAGAAGCTCATTCAATACCTTATGCACCGCTTGTGACATCTGTGCTGATCGGCTAGGCGTATAATTCGCCTGAATGCCTAATGCGCCTGAATCAATCCATTCATCATACTGAGCATTGGCACTAAAACCATAAACCAGCGCATTTTTCTCACGTAATTCCTGTGCTAAACGTGAAGACAACTGAGAATCACCCAGAATATGCCGGAAGACCAGCATGGCTGGCAAATCTACATGTTCTGCACCGACCGGGAATGTCATGACAGCCTGATAATGACCGAACTCGCGCTGTTCAGACAACGCATGGATTTTCTGTGCCGGATAAACTGTATATTGACCACTTAAGCGCTCATAAGGCTGCTTCGCTTTCCAGCTCGCAAAGTTATTTTTGAGGACTTTGCTCACGGACTTCGGATTAAATTCCCCTGTCACTGCGATCTGGGCATGATGCGTATTAAAGAACTGCTGATATAACGCTACGACATGTTCACGAGTAGCAGCCTGAATCTGTTTTTTTGCCAGTTCAGGTTCAAAATGATAGCGAAGGTCACCCGGCTGATAAATCTCGGTCGCGCGAGACATGGTCAGGCCGGCCACCATATTGGGCTCAGTATAAGGACGGTCTAACGCAGACAGGCTTTGTCCTTTAATCAGGTCAAACTGGCTCTGCTCAAAGGCCGGTTTATTGAGCACATCCAGCACATACTGGAAAAATTCCTCAAACTTCTCTTTTTTGGCACTGATCTGAATGCTCATGCCATTTTCAGAGGAACTGGCCGTGGCTGAACCACCGGACTCAATAATTTTATCGGCAATCTGTTGCAAGCTTTGGGTTTCAGAAGAACGCAGCAGTAAGTAAGCTGTCAGATCCAGAATCTCGCCTTTATTGAACAAACTTTGTGCCGTGCCGAAATTAAGCGCAATGGTGGCATAAACTTTGTCATCCTGAGTCTGGGTCGGGAATAAAGCGTATTTAATACCATTCTTCAGTTTGCCACGTTGAATCTGTTTGTCCTTGGCCTGTAAATATTGCTTGGACTGCGCCACATACTGCTTTACTTCTGCCTGATAGACACTGACATCTTTCAGCGGTTCTGCTGCTTCAGCCTGCTGATCCAGAGTTTGAGCCGGCACTTCAGTCTGGGTCAACTCCTGTGCTTTTTTCTGATCTTCTGGTGTCGGCAAGATATTGCCAGAAATACGATATTCCGGCTTAAAGAATGCTTTATACACCTGGTTGACCTGATTAACATCCAGCTTTTCTATGGCTTGCAGATCTTTAAAATACTGGCTCCAGTCACCTGAATAAGCCACTATATATTCACTTAAACGCGAACCTAAAGCGGTTGCGCTGTTTTTAACATTGTCCGCCTGGTTTCGGGTCAAACTTTTAGCCCGGTTTAATTCGGTTTCGTTAAATGGCTGGCTCTGCTCTACACCCTGAATCAAGCCCTGCTCAACCTGCTTGACTTGATGATTTGGCGCATAGATGGCACCCATAAACACCAGATTAAAATCTTTATCCAGCCAGGTCATAGACTGCACCGTAGTAGTTTTACCCGTCTCGACCAGACTCTGATACAGGTGTCCGCTAGGTTGCAATGTATATAAGATTGGAGACATGGCCAGCGTGGTTTTAATACTTTCTTCTGACTGGTTCAGATAAATATTAAATTTGGCCAGATCACTACCCTTTTGCACGGTAAATTCACGCTGTTTGATCTGTTCAGGTTTTAGCGCAGGCACTTTCACCGCTTCAGGCACTTTGCGGGACTGAATTGGACTGAAATGGGTATCAATCTGCTTCAGCACTTCTGCCTTATTAAATTTGCCTGAAATAATCATGAGGGCATTATTCGGTGCATACCAGTGACGATAAAACTGGTTCAGCTCCTGCATCTTGATCGATTGCAGTTCGTTCAAATCGCCAATCGGTAATCGTCCCAGATATTGATTGCCATAAGCTGATTTAAATACCTGATCCATCAGTACGGAAAATGGCTGATCCAGACGGATTTCACGCTCACGTTTCACGATATCAATTTCAGTCGGTACATACTTTTCTTGCAGGACCAGCTTGTCCATGCGTTCTGCTTCAAGGAAAATCACTTCATTGACCGCAGTCTGCTCAGGACGAATCACATTGGTATATTTGGTTGAGTAATAGTCGGTACTGGCATTGGTCATTAAGGTATATTGATCCAGACGGCGCTGAAACTCATCTCCCTTCACATTTTCCGTGCCTTTAAACGCCAGATGTTCAAGCAGATGCGCTAACCCACCTTTGCCTTGAGGATCATTCAGTGAACCGGTCAGATAGACCGTATTCATAAACACTTTATTTTCTTTATCATTGGGCGCAAGAATAATTCTTAAGCCATTTTCCAGTCGATATTCTTCGATATTCTGTTCTGTTCTCACCAATACCGGCTGTGCAAAACTGGCCGCTGTCCAGCCAGATAATAAAATCGCCAAGCTTAAACGTTTAAAGCGTATTTGCATTGTTCATCCAAATTTTTAAGTGTGAATTTTTATTTACAGTCACTTTGATCTTAGAGAAAAGTCTTTATTATGAATAGCCTATTTTATGAGAAGCCAAATAAAATACCGCGCAATTTCACGGTATTTTATTGAGTATGCTAGCTAAATATAAAGTTCGGCCAGCATAAACAGTTTGGCATAACCTGAAATCTCAATGCGGCCTTGTTCTTTTAATGCGCAATACAATACACCGCCACGCTGAGAGGCCTGATAAGCCACCAGTTCAGTTTTATTTAATTTCTCCGCCCAGATCGGTGCAATCCCGGTATGAATTGAACCCGTTACCGGATCTTCATTAATCCCGTTACTCGGTGCAAAATAACGTGATATGCAATCATATTGCGTATCGCCAGCGGTAATCGCGACATCCAGTAATGGACCCGCCGCTGTAATCGCGGTTCTTTTTCCATTCAGCTGCTTCAGCAATTCAATATTGGGTTGCTCATCCAGCACATCTTCTACTGATTCATATTCAATAATATAACCTTGCGTATTCAGATAAACATTTTTAAAAGGCTTCGTCAGCGCCTGTCTTAAGGCTTCCGGATATTCTGTAATGAGTTCAGGCTGACGGATCGGGAAATTCATCCGGATTTTGCCATCTTCATCTTGGCGTACTGTAAAAATACCCAGATCTTTGACATGAAAATAAATGGTTTTTGCAGAGCTAAAGTCCTTGAACAATACAAAGCTGCTAGCCAATGTGGCATGTCCACAAAAATCTACTTCCTTGGTCGGTGTAAACCAGCGAATTTCATAATTTTCTGCATCCAGCACTTTGACAAAAGCGGTCTCAGACAGATTATTTTCCAAGGCAATATTCTGCATCAGGTGATCATCCAGCCAAGCATCCTGTACGATGACTGCAGCAGGATTTCCCTTAAATAGGGCCGTCGTAAAAGCATCCACCTGGTACATTTTCATTTTCTTTACTCCTGTATGTAGGTGTTTAGTTTAAAAGCTTTTTTCCAGAAGGGGAATTTTATATGCTGTGGATCAGATGATTTATTTTTCTCCCTTTTCACTTATTAAGGTTCTTTATGAACAATTCACATATTCAAACTGTACCTTTAGAAAAAGCCTATCGCCTGATTACACACGGTCCAACAGTACTGGTGTCTGCCAATGATGGACAAGACACTGATGTCATGGCCGCTGCCTGGGCATGTGCACTCGAATTCAGTCCAGCAAAAGTCACCGTAGTGCTGGATAAAAGCACCAAGACCCGAAAAATAATTGAAAATTCTGGCTACTTTGCCCTGCAGATTCCGACCCTTAAACAGCTGGAAATGGTCTATAGCCTGGGAACATTGAGTCTGTACAATGCCCCAAACAAACTGGAGCAGTCTGGTGTGCAGTTATTCAAATTCGCAGATCAAGAGATTCCGGTTGTAGAGGGTTGTGCCGCATGGATTTTATGTGAGCTGATTTCCGAGCCACATAACCAGCAGACCCATGATCTGTTTATTGGTAAGGTCATTGCCGCTTATGCTGATGACCGGGTGTTCCGTGATGGACACTGGTACTATCATGAAGTCAGCGAAGAATGGAAAAGTATTCATCATGTCGCCGGCGGCCACTTCTATACCATTGGCGAAGCTGTCGCAGTAAAAGATGCAGAATAAATAACTGATCTTTTTAAACAAATCATATAAAAAATTCTTGCAAACAGGCAGCTTTGACCACAGTCAGACTGCCTGAATTTATGCTACTTTATCCATAATATCTGTTTGGTCTGATGTCTTATGATGCCGTTTAAAATCCACTGTATTGATGTCAAAAACTCATTACAAAATTATATCTGGTTACTTGAACATACACCGACGCATCAGGTCGCGGTCATTGATCCCACTGAAGCTGTGCTAGTTCAAGATTATTGTACCGAACATGGGCTTGAGCTGAGTCAGATCTGGCTCACCCACTGGCATAAAGACCATATCGGGGGCGTTCCGGATTTAATTCAAAAGCAATCATTACCGGTATATGGCCCAAAAGCTGAGCTGGAAAAAATTCCGTTTATTAACCATCCACTTGAACATGACGACCAGTTCAGTTTTCATGGTGTTGAGGTACAGATTATTGCCGTACCGGGACATACCCTAGGCCATATCGTGTATTTCCTGGATGCTATTGATGTGCTGTTCTGTGGCGATACCCTGTTTGCCATGGGCTGTGGGCGGGTATTTGAAGGCACTTATCAGCAGATGTACCACTCTCTGACTCGTCTGGCTGCCTTACCGCCACGTACCCAGGTTTATTGCACGCATGAATATACGCTGTCGAATGCACAGTTTGCCAAACATGTAGAACCGGATAATCCAGCAATTCTGGAGCGTTTCGAACAGGTTGAGCGTATGCGCATGCTTGGACAATGCACCTTACCCAGTACGATTGCAGCAGAACTGGAAACCAATCCTTTTTTACGCGCAGACAGTGTCGAAGAGTTTCAACATTTACGCGTGATGAAAGACTCGTTTTAAACTATAGCTGCTTAGAGCAGCTGATGCTTCTGAGCATAGTCATCCAGTTCCTGCTGGGTGACCACTCGTACCGCATTCATTTCATCAATTCTGACCAGCAATAATCCATCCAAAGCGGGTTGATAACGGCGCGCACTGCCAAATGGTGTATACGCCACCTTGGACTGTACCGAAAAATCCAGCCAGTCTTCATGACCCAGCATCACAGCTACAGGCTCCTGCCCTTGCTGCTGCATAAGTTCAATTTGCTGTTTGACGTACTGTTCAATATTTAATTCAGTCATCATCAATCTTATTTAAATTACATCAATGTCAGTATAAAGGGTTGAGCCTAAAACCATGACCTGAATACTCTGAGACTTTACTGGATTGTATATTTTTAAGCGTTACTCAAACTCTAAAACCTTAAACCACGCTAATTCCTAATTTAAAATGAATAACAAATAAACAATTATTGATTTAAATATTTGAATATTAATAACTATTCAAAAAATTATTTAGGCTTAAAATTAAAATATTTAGTTACAACATCTTGAAAATAATAAAAAACATAGACTTAGATTAAAAACCCTATATTTCGTCTATATTATCTTGTTCATTAAATCCGCAAATTCAATTAAATTAATTTAAATAAGGGTATTTGCCCTTTAAAACGAAAATTCTCACCCTTATCTATGATTTAACTGATGAAGGAGTTATCTCGTGAAAAAAGTGGTTAAAGCAAAAAACGTTCTCGCATTTAGACTTTGGTTAGAAAAATTGGGGTATTCGGTTCGCACCCTGGCAGACAATCGTGGTTTTAGTTTCAGTTTTAAAAAAGAATATGGTCTGGTGACCTGCGATCTTTCAGGTAATGCATTGGCCATGCAGCTGGGTGAGGAGTTTGAAGACCATCTGAAAGCTTAAATTAGATTAATCAGTACACTCATGATTTACCCTTTTATTTGAGTAAAATTCTATTATTCCTATAATCAGCCCATTTCGATGGGCTTTTTTTCGTCCGTAAAATTTCAGGCAAAAAAAAACAAGGTATCAACCTTGTCTCTTTTGATGGTGGGGACGGAGAGACTCGAACTCTCACACCTCGCGGCGCTGGAACCTAAATCCAGTGCGTCTACCAATTTCGCCACGTCCCCATCAGGGTACCAACTTAGTGTTGGACTTTTTTCAAACTTTGGCAGAGGATCAAGGATTCGAACCTTGACGAACGGTTTTGGAGACCGTCATGCTACCATTACACCAATCCTCTACTCGGCCATTTTACTCAATCTCTTGAGTAAATTGGTGGGGACGGAGAGACTCGAACTCTCACACCTCGCGGCGCTGGAACCTAAATCCAGTGCGTCTACCAATTTCGCCACGTCCCCGATGGCTGTGTATATTATAGCGATCGCATCTGCTTGACAAGTGATTTTACAAGCAATCACTGCCTATTCCGCTATAAATTAAACAGTTAATACAATTTTTTTATTTTTTATAAGATTTAACAAGAAAACTCAGCCTTATGAGGTTTCTTTGCTACTGCTTTGAACTTAATCTCTAAGCTTGTCTAGCTCAGTCTCAGCAGATCAGACCTCTAGAACCTCACTTATCTTGATCGAGCATGTTGTTTAAACAATAAATGAATCCAATACAAAGAATAAAAAGCCAAGCCAATAAAAATGTCGCACTAAATTTCAGGCAAAAAAAAACAAGGCATTAACCTTGTTTCTTCATATATGGTGGGGATAGAGAGACTCGAACTCTCACGCCCAGAAGGCGCTGCGACCTGAACACAGTGCGTCTACCAATTCCGCCATATCCCCGTGGCTGTGTATATTATAGCGATCGCATCTGCTTGACAAGCGATTCTATGATCAACTCGGTGTTTTTATATCAAAAATTAATCAGTTAATTCTTTGATGATTAAATACTGGCTTATTTTTAATAAAACCGCTTAATTTCATTTCTCCAATTTAAAAAATCAAGTTATTTGAAAGAGTGCTGAATATTAATTTTAATAGTGTTTAGATCAGCCAATTGATTGGATATTTTAAAGGACTTCCCTCTTCTCACCTTCACTGATACTTAGTTTGAGTATTTAAAATCTACTCATCGAAAGTAAGCGAATAATGAAAATGAGATTAAAAGATGGCTCAGCCTTAAATTCCAGGCAAAAAAAAACAAGGCATCAACCTTGTCTCTTTTGATGGTGGGGACGGAGAGACTCGAACTCTCACACCTCGCGGCGCTGGAACCTAAATCCAGTGCGTCTACCAATTTCGCCACGTCCCCATCAGGGTACCAACTTAGTGCTGGACTTTTTTTCAAACTTTGGCAGAGGATCAAGGATTCGAACCTTGACGAACGGTTTTGGAGACCGTCATGCTACCATTACACCAATCCTCTACTCGGCCATTTTACTCAATCTCTTGAGTAAATTGGTGGGGACGGAGAGACTCGAACTCTCACACCTCGCGGCGCTGGAACCTAAATCCAGTGCGTCTACCAATTTCGCCACGTCCCCGATGGCTGTGTATACTATAGGGATCAATTTCACCTGACAAGCTCTTTTTAAGAAAAAACCACTCGTTTGATTAAATAAAAAACAATATACAATTTATTGTATTTTTCTCATGCAATTTCAGTAAGTAAGGCCTGTTTTACGGCCTTGAAATCAGACAATCTATCTCGTGAATGCTTTCGAAGCATGTTTTGTATCGGGCTTTGCAAAGCTTGGAATTGTGTAGGTAGCTCAGGTTTAAAACGCTGACAGTGCAATAAGGCCCAATCCTGATAATCTGTCGCTTCTAGGCGCTGCCCTGTAAGCCATTCATAAAAAATGATACCCAGCGCATAAACTTCACTCTGTAGCGACTTGGCTTGCCCTTGAAATAGTTCAGGTGCCATATAACGTGGTGTAGCGTTCATTGCTTGGTTTAAAGAATTGATTGGCTGAACTTGCTCAAAATCGATCAAACAGACCCATTTCTGATAAATAACAAAATGCTCTCGTTTGAGATCAGCATACAGATACCCGAGTTCTTGTAAGCTTATCAACGGTTCTAATGCTCGTAGCATATGCTGACGAATTTCTTGAATCGAGAACAGCTTAGGACATATATCAAAATGTGCTGGCGCATTAGGTAAGATCAAAGCCTGATTGAAAAATTCATTCCTAATCTGAAATGGCTTTCGAATAATTTGATGCGGAAGCATGAAAGTCCGCCCTTCTTGCTCACCATAAGCTTCATAAAAGTCCAGCTCATGACTTAAGCCAGTTTGGGCATACCGAGAAATAGCCGTTGAATCAAGATTCTGGGTTTTTAACCAAAGTGCTGACGCGGTCTCCGGATTAACTTCTAGATAATAAAGACGGCGACCAAAACCCAGACTTCGGGCTTTGGTCTTAAGCTGGAAATCAAGCTGATGCAGTTTGGCGGGGTTAAGTAACAATATATTCTTGCTTGGTATCTGGTGCATGCTGATAATTTAGCAGTTCCAGACAATGCTGAATAGTTTTACCTACCCGCTCCTGAGTTTCGATCAGGGAGATTTTTGGCCAGGTCGCCCGCTCACCTTCACGTTGCAGCACCTTGAACAAATGCGGACGAGGATTTTGCAGCATATAGCTGTAATGACGCAGGCTATATTTACCGACGATATTCACATCACCATAATAACGTTGATCCACTACGCCATAACCATGATCCAGCAAACGGCGGACTGGCGGCAAACTGCCCGCATGCTCACGGGCAAAATCCATAATCCCTTTGGTAAATACCACACTCTGACGGCGTACAATGCGTTTCGGCCAGCTTAAAGTCCCTTTACGGAAGCGTGAAATATCATCCTGCATAAAAGGCACAATGTGCGGATTGGCCTGACTGGCAATGGTGTAATTGATATTGTACAGCCGCGCCATTTTCTCCTGCGGGAAATCACTACGGACACTGCCATCTACCCAGCGTGTTGCGCCCATATAAGGCGTATATTGACCATCATGGCGTTTACTGGTGAGACGTACCGGTGGGAACAGAATCGGCACGGCACAAGATGCCAGTACCGCACTCCAGACCAGTACATCTGGAGAGGTATAGGCATTCATGATCCGGGCATCCTGCGCAGCATCATAAGGTGCGACTGCAATATTGATATGTAGACCGGAAGTTTTTAGTGCTTCTTCAAAGGTCATATCTCCCAGGTTTTCAATCAGGAATTTTTTCAGGTATTTGACATCCGCCAGACCACCATTACCCTTCATTAATTCACTCATGGTACGGAAATGGAAGGCTTCATGGAAAAAGTTATGGCCTTTTAAAATATCTACATACTGCGCAGGTTTGGAGACGCCTAACATCGCTGTCATAATTGCACCAGCACTGGAACCCGACATCACTCGAGGTAACAGATCTTGTTCCATTAACGCCTTACATACACCGGTATGAAATAAGCCGAGGGTTGCACCGCCCGAGAACATTAAAGCTGGCTGACCATAAGCACGTTGGCAGTGCTCAAAATATTCAATTTTCTCTTCAAGAGTCAGACAGGTACATTGTGCAGAAGCAATATAAGCCAGGCCGAGACTGACTTCTTCTACATAATCCTCAATAATTTTTTTAGTGCCAACATATGTGACGGTAAATAATAAAGGATGGGCAATATTGGCAATATCGTAACTCAGTCCTTCACGCAGGATATACATCAGATCACGAGTACGTTTCTGCTGACGGTAACGTCTTAATTTCCCCAGTCGATGCGCAATCACCTCGGCATCAAAATACGGTGAACTATTATCCAGTTTCCATTCTTGTGCCCCAGATTCTTCGTCGATCTTTAAGGCAATATATTTCCATTCTTCGTAAGTTTCAGCCTGTTGCAATTGCTGCTTCAGCTTTTTGATACGATAGGCCTGATGTGGATTGATATCCTGAGTAAAATCTTTAAACAGCATCTGCCCTCTTCCCTATATTGTAATTTTCAGACATCCTGCAGCCATGAACAAAAAACAGGCATCTATTTTCTTTGTACTACAATAACGAAAATTCACCACTTTAAGCAAATTATCACACTTTCCAGACTTTGACTGTGAATTTTACAGTGATAGTATTCTAGCCATAATTGTAAAAGTACTGCTCAAATCATGGCGAAAATTGATTTACCTGACAATATCTTAAATGCTCTTTCTACTGTTCTTCTCCAGCTCCAGCAAAGCCTGCCTGAATTAAAACAAAGTCCTGATTTTTCTGCTTATGCCTATAAATGGCAGGCTGGAGAACTCAAACCCATTCACCAGCTCAAACAGATTGAACTGGCAGATTTAAAAGGTATTGAGCGACAAAAAGAAAAAGTCATTCAGAATACTTTGCAGTTTCTAAAAGGATTACCTGCCAATGATGTCTTACTGACTGGCTCTCGCGGTACAGGCAAATCTTCGATTGTGCGTGCATTGTTGACTGAATATGCAGATCAGGGCTTACGTCTGATCGAAATTGAACGCGATGATTTGTCAGATCTTCCACAAATTCAGCAACTGATCGCCGGTCGTCCGGAAAAGTTTATTGTCTATTGTGATGACTTGGCCTTCAATGCGGAAGATGAAAACTATCGCAGTCTGAAAAGTGTGCTAGATGGTTCATTACAGTCCGGTTCAAGTAATTTTGTGATCTATGCGACCAGTAACCGTCGTCATCTATTGCCGGAATTTATGCATGAAAATACCCCGGTAACCAAAGTGGATGTACCCCAATATACCGAGTTGCATCCACAAGAAGCCATTGAAGAAAAAATTTCCCTGTCGGATCGTTTTGGTTTATGGCTGTCGTTTTACCCAATGGATCAAAACCTGTATCTGGAAATTGTCGAGCATTATCTGAAAAAGGCAGATATGCAAATGACAGCTGAAGCCCGTGCTGAAGCATTACGCTGGTGTCAGGCGCGTGGTCAACGTTCAGGGCGTGCTGCTTATCAATTTTCAAAGCATTGGATTGGGTCAGAACAACTTAAACAAGCCTAGAGCCAAAAAACTAAATAAAAAAAGAACCGCTATAGCGGTTCTTTATTATTGAATATGACAAATGATTCTTTAATTCTGACAAATAGGTGGAAGCACAGAACGAATACCTAAACCATTGACAATTTTCTGCACTGTGTTTACCACATTAATATCATTAGCTTGATATGAAACCAACTGAATACCCATCGGCAGTCCGCTTTCACTTTGAGCCATTGGAAAAGCATAACTTGGTGCATCTAAATAGTTAAATGGACGCGTGTATTCACCCACATGACTAAACTCGGTATCCATTGAGCTTGACACAGCTGCAAGGAATGGGCTCACTGGAAACAGCAAACATTGACCATTTAAAGAAGCTTTAAATGTTTGCTGAAACTCAGTTCGTTCTGCAATCAATGACTCGTATTTTTCCTGTGTAACACTCTTACCGCGCAGCACACGCTGACGAACTAATTCCCACATCTGTGTTTCAGCATTTTCAGCTGTATCGCCATGATATAAATAACTTTCATAAGCAATAATGTCAGACGTCCGGTCCGATAAATTATGAAAATCGAAATGTGCAGGTGGTTGCCAGTTTTTAATTTCGATTCCCAATAATTCAATGCGTTTTAGCCCTTCGCGCCAAAGTGTTAATACATCAGGCTCAAGCGGATATGGAAATGCAGATTCATCTAGAGCATAAATTACATTTTGACTTGATACCGCATTAACATTTGCATCCGTCAATAATTTCACTAATGCACTAATGTCGTCTGCAAATCTTGCAAAAGGTCCAAGAGTATCTAAAGTTTTAGATAAAGGTACTGCACCCGTGTCGACAATTTTATGAGCTGAAGGTTTAAAACCAAATATGCCATTCAACGCTGCTGGTGTGCGAATTGAACCACCTGTATCACCGCCAAAGGCCATAGGACTAAGACCACTAGCCACAGCAACCGCTGAACCTGAAGATGATCCACCCGGTGCAAATTGCTGCTCTGCCCACGGGTTTTTAGGTGTGCCTTGCATTGGATTTTGACCAGACAAACCAAAAGCCAACTCGGTCATTTTAGTTTTACCTAAAATCACAAAACCTAAATCTTGCAATTGATCAACCAGTTTACAGTTCGCTTGCGCTTTTTGATCTAAATAAACCGTACCTGCATAGGTGATATGACCCGCTACATCCAGATTATCCTTTAGTAAAATTGGCACACCATGAAATGGACTCAATCGTGTGCCTTGCTGAAGCAACTCATCTAAATGTTGTGCCTGTTGCAAAGCCTCGATTTCAAATAATTCCGAAATACAATCTAGATGTTTAAATGTTTGGTTTCGATCAATATAAAATTGAACTGTCTCTACTGAAGTTATCTTTTTGCAGGCAATCTGGCGACCAAGTTCAAGTGCAGATAAATTCACAATATTCATTTTATATCTTCCAAACCTTTTCCTGCCGTTTCAGGCATTTTCATAAATGTGATTAATGTTAATAATGCGCCAACCAATACCATAAAGTAGAAATAATCTTGTTTACCAATACTTTGTAGCCAAGTTAGCACATACGGTGTTGTGCCGCCGAGTAAAGCCACCATCAAGTTGTAGGGTGCGCCAATGCCAACTGCACGAACTTCTGTCGGAAACTGTTCAGACATGACTGCTGGGCCAATGGCTGTATATAAAGCATATAAAACCAAGCCAAAAAGCTCGACCAATAAAATAGATACAAAAGTACCATCCATCCATTTAATGATTGGATAAAAGAACACTAAATATCCCACGGCAAATACGATCAACTGTGGTTTACGACCAATTTTGTCTGATAGCCAGCCAAATACAGGCTGACACAGCATAAAGATAATTAAGCCAACAGTATTTGCAGCAAAGGCTGTTTGTGGCTCTGCGCCTAAAACTTTAATGGCATAGGTCGGGACATAGACCACAAAAATATAGAATGCAAATGTTGTTAAGATAGAAATACCCACAATACGAAGCGTTTCTTTCGGATGACGTTTAATCAGTACGGCCAAAGGGTTCTTCACTGATTCTTTTTTATGGGTCATTTCGCTATCAGGTACTGATTTACGAATCCACATACCCACTAAGCCGCCAATCGCACCCAAAATAAACGGAATACGCCATCCGTATTCGCTCATTTGCGTTTCAGTTAAAGCACTTGTTAAAGCCCAAGCAAGACCTGAGGCCATCAAAATACCAATCGCTGAACTAAAAAACATAAAGCTCGAATAGAATCCGCGTTTATTTTTTGGTGCCATCTCTGAAAGATAAGTTGCCGCTGAAGCGAACTCACCACCCAAAGATAAACCTTGAAGTAATCGCGCTAATACCAAAATAATCGGCGCAAAAATACCAATTGATTCATAGGTTGGTGAAAGACCAATCATCAAAGAACCACCTGCCATCATTATGATGGTTGCGGCCAAAGCTGCTTTTCGACCATAGCGGTCAGAAAAGATCCCCAATACGATTCCACCTAATGGACGCATGAAGAAACCTACAGCAAAAATTGCGAAGGTCGCAAGCAAGGATGCAGTTGGATCATCTGATGGGAAAAATTGTTTCGCGAAAAATACTGCAAAAGTTGCATAAATCGTCCAATCGAACCATTCGATAGCATTTCCTACAGTTCCTGCAAGAATAACTTTCTTTTGTGATACATTTCCTTGTGTGGAAATTGAGTTTTGCATTTTTGACTCATCCATAAGCGTCTCATTTAATATTTAGACATAAATACAGGTTGTATTTTATTTTCTAGACTTAAATTTAGATTATAATTAGTTTTTAGACAAGTCAATCATCATGAGTGAATCTTCTAGTTTCGACGAAATCGATACTGCATGCATCAAAGCTCTTATCTCCAATCCGAGAGGATCATGGCGAGAACTGAGCCAGATTAGTGATGTCCCTGAAAAAAAGTTGTCTCGACGTCTAGGTAAGTTGCTAGATGACCAAGTTATACGAACTGCAATTGAATTAAATCCTGTGGTTGCTAATAAGGGTTACACCGTTCATGTCTGGATCAGTGTGAAATTTGGGAAGGAAAAAGAAGTTGCGCAATTTTTTGCAAACCGTCCAGAAGTACGCATTGTTTTTCTAACCACAGGACTTGCCGATATTTTCCTTGAAATTGGATTAGAAAAGGCCGCCGATCTCTCTGTTTGGATGCATGATTTTGTTACGCATATTCCGGATATTAAAACCGTAGAAACCCAAGCCGTATTAAAACCATTTACTTGGGCAAGCAAACCCAAAGCTTTAGAAGGTACAAGCGATAAAAACGTCAATTTTAGAAGTTTGACTGAAATAGAGTTAAAACTGATTCATGCTCTGTCTATTGATGGGCGTTCATCTATTAAAAGTTTGGCAGAGCAAATCGAACTCAGTGAACATAAAACTCAGAAATTATTGAATGATTTATTGGAAGAAGGCATTTTCAACATTCGTGTCGATGTAGAACCCAGTTTGATGGGCTATAAGTCCGAAGCGATTATTTTGATTAAAGCTCGTCCAGATGCAGCAAATCAAATTGCCAAGACCTTGTCTGAACTTAAAAACACACGCTGCCTATTTGGCATTAGTGGAGATTCACAATTTTTCTGGCATGTCCTATGTAATGATTTAAGTGATTTATGGAAACTCATTACAGAAGATCTTGGTAATTTTGAAGGCATTCAATCTTGCAATACCAACATGGTGACATTGGCATTAAAACGTGCAGGATTTATGCGAAAAATCAGCAGCGCGCAGTTATTTTCAAATTTAGATTAAAAAAAAGAACCGCAAATGCGGTTCTTTTTTTAACGATTTTTACGCTTCGTTTGGATTACTTAATTCCGTCATCGGCCAACGCGGTGTAGTTGTAACAGACAAATCATCATGCTGACCCGCTTTAAGACGCTGATAACCTGCAAACGCAATCATTGCACCATTATCTGTACACAGCGCAGGTTCTGCATAAAACACATTTGCACGGATTTTTGCCAAGTCAGCTTCTAAGCGCTCACGTAAACGCTTGTTTGCACTTACACCACCGGCAATAACTAAACGTTTTAAACCCGTTTGTTTTAAGGCCTTCACTGATTTTTTCACCAATGTATCAACCAACGCTTCTTGGAATGATGCAGCGATATCCGCCTCACGACCTTCGCCTTCAACTTTTTTCAATTGAACTGAAACGGCAGTTTTTAAACCACTAAATGAAAAATCTAAACCTTGGTGTAGCATTGGACGTGGAAATTCAAAGGCATTGATGTCGCCATTGATCGCCAATTTCGAAATATTTGGACCACCTGGGTATGGTAGACCCATCATTTTAGCGACTTTATCGAATGCCTCACCTGCTGCATCATCAATCGACTCACCCAATAATTCATATTGACCAATTCCATAAGCAGCCATCAATTGAGTATGTCCGCCAGAGACTAAAAGTGCCACAAATGGAAATTCTGGTGGAGTTTTAGAAAGTAATGGTGCCAGCATATGACCTTCCATATGGTGCACACCAATTGCCGGTTTATTTAAGGCAAAGGCCAAAGTCCGACCAAACAGTGCGCCAGTCATTAACGCGCCCATCAGGCCCGGACCACGGGTATAGGCCACCGCATCAATTTCTGATTTTTTGATGCCACTTTGTTCAAGCAGTTCATTCAGTAAGGGAATGAGTTTACGCACATGGTCGCGCGAAGCCAGTTCTGGTACGACGCCGCCATATTCAGCATGCAGTTTAATCTGGCTGTACAGCACCTGTCCGCGCAAACCCAACTCGCTGTCATACAGCGCAAGTCCTGTTTCATCACACGACGTTTCCAAGCCTAAAACGATCATTAAACTGCCTATAACCTGTATCAAATCTATTGCAGCAACTATTATAGACTTGTGATATGAGATGTAAATGAGTAAAATACTGACCTTCACTTGTGATCGAGGGCAATTCGGCCCTGATCTTATCCATAACTTAATGAGGATTCTTCATGCCACAAGTTAAATTGAAAGAAGGCGAACCAGTAGACGTAGCTATCCGTCGTTTCAAACGCTCATGCGAAAAAGCGGGTGTTCTTGCTGACGTTCGTAAACGTGAATTCTACGAAAAACCAACTCAAGAACGTAAACGTAAAAAAGCTGCTGCTGTTAAACGCTACCAAAAGAAATTGGCGCGTGAATCAGTACGTACTACTCGCCTTTACTAAGATTAATTTGTGATTGACTGCTTGGAATAAATAATGACTACTTTAAAAAACCAGATTACTGACGTATTGAAAGCCACCATGCGTGCCAAAGATATGTCAAAGTTGACGGTCATTCGTAGTCTGCAAGCAGCAATTAAGCAAATCGAAGTCGATGAGCGTAAAGAACTTGACGATGCTCAAGTTCTTGCGGTCATTGAAAAGCAAATTAAACAACGTAAAGAATCGATCAAAGCCTTTGAAGGCGCTGGTCGAGATGATTTAGCTAGTAAGGAACAAGCCGAAGTTGAGGTTCTCTCTCAATTTCTACCAGAAGCTATGACTGAGGAAGAACTTGATTCCCTGATTGCGCAAACAATTGAAGCGCAACAAGCTACTAGCATGAAAGATATGGGTAAGGTGATGAATTCTCTGCGTCCGCTCATAGCCGGGCGCGCCGATCCTGCACAAGTTTCATCAAAAATTAAAGCAAAACTTGCTTAATTTCCCATTCTATTTCAAATCTAAATCTGCGTTGAACTGCCTCCATTCCGGACAGTTCTCAGCATTTTCTTATTTATTCTTACTGCAAATTACAATCCACATTATAACGTTTCAGCAACTGCATCTCTTTTGAAGATTTTACCTGCAGTATGACATCCTGTTTGCCTACATTTTGATACTGACGATCCAGATAAGCCCGGTTCTGGTCTGCCGCCTTATACAAACGATCCACATAACGCTGCACAATCGCACAAAACTGCTGATTCTGTGATGCGCTAAAACCTTGCTGCTGCGGATTTAAACCTTTTAAAAACTGACGTGATTCTTTTTGATAATCAGCATTAATCTGCTCAACGGACTGCACGTATTCTGCCGCACTAGCCGCCAATACATTTCCGCTACACCCCAATATCAATAAACCCAATAATATTTTTTTCATAAAATAATTAAAATAGACAACTTAGCTTTGTCCGGATTGTAGCGTGATTTAGTGAACTTCGGCTATATCTACTGAAGCTAAAAATCATTAGAAAAATAGACTTAAATTTTAAACTGTCGCGTTTGCTGCATCTGTTTTAAACGCTGGCCAATCGTTGCCGATAAAGACTGATTGCCTTTGCTGATGCGTTGAGCATGTATTAAGGACTTAATCGCAGTTTCTTCATAGCCTGACCAGTACTCCACTTCAGCCCGATAACGCAAGACATTCGCGGTTTTTATCGATGAATCAGGTGCTGCATTCGCTGCCAGTTGCATTAATCTCCAGCCACTAACATCACGGGTATTGCTATTTAAAAAGCGCTGCACAATCGTTCTGGCCTGATCAGGCTGTTTAGCACGAATCAGGGTTTCAGCATATTTATAATTTAAAGCACGGTTTTCCGGCATGATCCGTGCGGCTGAACTAATGCTTTTTAGCGCATTATCCAGCTGATTTTGTCCCAGATAAATATCAGTTTGAAATAACACCTGCAAAGGATGCATGTTATTGTGCTTTTTGGCTTGATCCAGTGCGACTTGTGCCGCCTGAAAGTCTCCCTGCTGAAGCTGATAAGCCGTTAAAGCCAGCTGGCCAGGAAAATCATTACGTTGCACCATTAAGTTGAGCTGTTGTTCAGTGGTCTGACGTGATAGCACCCGCGTATACCATTTAATGATTTCAAAATCCTGATCATTTAAATTACGCTTAACCGCAGGCAACTGATTGGCGCGCAAACGCGCTTCACTCATACGCTCAGTAGTTAAAGGATGCGTCAGCCAGAAATCTGGCATAAAGCTTAAACGGCTAGTGGAACGATGCATCACTTCAAAGAAATCCGCCATACTGTGCGGACTATAGCCGGCAGCATACATATATTGCATCCCGATCCGGTCCGCCTCACGTTCCTGATTACGGCTATAAGTCAATTGCTGATCCAGTAGTGCTGCTTGAGAACCCATCATCACTGCTGCACCTGCATCACCATCTGCCTGTGAAGCGACTAATGCCCCCACCAGAATCCCTGCTAAGGCTAATAACCCTTGTCCTTTAAAGGTTTCTTGCGAACGACTGTAATGACGTTGTGTAACATGTGCAATTTCATGTGCCATCACCCCTGCCACTTCGTCTGTATTCCGGGCTGAATTAATCAGGCCAGCATTTAAAGCAAATAATCCGCCGGGTACTGCAAAAGCATTAATTTGCGGATCATTGATTACCATTAACCCAATCGGCTGCTGTAATTTGGTCTGACTGAGAATGTGGGAAAATATGGAAAGTAACTGATCTTCAAGCCATGGATTCTGAATCACAGGCATTTGTTTCTGGACTTGACGATAGACCTTTTCGCCGATCATTTGTTCTTTTTGCTGATCGATCAATCCGACGCCCGCACCAATATCCGGTACAGAAAATTGTGCAGCAGGCTGATTAAAATAATTATTATCACTATGTCCTGCCGTTGCACACAGACCTAACCCGCACGCCAATACCAAACGTTTCAATGAAAAATCTCTAAAATTCAGTTTCAACCTGTTTCGAATATAGCATCGAAAAATGAGCATAGATGCAGGGAAATGTTATTTAATATTACTTAGATGAACCAATCACTTGAGGATTCACCACATAGCGTGGCACCCGCCCTTCAAGTACATCAACCAGATTCTGATAAGCCAGCTCAGCCATTTTTCGACGTGTCGCCACTGTGGCCGAACCGACATGGGGCAAGGTAATGACATTATCCAGTTCAAATAATTCTGATTCTTTTAAAGGCTCTTTCTCATAAACATCCAGACCCGCAGCAAAGATTTGGTTGGCTTTTAAAGCTTCGATCAAAGCCTGCTCATCAATCACAGGCCCACGGGAGATATTCACCAACACCGCATGTGGCTGCATTTGTGCCAGTTGTTCTACTCCAATCAAAGCTTTTGATTCAGCATTTAAATCCACGGTAACCACCACGAAATCTGAGCGCTGCAAAAGCTCCTTCAGAGAACAATACTGTGCACTGAGCCCTTGAGCCAATTCCGGTTTTTCATGGCGATTATGGTAAAGGATATTCATATTGAAACCGTAAAACCCACGGCGTGCAACTGCTGCCCCAATATGCCCTAGCCCGATTATCCCTAGCGTTTTTCCGAAAATATCCATACCAAACTGTGCTTCACGTGTCGTGCGGTGCCATTGTCCCTGTTTGGTCCAGTGATCCAGATAAGCCACTTTGCGTGCAGCTGCCATTAACAGTGTGAATCCCAGATCTGCCGTGGTTTCAGTCAAGACATGTGGAGTATTGGTCAGATAGATATTTTTTTCATTCAGATAATCAACTTCATAGTTGTCATACCCTACACTGACACTAGAAATGATTTTAAGTCGGGTTGCTGGTGCCAGATTATCGCGATTGAGCAGTCGGCCTGCCCCAATCATGCCATCGGCATCGCGCACATGTTCCAGCAACTGTTCATGTACATTGCCCAGTTTCGGCTGTAAAGTTACTACATTAAAATTTTGTTCGAGTTTTTTCTGGACATCCTGATCGATCTGGCTAAATACAATCACTTTTTGTTTCATATGTCCCTATTCCACATCAATATTATTCTGAGTTCTCTGGCCTGTTTTGCATAAACTGCCATAAGCGTTTTTTAAGTATGGGCTGATCCAGCATTTCCTGTAAAGATGCCAGTTGAATCATTTTATTATGTGTCACATGCGGAATAGAGCCAAGGGAAATGATATTTTTTTCCAGGCTCATCATGTCCAGAAAACCCTGAATATAAGATTCAACACCCCGGCCATCTTGTAGATTCATCCATGGAAATGGCCAGTTCAGTTCATAAAATTCACTTTGCAGAGCACGCTGGATATTGCTCCATAAATGCTGGGTTTGCTCGGTCATTTCTGTGGCATCGATGACAATCGTGCAATGTTCCAAGCTTAAAGCCTGCAAGTTGAATGGCTGAATATGCAGAATTTCCCGCTGTTCCTGAATTGATGCAACAATTACTGGTACTTCACTTTTAACTTCAGCTTTTGCTTCAACTGTAACAGGCTCAGGCGCAATTAAAGGAGCTTTTTCTACCGGAGCAATCTGAGTCGGTTGTGGCAGGATGATTTCGCTATGTAATTCTGCTGGGGCCTGATCACGCCAGATCGAAACCTGATGCTGCTGACATACGTCGCCCTTGGGAATCCAGATATCGATTCCTAATGTTGCCAGTATGTCACGCTGATGCCCAATCATCTTTTCTTCATCACCTATTTCAGGTTGAACATTTTAACGGGATTCGCTTTTCTTTGCCGAACTATTTCCAGCTTTTCACTCTCTATCTTGAGTCATTTTAACTCAAAATAGAAATCAGTTTATAAGATTACTTTTTTCTACTGCAAGTTTGTTTATAGATCAGTTCTGGAAAGACTGGACTTAAATACATCTTATTAATTTAAAAATACTAGATAATCATCAAGCTGTTTTTCTTAAGCATTTGCTGGGTAATTTCATTGGATTCAAAGCCCAAGCGCCAGTATAAAAGCTCCATCACATCCAGCTCATCCTGAGTCATGATCCGGTCGCTCCAGAGGCAAACTTCTGCAATTCCTAACATGCTCAGACGATCACGCAATAACAATCCTGCAATATCATTTAAAATCTCAGCCAAATCAATCGGCTCATCTGAGATTTCACTATACAGATCAAGTTCTCGCGGGCTAAGAATACGATTTAAAATCTTTTCCCGAACCTCCAGCTGATTATCGCTATTAATCTGCTGCACATGCAGCAAGGCATCAATCAGACGTACAATCTGTGGTTTGACCTCATCTAAAGACGTTGGCGTATGCATCGGCAGCAAATTCAGTTCATACTTCACCCGCTCTAGCAATAAGGCATCCAGCAAACCGATTTCACCATCTTCCTGAATAATCCTTGCCAGCTTCATTAAAAACTGCCGTGCCACCGTGGTTGGCATTCCACCAATATTTTTACAGGCTTGCTGGAAAATCGAGATATGTACCCGTCCATCCAGATTTAATAATGAATCAATAATCGCACGACTGACTTCTGCCTCGGTTGGAATAAATTCACGATATTGCCGGATCATCAGAATCGCGACCATCACCTCACGTGAACCGGTCGAAGTTTGCAAAGCACGCTCAATCAGTTCCGGACGCGGCATATTGGCACGTAGTTCAGGATTCAATGGCTTGATGGCATCTTTAATGGCGAAGCTAATTGGGGACAAACGCAATAAAGGTAAAGGCTGTGGGGATTCCCAGACTGCTGTGCTTTCAGGTACAACATCTTCGAGTGAGCGAAACAGACTAAACAAAGGCTGATTTTTTAATTTCTTCAGATTTTCAAGCTGCAGATCTTGAATCAAGGCAGGATTTAATTCATAAATACGCTGATTAATATTTGGATGAATATTCAGCCAGTTCTGTGGACTTAAAGAATTGGCAAAACACATATGCGAAATGGATTCGGCATATTCACTATAAATCTGTGAACCTGAATGATGCACATGAATGCGCAATAAAGTCTGAATATTGGCATCATTCTGAATCAGGCGTCGGGTTTTCTGATCATTTTTATAGGTACGTCCGCCCAATGAAATATATTTAATAAAACGCGTGATCAAAATACCCAAGCTGCCAATCAACCAGATGACTGCTCCGATTGAAACATAGAAAGTTTCAAACTTATTTTCGCGAGGTACATCATTTCGATAAAACCCCAACTTCGCAATCTTGCTGCCCCATTGGCTAAAAGTGGTCAGACTACTATATAGAATTTTCAGGCGGGTATTTTCAGCTGTTTCACCAGATAGAATCTTGTTAAATTCATGGCTAAGCAAGCCATAAAGTTCAATTTCATCTAGAGTCTGTAATGCACCCCAAGTCAGAATAATAGCGGTATCACGTGGACTGAAACCCGCTGTTAACGCATTGACCCCGACTTCATTCGGCAGGACATACATAGCTGGCGGTTCAATCAGGAACGTATCTGCCAGTTGAGTATTGATCCGTAGTGCAGCACTTTCTTCCGGGATACTTTCCATCTGGTTCAGTCGACGCGCGCCCATTTGCTGGGCTAAAGAATAGCCGCCGGCACGAAACGTATAAAATTCATAGATGACCGAAATAATCATCAAGAACAAAACCAGTGCTACCAGATAAGGACTAAGGACATGCCACCATATCGACTGGCCAGGATCAGCATAGAAAACAAACAGGCCAACCACTGTATTGATAATCAGAACTGTTAATAGTATCGCAATCAGACAAAAGCTGGCTAGCAATAGCATATTCTTGTTTTTGACCAAAGCATATCCTACGCTTTTCAATCTACCACCCTAACTGATCTGGTCTTTCCTTGGGCACATCATAAAACAAAAAAGCGGGAAATTCCCGCTTTTTCATCATGATTTTAATTGCTTAGACTTCGCGTACACCGGTCAGGTCAACTGATGCTGCATCAATATTCACATCAATAAAATTGTCGCCTTTTTTGGCGCCATCACTGCGTTTTTGCTCTAATTGATCGAGGTATTCAGCATTGATTCCACCTGCGACATACACACCATCAAATACAGAACAGTCAAATTCACGCAAATGAGGAACTTTTTTGGTACGTACTGCATCTTTCAGGTCTTCCAGATCTTGGAAAATCAGACGGTCAGCACCAATGATTTCACGGATTTCTTCTACACTGCGTTCAGAAGCGATCAGTTCAGATTTCGCCGGCATATCAATACCGTATACGTTTGGATATTTCACCATAGGTGCCGCAGAAGCGAAGAATACTTTTTTCGCACCCGCATCACGTGCCATCTGAATAATTTCATTACAAGTCGTACCACGCACAATCGAGTCATCGACCAGTAGAACGTTTTTGCCCTGGAACTCGAGCTCAACCGGGTTCAGTTTTTGACGTACTGATTTTTTACGCAGTTGCTGACCTGGCATAATGAAGGTACGACCGATATAACGGTTTTTCATGAAACCTTCACGGAATTTCACGCCTAGCATATTAGCCAGTTCAAGTGCAGAAGTACGTGAAGTATCCGGAATTGGAATCACCACATCGATGTCATGCTCATCGCCCCACTCACGCAGGATTTTTTGTGCCAGTTTCTCACCCATTTTCAGGCGGGCTTTATAGACAGAGATCCCATCAATGGTTGCATCTGGACGGGCAAAGTACACATATTCAAAAATACATGGACGATATTCTGGATTCGCTGCACATTGCTGGGTAAAGAAGTTACCGTCAGAATCAATGAAAACTGCTTCACCTGGTTCGATATCACGTTCAACCTTAAAGCCTAGTGCCGTAATCGCTACAGATTCAGAAGCAATGATATATTCCATACCATTTTCTGTTTCGCGCGAACCGTAAATTAATGGACGGATACCGTTTGGATCACGGAAGCCTACCAGACCTTGACCGGTAATCATCGCAACAACGGCATAACCACCTTTACAACGCTCATGTACACGCGTTACAGCCTGGAAAATATCTTCAGATGTTGGTACCAGCTTGCCACGTTTTTGTAATTCGTGCGCCAGTACGTTTAATAGCACTTCTGAATCTGAATCAGTATTCATGTGACGCAGGTCAGTTTTGAACAGGTCATCATGAATTTCTTCAGCATTGGTCAGGTTACCGTTATGCGCCAGTGTAATCCCATAAGGTGAGTTTACGTAGAATGGTTGCGCTTCGGCACTGCTTGAAGTACCCGCCGTTGGGTAACGCACATGACCAATACCATAATTACCCTGTAGAGCACGCATATGACGGGTATGGAATACATCACGGACCATACCGACATCTTTACGCAGGAACAGGCGGCCTTCCTGACAAGTCACAATCCCAGCTGCATCTTGTCCACGATGTTGTAACATCGTTAATGCATCAAACAACATTTGGTTAACAGGTGATTTACCAGCTATACCAACTACTCCACACATAGCAACCTCGCAGACAAGCTAGGATTAATAAAAAGGATTATTCGTTGACGCATCTGAACTCTTGGCCTTGGATGCCGGTTCAGATGAGGAATCTGAAGGTTTCTGTGCCCCTTCAGACTTGATATGTTGCAGGGCGCCATTTGCGGCTTCTTTGGAGAGCTCTGTTGCCCAAGGCGCATATGGCAATAAGACCTGTATAAATTTGGACTGCTTCCAGTGCGGCGAACTTTCCACCCAAGGGCCAATCCCCTGCATGGTAATCAGGACAATCAGCAAACCTTTCAGGCTGCCGAAAACACCCCCCGCAAGACGATTCAGCGGACCAAGTTTCAAGGTTTTTAAAATGCGGTTGAGCAGAAAGGTGACAATCCAGGTGAGTACCACAATCATCAGAACGATAAAGGCAAAGGCTGCAATCTTCTGTACCACTGGATCTGTACTGAGAGCAACCATTGAGGGCGCAAGTAGTGTTGAATATTTCGCCGCAATAATCAAGGCAAAAATCCATCCCACTAAGTTCGCAAAGGCTTTAATAAATCCTTGGCGCAAACCGTTGAGCCCTCCAATGAGCAAGATAATCAGTAGAAAGATATCAATGGCATTCATAGGATTTAAAGCGCGGCTACACAGTCTTTAACCAGTTCCGGCCCAGTATATATGAGGCCACTATAGACTTGTACAAGGCTTGCACCAGCTTTTTTCTTGGCCAGCGCATCCGCACCTGAAAGAATACCACCCACACCAATCAATGGAATTTGTCCCTTTAATTCCTCTGCAAATGCAGCCAGACATGCCGTGCTTTTCTCAAAGACTGGCGCGCCTGATAAACCGCCCGCTTCTTCTGCATGCTCCAGACCTTCCACACCTTCACGTGACAATGTGGTATTGGTCACGATCAGACCATCAATCTTGTATTGCAATAACTGCTTGGCAATAAAGGCAATATCTTCAGCTTCAAGATCCGGTGCAACTTTTAATACCAGAGGAACGTAATGCTGATGTTCCTGAGCCAGTTCCAGCTGACGATTCTTTAGCGTTTCCAGCAATTCAGTCAGTGCATCGCCACTTTGTAAACTGCGCAGGTTCTTGGTATTTGGAGAAGAAATATTAACGGTGATATAGGAAGCATAATTATAGACTTTTTCTAAACAAATAAGGTAATCATCTACTGCTTTTTCTACCGGAGTATCAGCGTTTTTACCGATATTGATTCCCAGTACACCTTTAAATTTTGCAGCTTTAACGTTTTCAATCAGTTTGTCCACACCATCATTATTAAAACCCATACGGTTAATAATCGCTTTGGCTTTCGGAAGACGGAATAAACGTGGATGAGGATTACCAGGTTGCGGGCGTGGAGTAATGGTACCAATTTCAATAAAACCAAAGCCTTGACTGGCCAAGGCATCAATATAGGCACCATTTTTATCTAACCCTGCTGCAAGACCGACCGGATTAGGAAATTCGATTCCCATACAGGTCACAGGTTTCACAGCAACATTTTGACGCATCATGCCCATTTTATGGGATGATTTTAATAGTGATAGTGTCAGCTCATGTGCACGCTCTGGTGCTAAAGAAAACAACAAAGGGCGGGCTAGAGAATACAACATATCTAGAAAAGTCTACTGCTTTTTAAGTCGGCATATTATAGGCATAGGCTGACAAAAAAACCATGCTTTGCAAATCTTTATTTTTACCAGTTATTGCACAGTCGCTGTTAATTTAATCTGCCCTACTTCATTATTTAGTTCCATTTTCTCGATACTTAGCCCCATTTGTGCTAGCTGCGTCAGGAAGTTGGCCAGCACAGAATAATTTTCGTGAGACAGCATCAACTGAATTTTTCCATCCATTTGCTGCGATGCAACCGACAGACCTTGTTGCTGGGCAATACGCTGCACTTTTTCTGCTGCATCTAATTGCAAGTCTCCTGCCGGCTTCATAGTAACAGCATTACTTTGCATCCAGACCAGCGTATCTTTTAGATCATTTAAACGTTTTTGTTGGGTATCTGCTGCCTGATGCATTGCCCAGAGTGCACTCGCAACAGCGGCAACCAGTACAAAAATTGTGGTAAAGATTACCAGAATGCGTTCACGTGCTGACAAACGATCCAGATAATCGGTCAATTTTTCAATTTGCAGATCCATGCGGTTCTGTAAGGTTTCAATGGCTTTCATTATTGTATTTTCACCAGTCCTACGGCGCCTGTTCCATTCGCCTGTATATTCCCCAATTCTACTTTAAAGCCCTGCTGCCCCAGTTGTTTGGTCAAAGTATTTAAACCTTCAGATGAAGTGGACTGTAACTGTAAACTCAATCCAGACGGATCATAATTGACGCGCTGTGCCACAATCTGGTTTTGCATCAACACCGGCCCGACTCGGCTAATGAGCTGCAAAGCCTGAGTATCCGCAGTCTGACTTTGACGAAGCTGGGCTTCAAACTGACTTTTAATATTCTGCTCAGTGACCGGATAATTTTGTCCGAACCAGTATTTAAACTGGTCAATCGCCTGCATCGCAGTGGTATTGGCGACTTTTTTATATTGATACCAGCGCACCGCATCATAAGTAAACTGTAGTACTAAAATCCCAAGAAAAACCGCCGCACAGGCTTTCCAGTAACCAGAAACAGTATGATCCGATTTACCCTTTGGCAGGATATTAAATGGATGCTGTTTCGGTTTTTTTAGCATTGGCAACGTATATTGGAACGAGTTTAATTGTTCACGTGTTGCTACCGCTTCAAAACTGCTCATTTGTTCAGGGCTGAGATTGCTGACCTGATATTCCAGATCTTTAGACTGAAAATCCAGATAAAGGCTCAGATCATCCACTGACTGGCCGATATATTCAGCTTCACGTACCAGCAAATGCCCACCAATTTGTGCAATAACGCGCTGCTGCGCATGTTCAGGCACTGGCAAAACCAGAAAGTCTGGCAGTAACGCAGCGAGTTTAACAGGAATCAAATTCAGAGCATGCTGCAAAGTTTCAACTGTAGAATTTGCAATCCCCAGAATACTGATCTGGTCAGGCTGCTGAAAATGATGCAGCACTTTCATGGTATCGACAGGCAGTACTACATATTCTTCTAACAGATATTTAATGCCATCATTGCCCATTTTTTTATATTGGCTTTTTGGCAAAGTCTGCTGCAAAATTTGCACATGACGACTTGGAAAAAAGACCGTCGCCTCTACACCATGATAAGCCTGAATATCCTGAATCAGCTGCTCAAGTGTTGCAGCAGTGTTCCAGAACTCCCCCTTTGACCATTGCCAAACCCCATTGGCTTCCGGCATCCATAAATACAACATCGATTGTGTTCTACCGTTTTAATTGGTTTTTATACTGTTGGAATAAAGCTTTTAACTTGTGTTGATAAGCCTGGTGCAATCACGGCCTGATCATAAATACGTGCTTCTGATAAATGAAATGGATGAAAAGACTCAGTCACGAGAATGGAGGCAATATGCGCCACAACATTCATATGACAAACCACCGCAATGGACTCATACGGCAACTGCGATAACCATTCAACTGCAACTTTAGCATCATCATCAGGCTTGATAGTATTACAGATCACAACGGGTACATCTTTAAAATAGTGCTGTAAATGCGCCAGAGTTTCCTGTGCACGCAATAAAGGACTGACCACAAATACTTCCGGTTTGATGATGTCCTTTAAATACTGCGCTGTCTGTTCCGCCTGTTGATGCCCGCGCTCCGTTAGGGGACGTTTGGTATCATTCCCATTCACCGGTGGCGCGGCTTCGCCATGTCGCACTAAAGTCAGTTGCATCTTATTTCCCTATTTATTTGGTCGCCACGATCATCAGTCAGCATCATAATCATCGCACTTCCTGTGTTATAGATCAGACTTGATGATGTGGCAAGACAAATTCGACATCACTGCGATGACCATTTTTCATTAAGGATAAAGCGATCGTCAGCGGCGGCGCTCCTTCAAAGATCACTTCATACAAAGCAGTTGTAATCGGCATATACACATCCAGCTCCTCTGAACGTGCTTTTACCTGCACAATAGTGTTAATCCCTTCTGCCGTCTGCCCTAGTTCAGTCGTCGCCTGCTCTAAGGTTTTACCCTTACCTAATGCATAACCAACCTGATAGTTACGACTCAGCGGACTGTTACAAGTGGCAAATAGATCACCTACACCAGAAAGCCCCAAGAAAGTTAGCGGATTTGCACCCAGCTTGACTGCAAATCGGCTCATTTCAGCTAGCGCACGGGTCAGAATCATACTTTTGGTATTTTCACCGACATTATAGGCAGCCGCCATTCCCATCGCGACCGCATAAATATTTTTCAATGCGCCACCCAGTTCTACGCCATGCACATCATCACTGGCAAAGACACGGAATAATGCACTATGGAGTGCCTGTTGCACTGCATAACGTACCAGTTCAGATTCACTGGCAATCACCGTACCTGCCGGCTGACCTGCGACAATTTCCTTGGCCAGGTTTGGACCAGACAACACACCATAAGGCACTTCCGGTAATTCTTCACGAATGATGTCACTCATAAAGCTGAAGGTATTGGCCTCAATCCCTTTTGTCAGGGAAATCACCGCTTGAGATGTGATAAAAGGCTTGATCTGCTGTAATACATCACGGAAAGAATGACTTGGAATCGCAACTAGAATAATATCGCGATCACGAACAGCCTTCTCCAGATCGGACACAGCAAGCAGATTTTCTTCCAGCTTAAAATCCGGAAGATAGCGCTTATTGATATGTGTTGCATTAATATCTTCAGCTACTTCCGGGTCACGAATCCAGATCATGGTATCGCAGCCATTTCGAACCGCGGTATTGGCCATTGCAGTACCAAAACTACCACCGCCTAAAACTGTAATTCTTAAAGCCGTATTCTGGTTGACCGCAACCGGTTCAATCAAATTGGTAAAATTTAATTCTGACATCTTGTTTTCTAATATCCTGTGTCTTGAAATGCCTTAGTTTTGATTCCAATAACTTACATAATTCTGGGTCTGGATTTCAGCACGTGGTGCAATCGCTTTTGCCGCCGTACCGATATAGATAATGCCAGAAACCAGATCATCCTTACCAATGCCGAGCGACTGCTTGAAAAATTTTGATTCTACTACTGCGCCACTACGCCACATAGTTGAAAAACCTTGAGCCTGCAAAGACAGCAAGAAGTTTTGAATAGCGGCACCTGAACTCAAAATCTGCTCAAAATGTGGCACTTTCGGATGATCCTGCAAACGGGTTAATGCCAGTACCAGCAAAGGTGCACGAAAAGGATGATTCTTGACCCGTTCAATCTGAGCTGATTCAGTTTGACCCAGATCTATCAGTGCTTGCGATAACAGTTCACCAAATGCTTCACGTTGCGCATCCGGGATGATCACAAAAGTGGTAGGTTTTAACCGGTGATGATCCGGTGCTGTCAAAGCAGCTTTAAATGCCATTTCTAACTGTTCTGCATTCGGCGCAGGTGCCAGCAAATGTCCTATTGATTGACGTTGGTGAATATTTTGATGAACGATGTCGACCACAGATTCCGTCATTGCTTTATAGATCTATAACTTAAAAACTACGGTCAAGATTAGCATATTCCACTAGTAATACTCTAGAAACTTGCAAATACCTCTACCTTGAAAATATTTAAGAAAGATTACAATATTTTCTATGGAATCAATAAAAGGTCTCTTTCATTCACTTTTCTCTCATAGAGCAACATCAAAAATTGCCAAACTTATACAACAGCTCCTAATTCTGTGCTTTTTACTGTGTTTCAATATTCCCAGTTCTGTTTTCAAGCGAGATTTTATGATGAAAAAAACAATTGCGATCAGCGGATTAGCAGCTTCAGCTCTACTTTTAACTGCCTGTGCATCTAACCCGACTTCAGTGGCGGTTCAAAAGGAAAATAATCAGTTTGAAGTAACAGGATTAGGTAAAAACCAGTTAACCTCTAAAAATAATGCAGTGAATGCCGCCAGCAAAACCTGTGGCTCCAAAGCAACTGCGATTATTCTGGATGAAAAAACTTCTTATGATGGTGCACTAAAAGGTGTAGTCGATGAACAGACCGGACAAATGATTCAGGCTGCTGCGACTGTATTAGGCAATATTGCCGGCACCAACACCGGATTGAACCAGAATGATGATTATCAGACTGTTTTAACGTTCCGCTGTGAAGCAAAATAAGCTTCAACATGTGCAGTAATAAAAAACCGCTCTTGAAGAGCGGTTTTTTTGCAGTTTAGATTAGCAATAGCCTTCTAAACGGGTCAGCGGTAATTTCTGTCCAATCGCTTTTTCAATCTCTGGCAAATAGAACGCATCATCTTCCGCCAGGAAACTGATACTTACACCACGCGTTCCCGCACGACCAGTACGACCAATACGGTGTACGTAATCATCGGACTGTTCAGGTAAAGTGAAGTTAATCACATGAGATACGCCATCCACATGAATACCACGACCGGCAACGTCTGTCGCAATCATGATGTTATGTTTACCATTTTTGAACTGGTCTAACATTTTTAAGCGTTTGTCTTGGGCAATTTCACCTGACAGCATTACCACCTTATAACCATCACGTTTTAAATGATCATATAGCTTACGTACCTGATCACGACGGTTAGCGAAAATCATGACCTTTTCAATCGGCTCATCACGCAGAATGTCTTGCAGCAACTTATATTTGTCTGCTTTCGCCACCATATACACACGCTGTTCTACGTCGGCATTGGTTTTTTTCTCTGGCTCAATTTCGACAGTGACCGGTTCAAATAACCATTGCTGTGCCAGATTCAAGACATCATAGCTAAAAGTTGCAGAGAACATCAGCGTCTGACGCTGCTCTTTGCGTGGCGAGAAACGCACAATACGTTTTACTGATGGAATAAAACCCATATCCAGTAGACGGTCAGCTTCATCAATCACCAGGAATTCAATCTGGTCTAGCCAGACTTCTTTTTGCTCGACAAAATCAATCAGACGCCCTGGAGTAGCAACCATGATATCCACTGGCGCTTTATCCAATTGAGCTTTCTGCTTGTCAAAATCTACACCACCTAGAAGTGTTACGACACTCAGGTCAGTAAACTTGGTCAGCTCATGTGCATCGCTTTCAATCTGTAATGCCAGCTCACGAGTGGGTGCCAAAATCAGAGCACGCGGTTCACCACGATAACGCTGTTCTTTTACCGGATTATTCAGCAAGTCATTAATCACGCTAATCAGGAATGCGGCTGTTTTACCCGTACCCGTTTGTGCACGACCAATAGCATCATGTCCTGCCAAGGTGAATTTTAAAACCTTCTGCTGAATCGGCGTCATGGAAGTAAAGCCTAAAGCATCAATTGCCTTTTTCAGTTGGGGATGTAAATTTAAGGTTTCAAAACCAGATGACATAAAGCGCTGCTCTAATTTGATAATCACTAAGATGGAATAGTATAAACAAAAAACGCCCCAATTTATATTGGGGCGTTTATTAGCTTAATCCGAAGATTAGTCTAATGGTTGAACTTCTTCAGCTTGGAAGCCTTTTTGGCCTTTAACTACACTGAATTCAACACGTTGGCCGTCACGAAGTGAACGGTGGCCTTCACCTTGGATTGCACGGAAATGAACGAATACGTCATCACCGCCGTTGCGTTGAATAAAGCCGAAGCCTTTAGTGTCGTTGAACCATTTAACTACGCCTTGTTCACGAGCAGCTGTCATAAGTTAATCCTCATTGATACTAAAAAAAGGACCACCCGGTGTTGCAAACAGCAGAGCAAACAAGTTTGAAAATATTATTTTTAAGCTTGTAATCATTCTGTAAAACTATTAACAAAATCCCGGTTACATCCATTGTGTATAGGGCGAAAAACAATCAATTTGTTTATCTAAAATCCTAAATACGCAACGAGCTTAACATGGGTTTATGACAATTAATAGATATTTTTTAGCTTTGTTCCTTTTGATTTAGTTATTTTTTTTCACAATATATATCAGAAAAATTATATATATTATTTCATGTAACTTTTTAGCCAAATAGTTGGGTTTTGGCATCCTATTTGCTAATATTTATAGCCTTTTTTGCGATATGAATAAAACGGAAATGAGTGATAACCACGGTCAAGCGCATATTATTGATGCCATGGGTAAACCCTGTCCGATGCCGCTCCTGATGTTAAAGCGTGCATTAAAAGCAGATCAGGGCAAAACATTCTTGCTAAAGTCATCAGATCCACATAGTCAAACTGATGTTACACGGTATTGCCATATGCATCAGTTAAAATGCGAATCTCAACAGATTTCTGCAACCGAGTATCACTACCTGATTGAATCTTAAAAATTTTCAATTAAACTGGATGCTCTCCATACTCGTATAAAAATTTACATTTCTCTACCCAAATATCCATTATTTGAGGAGAGTTTGGATTAAGATAAAACCTAGTTAAGGGTTAAATCCCCCGCACTTCAAGGAGAACACATGAGTGACAGCCGCAATCAATTGATGCCCCTGTCATTATCGGCGCCAGGTGTCAATCTTGGTGCTTATATTAGCACTGTCAATCAAATTCCTATTTTAACGGCCGAACAAGAAAAAGAGTTGGCTGAACGCTATTACTACGACCAAGACCTAGACGCAGCAAAAATGCTGGTCATGTCTCATTTGCGTTTCGTGGTACATATTGCACGTAGTTATGCAGGTTATGGCCTGCCTCAAGGTGACCTGATTCAGGAAGGCAACCTTGGCCTGATGAAAGCCGTTAAGCGTTTTGACCCGAGTATGGGCGTACGTCTGGTGTCATTTGCCGTGCACTGGATCAAAGCTGAAATTCATGAATATGTAATTCGTAACTGGCGTATTGTCAAAATTGCGACCACTAAAGCGCAACGTAAACTGTTCTTCAATTTACGTAGCTTGAAAAAGTCTTCTAAAAAGTTAACGCTTGAAGAAGCTCAGTCGATTGCCAATGACCTGAATGTAACACCAGAACAGGTACTGGAAATGGAAGGCCGATTGACGGCTTATGATGCAGCATTTGAAGCATCAGGTGATGATGATGACGAAAATTCAACTCACGTTGCTCCAGCACTATATCTGGAAGATAATCGTTATGATCCGGCACGTCTGATTGAAAATGAAGACTATGAGGAACAAAGTACCTCTGCCCTGCATGAAGCGATGGAACAGCTAGATGACCGTTCTCGCAATATCTTGCAGCGTCGCTGGCTGGATGATGAAAAATCAACCTTGCATGAACTGGCAGCTGAATATAACGTTTCCGCCGAACGTATCCGTCAGCTTGAAAAGAATGCAATGGAAAAAATCAAAGTGGCAATGTCTTCAAACTGATGTATTGAATTAATAAACTACTAATCTTAAGAAAAAGCCTTCATATATGAAGGCTTTTTTGTCTTTTAATGCCGTGTTTCAGCCTTAGCTTTTATGCTAAGGTTAAGCGCAAACTTTATTGGGAAGATCAATTCAAATGTGGATTGCGATTTCAGCACTGAATCTTGCGCTTGCAGTCATGCTCGGCGCATTTGGTGCCCATGGTTTAAAGACTCGAGCGACTGAAGCACAGTTGACCTGGTGGCAAACGGCCACAGATTATTTCTTCTACCATGCTCTTGGGTTACTCCTTTTGGCAGTGATCAGCCGAGTGATTCCTGAATTGCCAATCAAATGGAGTTTTCTCCTGATTCAGGCGGGAATTTTCCTGTTCTGTGGCTCACTCTATGTCATGGCAATGGGTCTGCCGCGCGGTTTAGGTGCAATTACGCCAATTGGTGGTGCCTTAATGATTGCTGGCTGGTTAATTCTGGCCTGGAATGCCGTAAAATACCTCAAATAGGTCTGATGCTTTAATCAATAATCATGGAGGGTTGCCAAGATGCTGGTATATATCAATGGCGAACAACAAGAAACTCAATGCAAGAACCTGCTGGAGCTGGTTCAAAGTCTGGCGCTTGAGGGTAAGCGCTTTGCAGTTGAGGTCAATGAAATGATTATTTCTAAAAGCAGATTGGGTGAAACGCCCATTTGTGAAGCGGACAAAATAGAAATTATTCACGCAGTCGGTGGCGGCTAATAACACTTGGAACAATTATGCAAGATTTATTACAGATCGGTTCACGCCAATTCCAGTCTCGTCTTTTAGTAGGCACAGGCAAATATAAAGATTTAAATGAAACAGATCAGGCCATTCAGGCCAGCGGTGCAGAAATTGTAACGGTTGCTATTCGCCGGGTGAATATTGGTCAGCATCCAGACCAACCTAATCTGCTTTCAGTGGTTCCACCAGAAAAATACACCATTTTGCCAAATACAGCAGGCTGTTTTGATGCCAATAGCGCAGTACGTACCTGTATGCTGGCACGTGAACTCTTGGATGGTCATAACCTGGTGAAACTAGAAGTTCTGGGTGATGAAAAGACTCTTTATCCAAATATTACTGAAACCTTGAAAGCAGCGCGCACCCTGATTGATGACGGTTTTGAAATCATGGTCTATACCTCAGATGATCCGATCGTGGCACAAGAACTGGAAAGTATGGGCTGCGTAGCAATCATGCCTTTGGGTAGCCTGATCGGTTCTGGTCTGGGGATTCTGAATCCACATACCATTTCAATCATTAAAGAAAATGCCAAAGTGCCTGTGCTGGTCGATGCGGGTGTCGGTACTGCCAGTGATGCAGCGATTGCCATGGAACTGGGCTGTGACGGCGTACTGATGAATACAGCCATTGCAGCAGCACAAAATCCGGTCTTAATGGCCTCTGCGATGCGTAAAGCGGTTGAAGCAGGTCGTGAAGCATTCCTAGCCGGTCGTATGCCACGCAAACGCATGGCCAATGCCAGCTCACCTGAAACCGGTTATTTCTTTAAATAATAATCGAGGCTAGAGGCCCAAAAAATTATTTAAATCATATCAATCTGTTCAGGAGTTTCCAGCAAACTCCTGAACTTTTAAATTTAGATACCCAATTTAAATTTGAAGATTGAATATTAAAAGTTCACCATAAATATCTATCCAATATTCAAAGAGATGACTCAACCTATTTTGCTAAACTTATCACTCAGCTTTGACCATCAATAAAATTATAAATAAAAGGAATTTAAACCGATGCTTCATCAGATCAAACTGCCTTTCCTATTTAGCACCCTGCTGTGTATAGCATTTACACAAAGTGCATGTGCAACACCTCAGACAGGCAGTTCTCTAAAATCAAGCTATCAGTCATTTGTTCCGAAAAATTGGAAAATTTTGGAAACAGCGCAAGGCGATTTAAATCAGGACGGTCAAGCAGATCTAACGCTGATTATTGAAGATACTAATCCCGAAAACTTTGTTGCAAATGCAGGTGTAGGCAATCATGTTCTGAATAGCAACAAACGAAAACTTTTGATTTTATTCAAGCAAGAAAATAGTTATCAGCTTGTAGCTAGTAATACTACTTTGCCAACCGAAGGTGATGTAGAGTCGCCTTGCCTCGCTGATCCACTTGGTGAATCCGAAGCCTTAAGCATTCAAAAAGGTGTACTTCGGGTTCATTTACATTACTGGCTAAGCTGTGGTTCATGGTATGTAACCAATCATACTTATACCTTTCGATACCAGGATAATGCTTTTAAATTGATTGGCTATGATGTAGATGATTTTCACCGTGCCTCGGGTGAGAGTACAGCACGAAGCATTAACTTTTTAACAGGCAAGGTAAAAACTACAACAGATGAAAATGAATTTTCAGAACAGACGCAACCTGCCAAAGTTCAATGGTCCACCTTAAAACACCGCTACGCATTAAAATTTGAACAGGTTCAATTTAATCAGCCACAAGAGTTCGAATAAAATTAAATATCACAAACTCTTTCAAACTGAGACTTACAGCTTAAAGCGCTTCTAAAATTCGAATCTTTACGCTCTCAACCGCACCTTTAGTGGCCTTAGCATGCTGCTGCATATTTACACTATGCATGTGGGTTTCCAGATGCTGAATACTTTCCCATTTTTCAAACATCATGATTGAAAAAGGCACTTTAGTCTGTAATCGGCTCTCAACCGCTGGATGATCAATATAGATATCATAAAGATGACAGCCCGGCTCTTGTAATACCTGTGCGCGGATGTTGTTAAATGAATCCAGCACTATTTTCATATCTTGTTCCGAATGACAGATGATTTCAGCAATAACGGTTAGCATGGTCATATCTCCTGATTAAGCAAAAATTTGAGTTAAATGTTCACGGTACTGTGCGATATACGCTTCAACTTCAGGGGCTTTAATTACATCATTCACAATAAATGTTGGTAAAGCTTGCATCCCCAAGAATTGGTTGGCTTTATGAAAAGGTAGGTAAACGCCATCTACGCCTACGCCATGAAAAAATTGCTCGGTATCCGTAAACGCATCCATAGGTGCATTCCAGGTAAGAGATAACATATAATTTTTATCGTGAATCAGGCCACCTGAGCCATATTTTTTTGAAGCATCTGAACGTGAGCGACCATCATTTGCATACAGGCTGCCATGCCCTTCGGTAAAAACATCATCAATATACTTTTTCACTGGCCACGGCGCACCCATCCACCAGCCTGGCATTTGGTAAATGACCGTATCTGCCCAGAGGTATTTTTCCACTTCTGCTTTTGCATCATATTCACTATCAGCACGAGTCACCTGAACCTGATGCCCGAGCTTTGTTAATACTTCTTGTGCCAGTTCGGCCAAAGTATCATTTAACTGACCATTCGAATGGGCAAAAGCTTTAGCACCATTAATTAATAAAATATTTTTCATAGGAAGAACCTGAAACCAAAAATTTATGCAGGCACTATATAGACTCTGCTTATTGCTAAAAAGTAGTAAATCTGCAAATCATTATTGACTAAATATCAATAATCACTTTGAAAGCAATAAAAAAAAGCGCCCTATGGCGCTTTTTCAAAATTTTGAGATTAAGGAATCAAACCTTCATCACGCATTGCAATCTGTACAGACTGACGTTCTGCAACCTTATTGCGGATATGAATAATATTTTTATATGAACTCAGATCATGTTCAATCTGGTTCGACCAGTTGGTCAGAACAAACAGGTAAGCATCTGCCGGACCGAAATTATCATCGACCAGATAATCATTGTCCGATTCACCAATGGCCTTATCGATATAACTCAATAAACGGTCAATTTCTGCATAGGCTTTTTCTTTGGCTTCATCTGATAATTTTCCAGTGAAGAATACAGCATAAGCATCATGCAGTTCTGAGTTGAGATAACCTAACCACTCCAACACTTTGGCACGTCCCATGCCAGAAGGTGGAATCAGATCTTGTTTTGGATCGTGTTGAGCAAGAAACGGTAAAATTGCAACATTTTCTGTAAGAATTAAACCCGGATTAATTTCTAATGCTGGTACATAACCCTTTGGGTTAATTTCGTAATAATCTGCACCTTTTTCTGTTTTATGGGTTTTTAAGTCAACACGTTCCAAATCAAAATCGACATTAATTTCATTTAAAATAATATGAGCTGCCAAAGAGCACGCGCCTGGCGAATAGTAAAGCTTCATTTCTGATCCTTGTTATACACTTCTCAATGTTTTAAATCGCTTCTGACAAACTTTCAAGTGATCAAACCTGTAAATTGCAAAAAAGCGTAACTGTCATTCAGCACAGTTACATATCCAATATTGAGGAATTTACAGGCTTTTGCAAGTCAATCTTGTGTAGATTTTTATCTGTATCTGTTTAAGATACGCAGGTTCTCAAAATTTAGATGATATTTCGTGATTAACCTGAAAAAAGAAGAATGGTTTTCCAATATCCGGACTGATGTACTGGCAGGTCTGGTGGTTGGACTGGCCCTGATTCCTGAATCTATTGCCTTTTCTGCGATTGCAGGTGTCGATCCGCAAGTCGGCTTATATGCCTCTTTCTGTATTGCCGTGTCCATTGCCTTTTTCGGTGGTCGTCCTGCTATGATTTCTGCGGCGACTGGTGCAATGGCACTATTGATGATTACGCTGGTCAAGGATCATGGATTGCAATATCTGCTTGCAGCTACGATTTTGACTGGAATCATTCAGGTGATTGCTGGCTTTTTTAAAGTTGCCAAACTGATGCGTTTTGTGTCGCAGGCTGTGGTGTATGGTTTCTTGAATGCCCTCGCGATCCTGATTTTTGTGGCACAAATCCCGGAAATTAACCGGATGGACAGTACGGGTTATCTATTCATTGCAGTAGGTTTGGTAATCATCTATCTGTTTCCTTATATCCCGAAAATCGGTAAAGCGATTCCATCGCCTCTGATCTGTATCGTCGTGCTAATTGCACTTGCGTTATTGCTTGGTGCGGATATACGCACCGTGAGCGATCTGGGACAGTTTCCAGATACCTTACCCGTCTTTCTTCTTCCAGAAATTCCACTGAATCTGGAAACTTTGCAGATTATCCTGCCTTATTCCTTTACTTTAGCCACTGTAGGTCTGCTTGAAAGTATGATGACGACTACAGTGATTGATGAAGTGACTGGAACTGAAGGTGATCGACATCAGGAATGTCGTGGTCAGGGTATGGCCAATATTGTCAGCGGTTTTATGGGCGGAATGGCCGGTTGTGCCATGATTGGCCAGTCGATTATCAATGTCTCTTCAGGTGCACGTACCCGTTTATCCACTTTGGTGGCTGGGGTGTTTTTACTGTGTCTGGTGGTCTTCCTGAAAGACTGGCTGGCTTATATTCCTATGGCTGCGCTGGTTGCCATTATGATTATGGTGTCATTTACTACTTTCCAGTGGGGTGCAATAAAACAATTTGGCAAGCATCCGCTAGAATTTAATACCGTGATGATTGCGGTGATTATTGTTGTGCTTGCTACTCATAACCTGGCGCTCGGTGTATTTGTCGGTGTATTGCTCTCTGCCTTGTTTTTTATTAATAAACTGGAAAGAACTGTACATGTCTCGACTTATTTGCATAAGCCTAATTCACGTAGCTATGTGATTTCTGGACAGATCTTTTTCAGTAGTACAGAAAAGTTCTACCAGTTTTTTGATTTTAAAGAAAAACTGGATCATGTTGAGCTGGATCTGACGTATGCACATATCTGGGATGTGACTTCAGTAAATATGCTCAATAACGTCATCCAGAAGTTTAAAGCCCAAGGCATAGACGTGACTGTAATCGGTTTAAATGAAGCCAGTAGCACTTTGATCGACCGTTTTAGTACCTAATCAAGCTTGATCTATAAAAGAGCCAACTGGCTCTTTTATTTTGTCTGAGATCTCTGGCTCGATTTTTATGGAGAAATACCGAGAAAAGTTTGACTTGCACCGCTCAGGACTTAAAATACCGCATTCTGAATTTTTAGATTTGCCAAAATTATGTCGAACGATCAATTAGACCAGCAAGTCGTGGAGCTGGACAATTTAAGCGAGCACCGTGAAATTGTAACGTTTATGCGCCGCTCAGCGCCATTAAATACCTCTCAACGTACTGCGCTTGAACAATATGGTCACTTAATTTTGGAATATCCGGTAGGTGATTTGCGTCAGCATTTTGAACACCCTGAACGTCCGCTGACTGTCGAAATCGGTTTTGGTATGGGCCGCTCTCTGGTTCTCATGGCGAAAGCGAATCCAGAGCGTAACTTTGTCGGAATCGAAGTGCATGTACCGGGTATTGCGCAGTGCGTGTATGAAGCAGGTATGGCTGGCGTGACGAACTTACGTGTACTGGATGCTGATGCGATTCAGGTACTTCGTGAAATGCCAGACAATAGCATCAACACCGTTCAGCTGTATTTCCCTGATCCATGGCAGAAAAAACGTCACTTTAAACGCCGTTTTGTATCTCATGACCGCATGCCATTGGTTGAGCAAAAGCTGGAACTTGGCGGTACTTTCCATGCTGCAACAGACTGGGAACCGTATGCTGAGTGGATGCTGGAAGTTCTGGAAGAACGTCCACGTTTAGAAAACCTGGCAGGTAAAGGCAACAGCTACCCTCGCCCTGAATGGCGCCCACAAACCAAGTTTGAACGTCGCGGGATCGAAGCTGGCCACAAGATTAATGACTTTATCTTTAAGAAAATTTCTTAATATCTATAAGTCTAAAAAGCGCTGATTATTCAGCGCTTTTTTATTAGCTCTTATGGCGTTCTAAAATCTGCTGACTGAATAATTTATATACATCTGCCAAGTCTTGTCGTTCAGATTGCTCTAGCATCTGCTGATGCATATTCAGAATATTCTGATCACCACGCATCGCAGGTCCAGTCTGCCCCTGACGAGGATCATTTTTCGTCGCTTTATTGGCTGTTTCCAGAATCAATGGATAAAGCAGGCTAAAGTCTACCTGCTGTGCATCCACAATCTGCTTGGCCATGTCATAACAGTAGTTGCTAAAATTGCAGGCAAATACTGCAGCCAGATGCAAGCTCAAACGTTGGTCCGAACTATATTGATAAACTCGTTTGCTTAGGCTATTTGCTAAATGAGTTAAGATTTCTTGATCTTCTGGCTCAGACGCTTCAATAAATAAAGGCGTATTTTCCCAGTCAATTTCACGTTCCAGACTAAAGGTTTGCAATGGATAAAAGACGCCAGACTTTGCATGTACATCTGCTAGAACATTCAGGTGAGAACTGCCTGAAGTATGGACAATCAGCACATCTTGCAAGTAAAAATAGACTTGTCTGATGACCTCAGCAATTGATTGATCACTCACGGCAATGATCATCAAGTCTATATCCTGATTCAGATTTTCAGGTTGAGCGATGGCTTGCGCTTTAAATTGATCAGCCAGTTGCTGTGCTTTATCCAGAGTCCGGCTGTAGATCTGTACAATTTCATGTTGTGCTGACAATACACGGGCAAGATGATAAGCCACACGCCCTGCCCCAATAATACTAATCCGCATTCATCAATATTCCTGAACCATTGCGCACAGCATGCCAATAAAAAAAGGATGAATCAATTCATCCTTTTGCTTTTAAATCAGTTTTAGAATTTTCGTAAGGTCAGAATCTGTTCACTGCGACCGAAAGGCCCGTGAATATCATGCAGCACACCGCTGGTGAGACCAATCCCATCTTCACCATACTGTTGCACCACTTCCAGCCCCAGCCATTCACCTTGCGGCAGACGGTGCATATGAATCTGCAAATCCAGATTCGGGAATCCCCAGCCCGCATTTGGATCCTGACGTGGCACAATGCCATTCGCGGTATCGACCATACCGAGTAAACGACTAAAATCTGTAGTCGGTTGTCCTTCTACCATATCCAATGAATTTCTAAGCCAGACAATACCTTTACCTGCACGATGGTCGGTATGTGCACGGGTTTCAATACTTTGAATATAACCACCCGGCCAGCAACTCATACCCTCCCAAACCGGTAAAGAATCAGGGCTTTCTATCGGAAAATCTTCGATACCTGCAATGGCCCGGCTATCTGAAGTCAACATCCTCCAGGCACGTGCAACAATACAGGTTTTTCCATTGGCACACATTTCTGCCTCAATCAATTCAATAGTTTTGCCAGGACGGATCATGCGTGTAGTAATAGAAAATTCACCAAATGCAATCAGCCCAAAAATATCCAGTCCAACCCGGCCAATGCGCATTTCTGATCTAGGCTGAAACTGTTCCAGTTCAACACATAGAATACCGGTTGCCGGTGCCATATGCTGTTCATGAGGATTCCACGCACCTTGAGCATGAATATTGGAACGATAATAGGCAGTAGTACTGCCATCTGTATGCTGCTCGCGCTGGATCAAACTATAATATGCTGACATTCTTCTTAAACTTCCTTGATTATTCTCTTAAACTTTAAAATTCATATAAAGTTTCATGATCTTTATTTTCTGAGTAAAAAACCATAATAATTCATGATTTGACTATAAATTTTGTGCTGTTTAAATCCGACTTTTGTTAAAAGTTCATTTGAATCTTCCGCTGAAATCAGAAAAAAGTCCTGCTGCAATCTGGCCAGCATATTTTCGCTTTGCTGCACACTAAGTCCGGTTTGCTGTGCCATTTTTTGCATCACCTTTAATTCATTCTCACCTTCTGGCTGCATCAGATCATAGGTCAATGCGATCCCGCCAGCTTTAAGGCTCTGATAGATAGCCTGAAAAAAATCAGATTTCTGAGGTTCAGGAATAAAATGGGCGACTAAAATAGCGAGTGCAGCATCGAAAGTATCCTGCTGATCCAGTTCCTGAGTGGTGCACTGTATAAACTGAACTCGTTGTTCAGCTCCAATAGAAGCCAGATGCTTCCTTGCCTGTTCAAGCATCGCAGCGGAAGGATCAATCGCAGTAAATGTCCAGTTGGGATGCTGCTGCAATAAATAAGATAGCTCATAACCAGTACCGCAACCCACGATCAGGATATGTGCATTTTCTGGAAGCTCAGTACTGAGTATTGCTTCAATCTGTTGATGCACCAGTTCATAGCCAGGAATCAGTTTACGGATATGATCATCATAACTGGCGACCACCACTTCACTGTGAAAGTTTTTTGCCATCTGTTTACTCTGATTTATATAGAAATAGATTTTTATCTATTTAAAGAAATTGCTAAATACATGACCTCAATTTGCAAGATGGATTCTTCTTCCATTGTGCAGGTGCTTCGTTACTTTGACTGGGCAAAGTAACCAAACCCCTCTGTTTCATTGATATGGCATCCTTGCCATACAATGAAACGGCGGCATCCATGCCGCCAGGTCATCTGATCAAATACTATTTAAACTTAGCTTTAATTAATTTAAGCAATCTCTTTTAAATTTAATTCTTCACGCATAAATTCACGCAACTTGAACTTCTGTGCCTTACCTGAAGCTGTCATCGGGAATTCATGGAAGAAACGCACATAACGTGGCACTTTATTGTGAGAAATATGCTCAGCACAATACTGACGGATGGCTTCTTCAGTACATGGGTCATTTTCATGTAAGATGATGCAAGCACAAAGCTCTTCACCATATTTATGGTCTGGCACACCAATCACCTGCACATCCGAAACCGCTGGATGGGTATAAAGGAAATCTTCAATTTCTTTCGGGAACAGGTTTTCACCGCCACGAATGACCACATCCTTGATACGACCTTTGATTTTGACAAAGCCTTCATCATCCATTTCGGCAATATCACCAGTATGCATCCAGCGCGCAGCATCAATGACTTCCTGCGTCTTGTCCTGGTCCTCCCAATAACCGAGCATCACGGAATAACCACGCACACAGAGTTCACCCAGTTGACCGCGCGGCACCACCTTGCCATTTTCATCGACAATTTTCACTTCCAGATGCGGATGGACACGGCCAACTGTACTGACACGACGTTCAACACTGTCTTCAGTAGAACTCTGGGCACTTACCGGAGCAGTTTCAGTCATGCCATAACAGATGGTAATTTCGGACATATGCATCCGCTCAATCACGCGCTGCATAATTTCCTGCGGACAAGGGCTACCCGCCATAATGCCGGTACGCAGACTGGATAGATCAAATTCGTCAAACTGCTCATGTTCCAGTACGGCAATAAACATGGTCGGTACGCCATAAGCTGCCGTACATTTTTCCTGCTGAATGGCTTTTAAGGTTTCCAGCGGATTAAATACGGCAGATGGATAAATCATGGCTGAACCATGGGTAATACAGGCCAGATTGCCCATTACCATGCCAAAGCAGTGGAATAGTGGAACAGAAATACAGACACGGTCTTCTGGACTTAAGTGAATCGCTTCACCGACGAAGTAACCATTATTTAAAATATTGTTATGGGTCAGCATCGTACCCTTAGGATTCCCTGTGGTGCCCGACGTAAACTGGATATTGATAGTTTCATCGAACTGCAAATCAGTGGAGATCTGTTGCAGCTGTTCCAGCTCTTGAGCACTTGGTGTAGGCATTAAATCCTGAAAACGATGAATGCCAGTATGCTGCTGCTCATCAATTTTAATGACATGCTTTAAATGTGGGAGACGTTCTGCATTTAGTAATTTATTTTCAGCCTGTTTTAATTCAGGCGCAATTTTGGTCAGGATTTCCTGATAGTCCGTGGTTTTAAACTGCGATGCAATGACCAGTCCCTTACAGGACACTTTATTCAAGACATATTCCAGCTCATTGCTTTTATAGGCCGGATTCAGGTTAACCAGAATAATGCCTGCCTTGAAAGCTGCGAACTGGGTAATAGTCCATTCCACACAGTTCGGCGACCAGATCGCCAGACGGTCACCTTTTTGCATACCCAATTTCAGCAGCTGACAGGCAAAGGCATTGACCTGATCCTGTAGCTGCCGATAACTCAGGCGTATGTTCTGATGCATACTGACAACTGCATCGCGATCTGCATATTGTTCGCAAGCCTGATCAAATTTTTCACCAATCGTCATACCCAATAAAGGCTGGCTGCTGGTTCCATAGGCATAGCTTAACCGTACTTGTGTCATTGAATCGATCTCCTTGATTCTTTGTAATTCTGATTTTCAACTTTACTAATTGTTTTATGACCACGACGACCTTGTCTATGTGCCTGTTTTTGTGCGTCTATGCTGCTGAATTTCCCTCCTGTCGATGTACTGCGTTAACACAAAAATCGGCAATCTGTTTGACAAAGTGATCCTTGTAGTTCTGATCAAACATTACATTACGGGACGGATTTAAAGGTTCAATCACGACAAAGGTCATGGCACCGACCACACCCAAAGCTGCCGTATTTAAATCTTCAAACTCGAACTCTCCATTCACCTTTCCTTCGGCCAGGATTTCCTTAATGCTTTGTTTAAGCAGCTGTTTACTGCGAAAACGCTCATGTTCCATTTCCGGATCAACCGGTTCAAACATAAGTGAATACGCCAACTGGGGGCTATTCATGGCACGTTTCACAAAAGTTGTAACAGATTTTTGCAATTTCAGTTTTGGCGATAAATCCGACCCGGCAATGGAAACAAGAATTCCAACTTCATGCTGAATCGCTGCCGACAAAACCTCAATCAAAATCTGGCTTTTGTTTTCAAAATATCGATAGACCAGCCCTGTAGAAACGCCTGCGCGTTCTGCAATCGCCTGAATCGACGCCTCTTTAAAGCCCCCTTGAGTAATCAGTTCACGAGCAGACTGTAAAATCGACAAACGATTTTGTTCCATTCGTTCCTGCATCAGTGATGATCTTTTATAACTCATAATCTTATTCTCAACCAGATAAAATGAATTGTAAATCATTTTGTGAATATAGGTTCACTTTTTTAATTTTTCGTTGTATGTTAAAAAAACAAGCACAACAAAAATGCTTTTGGACACAACAAATATAATCTCAGGATGGATGAAGAATGAATTTACAAAGCTTAGATTTCGGTTTGGATGAAACTCTTATTGCGCTTCGTGATTCAGTGGCCGCATTTTGCGCCAAGGAAATTGCCCCAATTGCCCAGCAGGTTGACCGTGACAATGAATTCCCGGCTCACCTCTGGAAAAAATTTGGTGATATGGGTCTACTTGGTTTAACGGTCAGTGAGGAATATGGCGGTACCAATCTGGGGTATCTGGCCCATATTATTGCCATGCAGGAAATTTCCCGTGCTTCAGCATCCATTGGTTTGTCCTATGGCGCCCATTCTAACCTATGTGTAAACCAAATTAAGCGAAATGGTAATGAAGAACAAAAACAGCGTTATCTGCCAAAACTGATTTCTGGCGAATATGTCGGTGCATTAGCAATGTCTGAGCCGAATGCCGGATCAGATGTGGTTAGCATGAAACTGAAAGCTGAAGACAAAGGCGATCATTATCTACTCAACGGTTCCAAGATGTGGATCACTAATGGTGGTGATGCCGATGTACTTGTCGTCTATGCCAAAACCGATTTACAAGCTGGCGCCAAAGGCATGACCGCCTTCCTGGTTGAGAAAAATATGCCAGGTTTTAGTCACGGCACTCATTTAGACAAACTGGGTATGCGTGGTTCCAATACTTATCCCCTGTTTTTTGACAATGTCGAAGTTCCGAAAGAAAACGTGCTTGGCGGTGTCGGCAATGGGACTAAAGTGCTGATGAGTGGTCTGGACTACGAACGTGCGGTTCTCAGTGCTGGTCCACTGGGCATTATGGATGCCTGCATGGATACCGTGATTCCTTATATTCATGACCGTAAACAGTTTGGTCAGGCACTCGGTGAATTCCAGTTGATGCAAGGCAAAATTGCTGACATGTACTCTACCTGGCTGGCATGTAAGGCACTGGTGTATGCCGTTGGTGCTGAATGTGACAAGGCCGATCATAGCCGTAGCCTGCGTAAAGATGCTGCCAGTGCCATTTTATATGCCGCTGAAAAAGCCACCTGGATGGCAGGCGAAACTATTCAGACTTTAGGTGGTAACGGTTATATCAATGAATTTGCTGCAGGCCGTTTATGGCGCGATGCCAAACTCTATGAAATTGGTGCCGGAACTTCCGAAATCCGCCGCATGCTCATTGGCCGTGAGCTCTTCAACGAAACAGCCTAAACCTGAACACTTAGAATAAAACAAGGATGTTTGTCATGAATCAGTTACAGAGCAAAATCAATATACGTAGTGAAGAGTTTAAGACCAACCAGGCTGCCATGCTGCAACTGGTCGATGATCTTAAACAGAAAGTAGAAAAAATTGCCTTGGGTGGCGGAGAAACTGCCCGCCAGAAACATCTGGATCGCGGCAAATTACTGCCGCGTGAACGGATTAA